>NZ_CANLRG010000006.1 GCF_947493565.1 uncultured Lutibacter sp. | reverse complement strand
TGGAATTTTAAAACGGATTAAATAAATATAATTTGACAACCTATAAAAAAAGCTTCTAATTTGGAAGCTTTTTTTATAGGTTAATTGTTCATCAATTATTCTATAATTTTTAACTCTAGAACACCTAAATCGGTTATTACTCCAACTTCAACACTAATATTATTTAATTCGATGGTTTCAAATCCTTCTCTTTCAATTTTTAAATTATAAATATCATTTCCACTAGGAATACCTTGGAATAAAAATTTACCTTCTTCGTTAGTAATAGTGGTCCATTCATTCACCCCATCGGTAAGTAATACTGAAATATCTTGTTGATCAATTTCATCATTATCAACAACTTGGATAACACTTCCTGAAATAGCTCCTGAATTGACTTCAGTATTTACTTTTATCACAGGCTTTAAATTATATTTATTTGAACTACCTGCAGCTACAATAGATTTTTGTACATCCCAATCTAAAATAAATGTATAAGAAAAACCTGCCTCTAACTCAGTATCAATATTTAATTTTAATCCAGATTGCATTGCACTAGGCGTATCTAAATGAACTACATTCTCATTGCCGTCTATTACAAGAGTATTATTTTCTCCTAAAACTAATCGTATTTGTTTTAGCATTCCAGCAGGCATAATTTGATCTGTTAATAGTAGACTATTTCCAGCTATTAATTTAGTAAGATCAACCATTAATGGATACGTTTTCCCTTCAGATAATTCAAAACTTTTCCAGCCACCTTCATTCTCAGAGTCATTAAATAAAATATCTACTATTTCAATATTCACTTCTAAGTAATCTCCAGGAGCATCAATTAATTTTAACTGTACTCTAGCTGTATCATTATTTACGGTATTATTGCTACAACTTTGTAATCCAACTAGAGAGATGAACAAACCTAAAATTAAATAAATTTTTCTCGATAACATATTTTATAGTTTTAATTAATTAAAATTAGCTTCCCCTTTATTAAAAAACGAAAAATTAACAAAATTGTTTTATAGACTTAAATATACTTTATGTAAAGTAAATGGTAAAAGAATATAAAAAGAAATAAAAAAAGCTTCCAAATTGGAAGCTTTAAATTTTGGTGGGCAATGAGGGATTCGAACCCCCGACCCCCTCGGTGTAAACGAGGTGCTCTGAACCAACTGAGCTAATTGCCCTAAGCGGATGCAAATATATAATCTATTTTTAACTTAGCAAAGATTTTTTAATAAAAGAAATAAAAAAAGCTTCCAAATTTGGAAGCTTTAAACTTTGGTGGGCAATGAGGGATTCGAACCCCCGACCCCCTCGGTGTAAACGAGGTGCTCTGAACCAACTGAGCTAATTGCCCTAAGCGGATGCAAATATATAATCTATTTTTAATTTGACCAACATTTTGATAGCAAAAAAATGAATTAACATGAATGTTTTTTTAAATCAAAAACAACTAAAAAAAAACTCCAAACCAAAAGGCTTGGAGTCAACATCTTATCATCAATTTTATTTATGAAGTTCTGGAACATTTTGGTAAATATAATCTCCATGTCCTGAAAATATTTTACTATACTTATCAAAAAATTCTTTTCTTTTATCCTTATCAGCCCAATAGGCTTCAATTAATTTATTATTTTCTTTAAAGGAATTCTCAATGTCAGCAAAATTATCAAATACAAAAACTTCAATAGCATCTTTACTATTTGCCCCCCATAAATGACGATGGGTATAATATCCTTTTATTAAGCTATTTTTATTGGTAATGTTTTCAAAATACTCTTTAAACCCTGCACCTCCTCCATTTCCTAATTGATTTTTTTTAACATAAAAAATCAAAGGCTTATCTGAAGGTTCATGAAATTTTGAAAAAGGTAATGATCTATAAATCTCATCACTATGCATATCTTCATAATAACTTGACTGCTTTTTAAAAAACTTATCTCTTTCGTCTTTATCTGGCCAGCCTTCTTCAATTAATTTATTGGTAACGTCGTTTGCTTTTTCAATATCATCCCAATTCTTATAAACTGACACCAACAATACTTCTGTATCATCTGGTGTAAAATAATGGAAGTAAAAACCTGAACCAATAATTAAATCGTTTTTACTAGTAACTTTTTCATAATACTCTGTTTCTGTCTTCAACCAATCTGAAAAATCCACTGTAGGGTCAGAACTTCTATGCATAGTTGTAACCGTTAAATAAACAGGTTTATTTTCTTCTTTTGGTTCTTCCTGTCCATAGGTTTTAGTAGTAAATAAAAATACAAACACTACTAATACAAGCAATAATTTTTTAATTGTTTTCATGATATATAAAATTTAGTTAGTAATCAAAAACAATTTATTATTCAAAAAAATAATAAACCTATTAGAGGTTAACATCATTAAGCTTGAGGTTAAAAGTATTTAAAAATGGAAAGGAGTGGTTAAAAAATTAATCCATTAAATGAGGTTCAATTTGTTATCTTATTAAAAAGATTTAAAAATATTGAATTACGATATCAATATTTTTTTGATATTTCGATTACTAATATAATAATATTTTTGGAATAAAAAAATTATATTATCAAAATAAAGACAATATAAATAAAATAAAAACAAAATCACACAACTTCTGCAACTACAAATGTACTACCTCCTACAAATATCAAATCATTGGTATTTGCCATTTTTAATGCTGAATCATAAGCATCTTGAACAGAATTATATACATTACCAATTAAATTAAATTGTTTACAAATATTTTTCAACTCTTCAGCATCTAAACCTCTAGGGATATTGGGTTTACAAAAGTAATATATTGCTTTTTGAGGAAACATCGGAAGAATTTCTTTAAGCTCTTTATCATTTACAACTCCGAAAACAATGTGTAGGTTATTGAAATTCTCTTGTTGTAATTGTTTTAAAACATAGGTTAACCCTTCTTTATTATGTCCAGTATCACAAATTACTTTTGGTTGCTCATTTAATATTTGCCAACGCCCCAGTAATGAGGTGTTATTTACCACATTTAATAAACCTATTTTTAAGTTTTGCTTAGAAATTTTATAGCCTAAGTTTGTTAAAACTTTTATAGTTTGTACAACCGTTTTTAAATTATTTTGTTGGTAAGTACCTTTTAAATCTGTTTGTATATTTGAAACATTTAACTTGGATGCTAAATATAGCGGAGCACACTTTTCGTTGGCTATTTTTTCAAAAACAGGAAATACTTCTTTCTGAAATTCACCTATAACAACAGGAGTATTAGATTTAATAATACCCGCTTTTTCAAAGGCTATTTCGGGTAAGGTTTCTCCCAAAAATTGCGTATGATCATAACCTATATTTGTGATAACAGAAACTACAGGAGTAATAATATTTGTTGAATCTAACCTTCCTCCTAGTCCAACTTCTATAATTGCAATATCTACATGGTGCTTTGCAAAATGATTAAAAGCCATTCCAACGGTCATTTCAAAAAAGGAAAGCTGATTTTTCAATAAAAAATGTTGGTTATTTCCAATAAAATCAACTACTTCATTTTTTTTAATTTCAATACCATTAATTTTAATTCGCTCTCTAAAATCTTTTAAATGAGGCGAGGTATACAAACCTACTTTATACCCAGCTTCTTGCAAAACAGACGCCAGCATATGACTGGTTGATCCTTTACCATTTGTTCCTGCAACATGTATAGTTTTAATTTTTTTTTCTGGAAAGTTTAAATGTTTAGAAAGTGCTAAACTATTGGTTAAATCTTTTTTAAAAGCTGTTTTACCTTGCCTTTGATACATTGGCAATTGAGAAAACATCCAATTTAGAGTATCGTTATAGTTCATTAAAAATTATTGAGATAATGAAAATCTGTATTTTATAGTTCCTATTTGTTTAGAAGGTGCGTTAGCGTCTGGTTGCCATCTAGTTTTCAATGCTGCTTCTTTAGCTTGTGTCAATAAACAAGCTGCTGTATTTGTAGAACCCTTAACACCTGCCGTGGCCTTAATTACTCTTCCATTAGTATCAACTTCAATTCTAACAACTACCAATCCTTCTTCATTACAAATATAATTAGGCTTTGGTCTACTTAAAGGCTTTCTATTTCCTAATTGATAGTCTCCGTTACCACCACCTCCACCATTTCCGTAGTAGCCACTTGCATTAGGGTCACCAGTTATTTTACCTTTATCACCAGCCTGATTATCATTCCCTTCTCCTCCAGTTGCTGTACCTTCAGAATTATTAATCCCTCCTATTAAAGCATCTAATTTTTTTCGTTTTGCTTCTTCTTCAGCTTTTTGTTTTGCTATAGCTGCTTGTTTTTCTCTTTCAATTCTTTCTTTTTCTAACTGCGCTTTTTTAGCTTCCTCTTCAGCTTTTCTTTTTTGCTCTTGTGCTTTTTTAATAGCTATAGCCTCTTCATTATTTTGAGTAGCAACTTCTTCAGAAATATCAGTTGTTTGCTTAGAGGTCTCAGGTTCTGAAACTTTTTGTACTTCTTTAACTTCTTCTTGATTTTTTTCTACCTCCTGTTGCTCATTAACAACTGATTTAATAGGTTTTTTAGGTTGAATATTACCGCTTCCAACATTAGAAGTTCCAAAATTTACGGCAATACCATATTCTTCTGGTGGATCTAAATATTTCATCCCAACAAAAAAAAGTGCTACCAACAACAAGCTCATAATTACAGTTGTGATTGCTGCTGATTTACGTTTGTATTTTGTGTCTAATAAACTCAATTTACGTTATTTTGGTCGTACTGCTAATATTACTTTAAACCTATTTCTATTTGCTATATCCATTATTTTCACAGCCTTTTCTATAGGAACTCCTTCTTCAGCTCTTAAAACAATTGTTGGACTTTCTTTACCTGCTAATAAAGACAATAAATCTTGCTCTAAACTAGCTTCACTCACTTTAGAGTTATTAATATAATATGCTAAATTTTTAGTAATACTAACCGAAACTGATTTTCTATTTTCTGTTTTACCACTTGCTTTTGGCAATAAAATATCTAAAGCACTTGTAGTCACTAAAGTAGAAGTTATCATAAAAAATATCAGCAACAGAAATACAATATCCGTCATAGACGACATATTGAAATTAGGATTAATTTTATTTCTACCTCTAATATCCATATTAAATAGGTTCGTTTAACAAATCTAAAAACTCTACAGATTTTGCTTCCATTTCATAAACAACTTTATTTGTTCTAACCACTAAATGATTGTATTGTATGTATGAAATAATACCTACAATTAATCCTGCAACAGTGGTAGTCATGGCTGTATACAATCCATCAGACAGCATTTTTATATCTATTTGCCCACCAGCATTTGCAATTTCATGAATTGCAACTATCATTCCAATAACCGTTCCTAAAAAGCCAATCATAGGTGCAGCTCCTGCTATAGTTGCCAGTACTGGAACATTTTTTTCTAATTTATAAATTTCTAATCTCCCAGCGTTTTCAATGGCTGTATTAATATCTTCTAAAGGTTTTCCTATTCTAGAGATTCCTTTTTCAATTAAACGTGAAGCTGGAGATTTTGTTTGTGCACATAAAATTTTAGCAGCATCTAATTTGCCATGAGACACATGATCTCTAATTTGATTCATAAAATTACTATCCGTTTTTGAAGCTGCTTTTATAGCAAAAAAACGTTCAAAATAAATATACAGGGCAACAGCAAGTAATACAATTAAAATGGCAATAATTATTTGACCTCCTATGCCTCCATCTATTATTAAATTATAAATTGATAGCGTTTTTTCTTCAGAAACATTCTCCGTTAAAGGGTCTGTTACATCTTGTAAAATAGTTAATAACATAAATTAATTTTTAATTACTTTCTTAAACGAAATTAGATGATATAAATTGTGGCTTATTATTTTAATATAAAAACCCCAAGTACAAACTTGGGGTTAAATTATTTAAAAATTTCTTAAAAACATAAAAGCCAAAGCCCCAACAACAAAACCTACTGCCGCTAACCAAGCTATATTTTTAAAATACCAGAAGAAATTGATTTTTTCCATTCCCATTGCCACTACTCCAGCTGCAGAACCAATTATTAGCATACTTCCTCCAGTACCTGCAGAATAGGCTACAAAATGCCATAAATGACTATCTATAGGCTCTTGAAACATTCCCATACTAGCAGCCACTAATGGCACATTATCTACCACTGCAGACCCAATACCTAATAACATAATTACCACATCTGTATTTGGAATAATTGTTTTTAAATGTTCAGCTCCAATAAATAACATACCTAATGATTCTAATGCTGCTACAGCCATTAATATTCCAAAGAAAAACAAAACACTTGGCATTTCAATTTTTGATAAAGACTTATGCACTGGACTATGAAACCCTTGTGAATCATCCCCATCAATATCAACTATATGAGAAATATTAAATTCGGATCTACTATAAATTTCAGCAAAAATTCCAACCACTGCTAAAGATAACATCATACCTACATAAGGAGGTAAATGTGTTACTGTTTTAAAAATTGGAACAAAAATAATTGCTGACAAACCTAAATACAACATGGTAGCTCCGTGTTTACTTTTATTGTTTGAGTCCTGATCATCTACAGAATCTACTTCAATATTCCCTTTAAACGGTTTCATAAATGAAGCTATTAATACAGGAACCACTACACATAATATTGATGGAATTATTAAATACTCAATAAGTTTAGCTGAAGTAACTTTTTTGCCTATCCAAAGCATAGTGGTGGTAACATCTCCAATTGGCGACCAAGCACCTCCAGCATTAGCTGCAATTATTATCAAACTGGCAAACCAAAGTCGAGTATTTTTATCATTAATAATTTTTTGAAGAATTGTTATTAAAACAATTGTAGCTGTTAAATTATCAATAATTGCCGATAATATAAATGCTAAGCTCGCAAAAATCCATAATAACTTTTTCTTATTTTTTGTTTTAATATAGTTTTTAAACGTTGCAAAGCCATCAAAATAATCTATAATTTCAACTATAGTCATTGCACCCAACAAGAAAAATAAAATTTCAGCTGTTTTTCCCAAGTGATGCAGAAGCGTTTCTTCTAATAAATGATGTTTTTCTTCACTTGTAAAACTCGCAAACCCTTCAATTAATTGATGACCTGCAGAATCAAACCAATTTATAAAATCATCTATTCCAAAGGCAACAATTGCCCATAGAATAGCCATCATACCTAGTGCTGGTATTAGTTTATCTAATTTTAAATTATGTTCTAAAGTTATTGCTAAATAACCTAAGATAAAAATGATAATTATTAACGCTTCCATTTATTATTATTTAAATTAATTGTCTTAACGCGATTTCAAACGCAGTTTTACAAATTTCTTTTTTATTGGTATTTTTTTGATAAGTTTTTTCTAATGCTTTTTTAATAGTATTTGAAGTATCTCCAAATATAGCACTATCTTTCATTGGCAACTCAACTTTAGACTCCATTAAATAAGCAAATACTCTTGCTATTCCACAATTTGATATAAAATCTGGCAATAAACTAACTTGACTATCTGTATATTCCATAATTGGTCCAAAGAAAATTTCTTTATCCGCAAAAGGAACATTTGCACCTGGAGAAATAACCTCTAAATTAGATTGTATCATTTGAGTTATTTGATCTTTAGTAACCAACCTTGATGCAGCAGCCGGAATAAAAATTTCAGCAGGTATAGACCAAATTTCCTGATTTATCTCATCAAAAGGAATTAAGTTTTCGGCACGTAATTTATTTCCATCTTTTTGAAGAAACAAAGTGGTCATTTCATCTAAGGTAAAACCTTCCTCTTTAATTAAACCTCCAACCCTATCTATAATACCTACAACTTTAGCTCCGAGCTGAGTTAAATAATATGCAGCAGCTGAGCCAACATTTCCAAACCCTTGAACTATAGCTCTTTTTCCTTTAATAGAGCCTCCATAAATGTTATAATAGTGTTTTACAGCTTCAGCAACTCCATATCCAGTTAACATGTCAGCTACTGTATATTTTCTAGACAAATCAGGTGAAAATCGCTTATCTTCAATCACTTTTATCACTCCATGTCTTAATTGACCAATTCTATTAATTTTCTCTGCCTCAGTTGGCTTAAAATGACCGTTAAAAACTCCTTCTTGCGGATGCCAAACACCACAATCTTCAGTCATAGGAATTACATCATGAATTTCATCTACATTCAAATCTCCACCTGTTCCATAGTAATGTTTGAGCAATGGAGTAACTGCCTGATACCATCTTCTTAAAACATCATTTTTTCTTGGATCATTTGGATCAAAATTAATTCCTGACTTTGCACCTCCTATTGCTGGTCCTGAGACTGTAAATTTCACTTCCATAGTTTTTGCTAAGGAAAGTACTTCATTCATATCCAATCCCTTACGCATTCTGGTTCCTCCTCCTGCAGCACCACCTCTTAATGAATTTATAACTGTCCAACCTTCTGCTTCTGTTTCTGGATCATTCCAATAAAAAACAATTTCTGGTTGCTTATTTTCGTATTTTTTTAGTAATTCTTTCATTTTAATTTTAAATAATAATTTTAGATTAACGACTTAACTTTAATATATACAGGTAATTAACTCATAAAAAACTCCTCCCAAAGGAGGTTACATTTGTGTCATAGTTATCAGTTTAAAATTATTATTTTAATGCTTGTAAAGTAAAAACAAATATAACAAAACTTATGAGCTTTTAAGGAAGATTTTATCTAATCTAAACGCTTTTAAAACAAGCATTATTTTTTACTTACAATTAATTTCATTTTTTCATTAGGAATCTAAGTAACAATTTACACATATAATAAATTTTCACTAAGAAATCTCTTATATTTGAAAAAAAAATAATCAATTATTATAAATAGTATTAAATATGGATTTTAATTTAACTGAAGAACAAATTATGATACGGGATGCAGCTCGTGATTTTGCTCAAAATGAGTTATTACCAGGAGTTATTGAACGAGATGAAAAACAACAGTTCCCTGCTGAACAAATTAAACAAATGGGTGAACTAGGATTTTTAGGAATGATGGTTGACCCAAAATACGGAGGAAGTGGATTAGATACGGTATCTTACGTATTAGCAATGGAAGAAATTTCTAAAGTAGATGCTTCCGCTTCGGTTGTAATGTCAGTAAACAACTCTTTAGTTTGTTGGGGACTCGAAACGTTTGGAACAGAAGAACAAAAACAAAAATATTTAGTACCACTTGCTAAAGGTGAAATTATTGGTGCTTTTTGTTTAAGTGAACCTGAAGCTGGTTCTGATGCAACTTCACAAAAAACCACAGCAATAGATAAAGGCGACCATTATTTATTAAATGGAACCAAAAACTGGATAACAAATGGTAACAACGCTAGCGTTTATCTTGTAATTGCACAGACCGACGCTGAAAAAGGACACAAAGGAATTAATGCCTTAATTGTTGAAAAAAACATGGAAGGTTTTGTTGTTGGTCCTAAAGAAAATAAACTAGGAATTCGTGGATCTGATACACATTCATTGATGTTTACTGACGTAAAAGTTCCAAAAGAAAATAGAATTAGTGAAGATGGTTTTGGATTTAAATTTGCAATGAAAACATTAGCTGGAGGAAGAATTGGGATTGCTTCTCAAGCATTAGGAATTGCATCAGGAGCCTATGAGCTAGCTTTAAAATACTCTAAAGAAAGAAAGGCTTTCGGAAAAGAAATTAGCAAACATCAAGCCATTGCTTTTAAATTAGCAGATATGGCTACTCAAATTGAAGCAGCAAGGCATTTATGTATCAAAGCTGCTTGGGATAAAGATCAACATCTAAATTATGATTTAAGCGGTGCAATGGCAAAATTATATGCTGCGGAAATGGCTATGCAAGTTACTGTAGAAGCTGTACAAATCCATGGTGGATATGGATTTGTAAAAGAATATCATGTAGAACGTTTGATGCGAGATGCTAAAATTACTCAAATTTATGAAGGAACTTCTGAAATTCAGAAAATTGTAATTTCTAGAGCAGTTTTAAGTTAATTAAAATACCAACCCATAAAAAAAGCGCTGAATACAACCAGCGCTTTTTTTTATAATTTTTAAAAATTTTAAATTCCTAATTCTGTAAAAAGATCTTTTAAATTTGGACTTGATGGTCTTGGAGCATCCGCTTGAACAATTTTACCGTCAGGGTCTATTAAAATAAATCTTGGTATAGCGTTTATTCCATATTCAGCAATAAATTTAGATTCAAAATTATTATCAGCATATAGTTGAATTCCTCCTAACTCTTCATCTTTCACCATTTGTTTCCAAGTTTCATAAGCATCTTGCTTATCTACAGAAATACTCACAAATTCAATATTCTTTCCATGATATTGTTTTTCTAAAGATTTTAAATGAGGGATTTCAGCTTTACAAGGTGCACACCAAGTTGCCCAAACATCTATATACACATATTTCCCTTTTAAATCGTCTAAAGAAGTAGTTCCTCCTGCAAAATTTTCATAATTCTCAAATTTTGGTGATATCTTACCTTTACCTAAACGAGCCATACTCTCGTGCATTCTTTCATAATTAGATTCAATATATCCAAAAAACATTTGATCATTTCTATCATCCATTTTTACAATAATAGAGTCTAAGTTAGGTGCATTATCTTTGTATTCTTTAAGCAACGTTTTTGCTTCTGATAATCTTGCCTCAAATTGTTCTTTATCTAATTGAAAATATGAATTTGGATTTGCAAAATCACTGGTATAGAACGAACGCTTATTTTCAATAAAATTATTTGTTACAGATCCTTCACCTTTAAATATTACTCCATTTGAGAATTTTTCGCCTTTAAATTCTATATCTAAGTTATATCCATTTTTTAAAAATAGGGTAACTCTATCATTCCCATTAGAAATGGCAAAAACACCTTCTTCAACCTTTAAAGTGTCAGAAAAACTACCATCTTTATTTACAATTACATCTTTTGAATAATTTTTTCCTTGAATTGTAAACTTATCCAAATTAGAGATTTTAACTTTTCCTTCAATTTTAGCATAGTCTTTTACCTCTTCTTTACCACAAGAAATGGCAATGAAAACAGCTAAAATTCCAATTATATTTCTCATTTTAAAATATCTTATTAGATGTTAAGTTCGTTAAATAAGCTAATTAATTTTGGACTTGATGGTCTTGGTGCGTTTGAACTTACTATATTTCCTTCAGTATCAATTAAAATAAAACGAGGAATTCCTTTAATTAAATAATCTTTAACAAATTGAGAATTCCAATCGTTATCAGCAAACAACTGTACACCTTTCAATTCCTTTTCTTCAACCATAGTTTTCCATTTATCATGATCTGCTGCTTTATCAATTGAAATACTTACAAATTCAATATTTTTGTCGTGGTATTTTGCCTCTACTTCTTTTAAATACGGTATTTCAGCTTTACAAGGTCCACACCAAGTTGCCCAAACATCAACATAAACAAATTTTCCTTTTAAGTCATCTAAAGATGTTGTGCCTCCAGCATAATTTTCATAGTTTTCAAATTTAGGAGATGGCTGACCTTTAGCAACTACTTTAAGTTTGTTATAAGTTTCTGTAATTTCTTTTTTGTTATCTTCATTTGTTGAAGCATTAATAAAAGCAGTATAATACTCTTCTAAGTTTTCAGTATAAGTTATTCCATATTTAGCGTTTTCAAAAAGTAAGCTATTTTTTATGGTTTCACCTTGAATTTGAGCTGCTGTTTTTAAAAATGCCAAGTCTGCGTCTATAGAATCTTTTTCAGCTAATTTTGAAGCTTGCTTAAAATAATGACTAGAAACTAAATTTTTATAATCAGAAGAAAATAAAAAATCTTCTTCATTAGAATAATCCATCCCATCTAACTCAGCTAAAAATCCTTCAGAAACTTTAAATTCAGGTTTTTTTGCAAAATGAGCATGATATCTTTCATAGATATTGATACTTTTTAAATATCCATAATTTATATTACGTTGTTCTTTTGATTTAAATTCTTCAGAAATACCTTCAGTAGAAGTTAAAAGATTGTTTAAAGCTGTTTTAATTTCATTAAATTTAGCTTTGTATTCATCTTCTTCAAGTTCATAAACTCCCATACCTTCTCCCATTATTTCTTTCTCTGTCTTACTTTTAGCTTGCAAATAGTTACTTATTTCAGAACCTTCACCTGTAAAAGCTAGAGTGTTCTTAAAATCGTTTGCATCATAAGCTACATTAACATTAAAACCTTCACTTAAATAAACTGGTGTTGCATTTTTTCCATCATACAACATATAAGTACCTGCTTTTAAAGTTAACGTATCAACAAAACTACCATCTTCAGCAATTTCAATTGTTTCTTTAAAAGATCTATCCATACTATTTACAGTAAACTCTCCTGGTAATTTATTTGTGATTTTTCCAGTTAAAACTGCATATTTAATTGGAGCTTCGTTTTTACATGAAACTATTGCAACTGCTGCAATAAGTAACCATATTTTTTTCATAATTAGTTATGTATTTTATTAATAATTTCCCAAAGATAAAATTTATTATTCAATAAAATTAATCCTAAATTACTTTAACAATTAATTTGCATATATTGATAGTATTGTGGAATTTTGATAACTCAAAAATTTCATATGGACAACATACATTTTATAAATGCTAAAAGAATAGATTTCACAATTTTAAGTGATATAATTTATAACGAAAAAAAAATAAAACTATCTAAAGAAGCCATTGATAAAATTGAAAAATGCAGGAATTATTTAGATTCTAAAATAAAACAAGATTCTTCACCTATTTATGGTATTAATACTGGATTTGGCTCATTGTGTAATGTAAAAATTAGCAGTGATAATTTACGTCAACTACAAGAAAATTTAGTGATGAGTCATGCTTGTGGCACTGGAGAAGAAGTTCCTCAAAGCATTGTAAAGTTAATGCTATTTTTAAAAATTCAATCTTTGAGCTACGGACATTCAGGTGTTCAATTAGAAACTGTTGAACGTTTAGTTGATTTTTACAATAACAATATTATTCCTGTTGTATATACCCAAGGTTCATTAGGAGCTTCAGGAGACCTTGCACCTTTAGCACATTTATCGTTACCCTTAATTGGTAAAGGTGAAGTTTATTACAACAACCAACGAATTAGTGGCGAGGATATTTTGAAAAAATTTGGTTGGGATAGTATTCAATTAAAATCTAAAGAAGGGCTAGCTTTATTGAACGGAACCCAATTTATGAGTGCTTATGGAATTCATTTAATTTTGAAATCTTATAAATTATCGTACCTAGCAGACTTAATTGGGACACTTTCATTAGAAGGATTTGATGGGAGAAATTCTCCATTTAATGAGCTCATTCATTTTATTAGACCTCATAATGGTCAAATAAATACCGCTGAGCGTATTAACGAGTTTTTAGAAGGTAGTGAGTTGATAAATCAACCTAAAGAACATGTACAAGATCCATATTCATTTAGATGCATGCCTCAAGTACATGGTGCAAGTAAAGATGCTCTTTCCTATTGTAAAAAGATTTTTTTAACTGAAATTAATTCCGTTACTGATAATCCAAATATTTTTGTTGATGCAGATGAAATTATTTCTGGAGGTAATTTCCACGGACAAACTTTGGCATTAGCGTTTGACTTTTTAGGTATTGCTATGGCTGAATTAGGAAATATTTCTGAAAGAAGAACTTTTCAATTAGTTTCAGGATTAAGAGGTTTACCTCCATTTTTAGTAAAAAATCCTGGCCTTAATAGTGGTTTTATGATTCCACAATATACAGCAGCCAGTATAGTTAGCCAAAATAAACAACTGGCAACACCTTCATCTATAGACTCTATAGTTTCTAGTAATGGTCAAGAAGACCATGTAAGTATGGGAGCTAATGGAGCAACTAAAACAAAACGAATTGTTGATAATTTAGAAACAATTTTAGCTATTGAATTATTAAATGCTTCACAGGCTTTACATTTTAGACAGCCTTTAAAAAGTTCTCCTTTTTTAGAAACATTTTTAGCAATGTATAGAACCGATGTTCCTTTTGTAGAAAATGATAAAGTATTAAGTGATGAAATTAAAAAAACTGTTTCTTTTATAACTAACTTAGCTATTGATATTGAAGAACTTTTTTAATTTTAAAATACACTAAAATTTGAACCATAAAAAAAGCGGTAGGTTTGCCTACCGCTCTTAATTCAAACAATTTACAATGTATTTTTTTCTATTCTTATATTCCGAATCTTCTTTTATTATTCCAGGTTAAACTTTTCGTATTTTTAAAATCAACATTTATTGACCTTCTTTTTGAGTCTTGGCTTTTTACTTTTTTGATAATTTTCATATCAGCTTCTTTTAGTAGTTAATTATGGTACAAAAATACGATAACTTTAAATTTTGGACAAGATAAATATTAAATATTTATCATTATTTTAACTATTTTTCAAGTATATGTTAAAATAACATCAACGAAAACGTTTGAAATTTAACATATTTGTAATTTAATTAAAAATAACAATTAAAAATATGTTAATAAGTCTTTAAGATTTAGATATACAAATTGTCGAAATAATTTTAAACAATTACAAAAAGATTAATCTTTTGATGAATCCAAAGATAATTTTCCAGTTACAATATCAAAATACATTTTAAAATCTGATCTTAAACTCCAAAGAGGATATTGAAATGTAGCTGGCTTATTTTTTTCGAAAAAGAAATGCCCTACCCAAGCAAAACCATAACCAGCAATAGGTACAAAAAACCATAATATAGGTTCATTATGGTAAACTGCAGTAATGGCTAGTGCAATAACAATTGTAGTTCCAACCACATGCAATAACCTACAAACTTTATGACTATGTTGCTTTAAATAAAACGGATAAAACTCTTCGAAGGATTTGATATTTTCTTTCATTTTGTATTAAAAAAATCAATTTACAAATAATTATTATATTTTAGTTATAACTTTATAAAACCTTCATTATGAAAACTATTTTATATATAACTTTAATTTCGTTAGTGGCTTTGTCATGTACAAATACTGATAAAAAACCATCCGATAACAGCCCTAAGAATAATTCTAACTTTAATGAAACATTAGCAAAAAAATTAGGGGCTGATACTTATGGTATGAAAACTTATGTAATTGCTTTTTTAAAAAAAGGGCCTAGCCGGTTTAAAGACTCTATAACTTCTGCTAAGTTACAAAGAGCTCATTTAGACAATATCATAAAATTGGCTGAAGAAGGTACATTGGTTTTAGCAGGACCATTTCTAGAAGAAGGAGAATTAAGGGGAATTTATATTTTTGATGTTAAAACTATTGAAGAAGCCAAAAAATTGACCGAAACGGATCCTGCAATACAAGCTGGTTCACTAAAAATGGACTTAAAACTATGGTACGGTTCAGCCGCATTACTTCAAATAAATGATATTCATCAAAAAATTGCTAAAATTAAAATATAAAAAAAGCTGTTTAAAATTTCAAACAGCTTTTTTATTATTTAGGAAGTACCTAGTAAATTTTATAATTTAAACCGAGCATTATATTTCCTTTTGGCATAGGTACTATATTTGTTTCGGTATATGCTGTATTAAAAATATTATTTGCTGCCAATGAAAGTTGAAATCCGTTTTTTAAACTAGCTAAAACTTTTGCATCAACCACATTATAACTTGTTCCATCAGTTCTTTCTACATATCTATATGAAATATTTTGACTAAATATCGTATTAAATTTGGTATCTAAACTTGATGTAAACTGATGTTTAATGCTATTTAAAGAATACCGAGTATATTCAATATTACTATCTCTAATATCATCATCAATAAAACTATATCCAATAGTTAATGTTTGGGTGTAATTTGCTAAATTAAATTTATATAATACAGCCGTTTCTATACCTTTTGTTACAACTTTACTAAAATTTCTAGTTTCCCATTTATCAGCTTCATTATCCTTAGTCCAATCAATTAAGTCATCTGATTTTCTATGAAACAGAGCTATATCTAAATTAAATTTCCCGCTAGTGTATTTAAACCCAATTTCTTTAGATAGGGCTGATTCAGGTTTTAAATTTGGATTTCCTAATGTTGTTGGTCCAACATAATATAAATCTGTATAAGTAGGAGTTCTATAAGTATATCCTATATTTCCATACAATTTAAAAAAGTCAGAAATTCTATATCCTAAATCCAAACCTGGAAAAGCTTTTGTGTCAAAATCAGAATAAGAGCTAATGGCAATCCCTGGAGCAATATCAAAATTATTAACTTCAAAACGATGCTCTAAAAACCCAGTTACAATTGTTCTGTTATGGTTTCCTAAGTTATTACTAACCAAAAATATTCTTGAAACATCAATACCAATTCCAGTTTTACCTAATGAAGAATTAATTACCATATTTGTTTCAGCTCCAACTTTATTAGAAATGTGAAGATTTCTATATGCTGGGGGATTATGACGTAAAAACAAATACATATCCTGATTTCTTCTCCAATATAAACGAGGTTTAATAGTTACATTACCCGAATTATATGTTGCTCCTAAAGCTATTAAACTTGTTTGAGTTTCTTCATATTGATCTTTATAATTTGGGTTTGCATAAAATCCGTTTGCACCAAACTTACGCTGCGTAAATGATGCTAACAAATTATAATTTTTAACATCAGATTTTAAAAAAGCAGCTACATTTTCAAAATCTGTATTAAATCTATACCCATCAGACTCCTGATAACCAACAGAGGCTAATATTCCACCATTATCAAAAGTTTGACTAAAGGTTGCTCCTCCTTTTTTATTTTCATAAGAACCATACCCTAAATCTACTTTTAATGAGTTGCTATGAATTTTTTTAGTCACAATATTGATTGCTCCAGTAAATGCATTTTGACCATAAATACGAGCTGCTGGTCCTTTAATAATTTCAATTCTTTCAATATTATCTAAAGCTAAAATTGCATTCATTGAATGGTGACCTGTTTGTGGATCATCCATTTTTACCCCATCAATTAAAACTAGTGTTTGATCAAAGTTTCCTCCTCTAATATAAAGGTCAGATTGCATACCATCAACACCTCTTCTTCTAATATCTATTCCTATAATATTTTGTAATAAATCAGCAACATTTGAAGCTGGTGAATTTTGAATCTGTTCTGAAGTAATTAGGTTAATTGTTCTTGATTCTTTTGAAAAAGGCAATGCAATTCTATTAGAAGTAATTTGTACTTCCTTTAACTTAATTGTGTCATTTTGTGCATATACCGAGGCACAAGTACATAATAAAATGTATATTAATTTAATCGAAATTTTCATAAATAATGATTTAAAACGCAGCAAAATTAGTAACTTTCCGGACGATTAAAATAGTCCAGATTCAAAATGATAGATAGTCCGGTTAACACTCTTTTTAGACAGTTAATTAATTTAGATAAATCTAAATCACAACCTCTATATCTTCAGGTATCTGGACAAGTTGTAAACGCTATTCAGCGTGGTTATTTAACCAAGGGCACTAGGCTACCAGGAACTCGTGTATTAAGTCAATTATTAAAGGTTCACAGAAATACTGCTGTTGCAATCTATGAAGAATTAGCCTCTCAAGGTTGGGTAGAAATTATTCCAAATAAAGGCACATTTGTTTTAGAACCAGAACAAAAAACAGCAAAGATAAAAGCAACTTCTCAAAAAATAAATGAAGCATATATCTATGCTAAAACCACAGGTTTCCCTTTTCAACAGTCATTTCATTTAGCTTCAACAGTTGAATATACAAACGCTAAATATACTATTAATGATGGTAAACCTGATATACGTTTACATCCTGTACATCAATTTACAAGATGGTACAGTGCTGCTATGAAACGAAAAACGTTAATAAATAAATGGAACAAATCAAACGATTTTTTCAACTCTTCATTTCAAACTCAACTATGCAATTACTTAAATGCAACTAGAGGCTTTCATATAAGTCCAAATAACTTAATAAATACACGTAGTATAGAAATGAGTTTATACGTAATCTCACAACTTTTAATAAAACAAAACGATGTTGTATTAGTAGGGCAATTAAGTAATTATGCTTCAAATATGATCTTTCAACAAACAGGTGCAAGTATAAAAACAATCCCTGTAGATAATGAAGGCATAGATGTTGAGTACATTAAAAAGCATTTTGTAAAAAATAGTATTAGATGTATATATATATGTTCCCATAGAGATTATCCAACAGTAGTAACTTTAAGTGCAGAACGCCGTTTAAAATTACTACAACTTGCTAAAGAATACGGATTTGCTATTATTGAAGATGATTATGATTACGATTTTCAGTTTGAAGGTTCAGCAATGTTACCTATGGCAAGTGCTGACGCCAACGGTATGGTTATTTATTTAGGAAAATTTGGGCAATCCTTATTTCCAAGTTTTCAAACTGGGTTTGTAATAGCACCTGAAAATTTAATTTCAGAAGCTAAGAATTATTTAGAGTTACTTGATAAACAAGGTGATTTAATACAAGAACAAATGCTATCAGAATTAATTAATGAAGGTGAAATTTACCGGCTTACTAAAAAGAATATTGTTATCTATAAAAAAAGACGTGATTTAATATGTAATCTTTTAACTAAATATTTTTTTGAAACAATACAATGGAAAATTCCTTCAGGTGGATTGGCCATTTGGTTACGATTTCATCCTAAAATTTCGCTAGTAAAACTATCCAAAGAAGCTGAAAAAGATGATTTATTTTTGCCAAAAACAATTCTTTATCAAGATAAAAATACTTGTGCTATTCGTTTTGGTTTTGGACATTTAGACGAAAATGAAATTGAACTTGTGATTAAAAAATTAAAAAAAGCTTATGATAAAGTAATTTTAAACTAAAAAAATCCCGAACAAATGTTCGGGATTTTTTTAGTTTTATGCTTCACCTGTTGGTCCAAAATTCATTGGAATTGGAGGCTGTTCATAGTCTTTTATTTCTCCGTGATTATTTTCAAACCTTTTCACGTTCTCTGCCAAAGCTTTTACCAAACGTTTAGCATGTTGAGGAGTTAAAATTATTCTCGATTTTACTTTAGCTTTAGGTTGCCCTGGCATTACACTTATAAAATCTACAATAAATTCTGAAACCGAATGATTAATAATGGCTAAGTTCGCATAGGTTCCTTCAGCAGTTTTATCATCCAATTCAATATTAATTTGTCCTTCGTTTTTAGGTTTTTGATCACTCATAATTAAAAGTTTGAATCCATTTCTTCTTTAGACCCTACAATAATATTATCATATTGTCTCATTCCTGTACCTGCAGGTATACGTTTACCTACAATTACATTTTCTTTCAATCCTTCTAAGTCATCCACTTTACCACTTACAGCAGCTTCGTTTAAAACTTTGGTTGTTTCTTGGAATGATGCTGCAGAAATAAATGATTTAGTTTGAAGCGATGCTCTTGTAATACCTTGCAGTATTTGTTCTGCAGTTGCAGGTTGTGCATCTCTAGCTTCAACTAAAGCTTTATCTTCTCTACGTAAAACAGAATTTTCATCACGTAATTGACGAGGTGTAATAATTTGTCCTTCTTTTAAGTTTTCAGAATCTCCTGCATTTTCAACTACTTTCATTCCATAAATTTCGTCATTTTCTTCAATAAAGTCATTTTTATGAACTAATTGATTTTCTAAGAACAATGTATCTCCAGAATCAATAATTCTAACTTTACGCATCATTTGACGTACAACAACTTCAAAGTGTTTGTCGTTAATTTTTACCCCTTGTAAACGGTACACCTCTTGAATTTCATTTACTAAATATTCTTGAACCGCTGCTGGACCTTCAATATTTAATATATCATTAGGTGTGATTGCTCCTTCTGAAAGTGGCATACCCGCTTTGATAAAGTCATTCTCTTGAACTAAAATTTGATTAGAAAGTTTAATTAAATACTTCTTAATTTCTCCTAATTTAGATTCAACTATTATTTCACGGTTACCTCTCTTAATTTTTCCAAAAGTAACAACACCGTCAATTTCAGAAACCACAGCAGGATTAGATGGGTTACGTGCTTCAAATAACTCAGTAACTCTTGGTAAACCACCCGTAATATCACCTGCTTTACCAGATTTACGTGGAATTTTTACAATTATTTTACCTGAAGGTATTTTATCTCCATCTTCAACAATTAAATGAGCTCCAACAGGTAAATTATAAGATCTAATCACATTATCATTATCATCCTTAACTAATAAAGTAGGAATTAATTTTTTATTTTTAGATTCAGTAATTACCATTTCTTGGAAACCAGTTTGTTCATCAATTTCCACAAGGTAGTTTACACCTTTTTCAATATTCTCAAACTCAATAATTCCTGCAAATTCAGAAACAATTACACCATTAAATGGATCCCATTTACAAATTACATCATTTTTCTTAAGCTTTTGACCATCAGTGATATAGATAAATGAACCATAAGGTATATTATTAGTACTTAATGTTAATCCAGATTTTTCATCAACTAATTTAACTTCTGAAGTTCTAGAAATAACAATATCTACCTCGTTTCCATCTGAATCAATACTTTTTACAGTTCTTAAATCTTCAATTACCGCTTTTCCAGCAAATTTAGATGTTAATGTGTTTTCTTCAGAAATATTTCCTGCAACCCCACCAACGTGGAAAGTTCTTAAGGTTAACTGAGTACCAGGTTCTCCAATAGATTGTGCTGCAATTACACCAACAGCTTCTCCAATTTGAACCATATTTCTGGTTGATAAACTTTGACCATAACACTTAGAGCAAATTCCTTTTTTAGCTTCACAAGTTAATGCAGAACGAACTTCAACACTATCTACTGCTGAATTTTCAATTCTCTTAGCAATCTCAGTAGAAATTTCTTGTCCTGATTTTACTAATACTTCTTCTGTAATTGGATCAATAACATCATGAAGTGATACACGTCCTGAAATTCTTTCGCTTAGTGTTTCAACAATTTCATCATTCTTTTTAAGTGGTTGTACATTTAACCCTCTTAAAGTACCACAATCAAACTCATTTACAATAACATCTTGTGAAACATCAACTAAACGACGTGTTAAGTAACCTGCATCGGCTGTTTTTAAAGCCGTATCTGCTAAACCTTTACGAGCACCGTGAGTAGAAATAAAGTATTCTAAAATTGATAAACCTTCTTTAAAGTTTGATAAAATTGGGTTTTCAATAATTTCTCCACCTCCTGCTGTCGATTTTTTAGGTTTTGCCATTAAACCACGCATACCTGTTAACTGGCGAATTTGTTCTTTAGAACCCCTTGCACCAGAATCTAACATCATATACACCGAGTTAAATCCTTGTTTGTCTTCACGTAATCGCTTCATAGAAAGTTCTGTTAAACGATTGTTTGTAGAACCCCAAATATCAATAACCTGATTGTAACGTTCTTTATTAGTTAACATACCCATGTTATAGTTAGCAATAATATGGTCAACTTGGTCGTTAGCATCAGCTATCATTTTGTGTTTTTCTGGTGGAATAATAATATCACCTAAACTAAATGATAATCCTCCTTGGAATGCAAATTTATATCCCATCCCTTTCATATCATCTAAGAATTTTCCTGTTGTAGGAACATCAGTCACTTTTAAAATTTGACCAATAATATCTCTTAATGATTTTTTATTCAATACCTCATTTACATAACCTGCTGATTCTGGAACTACTTCGTTAAATAAAACTCTACCCACAGTAGTTTCAATAATTTGATCAACTAACTCTCCATTTTCATTAAAGTCTTTAGTTCTAACTTTAACACAAGCATTTAAATCAACAGCTTTTTCGTTAAAAGCAATGGTTACTTCTTCAGGAGAATAGAAAGTTAACCCTTCTCCTTTTACAGGAGCTTCAGGAGTTGATTTTCTTTCTTTTGTCATATAATATAAACCTAATACCATATCCTGTGAAGGCACTGTAATAGGTGCTCCATTAGCTGGGTTTAGTATATTATGTGATGCTAGCATTAGTAACTGACATTCTAAAATAGCTTCAGGTCCTAATGGTAAGTGAACTGCCATTTGGTCACCGTCAAAATCGGCATTAAAAGCTGTACATACCAATGGATGTAGCTGAATTGCTTTTCCTTCAATTAATTTAGGTTGGAATGCTTGAATACCTAATCTGTGTAAGGTAGGAGCACGGTTTAACATTACAGGATGTCCTTTTAAAACATTCTCTAAAATATCCCATACTACTGGTTCTCTTTTATCTATAATTTTTTTTGCAGATTTTACTGTTTTAACAATTCCTCTTTCAATTAATTTTCTAATTACAAAAGGTTTGTATAATTCAGCTGCCATATCTTTTGGCAATCCGCATTCGTATAACTTTAACTCTGGTCCAACAACAATTACTGAACGTGCAGAATAATCAACACGTTTCCCTAACAAGTTTTGACGGAAACGTCCTTGTTTACCTTTTAAGGAATCAGATAGTGATTTTAAAGGTCTGTTAGACTCTGTTTTTACAGCTGATGATTTACGAGTGTTATCAAATAATGAATCTACAGATTCTTGTAACATACGTTTTTCATTACGTAAAATTACTTCTGGAGCTTTGATTTCAACCAATCTTTTTAAACGATTGTTACGAATAATAACTCTTCGGTATAAATCATTTAAATCTGAAGTTGCAAAACGTCCTCCATCTAATGGTACTAATGGACGTAATTCTGGAGGAGTTACCGGAATTACTTTCATTATCATCCATTCTGGACGGTTCTCTCTGTTTTTATTAGCATCTCTAAATGATTCTACAACATTTAGTCTTTTTAAAGCTTCAGTTTTACGTTGTTTTGAAGTTTCTGTATTTGCTTTATGACGTAATTCATAAGATAATTGATCTAAATCAATTCTATTAAATAAGTCAATTAAACATTCTGCTCCCATTTTAGCGATAAACTTTTCAGGATCGCTGTCATCTAAATATTGATTTTCAATAGGGAATGTTTCAAGAATATCTAGATATTCTTCTTCTGTAAGGAAATCCATTTTTTGCAATGGTTCTCCGTCAGCATTTTTAGCACCAGCTGGCTGAATTACTACATATCTTTCGTAGTAAATAATCATATCTAACTTTTTAGATGGCAATCCTAAAAGGTATCCCATTTTGTTAGGTAATGATTTAAAATACCAAATATGAGCTACTGGAACTACTAAATTAATATGTCCTACTCTATCTCTACGAACTTTTTTCTCTGTTACTTCAACACCACATCGGTCACAAACTATCCCTTTATAACGAATTCTTTTGTACTTTCCACAAGCACATTCAAAATCTTTTATAGGTCCAAAAATTCTCTCACAAAATAATCCATCTCGTTCTGGTTTATGAGTTCGGTAGTTAATAGTTTCAGGTTTTAAAACTTCTCCGTTTGATTTCTCTAGAATTGCTTCTGGAGACGATAAACCAATCGAAATTTTATTAAATTTTTTTACAGTGTATTTATCGGTTTTTCTTGCCATAATAATATTGATGGATTCGAATTTAAAAATGTAAAAATATGATTACTTAGAAAGTTAAACCTTAACCGTCTAAGTAATCTTAGTTATTATTCCTCTAATCTAACGTCTAAGCCAAGTCCTCTTAACTCATGCATTAATACGTTAAATGATTCTGGTAATCCTGGCTCAGGCATTGAATCACCTTTAACAATAGCTTCATATGTTTTTGCTCTACCTAGAACATCGTCAGATTTTACTGTTAAAATTTCACGTAATGTACTTGATGCTCCATAAGCTTCAAGTGCCCATACCTCCATCTCTCCAAAACGTTGACCTCCAAATTGAGCTTTACCTCCTAATGGTTGTTGTGTTATTAAAGAGTATGGTCCAATAGAACGTGCGTGCATTTTATCATCAATCATATGACCTAATTTAATCATATAAATTACACCTACAGTTGCTGGTTGATCAAAACGTTCTCCTGTTCCTCCATCATATAAATATGTATGACCGTATTGAGGAACTCCTGCTTCATCAGTTAACTTTGTTATTTGATCAATAGTTGCACCATCAAAAATTGGAGTGGCATATTTTTGATCTAATTTTTGACCAGCCCATCCAAGAACCGTCTCATAAATTTGACCAATATTCATACGAGAAGGTACTCCTAATGGATTTAATACAATATCTACTGGTGTTCCATCTTCTAAGAAAGGCATATCTTCTTGACGAACAATACGGGCAACAATACCTTTGTTTCCGTGACGTCCTGCCATTTTATCACCTACTTTTAATTTACGTTTTTTAGCAATATAAATTTTTGCTAATTTTAAAATTCCTGCTGGTAATTCATCTCCAACTGAAACTGTAAATTTCTCACGACGTAACGACCCTTGTAAATCATTTACTTTTATCTTGTAATTGTGAATTAATTCATTTACAAGTGAGTTTATGTGATCATCTGTAGTCCAAACTCCTTTTGTTAAATAAATAAAATCAGGTACTGCGTTTAACATTTTTAATGTAAACTTCTTTCCTTTTTGAAGAATTTCTTCTCCTAAATCATTTTGTACACCTTGTGACGTTTTACCACTAATTAATGTAAATAGCTTTTCAATTAATATTGATCGTAACTCTTCTAATTTAGCAGTATATTTACTTTCTAAGTTGGCTATACTAACTTTATCTTTAGCTCTTTTAGATTTATCTTTTACAGCGCGTTCAAATAATTTTTTATCAATAACAACACCTCTTAAAGATGGAGAAGCTTTTAATGATGCATCTTTTACATCTCCAGCTTTATCACCAAATATTGCTCTTAATAATTTTTCTTCTGGTGTTGGATCTGATTCTCCTTTTGGTGTAATTTTACCTATTAAAATATCACCAGGTTTTACCTCAGCACCAATACGAATCATTCCGTTTTCATCTAAATCTTTTGTAGCTTCTTCTGAAACGTTAGGAATATCGTTTGTTAATTCTTCTGCTCCTAATTTTGTATCTCTTACTTCTAAAGAATACTCATCAATATGAATAGATGTAAAAATATCTTCTTTTACAACTTTTTCAGAAATTACAATTGCATCCTCAAAATTATACCCTTTCCAAGGCATAAAGGCTACTTTCATATTTCTACCTAAAGCTAATTCACCTTTTTGGGTAGCATAACCTTCACAAAGTACTTGACCTTCTTCAACTCTATCTCCTTTTTTAACAATTGGTTTTAGGTTAATTGAGGTTCCTTGGTTGGTTTTTCTAAACTTAATTAAATCATATGTTTTGCTATCTCCATCAAAGCTTACCATATGATCTTCTTCAGATTTATCGTATTTAATTTTAATGGTATTTGCATCAACATATTCTACAACTCCATCTCCTTCAGCATTCATTAAAATTCTGGAATCTTTAGCAACTCTTCTTTCTAAACCAGTACCAACAATTGGAGATTCTGGTCTTAATAATGGAACTGCTTGACGCATCATATTCGACCCCATTAATGCACGGTTGGCATCATCATGTTCTAAGAATGGAATTAATGACGCAGAAATTGATGCAATTTGGTTTGGAGCAACATCCATATAGTTAACCTTTTCAGGTTCTACTACAGGATAATCTGCTTCTTCACGAACAATTACTTTATCATTAACAAACTTACCATTTTCATCTAAAGGAAGGTTTGATTGCGCAAACTTCATTCCTTCTTCTTCTTCTGCGCTTAAGTATCTAGGCTCATCGGTAATGTTAACATTTCCTTCTTTTACTTCTCTATAAGGAGTTTCTATAAATCCTAAATTATTCACTTTTGCAAAAACAGCCAATGAAGATATTAAACCAATATTTGGTCCTTCAGGAGTTTCAATTGGACATAAACGTCCGTAATGTGTATAGTGAACATCTCGTACCTCAAACCCAGCTCTTTCACGGGATAAACCTCCAGGTCCTAATGCAGATAATCTTCTTTTGTGAGTTATTTCAGCTAATGGATTTGTTTGATCCATAAATTGAGATAACTGGTTTGTTCCAAAGAACGAATTAATTACCGATGATAAAGTTTTAGCATTGATCAAATCAATGGGCGTAAACACCTCATTATCACGAACATTCATACGCTCACGAATGGTACGAGCCATACGAGACAATCCTACACCAAACTGACTAGCTAATTGTTCGCCAACAGTACGTACACGACGATTAGAAAGGTGGTCAATATCATCTACTTCAGCTTTAGAATTAACTAACTTAATTAAATTTTTGATAATTGTAATAATATCAACTTTAGTTAAAACTTTTTGATCGATATCTTCGTTAAGTCCAAGTTTTTTATTCATTCTGTAACGTCCAACTTCACCTAAATTGTAACGTTGTTCAGAAAAGAACAATTTATCAATAATACCTTTAGCTGTTTCAAAATCTGGCGGTTCAGCATTACGTAATTGTCTGTAAATATGCTCAACAGCTTCTTTTTCAGAGTTTGTTGGATCTTTTTGTAAGGTATTGTGTATAATGGCATAATCGGCCATTTCATTGTCTTCTTTATGAAGCAATATAGTTTTTGAGCCAGATTCAATAATCTCCTCAATTTGTTCTTTTTCTAAAATAGTATCTCTATCTAATACTATTTCATTTCTTTCAATAGAAACTACTTCACCAGTATCTTCATCCACAAAATCTTCAAACCAAGTTTTTAAAACACGGGCTGCTAATTTTCTACCTAATACTTTTTTAAGTCCACTTTTTGAAACTTTAACTTCTTCAGCCAAGTTAAATATTTCAAGAATATCTTTATCTCTTTCGTAACCAATAGCTCTAAATAATGTGGTTACAGGTAATTTTTTCTTTCTATCAATATAAGCATACATTACTTGATTGATATCTGTTGCAAACTCTATCCAAGAACCTTTAAAAGGAATTACTCTAGCTGAATATAATTTAGTTCCGTTTGCGTGGAACGACTGTCCAAAGAATACTCCTGGTGAACGGTGTAGCTGAGATACTACAACTCTTTCAGCACCATTTATAACGAAAGTACCACTGTTAGTCATATAAGGAATTGTACCTAAATATACATCTTGTACGATAGTTTCAAAATCTTCGTGCTCAGGATCAGTACAGTACAATTTTAAGCGTGCCTTTAAAGGAACACTATAGGTTAATCCTCTTTCAATACATTCTTGTATAGAATATCTTGGTGGATCAACAAAGTAATCAATAAACTCTAACACAAATTGGTTACGAGTATCTGAAATTGGGAAGTTGTCAAGGAAGGTTTTATATAATCCTTCGGTACTTCGTTCGTCAGCTTTAGTTTTTAATTGGAAAAAATCTTGAAACGATTTTACCTGAATATCTAAAAAATCAGGATATTCAGTTACCAATTTAGCTGATGCAAAGTTTATTCTTTCGGTGAATTTTTTTGTGGCCAATGGACAAAAACTTTAGGTTAAAAAACTATTAAAATATAAGAACGAATATATACGCAAAATGGTTTAGGTCTAAGGGTATCCCCAGACCTAAACCTTAAATTGTTTTAGCTGTTGAAAGCTTATTTAAGCTCAACCTCTGCTCCAGCTTCTTCTAATGAAGCTTTTAATCCTTCAGCTTCGTCTTTAGAAATTCCTTCTTTGATTGGTGCTGGCGCGCTATCAACGATACCTTTAGCTTCTTTTAATCCTAAACCAGTTAATTCTTTAACTAATTTAACAACTGCTAATTTTGAACTACCTGCTGCTTTTAAAATTACATCAAATTCTGATTTTTCTTCAGCTGCTGCTTCTCCACCTGCTGCTGGACCTGCAACTGCTACTGCTGCTGCTGCTGGTTCAATACCGTATTCGTTTTTTAAAATATCAGCTAACTCGTTTACTTCTTTAACTGTTAAGTTAACAAGTTGTTCTGCGAAATCTTTTAAATCTGCCATTTCTCTTTGTTTAAATTTTATTATATTAGTTTATTAGTGCGCTTATTCTTTTTCTGATAAAGTTTTTAGAATACCTGATAATTTACTTCCTCCAGACTGTAATGCTGAAATAACATTTTTAGCTGGTGATTGTAATAATGTAATGATATCTCCAATAACCTCTTCTTTAGATTTAATGTTAACTAGTGAATCTAATTGGTCATCACCAATATAAATTGCCTCTTCAACATAAGCTCCTTTTAATAAAGGTTTGTTTGATTTCTTACGGAATTCTTTAATTAATTTTGCTGGCGCATTACCTGTTTCTGAAAACATTAAAGAAGTATTTCCTTTTAATGTAGATGGTAAGTCACCAAAATCTTTATCAGATTTTTCCATTGCTTTTGAAAGCAATGTATTTTTAACAACTGCCAGTTTTATATTTGCTTTAAAACATGCTCTACGTAAATTAGAGGTGTCTAAAGCATTTAAACCAGAAATATCTGCTAAGTAGATAATGTTTCCATCAGTTAACTGTGTTGTTAAAGCTTCGATTACTTGTGATTTTTCTTCTCTCGTCATAATTACTAAGTTTTAACTTTAATTAAACTGATTTTGGATCTATACCTACTCCAGGACTCATAGTACTTGACATAAAAATACTTTTAATATAAGTTCCTTTTGCAGCTGTTGGTTTTAACTTTATTAAAGTTTGAATTAATTCATTTGCATTTTCAGCAATTTTATTAACGTCAAATGATGCTTTACCAATTGCAGCATGTATAATACCTGTTTTATCAACTTTAAAGTCAATTTTACCAGCTTTTACTTCTGTTACTGCTTTTGCCACATCCATAGTTACAGTACCTGTTTTTGGGTTAGGCATTAACCCTCTAGGACCTAATATACGTCCTAACGGTCCTAATTTACCCATAACACTCGGCATTGTAATTATTACGTCAACATCAGTCCATCCTTCTTTAATTTTTTGAAGGTATTCATCTAACCCAACATAATCAGCACCTGCTGCAGTAGCATCTGCTTCTTTATCTGGAGTTACTAATGCTAAAACTTTAACATCTTTACCTGTTCCGTGAGGTAATGTTACTACCCCTCTAACCATTTGATTAGCTTTACGAGGATCTACTCCTAACTTAACAGCTAAATCAATAGATGCATCAAAATTTACACTAGTAATTTCTTTTACTAAAGCAGAAGCATCTTTTAAAGAATATGCTTGAGTTTTATCAACTTTAGCATGTGCTTCCTTTTGCTTTTTAGTTAATTTTGCCATTTTTAATAACTGTTTTATTGTTTTACTGGAGCTTCTCCTTTTACTCTAATACCCATTGATCGTGCCGTACCCGCCATCATTAACATAGCTGATTCTACTGTAAAAGCATTTAAATCTGCCATTTTATCTTCAGCAATCACTTTCAATTGATCCCAAGTAACTGTAGCTACTTTATTACGATTAGGCTCAGAAGAACCTTTTTTTACTTTAGCTGCTTCTAAAATTTGCACAGCTGCTGGTGGAGTTTTAACAACAAAGTCGAAAGATTTATCCTTGTATACAGTAATTGCAACTGGTAAAACTTTTCCTTGTTTGTCTTGAGTTCTAGCATTAAATTGCTTACAGAACTCCATAATGTTAACTCCGGCAGCACCTAAAGCAGGTCCAACTGGTGGTGATGGATTTGCAGCACCTCCACGAACTTGTAATTTTACTACTTTACTAACTTCTTTTGCCATTTTTTAATCTTAAATTAGATATTACACATTATTTGGAAGCGATATGTAATACCACAAATTATATTATGTAACAATTATGAAATTTTTTCAACTTGCATATAACTTAGTTCTAATGGTGTTTTTCTTCCGAAAATTTTAACCATTACTTCAAGTTTACGCTTTTCTTCATTTATTTTTTCTATAGTACCATCAAAACCATTAAATGGTCCATCAATTACTTTAACTGTTTCTCCTACTACATATGGTATTGCAACATTATCATTTTGAACTGATAACTCATCAACTTTACCTAACATACGGTTGATTTCAGATTTTCTCATTGGAACAGGATCTCCTCCTTTAACTTCTCCTAAAAACCCAATAACACCAGGAATAGATTTAATTATATGTGGTAATTCTCCACTCAAGTTAGCTTCAATCATAACATAACCTGGAAAGTAAACTCTTTCTTTATTTATTTTCTTTCCATTACGTACTTGAATTACTTTTTCTGTAGGCACTAAAACTCTATCAACATAATCAGTCATTCCCAAACGAGCAATTTCATTTTCAATATAAGATTTTACCTTATTTTCTTGCCCACCAATAGCTCTAACTACGTACCACTTTTTAACAGAATCAGTCATAATAACTTTTTATAATTAAAATAGTTTAAAATACTCCGTCAAACCTGTTTGAAAAACTTTATCTACAAGAAATACTGCCAATGCAAATAAAACTGTAAAAATAGCAACAACTACTGTAGATTTTTGAGCTTCTTCCCAAGAAATCCAAGATACTTTATTGCGTAACTCTTCAAATGAGTCTTTAATATATTTAACTAAATTCATTTTTTCAAATTTTGCACGGGTGGAGAGGCTCGAACTCCCGACACCTGGTTTTGGAGACCAGTGCTCTACCAACTGAGCTACACCCGTAAACATAAGGTGCTCCTCTAAAAAGAAGCACCTATGATTTTATTTTATAACAAAGGTGTATCAGATTAATCTAATAATTCAGTTACCTGACCTGCACCTACTGTTCTACCACCTTCACGGATTGCAAAACGTAAACCTACGTTTAATGCAATTGGTTGGTGTAAATCTACAGTAATAGTTAAGTTATCACCTGGCATTACCATTTCAACTCCATCAGGTAAGTTAATAGTACCTGTTACGTCAGTTGTACGTACGTAAAACTGTGGACGATAGTTGTTGTGGAATGGAGTGTGACGTCCACCTTCTTCTTTTTTAAGGATATAAACCTCAGCTTTAAATTTAGCATGTGGAGTAACTGATTTTGGCTTACAAATTACCATACCTCTACGAATATCTTCTTTTGCAATACCTCTTAATAAGATACCTACGTTATCTCCAGCTTCACCTCTATCTAATATTTTACGGAACATTTCAACTCCAGTAATAGTAGAAGTTAATTTTTCAGCACCCATACCAATAATATCAACAGGATCTCCAGTATTAGCCACACCAGTTTCAATACGACCAGTTGCTACAGTACCACGACCAGTAATTGAGAATACATCTTCAATTGGCATTAAGAAATCTTTATCAACATCACGCTTTGGTAATTCAATCCAGTTATCAACTGCATCCATTAACTCCATAATTTTCTCAACCCATTTAGGCTCTAAATTTAAACCACCTAAAGCAGATCCTTGAATTACAGGAGTATTATCACCATCATATTCGTAGAATGATAATAAATCTCTAATTTCCATCTCTACTAATTCTAGTAACTCTTCATCATCAACCATATCCACTTTATTCATGAATACAACTAATCTTGGAATACCTACCTGACGACCTAATAAGATATGCTCTCTTGTTTGAGGCATTGGACCATCAGTTGCAGCTACTACTATAATAGCACCATCCATTTGAGCAGCACCAGTTACCATGTTCTTTACGTAATCCGCGTGACCTGGACAGTCAACGTGAGCATAGTGACGGTTAGCTGTTTGATATTCTACGTGAGCAGTATTAATTGTAATACCTCTTTCTTTTTCCTCAGGTGCATTATCGATTTGATCGAAATCTTTTACTTCAGAAAGTCCTTTCTCTGCTAATACAACAGTAATAGCAGCTGTTAAGGTTGTTTTACCGTGATCAACGTGTCCAATAGTACCAATGTTTAAATGTGGTTTCGAACGATCGAAGGTTTCTTTAGCCATAATTATTAATTTTTAAATCTTAGTTATATATAGTGTTAAATTCAATTCTTTACTTGAGCCAATGACGGGATTTGAACCCGTGACCTCTTCCTTACCAAGGAAACGCTCTACCCCTGAGCTACACCGGCCAAAAAAGAGCGAGAGACCGGGCTCGAACCGGCGACAGTCAGCTTGGAAGGCTGAAGCTCTACCAACTGAGCTACTCTCGCAATAATTTTTTCAAATCATCATTGGTAATAATTTCTTATTACTTTTTTGTGGTGAGAGGAGGATTCGAACCTCCGAAGCTTGCGCAGCAGATTTACAGTCTGCCCTCGTTGGCCACTTGAGTATCTCACCATTTTAATTTTTCAAAGACCTGAGCCGATGGAGGGACTCGAACCCACGACCTGCTGATTACAAATCAGCTGCTCTAGCCAGCTGAGCTACATCGGCATTTTACTCCACAAAAGAAGTCCGCTATTTCTAACGGACTGCAAATGTATTAAAGTTTTATTTTTAAACAAAACTTTTCTAATTATTTTTTAATAATTTATTTAGCACTTACTTTCTCTTTCATTTTAATTAAAGTTCGCTTTAAAGAATCAACAGCTAATGAAGTTCCTTCTTCAAAAGTTTTACATTGTTTTTTTACTACCATATCATTCCCTGGTACATTCAATTTTATATCTACTGTTTTATTTTCTTTTTCGCTGGTTTGTTGTACCTTTAAAAACACTTCACAATCTACTATTCTATCATAATATTTTTCTAAATTATTTACTTTTTTCTCAATAAATTCGATAAGCTTCTTATCTGCATTAAAATTAACCGACTGTACATATACTTTCATAAGAAATTAGTTTTTTTGCTCCTTGGGTGAGCTTGGTTATATACTTCTTTTAACTTACCCAAACTACTGTGGGTATATACTTGTGTTGACGCTAAACTAGAATGCCCAAGTAATTCTTTAACCGAGTTTAAATCTGCGCCTTCATCTAATAGGTGTGTTGCAAAAGAATGCCTAATAATATGTGGGCTCTTTTTAACTTTTGACGACACACAACTAAAATAATTATTTATTATACGATACACAAGTGTATCATAAATTTTTTTACTTTTTTTTGTAAGAAATAAATAAGCTTCTTTTTTAGTTAGCTCTTCTCTTAAAATAATATATTTTTTTAAGGATTCTTTTACTGATTTTAACAACGGAATATAACGTTCTTTATTTCTTTTTCCTAATACTTTAACAGTATCATTAACAAAGTCAATATCTGTTATTTTAATATTAGTCAATTCGCTTCTTCTTATCCCTGTTGAATAAAATAATTCGACTATTACTTTATTTCTAACAGTTTCAAAATCAACCACACCAACATCAAAATTTATAACATCTGAAATTTCCTTTTTTGAAAAAGGAACTTGAACTTGCTTTGCAACTTTTAAAGCCTGATGCTTTTGAAGTGGATTTACCTTTATTTGGCTTGTTTTTAAAAGGAATTTATAAAATGATTTTAAGGAAGAAATTTTTCTATTTATAGTTCTATTTGAAATGTTCAATTCCACTAAACTTACAATCCAACTTCTAATTTGAGCGTAATTTACAGATGTAATATTACTAGAATGAAATTCTTTTTCGCAAAACTGTTGAAAAGTACAAAGGTCATTTTTATAGGCTGTAACCGTATGTTCTGAGTATTTTTTTTCTAAAGATAGGTATTTTAAAAAGGAAGTTATAGGCATAAAAAAACCGTTAGCACACAAATTTACGAATTGTTATTTGCATTTACTAACGGTTTAGTATTTTAATCAAAAATTAACCTTGCTCTTCTGCTGTTCTTAATCTTTGAATATATTGAGCTTTTATGTTTTGCGCACGTTTTGTAACTGATGGCTTATTGAATTGTTTACGGTTACGTAAATTTTTCATTGTTTTAGTACGATCAAATTTTCTTTTATAACGTTTTAACGCTCTATCAATATTTTCTCCGTCTTTAACTGGTATGATTAACATATTTTAGCACCTCCTTTCAAACTGTTCTTTTTAAATTTTGGATTGCAAAGATACAAACAATTTAAATACCTACAATAAATAAATTTATTTTATTTAAGCTAATGGTTTGTATTCTTTTTTATCAATAATAATTTTAGCTATAATTTCGCGTAAAATTTCAGAAGTACCTCCTCCAATTGGTCCTAATCTACTATCTCTTAAAAGTCTTGCCATTGGATACTCTTCCATATATCCGTAACCTCCAAGTAGCTGCAAACAGTTATAAATTACTTCATCAGCAATTTTTGTAGATATTAGTTTAGACATACTCGCCTCCTTGACAACATATTGTCCCTTATTTAACCTTCTAACAACAGAATAATTAAACTCTTTACACATTTCAATTTCACTAGCCATATCTGCCACTTTATGTCGTAACGCTTGAAATTTATCAATTGTTTTTCCAAACGCCATTCTTTCAGACATATAATTTAGCGCATAATTTAATGCGTATTCTGCTCTTGCATGTGCATTTACTCCCATAATAACTCTTTCAGAAGCAAAGTGCTGCATAATATATCCAAACCCTTTCCCTTCTTCACCCAACATATTTTCTTTAGGGACTTTTACATTATCAAAAGCTATTTCTGCTGTATCAGATGCTTTCCACCCTAATTTGACTAGCGGAGTAGCCGAAAGACCAATAGATTGGCGATCAACTACAAAAATACTCATGCCTTTATTTCCTAGTTTAGGACTTGTTTTTGCAGCAACAACTAAATAATCTGAATAAACCCCATTGGTAATAAATGTTTTTGATCCATTTAAAATATAAGTATCTCCTTTTTTAGTCGCTGTAGTTCTCATAGCTGCTACATCTGAACCTCCAAAAGGTTCAGAAATACACAAACAACCTACTTTATCGCCTTGTATACTAGGTGCTAAATATTTTTCTTTTATTTTTTGACTTCCTTCAGCATTTAAATGCGTCATTGCCAAATAAACATGCGCCCACATAGCAGCAGCAACCCCTCCTGAATTTACTTTTTGTAATTCTTCTAAAAAAACTACCATATAAAATAGATCTAGATTTAGTCCTCCAAATTCTTCAGGATAACTCAACCCAAAATACCCCATTTCACCAAATTTTTTAAAAACCGTTTTATCTATAAAACCGTCTTTTTCCCATCTATCAACATTTGGTACTACTTCTTTTTGTAAAAAATCTCGAAAACTTTGTCGAAATACTTCGTGTTCTTCTGTAAAATACATATTTTGAGTTTCAGGCTTACCGAATTATTATAAAAATTTATTTAGCGTCCAAATATAAGGCTATTCTACTAAATTTTTCTAAAGGAAAACCATCTATTTTTTTCAACTCTTCAATAGACTGTATTTCAGCAACTTCATCTCTATAATTAAAAATCTTTTTAGTAAGCTCATAATCTAAGTATACAATTGCTAAAACTTCTTTAAACGTGGCTTGATTGATGTTAATTTTTTGAATGATTGGTTTTTCTCTAATTTCAAAATAATCAAAAATTTTACCAACCAATAACGAATCTAAATTCCACACTTCATATACTTGTTCATTCATTGAAAAACCTTTTAATTTAGTCCTATAACTAACTATTCGATTTGCAATTTTATCGCCAACTCCATAAATTATTTTAAAATCAGATACACTTGCTGTATTGATATTTTGCTTTTGAATTGGCTTTGATGTTACTTTAGTTGAATTTGTTTGTTGATTAGTTGTTACCCAACTTGGAAATTTAAAAAATGGACTTATATTTTTAAGCAAACTATCTGAAACTCCTGTTACTTTTTGAAACTCACCAGCTGAATTTACAAACTTCCCTTCAGCCCTAAATTTGAGCAGCTTATCAATTTCTTCAACACTCATCCCTAACTGATAGCCTTTAAAATCAGTTATATAATTGGGATTGAATGGATATATTTTAGGTTCTTTCTTTTTTAATTGAATTAATTTTAAAGAATCTAATTCTTTTTGAAAGTTTTGAACTTTATATTCTTTAAAATCTATTTTATCTGTTGAAGAAAAATCAACAAAAAAATAAATGAGTTGCAATAAAACGATCATAGTTAATAAAAAGAAAACCCCATTTCTTTGGCGTTTATTATACCAGAAATGGGATTTAAATATTTTCATAAAAGCTTATTTAATAAAGGTTAATTTTATTTTAAGCGCCTTTAAATATTTGATTAATTCTTTTCTAACTATTGGGAATAAGAATAGCAATCCTATCATATTTGGAAACACCAACGCTAAAATCATTGCATCGGAAAAAGCAAATACCGCTTGCATAGATGCAGCAGCACCTATAATAATAAAGGCAATAAATAACAATTTATAGGTCATATCTGCTGTTTTACTTTTTCCAAATAAAAATTTCCATGATTGCAAGCCGTAATATGACCAAGAAATCATTGTTGAAATAGCGAAAAGAACAACTGCTAAAGTTAACACATATGGAAACCATGGGATTACCGATTTAAATGCCATAGATGTTAAATTAACACCTCCAACAGAAACTCCATCAATAATAACATTCCCTGTTCCATCACCTCCATATACAAATAAGCCATCACTATTATAAAAAATAATAACTAAGGCTGTCATAGTACAAATTACAACTGTATCAATAAATGGTTCTAATAAGGAAACAATCCCTTCAGATGCTGGATATTTAGTTTTTACAGCTGAATGTGCAATTGCTGCAGATCCAGCACCAGCTTCATTAGAAAATACAGCTCTTCTAAAACCTGTGATTAACACTCCAAAAAAGCCACCTAAACCAGCACTTGGACTAAAAGCTTCTCTAAAAATTAGAGCTATGGCATCATCAATATAACTTGCGTGAGCAAACATTACTATTAAGCAAGCTAAAATATAAATTACCGCCATGAAAGGTACAATTTTTTCTGTAACAGAAGCTATTCTTTTGATTCCTCCAATAATCACAAATCCAACAACAATAGCAATCAACACACCAATTAAAGTTCCTGTGTACCCACCTTGCATTCCTAACATTGCAGATAATTGTTCTGCAGCTTGGTTGGCTTGTACAGCATTTCCTCCACCAAACGAAGCTCCCACACATAATATAGCAAATAAAACAGCCAATACTTTTCCAAAATTTTTAAACCCTCTCTCACTCATTCCTTTTGAAAGATAGTACATTGGCCCACCATAAACTGTTCCATCTGGACCAACATCTCTATATTTCACACCTAAAGTACATTCAACAAATTTGGTTGACATACTTAATAAGCCGGCAACAATCATCCAGAATGTAGCTCCAGGACCTCCAATTGAAATTGCTAAAGCTACCCCAGCAATATTACCTAACCCTACTGTACCCGAAACAGCTGTAGCCAAAGCTTGAAAATGACTCACTTCACCTTCCTTACTTTCATCTCTTATTGTATCTGGAATATCACCATCTACAATATTAATTTCAGCTTTTTCTACACCATGACCCTCAACTTCATCATATTTGCCCCTAACTACATTAATAGCTAAAGGAAATCTTCTAAGATTGATAAATCTAAAATAAATGGTAAAAAACAAAGCTCCTACAACAAGTAAAATAACAACTAAAGGAACTCCAGTACCAGGAACTACCCAAAACACTATTCCTTCCCATTTAGCAGTTATTGGTTCAAACCAATCGTTAATTTTTTCATCAATACCTTTTTCTTGAGCTTTAGTAATAAATGGCACTACTAAGAGTAGTAGTGATAGAAGTTTTTTGTTCATAATTACTGGTTAGTTTATAAAAGTGGATGCAATATGGCAAAAAAATGAGCTTACTACAAATTTTTAACAATAAACTTGTAAAGTTATCATTAACTAATAATCATGAAAATTATAAAATTTGACGAAGTTTCTGAATTTGATTTGGCCTGCCTAAAACAATCAGGTTAGAATTTTGTTTTAATATAGTTTCAGCTTCAGGATTTATAATGTATTCATTATCAGCTGTTTTAAAACCTATTACGTTACAACCTGTTTTTTTTCTTAAATCTAAATCTAAAATAGTTTTATTCAAATATTTTGATGGCAAGTCATTTATTGATATTTCTTCTAAATTAGCAGACTCATCATCTAAAAGTGTTAAACGATCCACAAATTCAACTAAATCTGGAGTAACCACCAAAGAGGCCATATGCATGCCCCCAATTTTATCTGGCATAATAATATTTGTTGCACCTGCAATTAATAGTTTTTTATAAGATGATTCGTTTGAAGCTCTACTTATTATGGTTAAATCTTTGCTTAATTGCCTTGCTGATAAAACTACAAACAAATTATCAGCATCAGATGGCAAGGCTGTTATTAAACTTTTAGCGTTTTGAATTGAAGCTTTCTGTAAAGCTTCATCATCGGTCGCATCACCTTCAATAAATAATATATTATCACGTTCTAACTCTTCTATAAGTTCTTTATCTTTTTCAATAACAACGCAAGGCATTTTAAAATTTTTCAATTTTATGGTTGCTTGCTTCCCATTTCTACCATAACCACATACAACGGTATGATTTTTTAAATTATCAATTTTTTGTTGCACTTTTTTATATTTTAAACGTTGAAGAATTTTTCCATTCGCTAAATATTCAGTCAAAGCCGAAACCGCATATCCATAAACAACAATACTAATTAAAATTAAAAATATAGTAAATATTTTTTCTGTATTATTTAAAGGATGTACTTCACCAAAACCTACCGTTGTCATTGTAATTATGGTCATATACAACGAGTTGATAAAAGTATCGTTTGAAATTAACATATAGCCTAACACCCCAATTGACATTACAATTAGTAACAATGATATTGAAATGTATAGTTTTGTTTTTTTCAACATATATTACAAATCAAAAACAGATTTTCGCTTAGTATAAATCATATCTTTTAAGCGTAATAAAAACGCTAGTGTTAAATAAATTCCGAAAGAAAATCCAAGGGTAACAAAAGAAATATAAATAAAAAACAAGCGCACATAAGAAACATTAATACCCAATCTATCCGCAAATCTCGAAGAAACTGCGAATCCATGTTTTTCAAAAAAATGTCTTATAGAATCAATCCACTTCAAAGGCTACAAATTTGAACGCAATATACTAATTTTCAAAATAAGAAATGAGTGTTAACTAAATTTTAGCTTCATTTTTTCTACCTTTGCAACTTTCCAAAAAATTATGAAAAAAAACGATGAGTATATTGAAATTCTAGGAGCAAGAGTTCATAATTTAAAAAATATTGACGTTCGTATTCCTAGAGAAAAACTAGTTGTTATTACTGGTTTAAGTGGTAGCGGAAAATCTTCATTAGCCTTTGATACTATTTATGCAGAAGGACAGCGAAGATATATTGAAACATTTTCAGCATATGCTCGACAATTTTTAGGAGGCTTAGAACGACCTGATGTTGATAAAATTGATGGACTTTCTCCAGTGATTTCTATTGAGCAAAAAACCACCAATAAAAGTCCACGTTCAACAGTTGGAACCATAACAGAAATATATGATTTCTTAAGATTGTTATACGCTCGTGCAGCTGATGCCTATTCTTACAACACCAATAAAAAAATGGTAAGCTATAGCAATGAACAGATAAAAGAACTTATTTTAAAAGAGTTTGATGGTAAAAAAATTGTAATTCTAGCTCCCATTATAAAATCTAGGAAAGGTCATTACAGAGAGCTTTTTGAACAAATTGCCAAACAAGGTTTTTTACGTGTGAGAGTTGATGGTGAGATAAAAGAAATTGAAAAAGGAATGCGTCTTGACCGTTATAAAACTCATGATATTGAAATTGTAATAGACCGATTATTAGTAAATTCATCTTCCTTAAAAAGACTGGAAGAAACTATTACCACCGCCCTATACTCTGGCGAAAATGTTTTAATGGTTTTGGAGCATAACACCAATACGCCTCGATATTTTAGTAGAGAATTAATGTGTCCAGATACCGGTATATCTTACCCAAACCCTGAACCAAATTCATTTTCTTTTAATTCACCTAAAGGAGCTTGTACAACCTGTAATGGATTAGGTAGAATTCATAAAGTTAATATTAAAAAAATAATTCCTAATCCTGAAATTTCAATTAGAAAAGGAGGAATTGCTCCTCTTGGTGAACAAAAAAATAGTTGGATTTTTAAACAATTACACTTAATTGCAGAACGCTATAAATTTCAATTAACAGATCCTATTTCAAAAATACCTAAAGAAGCTTTGGCTATTATTTTAAATGGCGGAAACGAAAAATTTGAAATTGCTTCAAAAACTATGGGGATAACTCGCACTTATGAAATTGATTTTGAAGGTATTACAAATTTTATTCAAAATCAATATTCAAATAGCGAATCTACTTCAATAAAAAGATGGGCGAATGATTTTATGGATGATGTTGTTTGCGACACTTGTTATGGAAATCGTTTAAAAAAAGAAGCTCTATATTTTAAAATCAATAAAAAAAATATTTCTGAACTTGCTCAGTTTGATATTACAGAACTCGCTAATTGGTTTTCTAAAATTGAAGAAAAACTATCTAAAAAACAACTTAAAATAGCTTCAGAAATTATTAAAGAAATTAGCACCCGAATTCAATTTTTATTAGATGTTGGTTTAGATTATTTAACGTTGGACAGAAGTTCAAAATCGCTTTCTGGAGGAGAAGCTCAACGAATTAGATTGGCCACTCAAATAGGCTCTCAATTAGTAGGAGTACTTTATATTTTAGATGAGCCTAGTATTGGTTTACATCAAAGAGATAATGAAAAATTAATAAAATCGCTATTAAATCTTAGAGATGTTGGAAACTCTGTTATTGTTGTTGAACACGATAAAGATATGATTGAACATGCTGATTTTGTACTTGATATTGGTCCAGGAGCTGGAAAACACGGAGGTGAAATTGTTAGCGAAGGAAGTTTTGAAGAATTAAAAACACATCACACGCTTACATCAGATTATTTGAATGGAAGCAAAAAAATTGAAATCCCTAAAAAAAGAAGAAAAGGAAATGGGAAAACAATTAAACTTAGCGGGGCTACAGGCAATAATTTAAAAAATATTACCGTAGAATTTCCTTTAGGAAAACTTATTTGTGTTACGGGGGTTTCAGGAAGTGGAAAATCTACTTTAATTAATGAAACCTTATACCCTATCTTAAACCATCATATTTATAGAGGTGTAAAAAAACCAATGCCTTACCAATCAATCAAAGGTTTGGAACATGTTGATAAAGTAATTGATATAGACCAATCTCCTATTGGTAGAACACCTCGATCAAATCCAGCAACTTATACAGGAGTTTTTAGTGAAATACGAAATTTATATGCAAAAACTAATGAGGCTACCATAAGAGGTTATAAGCCTGGAAGGTTTTCATTCAATGTTAAAGGAGGAAGGTGTGAAACATGTCAAGGTGGAGGCGTAAGAGTTATTGAAATGAATTTTTTACCTGATGTTCATGTAGAATGTGAAACCTGTCAAGGAAAAAGATTTAATAGAGAAACCCTTGAAATTCGCTACAAAGGAAAATCAATTTCAGACGTTTTAAACATGACTATTGAAGAAGCAGTTGATTTTTTCCAACACATCCCTAAAATTTACAGAAAACTAAAAACAATAAACAACGTTGGTTTAGGTTATATAACTTTAGGACAGCAATCAACTACCCTTTCTGGTGGAGAAGCTCAACGTATAAAATTAGCTGCAGAATTATCTAAAAGAGATACTGGAAATACTTTTTACATCCTTGATGAACCAACTACTGGCCTGCATTTTGAAGACATTAGAGTATTAATGGAAGTTTTAAATAAATTAGCAAATAAAGGAAATACCATTTTAGTAATTGAGCATAATTTAGATGTGATAAAACTTGCCGACCATATTATTGACATTGGAATGGAAGGTGGAAAAAAAGGTGGCGAGTTAATTTGTTTTGGAACACCAGAAGAAGTTAGTTTGAATAAATTTAGTTATACCGCCAAATTCTTAAAAAAAGAATTAAATTAGTCGCCAATACTTTTTTATAATTCCAAAAATCATTTTATTTATAAAGAAAATTAAGAGAATATGACTCCTAACGAAGATAGAAAAATACGAGAAAAATTTAAACAAAAAACTTGGAATGAAATTAAAACCAACGATTCTTGGGCTATTTTTAAAATTATGGCAGAATTTGTTGAAGGTTTTGAACGTTTAAGTAAAATTGGACCTTGTGTAAGTATTTTTGGTTCAGCAAGAACCAAACAAGATCATCATTATTATAAACTAGCAGAAAATATAGCTTACAAATTAACAAAGCACGGTTATGGAGTAGTTACTGGTGGAGGGCCTGGAATTATGGAAGCTGGTAACAGAGGGGCAAACAGAGGAAAAGGAACCTCTGTTGGATTAAATATTGAACTCCCTTTTGAACAACATGACAACCCCTATATTGATGCTGATAAAAGTTTAGATTTTGATTACTTTTTTGTTAGAAAAGTAATGTTTGTAAAATACTCACAAGGGTTTGTAGTTATGCCTGGTGGCTTTGGAACTATGGACGAATTATTTGAGGCAATCACACTTATTCAAACCAAAAAAATAGGAAAATTTCCAATAATTTTAGTTGGAAGAAAGTTTTGGGCTGGTTTATTTGATTGGATAAAAAACACTTTAATTGATGAAGGGAATATTAGCCCTAAAGATTTAGATTTAATTTCACTTGTAGATACTGAAGAAGAAGTATTAGAAGTTATTGATACATTCTATAAAAAATATAGTTTAAGTCCTAACTTTTAAAAACCTCCCTCTTTTGAAAAAGCAATTATTTTTAATTTTATGTTTGGTTTGTTTGAATACTTTGTATTCTCAAACTAATACTATAAAAATAAATGCCATTTTCAACCCTTATGATAAAGAACTTAGAATTCAACAAAGCATAACGTATTACAATAACTCTGGTGAAATTTTAAATGAAATATATCTTCATAATTGGCCAAATGCTTATAAAGATAAAAATACACCCTTAGCAAAACGATTTATTGAAAACTATTCTAAATCATTTCATTTCGCTAATGAAAAACATCGAGGGCATACCAATATTAAAAGTATTTCTGTTGATTATGAATTGAGCAATTGGGAAACATCAGAAAATCAACCTGATATTATTAAAATTAGCTTAAAAGAACCTCTTCATTTAAACGGATCGGTAAAAATTAACGCAACTTACACGGTAAAAATACCCAAAGATAAATTTACAAATTATGGTGTAGATATATATACTTATAATTTGCGCTACTGGTATTTAGCACCTGCAATTTATAACAATGGATGGAAAACTTACAGTAATTTGGATATGGACGATTTGTATATTGATTATTCCAATTACGAAATTGATTTATTAACTCCTTTTGATTATGTAGTTAATACTGATTTAGAAACCACACTAAGCGTTAAAAAAAATATTAATGTTTATAAATTAACTGGAAAACACAAGTTAGATATGGAATTAAATATCAGTTCTCAAAATGACTTTATTCAGTTCAATACCAGTCCTGTTTCAATTATTACAAATTTAAATTCTGAAAAATTAAACAATACTGTTCAAACAGATATATTAAATAGAGAACTCGCTTTTATCGAATCTTATTTAGGTAAGTTTCCGCATCAAAAATTGCTTGTCAATAAAATTGAATACGATAAAAACCCTGTGTATGGATTTAACCAATTACCTTCCTTTTTAGCTCCTTATGCAGATAATTTTGAGTGGGACATCAAACTCTTCAAAGTAATATCTAAAAAATACATTGATCAACTTTTTTTATTTAACATGAGAGAAGATGCCTGGTTAGCTGATGGACTACAAACTTATTTAATGCTCAAATATGTTGAAAAATATTACCCAGAAATAAAAGCTATAGGAACTGTTTCTAAAATTTGGGGCATAAGAAATTTTAACTTAGCTAAAATTTCATTTAATCAAAAATACCCTTTTGTTTATCAATTTGCTGCTCGAAAAAACTTAGATCAAGCATTAACAACTCAAGCAGATTCATTATCAAACTTTAACAGAAAAATAGTAAATAAATATAAAGCTGGACTAGGCTTACAATATTTAGAAAATTTTGTTGGAGATTCAATAATTACAAATGCCATAAAAAATTACTCCAAAAAATATACTGGAAAAATGACAACAAGTCTATTGTTTTTTAACGAAATTAATACCGAAAAAAATATTGACTGGTTTAAAAATGATTATATAAAAACCAATAAAAAAGTTGACTATACTATTCAAAAAGTGAAAGAGAAAAACGATTCGCTTGAAATTACTATTTTTAACAAACGAAATTTTACCACACCTATTCAGCTTTATGGGATTAAAGATGATGAAATAAAGTATAAAAAATGGTTAATTGATATTGACTCAATAAAAAAAATAACCATTCCAAAAGATGGTTTTAATCGTATTTCATTAAATTATGAATCACTTTTACCTGAATATAATTTAAGAAATAACTGGAAAAATATTGACAAAAAAATATTTAACAGACCTCTTCAATTAAAATTTTTAAAAGATATTGAAAACCCTTATTATAATCAGTTTTTTTACACCCCAGTTGCAAGGTATAATTATTATGACGGATTAGTATTAGGGCTTGCCATATCTAATAAAACACTTTTACGAAAAAGTTTTAATTACAAAGTAACCCCTTCATATAGTACCAAAAGTAATTCATTTTCAGGCTCCTTTGCTTTTCAATATGAATACTTGCCAGAAAATAAAAAAATTGAAAAATTTTCTGCAGGTATAACTGGAGTTAGCTATCACTACGCTGAAAATTTAACCTATAATACTTTAACAAACTATGCATTATTAGAGTTTAAAAGAAAAAATTTAAGAGATGTTGAAAGCAAAGTTTTAGGAGCTTCATATACAGTTATAGACAGGGAAAAAACACCTACTTTAGATCAACATCCCGAAACCAATAAATACAATGTATTTAATTTTGGTTTTGGATATTCCAAACCAGGTATTATAAATGATGTTCGCTTTTCAACAAATATGCAAGTAGCTAATAAATTTAGCAAAGTATCACTTACAGGTCAATATAGAGTCTTGACGGATGCTAATAGACAGTTTGATTTCAGATTTTTTGCTGGCGCATTTTTAACTAATAAAACCGAAACTAACTTTTTTGATTTTGCTTTAGATAGACCAACAGATTATTTATTTCAATACGATTATTTAGGTAGATCTGAAACCACAGGTATTCTTAGTCAGCAAATAATTATTAATGAAGGAGGATTTAAATCTAAACTCCCAGTTGCATATGCAAACCAATGGTTAAGCACTATAAACACTAGCGTAGGATTATGGAGATGGCTTGAGGTTTATAACGATATAGGTTTTGTAAAAAACAAAGGGAAAAGTGCTTATTTTGCTTATGAGAATGGAATACGTCTTAATTTTGTACCTGATATTTTAGAAGTTTATTTTCCTTTCTATTCCAATTTAGGGTGGGAAATTACCGACCCTAGCTATAGCTCTAAAATTAGATTTGTTTTAGTAATTAAACCTAAAAAAATATACAATTTTATTAGAAGAGGTTTCTACTAACTTTTAAAATAATCTTTTATTTTTTTAAAAGTCATTAAACATATCTTAATTTTTATGATATATTCTCAATATTTTTTAAGATATTTCAACTGATTGAAGTTATTTTTAAATATCATTTAAAATCATTAACTTTGCAAAACTAAAAAAATCATAATATATGACTGTAAAATCTTCATCTACAAGCCATCAACAATTATCTTTTTCAGAATTTAAAAAAGAAGTACTTCAAGACTACAAAATAGCAGTAATAAGCAGAGAATGTAGTTATTTAGGACGTAGAGAAGTTTTAACTGGAAAGGCAAAATTTGGGATTTTTGGTGATGGTAAAGAAGTTCCTCAATTAGCTATGGCAAAAGCTTTTAAAAAAGGTGATTTTAGATCGGGATATTACAGAGATCAAACATTTATGATGGCTATTGGCGAATTAACACCTCAACAATTTTTTGCAGGGTTATATGCAAATCCAAGTATTAATGAAGATCCTATGTCGGGTGGACGCCAAATGGGAGGACATTTTGCAACTCATAGCTTAGATGAACAAGGACAATTTAAAAATTTAACAGAACAATACAATTCGAGTAGTGATATTTCACCAACAGCAGGTCAAATGCCTAGAATGTTAGGAATTGCTCAGGCTTCAAAAATGTTCCGTAACCTTCCTGAATTAAAAAATTCAAAATTCTCCAATAATGGAAATGAAGTTTCTTGGGGAACTATTGGTAATGCAAGTACTTCTGAAGGTGTGTTTTTTGAAACCATTAATGCAGCAGGTGTTATACAAGTTCCTATGATTATTAGTGTTTGGGATGACGATTATGGAATTTCTGTGCCTGCAAAATTTCAAACCACCAAAGAAAGTATCTCTGAAATCTTAAAAGGGTTTCAAAGAGATGAAAATACTGATGGATATGAAATTATTGTAGTGAAAGGCTGGGAATATCCACAATTAGTAGAGGCTTATTCAAAAGCATCTAAAATTGCTCGTGAAGAGCACGTTCCAGTATTAATTCATGTAAAAGATTTAACACAACCACAAGGACATTCTACCTCTGGGTCACATGAACGTTATAAATCTAAAGAACGATTGATTTGGGAAAAACAACATGATTGTATTTCTAAAATGCGTGACTGGATTATTGAATTTGAACTTACTGATGAAAATGATAACGTATTAAAATTTGTAGATTCTGAGGAAGCTTTAATTCGAATTGAAAAAGATGCAAAAAAAGAAGTTAATCAAGCTAAAAGAGAAGCGTGGAATAACTTCTTAAACCCAATAAAACAACAACGAAGTATTTTAGCTCAGCTATTAGAAAATCTAGCCTCAAAAAGTAATAATAAATCCTTTATTTCAAAACTTAAAAACGACTTAACTGCTATCAGTGATCCTTCAAGAAAAGATCTTTTATCAACGGCAAGAAATGCTATTATTTACGTTAGAAATGAAAGCTCTTCTGAAAAAAAACAACTGCAAAACTGGATTACTAATTATTTTGAAACAGAGCAACCAAGATTTAGTTCTCATTTAAATAGCACTACCGATAAAAATGTATTTCATGTAAAAGAAGTATTACCTACTTATAATGAGAACCCTGAATTAGTTGATGGAAGAATTATTATAAAAGATAATTTTGATTGTATTTTTTCTAAATATAATGATGTGTTTATTTTTGGTGAAGATTCAGGTAATATTGGTGATGTAAATCAAGGTTTGGTTGGACTTCAAGAAAAATATGGAAAATTAAGAGTTTCAGACACTGGAATTAGAGAAGCTACAATTATTGGACAAGGAATTGGAATGGCAATGAGAGGTCTTCGACCAATTGCCGAAATTCAATATTTAGATTATCTACTTTATGGCTTACAAATTATGAGTGATGATTTGGCTACCCTACACTATAGAACAGCAGGTAAACAAAAAGCTCCTTTAATTGTTAGAACTAGAGGGCATAGACTAGAAGGTATTTGGCACTCTGGATCTCCAATGGGCGCTATTGTACATTTATTAAGAGGAATGAATATTTTAGTTCCAAGAAATATGACTAAAGCTGCTGGTTTTTACAACACCTTATTAGAATGTGACGAACCTGCTCTTATTGTTGAAAACCTAAATGGATACCGTTTAAAAGAAAAATTACCAAACAACTTTGGAGAGTTTAAAACTCCTATCGGCATTGTTGAAACCATTAAAGAAGGAAAAGATATTACCGTACTTTCTTATGGTTCAACTTTAAAAATTGTGGAAGATGTAGTAAGTAAATTAAATCAGGTTGATATTGATATCGAAATAATTGATGCACAAAGTTTACTACCTTTTGACATTAAACAAGATGTTGTAAAAAGCATCCAAAAAACCAATAGAATTATAATTATAGATGAAGATGTTCCTGGTGGAGCTTCAGCCTATTTACTTAACGAAATTTTAGAAAAACAAGATGCGTATAAATATTTAGATAGCAAGCCAGTAACTTTAAGCGCTAAAGAACACAGAGCAGCGTATGGTACAGATGGGGATTATTTTTCTAAACCAAATGCTGAAGATATTTTTGAAGCTATTTACCAAATAATGCACGAAGCTAACCCTTCAAAATATAACAAACTTTATTAATGTAATATTTGTTACATAAAAACTTAAAATTTTAAAAAGCACCTTGTAGGTGCTTTTTTTATTGAAAAAACATTGAAATTAATACAAAATAATTTTCAAAAAAAGATGACAATTATCACAGATTGACATTTATCATACTTTATACAATAAAATAGCTATATCTTTGAGAATACCCAAATAAGAAGTTACTAATCACTAATAAAATTATTAAAATGGCAAAAGTTAAAGGTGCAATTGTAGTTGACACTCAAGCATGCAAGGGCTGTGAAGTTTGCGTCCCTGTTTGTCCTGAAGACGTTATTGGAATGACTACAGACGTTAACAGAAAAGGCTATCATTACGCATATATGAAAAACCCAGAAGCTTGTACTGGATGTACAAACTGTGGTATAGTATGCCCTGATAGAGCTATTTCAGTGTATAGAGTAAAAGTTTCAGCATAATTTAATAAATCTATTAAAATGTCAGAATTAAAATTAATGAAAGGAAACGAAGCGTTAGCTGAGGCTGCTATTAGAGCAGGTGTTGATGCTTACTTCGGTTATCCTATTACACCACAATCAGAAGTAATTGAGTATTTAATGACGGAACGTCCTGAAGAAAGAACAGGAATGGTTGTGTTACAAGCAGAAAGTGAAATTGCTGCAATAAATATGGTATATGGTGCTGCAAGTACTGGAAAAAAAGTAATGACCTCATCATCAAGCCCAGGTATTTCACTAAAATTAGAAGGTATCTCCTACTTAGCTGGAGCTGAATTACCAGCAGTTATTGTAAATGTTGTTAGAGGTGGGCCTGGCTTAGGAACCATTCAACCCTCACAAGCAGACTATTTTCAATCTGTAAAAGGTGGTGGTCATGGAGATTATAAGCTTTATGTTTTAGCTCCTGCATCTGTTCAAGAAATGTCAGATTTTATAGAAGATGCTTTTGATATAGCATTTAAATATAGAGCTCCTGTATTAATTCTTTCAGATGGGTTAATTGGCCAAATGATGGAAAAAGTTCAGTTAAAAGACCAAAAAGAAAGAATTAGCAACGAAGAGTTAATCAAAAGACATGATAGCTGGGCGGTAACAGGTAAAACTAACAGAGAACGAAATATTATTACATCTCTTGATCTTCAATCTGAAAAAATGGAAGCTAGAGTTCATAGGTTAATGAAAAAATATGAACAAATGGAAAAAGAAGATCTTCGATTTGAAAAAATCAACTGTGATGATGCAGAATACTTAATTGTCGCTTATGGATCAAGTGCACGTATTGCACAAAAAGCAGTTGAATTAGCAAGAGAAAAAGGAATAAAAGCTGGTTTACTTAGACCAATTACTTTATTTCCATACCCAAAACAAGAACTATTTAAATTAGCTGACCAAGTAAAAGGAATTTTAAGTGTAGAACTAAATGCAGGGCAAATGGTGGAAGATGTTAAACTTTCAGTAGAACATAAAGTACCTGTTGAACACTTTGGAAGAACTGGCGGTATTATCCATACACCAGAAGAAATTTTAGAAGCCTTAGAACAAAAAATTATAAACCATGAACGTATTAGATATAGTAAAACCAGAGAATCAAGTATTCTGTAAAACAAAATTAATGACGGACACTACCCTTTCGTATTGTCCAGGATGTGGTCATGGAACCGCTCATAATTTAACCATGGAAGTTATTGATGAAATGGGAATTTCTGAAGATACTATTGGTGTTGCACCTGTTGGTTGTTCTGTTTTGGCTTATGATTTTATGAATATTGACATGACACAAGCCGCTCACGGAAGAGCACCAGCTGTAGCCACAGCTATTGCTAGAACTTGGCCAGAAAAGTATGTTTTTACATACCAAGGTGATGGAGATTTAGCAGCTATTGGTACCGCAGAAACTATTCATGCGTGTAATAGAGGCGAAAATATAGTAATCATTTTTGTAAATAATGGTATTTATGGAATGACTGGAGGACAAATGGCTCCAACTACATTAGAAGGCATGAAATCATCAACTTCTCCTTATGGTAGAGAAATTGCCTCTATGGGATCTCCTTTAAAAATGACTGAATTAGTTGCTAATTTGCCTGGTGTATATTATGTTACTCGCCAATCAGTTCATACTCACAAACACGCACGTAAAGCTAAAAAAGCTATTAAAAATGCTTTTGAAAATACTAGATTAAAAAAAGGACTATCTTTTATTGAAATAGTTTCAAATTGTAATTCAGGATGGAAAATGACTCCAAATGAATCTAATATTTGGATGGAAGAAAATATGTTCCCTTACTTCCCATTAGGAGATATTAAAGTTAATGGAAAATTAAAATAACAAATTATGACAGAAGAAATTATTATAGCAGGTTTTGGAGGGCAAGGAGTCCTTTCTATGGGAAAAATTTTAGCATACTCTGGCATAATGCAAAATCAAGAAGTTAGCTGGATGCCATCATATGGACCAGAAATGCGTGGAGGAACTGCAAACGTTACAGTGATATTAAGTGACGATAGAATTAGCTCTCCATATTTAAAGATTTTTGATACGGCTATTATTTTAAACCAACAATCTATGGATAAATTTGAAGAGAGTGTAAAACCTGGTGGAGTTTTAATTTACGACCCTAATGGAATTTCTCATCATCCAACCAGAACAGACATTAATATTTACCAAATTGAAGGTACCAAGTTAGCTGCCGAAATGGGAAATAAAAAAATATTCAACATGGTAATTTTAGGTGGATTTTTAAAAGTAAAACCTATTGTTCAATTAGAAAATGTAATTGAAGGTTTAAAAAAATCATTATCTGAACGCTACCATCACTTAATTCCTTTAAATACAGAGGCTATATCGACAGGAATGAATAAGATCACCCCATTTAAAGTTGAAAAACAAGTTTTTTCATAAATTAGTTTTTAGTTGTTCAATTTTTTTTTGAATTCGGTTATTTTGTAATATATTCAACTACAAAATAACCGAATTTTTATGGCCTCAATATTGGTAACAGGTGGAACTGGATTAATTGGAAAACACCTCATAACTTTATTAAAGAAAAAAGGACATCATGTATCCATTTTAAGCAGAAATAATTCTAACGAAGAAAACATATTTCAGTGGAATATTGAAGAAAAATATATAGATGAGGAAGCAATTAAAAATGCTGATTATATTGTTCATTTAGCTGGTGCAGGTATCGCAGACAAACGATGGACGAAGAAAAGAAAAGAAATTATCATTAATAGTCGAGTTTTTTCAACTCATTTATTATTTCAAAAAGTTAAAGAGTTAAATCCAAACCTAAAAGGTTTTATTGCAGCATCTGGTGTGGGGTTTTATGGTGCAACCACTTCAACTAATATTTATACTGAAAATGACGTCGCTGGAAATGATTTTTTAAGTAAAACTTGTTCTCTTTGGGAAGAATCTTCTTTACATTTTAATTCTCTCAACATTAGAACTGTAATTTTTAGAACAGGAATTGTTTTAAGCAAAAAAAAAGGAGCTCTAGAAAAAATTGTTAAACCAATTAAAATGGGTTTTGGTGCTATACTAGGAAATGGCAAACAATACGTTCCTTGGATTCATATTACTGATTTATGTAATATGTATATAGCTGCTATTGAAAACGAAAAATATCAAGGAATTTATAACGCAGTTACTCCTGAACATACTACGCATCAAAACTTAACCAAACAAATTGCTTTAATTTTTCAAAAACCATTATGGTTACCAAATATACCAAAGCTATTTTTAAAAATAATTTTAGGAAAAATGGCTGTTATTATTTTAGAAGGAAGTAGAGTTTCCTCTCAAAAAATAACAGATATAGGATTTAAATTTAGTTTTCCTTCTTTAGAAAATGCACTGAATGATTTATTAAAAAAATAGCATACTAGAGCTATTCAATAAGCTGTTGTATGATTTTTGAAACAGGCAAAATTTCTTTGGTATGCTCAATACTAGGTCCTGCTACCCACACCGTTTTATAAGTAGCTTTTTTAGCTGCTTTTTCTGTTGCCTTCATTCCAATTGAAAAACGAATCATTTTAACCCATTTTTTCAATTTTTTATTTTTATTTAAAATGCGTTCAATCCAAGTTTGTTTCGTTCCAATTTTTTGAACATAAGGTGTGTTAATTACGGTGCAAGGCGTTCCTGAAATACGTTCAGTCATTACTATATCATTTGCTCCATACTTTACACAAGCTTGTTTATATTCTTCAGTTACATTAGCCTCTTCAGAAGCTATAAATGGACTTCCTACCGAAACTCCTTCCGCTCCTAAAATTAGCATTTTATCTATATCTTTTTTACATCCAACTCCTCCAGCAGAAATAACAGGAATGGCACAGTTTTTAACTAATTCAGAAATCAAAACTTCAGGAGAATGATTTCCTCTATGCCCTCCAGCCAAATTATTTACAGCAATTAAAGCATCTGCTCCTAAACCTTCAACCTTTTTAGCAAAATTTAAATCAGTTACATCACAAAACACTTTGATATTTTTTTTGTGAGCTCTTTTAATGCTCTCTTCTGGACTTCCTAATGAGGTGATAATAAAATCTACCCCTTCTTCACAAATAATTTGCAACTGGTCTTTGTATTTTATATTGGATTTGTTAACAATTAAATTAAATCCAAAGGCACCACCTTCAATTTTAGCCGCCTTTAATTCTTTAATGGCTGCGCGTAATTCATCTAAAGTTCTATAATTTAAAGCAGGGATACAGCCAGCTATACCATTTTTCATAGCTTCAATAACCATTGCAGTATTAGACACCAAAAACATAGGCGCTTGAATAATTGGATGCTTAATATTTAAAAGCTGAGTTAATTTAGTTACTGCCATAATAGAGTTTTAGCCAAATATAGAAAATTACTATGTATGCATAATAATTTCACTAAAAAAATTAAATGATATATAATATATATTTTAGGGTTTCTTTTTAAAAGGTCTAATTATCAATCTAGTTTCTCTATCAAACCGAATGTAATTATATACCCAGTTTAAAAAAACAACAGCTCTATTTCTAAAACCAATGAGTGAAAACAAGTGCACAAACATCCACACAAACCAGGCAAAAACTCCTTGAAACCTTATTTTTTTTAAATCAACTACGGCTTTATTTCTTCCAATGGTTGCCATAGCTCCTTTGTCTTTATATATAAAGGGTTTTAAAGGTTTATTAGTTATTTCTGCTATCATATTATATGCTAAATGTTTTCCTTGTTGTATGGCTGGTTGTGCCATCATTGGATGCCCTTTTGGATACTGATTAGTACTCATACATGCAACATCGCCAATAGCAAAAACATTCTTATACCCTTTTACTTTATTAAATTCATCTACTTTAATACGCTCTGCTCTTTCAATAATACATTCATTTTGTAAACCATTTACAGTTGCTCCTTTAACTCCAGCAGCCCAAATAACCGTCGCTGCTTCAAAATTTAAATCAGTATTTGTATCAACTTTATAACCATCATAATCTACTACATGAACATTTTTATAAATATTTACCCCTAAATGAATTAAAAAGTCTTCGGCTTTTTCCGAAGCAATTTCACTCATAGTATTTAACAAGCGATTCCCTCCTTGTACAATATTAATTTGCATTTGTCTGATATCTAAATCTGGGTAATCTTTAGGTAAAATTCCTTTCTTCATTTCTGCTAAAGCACCAGCTAACTCAACTCCAGTAGGGCCTCCTCCAACAATTACAAAATTCATTAAAGCATTACGTTCTTCAAGATTTGAGGTGAGTAAGGCGTCTTCAAAATTTTCGAGTATTAAACTTCTTAAATTTAAAGATTGTGGGACACTTTTCATAGCCATACTAAATTTCTCAATTTTAGTATTTCCAAAATAATTTGTTTTAGAACCTGTTGCTATTACTAAGTAATCGTATTTTAATTTACCAATGTTGGTTATTATTTTTCTTTTATTAGTATCTATCTCTGAAACTTCAGCTAATCTAAAATAAAAATTAGGGATATCTTTAATTACTTTACGTATTGGAAAAGCAATAGAATCAGGTTCTAAGCCTCCAGTGGCAACTTGATATAATAAAGGTTGAAATGTATGGTAATTATTTTTATCGATTAAAACGACTTGAAGTTCTTGGTTTTTTAAATTTTTTGCAAGCATAATTCCTGCAAAACCTCCTCCAACAATTACAACTCTGGGGAAACTAGTTTTAGGTATATTCATAACTTTTAGTTCGTAGTTATCAAATTTACAAATTATGAATTACACTAAACAAAAAAACGCTTTCAAAAATCGAAAGCGTTTTCTTAAGTATGTTAACGAATAACTAATTAGTCTTCTTTTACTTCTTCAAAGTCAACATCTTCTACATTATCTCCCTCATTTTTTGGTTGTGCATTACCTGCATCACCAGTTGGTGCGCCTTGTGCTTGCGCCTCTTGTTGAGCTTTATACATTTCTTCACTTGCTACTTTCCAAGCTTCATTAATTTTTTCCATTGCAGCATCAATTTGTGCAAGGTCTTTAGTTTCATGAGCTTTCTTTAATTCAATTAAAGCAGCTTCAATAGGTTCTTTTTTATCTGCTGATAATTTATCACCAAATTCTTTTAATTGTTTTTCTGTTTGGAAAATCATCGAATCTGCGCCATTAATTTTTTCAGCAACTTCTTTTGCTTTTTTATCAGCGTCAGCATTTGCTTCTGCATCAGCTTTCATTTTCTTGATTTCCTCCTCAGTTAAACCAGAAGAAGCTTCAATTCTAATGTCTTGCGTTTTGTTGGTTGCTTTGTCTGTAGCAGTTACATGAATAATTCCATTAGCATCAATATCAAAAGTAACTTCAATTTGAGGAACTCCTCTTTGTGCTGGTGGAATTCCATCTAAATGGAAACGACCAATCGTTTTATTATCTGCAGCCATAGCACGCTCTCCTTGAAGCACATGGATTTCAACTGATGGTTGGTTGTCTGCAGCTGTTGAGAATACTTGTGATTTTTTAGTTGGAATAGTTGTATTAGCTTCAATTAACTTTGTCATTACATTTCCCATAGTTTCAATACCTAAAGAAAGTGGTGTAACGTCTAACAGCAATACATCTTTTACATCTCCAGTTAAAACTCCTCCTTGAATAGCTGCTCCAATAGCTACAACTTCATCTGGATTTACTCCTTTTGATGGCGCTTTTCCAAAGAATTTTTGAACAGCTTCTTGTACTGCTGGAATACGAGTTGATCCACCAACTAATATAATTTCATCAATATCACCTGTTGTTAAACCTGCGCTATCCAATGCTTTTTTACAAGGCTCAATTGTTCTACGAACTAAATCATCAATTAATTGTTCAAATTTAGATTTAGATAAAGTTCTAACCAAGTGTTTTGGACCTGTAGCAGTAGCCGTTACATATGGTAAATTAATTTCTGTTGATGCTGAAGATGATAATTCTATCTTCGCTTTTTCAGCAGCTTCTTTTAAACGTTGTAAAGCCATTGGGTCTTGACGTAAATCCATATTTTCATCAGCTTTAAACTCTTCAGCCAACCAATCAATGATTTTTTGATCAACATCATCTCCTCCTAAATGCGTATCTCCATCTGTTGATAATACTTCAAAAACACCATCTCCTAATTCTAAGATAGATACATCATGTGTACCACCACCAAAATCAAAAACTACAATTTTTTGGTCTTGTCCTTTTTTATCTAAACCATAAGCTAAAGCTGCAGCAGTTGGTTCATTTATAATACGACTTACTTTTAAACCTGCAATTTCACCAGCTTCTTTTGTTGCTTGACGTTGTGCATCGTTAAAATATGCTGGAACAGTAACCACTGCTTCTTTTACTTCTGTACCTAAATAATCTTCAGCAGTTTTCTTCATTTTTTGAAGAACCATTGCTGATATTTCTTGCGGTGTATATAATCTTCCATCAATATCTACACGAGGTGTATCATTATCTCCTTTAACTACTTTATATGGTACACGTTCTGCCTCCATTTGAGATTCAGAATATTTATTACCCATAAAACGTTTAATTGAATAAATGGTTTTTAGTGGGTTTGTAACTGCTTGTCTTTTAGCAGGATCTCCTACTTTACGTTCTCCTCCTTCAATAAATGCCACAATAGAAGGGGTAGTTCTTTTTCCTTCGGCATTAGGAATTACAACAGGCTCATTTCCTTCCATTACAGAAACACAAGAGTTGGTAGTTCCTAAATCTATTCCTATAATTTTACTCATAATTATATTTTTAAATAATTGTTTTAATTTTTTTAAACTTACAATAAGCAATAGACAATGACTGTGCCATTAAAACAAATATGTCAAGTTGTCATAATTTAAAGTCATAACCAAAAAAATTGACATTAAATCTTAGCATTCTTTAGAATAATTTCAAAATATTTTCAAAAATGCATTTAACAAAGCCTTATATTTACACAATTTTTAAAACGAAAAATTAAATGGAGTGTATTTCTATTTTTGATATGCTTAAAATTGGAATTGGTCCCTCAAGTTCACATACTTTAGGTCCATGGAGAGCTGCTGAAAGGTGGATAAATCATCTAAAAAAAGTTAATTTATTTGATAGCATAACTGCTGTTAAAGTTGATTTGTACGGATCTTTATCTTTAACAGGAAAAGGGCATGCTACAGATTTAGCTGTGATTTTAGGTTTATCTGGTTGCGATCCTGAGTATATTCCTACTGATGAAATACAACCTTTAATTTCTAAAATTAAGGAGGAACAAAAATTAAAATTTGGCAACAGTTTCAATATTCATTTTGAAGCAGCTTCTAACATTGTTTTTAATAAAGAATTTTTACCATTTCATGCAAATGGAATCAAATTTACTGGCTTTAGCCATGATAAAGAAATTTCAACAGACACCTATTATTCAATTGGAGGAGGTTTCATTGTTAGAGAAGAACTAATACATGCCAAAGAAAATATTGAAATCCACAAAACATTTCCTTATCCAATTCAAAAAGCAAAAGAGTTAGAAGAATACTGTAAACAAACCCAATTAAAAATTTCTGAAATTGTATTAGAAAATGAACGTTCTTTAAGAAGTGATGAAGAAATTGACTTTGAAATAAAAAGAGTTTGGAATACCATGCTTGAATGTATGTATATTGGATGTCATACTGAAGGAAAATTACCTGGAGGTTTAAATGTTAGAAGAAGAGCTTTTGATTTACATGAAAAATTAAAAGAAGAAAAAAAATATAATTCTCCCGAAGAATGGCTAGTTGCTATTAGAAATACCGAAGTTAAATTTCGTCAAATATTAAAATGGGTAAGTTGTTTTGCTTTAAGTGTTAATGAAGTTAACGCTTCATTAGGACGAGTTGTAACAGCACCAACAAATGGTAGTTCTGGAGTAATTCCTGCTGTTTTAATGTATTATATGGTAATTGAAAATCATGATGCAGATTTTAAGCAGATTAAACAATTTTTATTAGTGGCTGGAGAAATTGGAAGTTTATTTAAAAAAGGAGCAACCATATCTGCAGCTATGGGAGGATGTCAAGCAGAAATAGGGGTTTCATCAGCGATGGCAGCCGGAGCCTTAACTGAGTTGTTAGGCGGAACCCCTGAACAAGTTTTAATGGCAAGTGAAATAGCTATGGAACACCATTTAGGTTTAACCTGTGATCCTATTGGTGGTTTGGTACAAATACCTTGTATTGAACGAAATGCTATGGGAGCTATCAAAGCCATAAATGCTGCTGAACTGGCTTTAGAAAGCGATTACTTAAATGCAAAGGTTCCTTTAGATAAAGTAATTTCGAGTATGTGGGAAACTGCAAAAGACATGAATGTTAAGTATAAAGAAACCTCAGAAGGTGGTTTAGCCGTTAGTGTAAATATTTCAGATTGTTAAAATAATTACGAAATACCAATTTTATTTTTTTATATTTGAGTATCTATTTTTAATTAATAATAAAAAAATTCGTTACTCATGAGTAAATTTGATGAAAAAATAACACTTTATCAAAGTGAAATGAAAAAATTAGGTCTTAGTTTTGACGCTGATTTACTAACAAAAGTTACTAAAGGATTAGGTCCTTCAATCTACAAAGCTGATGCTGAAACTGTTTCTGGATCTGATGAAAAAGAACTTGAAACTGTAAAAAATAATTTTTTAATTAAAAAATTAGGTTTATCTGATGGTCCAAAATTAGATAGTGCCTTAGAATCTGTAATTGAAAAAGTAGGAAAATCTAACAGAAATAAATATAGAGCTATTGTTTATTATTTATTAGTAAAAGAATTAGGTCAAGAATCTAAGTATTAATTGCATACTTATTTCAAAAAATAAAAAGACCTGCATGAGCAGGTCTTTTTATTTTTTAAGGGCTAGAAATTTTAATCTTCGTCCATTTCATCTGGTAAATCTTCTACATCATTATCATAAACTTCATCAAAGTTATCTTCGTCAGCATCATAGTCTTCCATCGTCTCTTCCAACTTCAAACTAATTTTAACTAAATAAATAGTGTCTTCAGTTTTTACTTCTACAGCTCTCACTGTTTCATCTTTCGCATTTTTAAAAGTTATAATATCTCTATATCCATATCCATTTGGAAATTTTTCAACTAATAAATCTAAAATATCACTTGTTAGTTTGCTATAATCTACAATTACTCTTTTCATTAATTTCTACAATTACATATTTAACAAATAAGCGAAAATCAAAGGCGCTACAATTGTGGCATCTGATTCAATAATATATTTTGGTGTATGAATATCTAATTTACCCCAAGTGATTTTTTCATTAGGAACAGCTCCTGAATAAGAACCATAACTTGTTGTTGAGTCTGAAATTTGACAAAAATAACTCCAAAACGGTGTATCGGTACGTTCCATATCTTGATATAACATAGGTACAACACATATTGGAAAATCTCCAGCTATACCTCCTCCAATTTGAAAGAATCCTATACCTTCTTTTGAATTTTCTGTATACCAATCTGCCAAAAACGTCATATATTCGATTCCAGACTTCATAGTGCTTGCTTTCAATTCACCTTTTAAAACATAAGAGGCAAAAATATTACCCATAGTACTATCTTCCCAACCAGGAACTACCATTGGCAAATTAGCTTCAGCTGCAGCCAACATCCAACTATTTTTAGGATCAATTTCATAATACTGTTCCAAAACTCCAGAAAGCACCAACTTATACATAAATTCATGAGGAAAATAGCGTTCACCAGCATTTTCAGCATCTTTCCAAATTTTAAAAATATGCTCTTGTAAACGTCTAAATGCTTCTTCTTCTGGGATACAAGTATCTGTAACTCTGTTCAACCCTTTTTCTAATAAATCCCATTCATCTTGAGGTGTCAAATCTCTATAATTAGGAACTCTTTTATAATGAGAATGCGCTACCAAATTCATGATATCTTCTTCTAAATTAGCACCTGTACAAGAAATAATTTGTACTTTGTTTTGTCTAATTACTTCTGCAAATATTTTTCCTAATTCAGCAGTACTCATTGCACCTGCAAGAGAAACTAACATTTTTGAACCTTTTGCTAATTGGTTTTCATATTCTTTAGCAGCATCCACAACTGAGGCTGCGTTAAAATGTAAATAATATTTTTCAATAAAATTTGAAATAGCTCCTTTAGTAGTCATAATCTTCGTCTTCGAATTTAGTTGATTTATGGTTAGGTTCTTTATAACCATCTATATTATCATATTCATCTATTTCAGTGTTTGCAAACTTGTAACTAAGCATTTTATAGTACAATTTTGCAGCTAAGAAATCTGATGATTTTTCATCTTTATTTGGGCAAAGTTCAACAATATCAAACCCTACTACATTTTTTTCTTTAAAAACTTTTTGAAGAAACTCCAATGTTTCATACCACAACAACCCTCCTGGTTCTGGCGTACCAGTTGAAGGCATAATTGACGGATCAAAAGCATCTAAATCAATAGTTAAAAAAACGTTATTAGTCATTAAATCTATTGCATTATCCATCCAATAATCATCTTGAGCCATTTCATGTGCAAAAAACACTTTATCTTCATCCATAACTGTTTTTTCAATAGCATCCATACTACGAATCCCTACTTGAATTAGGTTGGTATTTTGACTTGCTTCATAAACAGCACAAGCATGATTACATTTAGAGCCTTCATATTCCTTTCTCAAATCGGCATGAGCATCAATTTGCACTACTGTTAAATTATCAAAACACTCGTTAAATGCTCTAATTGAACCAATTGAAATTGAATGTTCGCCTCCAAATAAGGTTACAAATTTATTTTTTTGAATATAGGATTTTGTAATATTATGAACCTCTGCCACCATTGTTTCTGGAGATGAGTTTTCAGTAACAGGATCAGCTAAAAACACACCGTTTTTGTAAACTTCAGAATCTGTTTCAATATCATATAATTCCATATTTTCAGATGCTTCTAAAAAAGCTTCTGGACCTTTGTCTGCTCCTTTTTGCCAAGTACTTGTTCCATCATAAGGAACAGGGATTAAAACTACTTTTGAAGTTTCAATTTTTGAATACTGCTCAGGAATTCCTGCGTATGTTCTTTTATTCATAACCCAATATTTTTAAAAAATCTTTTGCTGTTTGTTTTTCTTTAAAAACTTTAAATTCTAATTTTTGTTCGTTGTTTTTTGATATAATTATATGTTTTGGTTGTGGAATTAAACAGTGTTGTAACCCTCCATAACCTCCTATTGATTCTTGATAAGCACCTGTATTAAAAAACCCTAAATACAATGGTTTATCTTCTTTATATGTTGGTAAATAAACGGCGTTTATATGCTGTTCTGAATTGTAATAATCATCACTATCACAAGTAAGTCCACCTAATAAAACACGTTCATAAACATCATTCCATCTGTTTAAAGGTAATAAAATAAATCTTTTATTTATAGCCCAACTATCAGGTAATGTAGTAATAAATGATGAGTTAATCATATTCCAATTTTCTCTATCATTTTGTTTTTTCTGATAAAGAACTTTGTAAATAGCTCCTCCGCTTTCGCCAACAGTATAACTGCCAAATTCTGTAAAAATATGTGGTGTTTGCACCTCAGCTTCTTCACAAGCATTTTGAATTTGAGAAATAATTTCATCAATCATATACTCGTAGTCATAATCAAATGCTAATGAATTTTTTATAGGGAAACCGCCACCAATATTCAAACTATCTAAAGAAGGACAAATTCGTTTTAGGTTAATGTAAACTTTTAAACATTTATTCAATTCATTCCAATAATAAGCATTGTCTTTAATACCTGTATTGATAAAGAAATGTAACATTTTTAAATTTACCTTATTATTTTCTTTGATTTCTCTTCGATAAAAATCTACAATATTTTTATATCCTATCCCTAATCTTGAAGTATAAAATTCGAATTTTGGCTCTTCTTCAGATGCTATTCTAATTCCAATATTCATTTTTCTACGAACTCCATTTGTTAACAGTCCAATTTCTTCATAATTGTCTATTATTGGGATACAGTTTTTATGTCCGTTATTAATTAATTTTTGAATATTTGAAATATACTCATCCCGTTTAAAACCATTACATAAAATGTAGGTTTTATCGGTAATTTTACCTTCTTTTTTTAGGTTCTCTACAATGTTAATATCAAAAGCCGAAGAAGTTTCAATATGTATATCGTTGGTTAATGCTTCATCAAGCACATGTTTAAAGTGAGAACTTTTTGTGCAATAACAATAGTGATATTTGCCTTTGTATTTATGTTTACGCATAGTGCGTTTAAACATTTCTTTAGCTTTTTGAATGTTCTCGCTAATTTTTGGCAAATATGTAAATTTTAAAGGCGTTCCGTATTCTTCCACTAATTTCATCATATCAATATCGTGGAAGTGTAAATTTTTGCTGTTATCCACTTTAAATTCTTCTTGTGGAAAATCAAATGTTTGATTGATTAGATCAATATATTTATTATTCATTTAGTATTATATTAATTTTTTTGATAAAAAATAGCATAAAGCTATAAGATTTTACAGTAACTAATACTAAATCATACTCTTAAAACTGAATATATGTGCTGATTATTTACAACAAAAAGAAAGTTGTAATTAATAAAAATACGGTTAAAAGAAGTTCTTATTTTTTTATATTTTCCGTTATACTTCCTAAGTATATTGTAACCTAAAAACCTCTTTACAAATAGGTTACAACCGAAAAAAGACATATCTTTCATCGTTAATAAAAAATAACGTGACAAACATATATAAAAAATAAATATAATTTTAAAAAAAATATAAAAATTTATCGTGTAAATACCAATTCGGTAGTAGAAGATAAATTAGAATCTAATGCATACCCTTCATAATTAAACCCCTTTAAGCCTTCTAAGGTTTCAATATTATGATCAATTATATAACGAACCATTAATCCTCGAGCTTTTTTAGCAAAAAAACTAATCATTTTTAGTTTTCCATTTTTATAATCTTTAAAAACAGGTGTAATAACTGGAACTTTAAGTAAAGTTGGTTTAATTACTTTAAAATATTCATTACTAGCAAGATTTAAAAATAACTCATCCTCATCTAATTCTTCATTTAAAGCTTCAGTAATTCTTTTCCCCCAATATTGATATAAGTTTTCTTTACGACCAACTTTTAACTTTGTTCCCATTTCTAAACGATAAGCTTGCATTAAATCTAACGGTTTTAACAAACCGTATTGACCCGATAAAATTCTTAGCTTTTGTTGAAGTTCTTCTAACTTATTTGCTGGAATTGTATAGGCATCTAAACCAATATAAACATCTCCTTTAAAAGCATATACAGCCTGACGAGCATTTTGTAATGAAAATGGCAATTCCCATTCTTGATTTCTCTTCCAGTTTAGTTCTCCTAACTTGGAGGAAATATTCATTAATTCTGATAGTTTTTTAGGAGATTTCTTTTTTAAAACTTTATTTAATTTTTCAGCATCACTTAAAAAAATACCTTGTGTATAGTTTGAAGTTGGTATGTTGCTTTCGAAATCTAATGATTTTGCGGGTGATATAACTATTTTCATATTCTATTTTTAGTCTGAAACAAATTTACATGATTTCAATTATTTCTCCTTTTTTAAATTCAAAATTAAAATCCCCTTTAACAATAAAGTCTGATTGATAAATTTTATCTCCAGTAGGAAACCATTTTCTCAACTTATTATTCGCAATAATAAACAATCCATCTTCATCACCTAATGCACAAAACTGTTCCATATCTCCACTATAAATTTTTATTGCTTCAAAAGTATTTAATTTGTTTACTGTACGCTCTATATTATTCGAAGATATTCCTATTTCACTAATGCTATATAGTTGTTTTGAAGAAAATTTTGTTTCAGAAATTAAATTCATATTCTTTCTTGAAATAAATTCTACAATATTTTTATCAATATCATAAAAATAAATTGCTTTAGAATTCCAACTATAAAAATCTTGAATTTCATTGTCTTCAAAACATAAAACATCTACACGTTCTTTTAACCACTCTAATGCTTCTTTCTCTTTATTTGAAGGAATGTTAAAAGCAAAATGATATGGAGTTATATGTTTTTTATACTTAAATGTTAATAGCGACTTACCCACTCTAAAACTTGTAAATTCTGGTGTAGAAATTACTATTGGAAGTTCTAAAATTGTAGCGTAAAAATCTATTTGAAATTCTAACTTATTTGTAAATATTATCAGTTCTTTAATTTTCATTATAGTGTAAATGTAATACAACAAACAATAATTATCGTTAAAAAATAATACAATAAAATTATGAAAGAATAAGTTAAACTTATGTTAGTGTATTAATAAACTGTTGCATTTTAGAAAATAATAATGAAACGTGATAACCATCTAACAAGGCATGATGAACTTCAACTGAAAAAGGTATTTTTTTCAATTCATTGTCATTAAACAAGCCTCCAAAAACTATCTTTGGTATTCCTTTACTATATTCATCACCTTTTCTTGCGTGTTTAAATCCTGTAAACGAAACCCAAGGAATTGTAGAACAATGTACAATTGCTAATTCATCTTCATTTGTATTAAATACTTCACCTCTTTTAAGTTTTAAAATTGCTTTTTTTCCACTGGCATTAAATTCAAAAATTGAAGATGTAGGTGTAAATATAAAATCGCAAAATGAAAAAGTATGATCCTCATTTAAAATGGTAGAACCAACATTAACAGAATCAAAAGCATAAACTTTTTCATTTTTGATTCTTAATTTAAATTCTGGAATTTCATTTATACTTTTTATGGCCACATAAATACAAGCTAATGAAAATAATAAATCATGCTTTTTACAATACGTGTAAAGTTTTGTTACTTCTAAGTTTGCTGTAATATTGAAAAAAGGATCTTTATAAGATTTAAAAAATTTATATTGAGATTTTCTTATTCCAATTATTTACATCAAACTCTTTCATTTTTATTCTTTTTGATGAATGGTATAGGTCCTCCATTTTTCAAGACAGTCCGACATATCTTGAGGTATCTCAGAATTGAATCTTAAAAACTCTTTAGTGGTAGGGTGTTCAAAACCTAATGTTTTTGCATGTAAAGCTTGCCGAGGTAAAACCGTAAAACAATTTTCTACAAACTGCTTATACTTTGTAAATGTGGTTCCTTTTAAGATGGTATCACCTCCATAACGTTCATCATTAAAAAGTGTATGTCCTATATATTTAAAATGAGCTCTTATTTGGTGAGTTCTCCCTGTTTCCAATTTGCACTGCACCAAGGTAACATAGCTAAATCTTTCAATTACTTTATAATGTGTTACGGCGTGTTTTCCAAAATCACCTTCAGGAAAAACACTCATTTGTAGTCTATTTTTTAAACTTCTACCAATATTCCCTTCAATAGTTCCTTCATCTTCTTCAATATTGCCCCAAACTAGCGCATAATATAAGCGTTCAGTTGTTCTATCAAAAAATTGTTTGGATAAATGTGCCATTGCAAACTCTGTTTTGGCAACTACTAATAAACCGCTAGTATCTTTATCTATTCTATGTACTAAACCTGGTCGTTCATTAGAATTAGTTGGTAAATTTTCAATATGATGAATCAATCCATTAACCAGAGTTCCTGAATAATTTCCATGTCCTGGGTGCACCACCATTCCAGCAGGTTTGTTTACAACAATAACTTGGTCATCTTCAAATAAAATTTCTAGAGGAATGTCTTCAGCAACTAATAAGTTTTCATGAGGCGGATGTGCTAATACTACCCTAACCACATCTTTTGGTTTTACTTTGTAATTAGATTTTACTGGAATTTCATTTACCAATACATTTCCTGCCTTTGCTGCTTGTTGAATTTTATTACGAGTCGCATTTTCAATAAAATTCATTAAAAATTTATCAACACGTAAAGGAACTTGTCCTTCATGAGCCACATACCTAAAATGTTCGTAGAACTCTTCTTGTTCTTGCCCTATTTCTTCAATACTCATTACTGTGTTCCTCCTAAATTTGGTGAATAACTACCACTGCCTTTTCCATCACCTAATTTTAAGGTAATTATAGAATTTTTAGGTATTTTATCTCCTGCTTTTACATCTTTTCCTTTAAATTTCATCCCTCTAACCACATCTTTCGCAATATCAGAAACGTAAATTGGATTGGCTCCAATTTTAAAACCAATAGCAGTAAGCTGAGAAACTGCTTGCCGTTTAGTTTTACCATATAAATTTGGTATTTCAACATCTGCGTAACCAGAAGGATTTAGTGTTAAATAAATTTTTCTATTTTCTTTCACATAATCTCCAGCTATAGGTGTTTGCTCTATTACTGATTGTTTTGGATAGTCCGGGTTGTAGCTTGCTGAATCTATAACTACAAAATTTAAGTCTAATTCTTCTAAGGCTTTTTCTACATTAGCTAAACTCATTCTTTCCAAATTAGGAACCTCAATTTTTTGATTATGGTTCGTAGATATATTTAACCATTTCATTACGAGGAAAATAAAAACTACCAAACCAATTACAGCTATTACTAACTGTTTTAAAAACGTTTTTGATTTTATAAATTGAATAAGACTCATTTTTTATATTTTAATTTTGCAAAGATACTTTTTTTGAGTTGAATTGTTTATTTCTTTAAACCTTAAAAAATAAATCTGTTTTAACAACCAACTTATTTTTTATTTCTAACACTTAAATTTTCTTAATTTTTGCACTTAAACTATTAACTATATTTATGTAAGTTTGTAACTATACTCAAATAATAAACTTAAAATGAAAAAAAATATTGCCATTATTATGGGTGGTTACTCCTCTGAAGTAAATATTTCACTAGAAAGCGGAGCTGTTGTTTATCAACATATTTCTAAAGAAAAATACAATACATATAAAGTTCATATCTTAAAAAATAAATGGATAGTAGTTGATGATAATGGAAAAGAGTATGCTATTAATAAACATGATTTTTCTACCATAATCAATAACAAAACAATACATTTTGATTTAGTTTTTAATGTCATACATGGACACCCAGGTGAAGATGGAACTATTTTGGCATACTTTGACTTACTTGGAATAAAACATACTTCTGCCCCATTTTATCAAATGGCATTAACCTTTAACAAACGTGACTGCTTAAGCGTTGTTAAACAATATGGAGTTAAAACTGCTACTTCTTATTACTTAGATAAAGGTGAAACCATTGATGTAGGTAAAATAATAAAAAAAGTAGGCTTACCTTGTTTTGTTAAGCCTAATAAAGCGGGTTCAAGCTTTGGAATTTCTAAAGTGAAACATCAAAATGAAGTTATCCCAGCAATCGAAAAAGCTTTTACCGAAGATTCCCAAATTTTAATTGAAGAATTTTTAGATGGAACTGAAATTACTATTGGCGTTTTAAACTATCATAATACCATAAAAGTACTTCCAATGACCGAAATAGTTTCAGAAAATGATTTTTTTGATTATGAAGCAAAGTATTTAGGAAAGTCTCAAGAAATTACCCCGGCTCGTATTTCAAATGAACTCCATAAAAAATTAGAAAAAATTGCTACAAAAGTTTATAAAATTTTAAATATGAGTGGTTTTTCACGTTCAGAATATATTATTGTAAATGAAGAACCTTACTTTTTAGAAATGAATACAGTTCCAGGACTCACTGCTGCTAGTATCATACCTCAACAAGCGGCAGAAGAAGGTATTGGTTTACAAGAACTTTTTGATAACGCCATTGAAATGGCCTTAAAAAACTAATTATGAGAAGAGCAATTTTTCCAGGGTCTTTTGATCCAATTACATTAGGTCACGTTGATATTGTTAATAGAGCATTGCCTTTATTTGATGAAATTATTATTGCTATTGGAATTAATTCAGATAAAAAATATATGTTTACTCTAGAAGAACGAGTAAATTTTATAAAAGAAAATTATAAAACGGAATCAAAAATTAAAGTACTTACTTACTCTGGTTTAACCACCGATTTTTGCAAAAAAAAGGCTGTAGATTTTATTTTAAGAGGGTTGAGAAACCCTGCTGATTTTGAATTTGAAAAAGCCATAGCTCAAACCAACAGAAAATTATCTAATATTGAAACTGTATTTTTGTTAACATCCGCAGATACCGCATTTATTAGTTCAAGTATTGTTAGAGACGTATTTAGACATGGTGGAGACATAACAGGCTTTGTACCTGAAAGCGTTTACAAAAAATAGTGAAACTTCTTATGAAAAAACACTTTTACTTAGTACTCATAATTATTATAACTTCTTGTAGTAAACCCAACAAAACTACAGTTGATTTTACTACAAAATTTGAAAAATCAGAAGGATTAGAAACAACAACTTATGAAGAAACTATTTCTTATTTTAAAAAATTAGCTCAAGAATTCCCTGAAATTTCCATTCAAGAAATAGGAGTAACAGATAGTGGAAAACCATTACATTTAGTTGTATTTAATAGTTCAAAAGAGTTTAACTTTGAAAAAATTAATGAAGGAAACAAAAATGTAATTCTTATTAATAACGCAATACACCCTGGAGAATCTGATGGAGTGGACGCTTCTATGATGTTGCTAAGAGATATCGTTAAAAATCCTACTAAAATAAAACAGTTAGAACATATTGTTTTAGCAATCATTCCTATTTATAATGTTGGTGGAGCGCTTAATAGAAATAGCTCTTCTAGAGCCAATCAAAATGGCCCAAAAGAATATGGATTCAGAGGGAATGCAAGAAATTTTGATTTAAATAGAGATTTTATAAAAGCTGACACCAAAAATGCACGTACATTTGCTCAATTATTTCATCTGGTAAATCCCGATATTTTTATTGACAACCATGTAAGTAACGGAGCCGATTATCAATATACAATTACCCATTTATTTACTCAACACAATAAATTAGGTAATGATTTAGGTGATTTTATTGAAAACACAATGCGCCCTAGTATTGAAGCTGATTTACTTCAAAAAGATATTATTATAACACCTTATGTAAATGTATGGGGTGCAACTCCTGAAATTGGTTTTAGTCAATTTTTTGACTCTCCACGCTATTCCAGTGGATACACAACACTATTCAATACTCTAGGAATGATGATAGAAACACATATGCTAAAACCCTACAAACAACGTGTTGAGCAAACATATGGTTTGTTGGAAAGTATGATTGATTTCACTATAAATAATGGCAAAAAAATAAAACAACTTCGTAAAAATGCTGTAGATAACATTTTAAAAAGCAACACATATCCTATAGCCTATGAAGTAGTTAAAGACACCTGTTCTATTCTTCAATTTAAAGGATATGAAGGAAGTTATATTGACAGTAAGGTAACAACTGGAAAAAGACTTTTTTACGACCGAACAAAGCCTTATACTAAAAATATTAATTATTACAATCAGTTTAAAGTTGTAAAAGAGATAAACATTCCTAAAGCATATATTTTAAAACAAGGTTGGTGGAAAGTTTTAGAACGATTAAATGACAACAATATTAAATACACAATAGTTGATAAGGATACAATTATAAATGTTGAAGAGCAACATATTAAAGACTACAAAACAAGATCTAATGCATACGAAGGACATTATCCACACTACAACACCTTAGTAACAACTACTTTAAAAGAAGTTAAATTTAATAAAGGAGATATTTACATTCCGGTAAATCAATTTGGAGCGAGATATATTATAGAAACATTAGAAGCTTCAGCAACAGATTCGTTTTTTAATTGGAACTTTTTTGATAGCATTTTACAACAAAAAGAAGGCTATTCCGCTTATGTTTTTGAAGATATTGCAGAACAATTTTTATTAAAAAACCCTACTGTAAAAATTGAGCTTGAGAAAAAAATAGCAACTGATGAAAACTTTGCAAATAATTCAAAAGCTCAATTAGATTTCATCTATAAACATTCTCCTTATTATGAATCGGCACATTTAAAATTACCAATTTATAAAGTGTTTTAATTCATTTGATTATGAGTTTGAATAGCAAAGAAATTCAATTACAATTTGAAGGTTTTTTGAATACTCCTAAACTTTGGACAACTACCAGCGTTTACACCTTAAAACAATTTAAATTTGAGTTGAAAAACACCTTACCCTTTAATGGAAACATTTTAAAAAATCAACGTTTAGGTAAAAGAGTTGAAAGTTTTGTGAGCTTCGTTTTAAATCAAACTGATTCTTGTAAAATTTTAATTGAAAATGCCCAAATACAAAACAATAAAACAACTTTAGGTGAACTCGATTGTATTTTGCTGCAAAATAACACCCCTGTTCATTTAGAAGTCATTTACAAATTTTATTTATATGATAAAACCGTTGGTAAAAACGAAATAGAACATTGGATTGGACCTAATAGAAAAGATAGTTTAGTTGCTAAACTCAACAAATTAAAAGAAAAACAATTACCTATTTTATTTAGTTCATTTACAAAACCATTATTAAAAAAACTAAATATAGATATTGCCACCATTCATCAACAAGTTCTTTTTAAAGCTCAATTATTTACCCCCTATAATAAAGAAAAACCAAAGTTTAATTTATTAAATAAAGAGTGCGTGAAAGGCTTTTATATTCATTATAATCAACTTTCACAATTCAACGATTGTAAGTTCTATATTCCAACAAAATTAAATTGGTTACAAGAAATTAGAGTACCTATTAGATGGTTAACCTATGAACCATTTTTACATAAAATTGAAATATTGATTCAACAAAAAACTGCTCCACTTTGCTGGTTAAAACATCCAAATGGCAACACTGAAAAGTTTTTTGTGGTTTGGTGGTAAAAAGATCAATCAAAAATTTCGTTTTCGTTTTTAAATGCTTTAAATTCTATTGGGTTTCCACTAAAATCCTCAGTAAACATTGTATATTGTTCACCTTTTGAATCTTTATACCTAAGTTGTGGTTTTACAATAAATTTACAATTTGCAGTCGTTAAACTTTGCTTTATATTTTCAAATTCTTCTAATGTTAAAATACATCCAAAATGAGGTATTGGCACTTTAACTCCATCTACTGTTCCACAATAATCCAGTTTTGGAATATTCCTATTGACATGAGCTGATAGTTGATTTCCAAAAAAATCAAAATCTATCCAGTTTTCTGTATATCTACCTTGTTTACACCCTAAAATATCTAGGTAAAATTTTTTGGTAGATGCGATATCTTTTACTTTAAAAGCATAATGAAAAGGTCTCATAATCAACTTATATTAGTTATTAAATTCGATATTAATAAAAAATCATTTTTTATTCAGGCCATTTAATAGTATCATCGTCAATAAAAAGTGGTGACCACTGTATTTCATCCAAAACACCATTAGTTAACCAAAAATTAATCGATTTTTCTTCTATTTCTATTACTTGGTGATTTTCATCATCACTTTCAGAGCAATCTTCTACATCAACATCTTCAAAATTTAAATCAGTTAATTGATTCAATAGTTCACTTTCTTGTAAACCAATCAAAGATTTCCCTTCTAATTGATAAAAATTAGAAGCAACAGAAATCATGGTTAATTTCCATTGTTCTTCTTCATCAAAACCTAAAGAAATTTTTAAATTTTCATACTCCCACGATTCCGTTAAATCTTTTGAACTTTCAGAATATGAAAAAGCATCAATAAATGAAGGCTCTCCTAACAACAATTTTACCTCAGCCCTACTCATTCCAAATTTAAGTACACCTAATCCGTAACCAAGTTTTATCTCTTTAATTTCATTTCTCATAATTATCAAATTTATATTTACAAAGGTACTTTAATAAATGCTAATAAAAATAAAAAACCAAAACTTGATTCTCTTTTAAAATTCACCTAAAATTACGTAATTTGAACACTTCAAAAAAAGAAAATAAATGAAAGTTTGTATAGCTGAAAAACCAAGCGTAGCAAGAGAAATAGCTTCTGTATTAGGAGCCAATACCAAACGCGAAGGTTATTTTGAAGGCAATGGTTATGCTGTAACTTATACTTTTGGGCATTTATGCACACTTTTTGAACCGAATGATTATAAACCACATTGGAAAAGTTGGGATTTGAATAATTTACCAATGCTCCCTGAAAAGTTTGAAACCAAAGTAGTTACAAATGATGGTATCAAAAAACAATTTAACATTGTTAAAAGTTTATTTGATAAAGCTGAAGTTATTATAAATTGTGGTGATGCTGGGCAAGAAGGAGAACTTATTCAACGTTGGGTTATTAATCAGGCTAATTATAAAGGAGAAGTTCAACGCTTATGGATTTCATCATTAACTACTGAAGCCATTAAAGAAGGGTTTGAAAATTTGAAACCTTCCAAAAATTATGATAATTTATACTATGCCGGATTTTCTAGAGCCATTGGAGATTGGTTATTAGGAATGAATGCTACCCGATTATACACGGTAAAACATGGTGGTTACAAACAAGTGCTGTCGGTTGGCAGAGTACAAACCCCAACTTTAGCCATGGTTGTCAATAGATTTAAAGAAATTGAAAATTTTAAGCCGCAGCCTTATTGGGAACTTCAAACCTTATACAGAGAAACACTATTTAACTGTGAAGAGGGTCGATTTTTAAAGAAGAGAGATGGAGAAGTTTTAGCCAATAAAGTAAAAGAAAGTGACTTTGAAATTGTTTCAATAACCAAAAAAGCTGGAAAAGAATATGCACCAAAATTATTTGATTTAACAGGATTACAAGTATATTGTAATAATAAATTTGGATTTTCAGCAGATGAAACCTTAAAAATTGTTCAAAAATTATACGAACAAAAAGTAGTTACCTACCCAAGAGTAGATACCACTTTTTTACCAAATGATTTGTATCCAAAGGTTCTAGGAATTTTAAAAAATTTAACCAACTACAGTTCTCTAATTCAACCTTTATTAAACCAGAAAATTAGAAAATCTTCGAAAGTTTTTGATGATAAAAAAGTAACCGATCATCACGCAATTATCCCAACTGGAGTGCAAATTAATTTACAATATAATCAACAACAAGTATATGATATTATTACCAAACGTTTTATTGCTGTTTTTTATGAAGATTGTAAAGTTGCAAACACTGCTGTAATAGGACAAGCTGCTGAAGTTACTTTTAAAACTACTGGAAAAGAAATTGTAAAAAAAGGTTGGAGAATTGTTTTTGAAACAGCTGAAAATACTAAAAAAGAATCTGGAATTCTTCCTACTTTCACCAAAGGTGAAAAAGGACATCATGAACCTTCTTTTTTAGAAAAAGAAACAAAGCCACCTAAGCATTTTTCTGAAGCAACTCTTTTAAGAGCTATGGAAACTGCTGGTAAACAAGTGGATGATGATGAAATGAGAGAACTAATGAAAGAAAATGGTATTGGACGTCCATCTACCCGAGCAAACATTATTGAAACACTTTTTAAACGCAAATACATTATTAGAAACAAAAAACAAATTTTACCTACAATTACTGGTATTCAATTAATTGATATTATTCAAAATGAATTATTAAAATCTGCCGAGTTAACAGGAAGATGGGAAAAAAGATTAAAAGAAATTGAACAAGGAACTTTTAACGCTGGAACTTTTATAAAAAACATGAAAAAAATGGTAGACCATTTAGTATATGAAGTTCGTTCAGAAACTATTAGAGCAAATATTTCAGCTACTACCTCATCTAAAAATAATAAAAATTCGGCTAAAGAACTTAAAAAGAAAAAAGGAATCACTATTGAAAATTGCCCAAAATGTACTACCGGAACTATTTTAAAAGGTTCTACAGCTTTTGGTTGTAGCAACTACAAAAATGGATGTAATTTAAAACTTCCTTTTAATTATTTAGGTAAAAAAATATCTGAAAAACAATACATTAGATTAATTCAAAAAGGATGTACTGTTAATTTAAAAGGCTTTAAAACTGAAGAAGGAAACGTTGATGGATTAATTCGTTTTGATGAAAACTTCAATCTTAAATTAGAACAAAAGAAAACGATAAAAAAAACAGACACTCTAACTTGTCCAAAATGTCAAACAGGAACAATATTGAAAGGAAAATCGGCTTATGGTTGTAGTAATTACAAAAAAGGTTGCAACTTTCTTTTTAGCTTTGAAGACATCAAAAAAAAAGCTGCAGGCTCTAAAATTACCAAAGAATTAGTATTACAAATTATAAATGGACAAGTTTAAACATCAACATTTTGCAATGTATAAACCTGACGGCTATTTAAGTCAATTTACAAATAATGATGTAAGTAAAAACAAAAAGAAGTTGTTAGGAGAATTTTATACATTTCCAAAAAATATTATGGCAATTGGCAGATTGGATGAGCCATCAGAAGGGTTACTACTACTTACCACAAATGGAAAAACCAGTGAATTTATTAGGAGTCGTAAAATAGAAAAAGAATACTTGGCACAAGTAGATGGCAACATAACTTCTAAAGCTATTGAAATGCTAAAAAAAGGAGTTGAAATTAGTGTTGAAGGCAAAAAATACTTAACCAATCCCTGTGAAGTTTCTAAATTAAATGAACACCCTGTTTTACCAAAAAGGAATAAAAAAATTAGAGATGATAGGCACGGTCCAACAAGCTGGATTTCGATTACAATTACGGAGGGCAAATTTAGACAAGTACGAAAAATGACTGCTGCTGTTGGTTTCCCAACACTGAGATTAGTACGAGTAAGAATAGGACATATTAAACTACAAAATATGATTCCTGGAGAAGTAAAAAAGATTAACCTTTAAAGCTATAAACACCTACAATTGCCCGTTAAAATCTTGTTAAACAACTTCTTCCTTAATAAATTTCAAAAAATATTCTTATCTTGTTGTTTCAAACTAAACTACTAAATTTATAAAATGATCACACTTCAAATAAATGGAGAAAAACACCAAATCGATGTTTCTCCAGAAATGCCTTTACTATGGGCAATTAGAGATATTATTGGACTTACAGGAACAAAATATGGTTGTGGTATTGGAGTTTGTGGGTCTTGCAAAGTTTTATTAAACAACTCTCCTGTACAATCTTGTATGATTCCAGTATCAGTAGCTGAAGGTCAAAATATTACAACTATTGAAGGTGAATCAAAAAACTTACAATTACTACAAGAATCTTGGGGAGAATTAAACGTACCTCAATGTGGATTTTGCCAACCAGGACAATTAATAGCTGCAACGGCTTTACTTGATAAAAATGACAATCCGACTGATGATGAAATTGATGAAGCGATGATTGGAAATATCTGCAGATGCGGAACCTATCAACGCATAAAAAAAGCAATTCACAGAACAGTTGAACTTAAAAAACAAAACTAATTATGAAACCTATAAAAAATGTAAGTCGAAGAAGTTTTGTTAAAAGTATTGGTTTAGCCTCTGGCGGATTAATACTAGCTTGTAACACTTCTGTATTTTCTGACAAAGAAAAAACTCCAGAAAATTTAATCAATTTTAATCCAAATTTATTTGTTCAAATAAATTCTGATGGAAGTGTTGTTTTAATTGCCTCTCGTTCTGAAATGGGCAACGGAGTTAGAACTTCATTACCATCGGTAATTGCAGATGAAATGGAAGCTGATTGGTCTAAAATTAAAGTTCAACAAGCCGTTGGAGATAAAAAATATGGCGATCAAAATACCGATGGTTCAAGAAGCATTCGTTATTTATATGAGCCTATGAGAAAAATGGGAGCAATTGCAAAAGCAATGTTAATTAGTGCTGCTGCACAAAAATGGCAAGTTCCAGAAGTTGAATGTTCTGCAGAGAATCATTTCATAATACATACAAGTGGAAAAAAAATTGGTTTTGGAGATTTAGTTGAAATTGCAAAAACTCTTGAAATTCCTTCAGATGAAAGTTTAACTTATAAGAATCCTAAAAATTTTAAATATATTGGCAAACATTTAAAAGGAGTTGATGTTAAAGCATACGCAAATGGCAGTGCTATTTTTGGGCTTGATAAACGTTTGCCCCACATGAAATTTGTTGCTATTGCACGTTGCCCTGTTACTTTTGGAAAAGTAAAATCGTTTGATAAATCAGCTGCTTTAAAAGTTTCTGGTGTAGAAGATGTAATTGAAATCCCTCGAATTGAAAAACCTTTTGGTGCCCTTGGAGGTGTTGCGGTAATAGCCACAAATACTTGGGCCGCTTTTAAAGGTAAAGAAGCTTTAAAAATTGAGTGGGATTTTGGTGAAAACCAACAATATGATTCTGAAAAATACATGAATCAAATTACCCAAAATGTTCACAAAGAAGGTAAAGTTGGAAAAAATCAAGGAAATATAAATAATGCTTTTAAAAATGCTCACAAAACCATTGAAAGCACTTTTCAATTACCACACTTAGCACATGCTCCAATGGAAGTTCCAAATGCAGTTGCTTGGGTACAAGGCGATACTTGTGAAGTTTGGGCTCCAACTCAAGCACCACAATCAACAAGAAAAGAAATCACAGATTATTTAGAAACTACAGAAGATAAAGTAACCATTAATGTTACCTTTTTAGGAGGTGGATTTGGAAGAAAGTCTAAACCAGATTACATTGTTGAAGCAGTAATAGCCTCCAAAGCCTTAAATGCACCTGTTCAAGTTGTTTGGACTCGTGAAGACGATATCAAGCATGGTTATTATCATACCACCAGTGCTCAATATATGAAAGCTTCATTAGATAAAAATGGCAAAGTAACTGGCTGGCTACATCGATTTGCATTGCCTTCTATTGTTTCAACATTTCAACCTGGAGTAGGTTATGCTGCTGGTTTTGAAATTTCAAGCGCTGCAAATGTTCCTTTTGAAATTGATAATTTAAAAGTTGAAATTGGACAAGCCCCAGCTCATGTTCGTATTGGATGGCTGCGTTCAGTTATCAATATTCCTCACGGTTTTTCAATCAATGTATTTGCTGATGAATTAGCTTATGCTGCTAACAAAGATCCTTTAGAGTTTCGATTAAATTTAATTGGTAAAAACCGAATTGAAGACACTCAAGATCCTATAAAATATGACACTGCTCGTTTAAAAAATGTTTTGAAAATTGCCGCAAAAAATGCTGAATGGGGAAAAGAATTACCCGAAGGTCATGCTTATGGATTAGCAGTACATTATAGCTTTTATTCGTATGTTGCTTCCGTTGTAGAAGTTTCAATGAAAAACAATAAAGTTAAAGTTCATAATGTATATACCGCTATAGATTGCGGAACTGCAGTTAATAAAAATACTATCACCTCTCAGATGGAAGGAGCTGCCATTTTTGGAATGTCTTTAGCTTATTATGGTAAAATAACAGCTAAAAATGGAGCTATCGAGCAAAATAATTATAACGATTATAAAATGATTCGAATGAATGAAATTCCTAAGGTTCATGTTGAAATTGTAGATAGTTCTGAAAAACCGACAGGTGTTGGTGAACCTGGTGTGCCTGTAATTGCTCCAGCAATTATAAATGCCATTTATAAACTTACAGGGAAACGCTGTTATAACTTACCTTTAGCTGATTATGATTTGGTCTAATTACATAAAACATACACATTAATTAAAACCTTAATGAATAACAATTGGATTGAATTACTTTCTGAATTTAAACATAAAAAACAACCTATTGCACTGGTTACTGTAACAAAAATTTTAGGATCAGCTCCTTGTAAAGTTGCATCTAAAATGATTGTAACAGAAAAAAAAGATATTTTTGGAACTATTGGTGGAGGAAAACTTGAATTTCAAGTAATTGATGAAGCTATTACTGCTATTACTGAAAATAAAATTAAAGAATTTTCATATACATTAGGACCTGAATTTGAACAGTGCTGTGGTGGAAAAGTTGAATTAATTATAGAACCTATGAATCAACAACCTGAGTTGTACTTATTTGGAGCAGGTCATATTGGTGTGGAATTATGTAAAATTCTAAAAGACACGCCATTCAATATTACGCTTTTAGATATTCGCAAAAATTGGCAAGAAACTTTAAGTCTTGACCAAAGTATTACATTTTCTAATGTGGATTTTGACTTATACAAACACACTGTTAATTGGGGTGACAACTGTTATATAGTTATTATGACTCACGATCATAAATTAGATTTTGAAATTACTGCGCTAGCCCTAGATAGCAAAACCAAATATATTGGTTTAATTGGAAGTAAAACCAAAAAGAACAAATTTAATAATATGCTTAAAAATGAATTAAGTTTCAAAACGGGAATTTCACCTGTAAACTGCCCTATTGGTTTAGACTTAGGAGGAAATTCACCCAAAGAAATTGCAATTAGTGTTGCTGCTGAGTTGTTAAAAATTCATTATGGAAAATAAGAAGGCTTTTATTTTATTAGCTGGAGGGAAATCTGAAAGAATGGGTGTTGCAAAAGGATTACTAAAATATCAACAAACTTTTTGGATATTAGAACAACTAAACAGAATTTCAAAAATTTCTATAAAAGAAGTATATATAGGTCTGGGTTATTATTATGACCACTATTTCTCAGCCATTCCTTGGCTTAAAATTGCACAAAAAAAAACCTTCGAATTTCAAGGATTAAACGTAAAAACTGTAATCAATAAAAACCCTGATTTAGGTTCATTTTCTACGCTTCAAACCGTTTTAAAAGCTATTCCAAAGCAGACAACTATTTTAATAAACCCAATTGACACTCCCCTATTAAATTCAGAAGAGTTGGCTAAACTTATTTCTGAAAAAAATGAGGTTGTATTTCCAAATTTTGAAGGCAAAAATGGACACCCAATAAAAATAAGTTCTCGAATTTGGAATAATTTTTTAACTATAAATACTAAAGATAAAAACGCTAGATTAGATTTTCAACTAAAAAAAGTAAGCCCTACCAAAATTACAATTGTAAATGTTTCTGATAGGGCAATTATTTTAAATTTAAATACAAAAAAAGAATGGGTTTCTTTTTTAAAAACACTTAAATAATAACTTATTTTTCAAATAGTCCTTTTGTAAATTTTTCTGGATTTGCTGCTAAATGGTAACGGGGATCGTCAACTGCTTCTTCAATAACTTCTTGAAATTTTGGATTGGATTTATACAACAATTCTTTACATTCCTCGCTCAAATGTTTTAAATGAATTTTTTTGCCAGCTGTTTCATATTTTTCAACCAAATTAAAAATAGCTTCTAATGCTGAATGATCACTTACACGAGATTCAATAAAATCTATTTCAACAACGTCTGGGTCATTTTTTACATCAAACTTTTCATTAAATGCAGAAATTGATCCGAAAAATAAAGGACCCCATATTTCATAAATTTTTGTACCATCATCTTTCATTCTTTTTCGCGCCCTAATTCTTGTGGCATTTTCCCAAGAGAAAACCAATGCACTAACAATTACCCCTGCAATTACAGCAATCGCTAAATCAAAAATCACAGTTAATGTTGATACCAAAATAAGAACAAATAAATCTGTTTTAGGAATTTTATTTATAATTCTAAAACTACTCCAAGCAAATGTGCCAATAACAACCATAAACATTACTCCAACCAAAGCCGCAATCGGAATTTGCTCAATATATTCAGCTCCAAATAAAATAAACAACAGCAACATCACGGCAGCTACAATCCCTGAAAGCCTTCCTCTTCCACCACCTTTAATATTGATAATTGATTGACCAATCATGGCACAACCTCCCATACCTCCAAACAATCCAGTAACTATATTTGCACTTCCTTGTGCTACACACTCTTTATTTCCATTTCCTCTTGTTTCGGTTAAATCATCAATTAAATTTAGAGTCATAAGAGATTCAATCAATCCAATAGCTGCTAAAATTAAAGCATAAGGAAAAATGAAAACAATAGAATCCCAAGTAAATGGAATTTTAGAAAAGGTTTCTAATTTCAATGTTGGAAAGCCTCCTTTTAATCCTGTTCCTCCACCATCTCTTATAAAAGAACCTACAGTAGCGACATCAAATTTTAATAGAATAGCTATGGTACTAACTACTAAAATTGCTATTAATGCTTCAGGTAATTTTTTAGCTTGCCTAATTTTTGGCAATCCCCACATTATAAACATTGTTAAAGCTACTAGCCCAATCATTAAATACAGTTGACTTCCTTGCAACCAAGTCTTTTCGCCTTCAATTGTTTTTTGAAACATCCCCAATTGAGAAATGAAAATTACAATAGCTAAACCATTAACAAAACCCATCATTACTGGATGTGGAATTAAACGGACAAATTTACCTAACTTTAAAACACCTGCTAAAATTTGAATTATTCCCATCAATATAACTGTGGCAAACAGATAATATAAACCTAAATTTTCTCCGGGCTCTCCTAGAGCATTTCCTTCTGAAACTAAAGTTACCATCACTACCGCCAAAGCACCTGTAGCACCTGAAATCATTCCTGGACGACCACCAAAAATTGAAGTAATTAAACCCACCATAAAGGCAGCATATAAACCAACTAATGGGTCAACTCCTGCAACAAATGCAAACGCTACAGCCTCTGGAACCAAAGCCAAAGCTACTGTTATTCCAGATAAAACATCATTTCTTACATTTGATACTCTTTTCTCAATAAATTCAGTCATAATTTTAATTTTCAAAAAGCGGCAAAGGTAATGAATTAAATTTAGCTAAGTTTTTAACTATTTATTACTTAATAATCAAAAAGGTAATTTAAACCAACTTAAAACAACAACTTAATATTCTCATAAGTATTATGTAATGCAGCATTAACTGCTACTTTATTTTTAAAAATTACTTTTTTAATTCCTTCTTCAGTTTGAGGGGTAAGTTCTCCTGTAAAACTGGTTCTCATTAAAAACCAATACGTAATTTTTAAAATTGTCTTATTTTTTCGTTCAAAAATGTGATAAGTAGTTTCTAATGGATTTTGTATTGTAAGCTTAGAAATTCCACATTCTTCCTCAACTTCTCTAATAGCGCATTGTTCAATAGATTCGCCTTTTTCTAATTTTCCTTTTGGCAAATCCCATTTATTCAATCTGTAAATAAACAACACTTCATTTTCTATGTTTAACACCTTTCCTCCTGCGGCTTTTTGAATTTTAAACAACGATTGAAACTGTTTCCAATCATTTTCTAAATGATCACATATTAAATAAATACCTGATAATTTCTTTTGAAATAAATCATTTATAATTGATTTAATTTCAGTAAGATTAAACTTTACCTTCTTATAGTTTGTTGAAATATTATTATTTTCTGTCAAAAATATTGGACAGTCATTCACAAAAACTTTATACATTTGCATTATGATTATGAGCAAAGATACTGCAAAAAAAACTGCTGAACTTTTATTACAAATAAAAGCTATCAAGCTACAACCAAACGACCCATTTACTTGGGCTTCTGGATGGAAATCGCCTATATATTGCGATAATAGAACAACGCTTTCTTTTCCTAAAATAAGAAATTATCTAAGAGAAAATTTGGCGAATATTATTGAAAAAGAATATGGTAAACCCGATGTAATAGCTGGTGTTGCTACTGGTGCTATTGCTATTGGAGTTTTAGTTGCACAACATTTAAACTTACCTTTTGTATATGTTAGACCTGAACCTAAAAGTCATGGTAGAAAAAATCAAGTCGAAGGTTTTTTAGAAAAAGGTAAAAATGTTGTTGTTATTGAAGATTTAATTAGTACTGGTAAAAGCAGTTTAAATGCCGTAAAAGCATTAAAAGAAGAAGGTGCTAATGTAAAAGGAATGGTGGCCATTTTTAATTATGGCTTTAAAATTGCTGATGAAAATTTTGAAAATGCCAACGTAAATTTAACTACATTAAGTGATTATGAATATTTACTTGAGCAAGCTTTAGATAGCAATTACATATCATCTAGTGAGTTAGAAACACTTAAAAACTGGAGAGAAAATCCAAGCAAATGGAATCAATAAAATAACGTTATGAACTTAGAAACTAAAAAAACTATCATCCCAAGATCTCAAAAAGATTTTTTCAATTTTTTAACCAATCTTGAAAATTTTGAACAGCTAATGCCTGAAAATAAAACTAAATTTGAAGTGGATGGAGATTCCTTTATTTTTGGTTTAAAAGGAATGCCGGAAATTAGACTAGTTATCAAAGAAAAACAAGAATTTGACAAAATTGTTTTAGGAGCGGCAAGTAGTAAATTAAACTTTTCACTTACAGCTACAATTACCGAAGTAACTGAAAGTTCTTGTGAAGCACAATTATTATTTGAAGGTGATTTTAATCCAATGATGGCGATGATGGTAAAAGGACCACTTCAAAAATTTATTGATACATTAACCGACAATGCTTCAAAAATTTAAGCATTTATTTTAAATAATTTTAACGGCTCGCAAATTTTACTTCCTTTAAACTAAATTTGCGAGTTGTTTCGTTTTCCAATTCAATTATTAGCATCCCGCTTTCTTCAACATCTATAATTTTACCCAAAAATAACTCATCGTTAGCATCCACAAACATCGATGGTTTTTGAAATTTATACAGAGCTTTCATATAACGTTTTTTCAAAAATACAAACTCCTTTTTCTCAATAAATTGAACATAATAGCTAATTGAGTTTACAATTTTATTTAATAATTGATCTGCATTAAAATGAGTTCCAGAAATATTTTTTAAAGAAGTCACATTTTCAATGTCTTTTGGAAATGATTCTTGATTTAAATTAATTCCCATACCAATAATAGATTGCCTAATAAAATTTCCCTTTAACACATTTTCAATTAAAATTCCAGCTACTTTGTCGTTTTCTGCCAATATGTCGTTTGGCCACTTAATAAACAATGACACATCAACTCGTTTTTTTAACACCTCTAATAAACCTAATGAAACCGCCATACTTAAATAAAATTGATAAGCAATTTCAAATTCTTTAAATTTTATTAAAATACTGAATGTTAGATTTTTACCATAGTCAGAAACCCAGTTAGTTCCCATTTGACCTCGCCCTTCAGTTTGATGTTCTGCAACAACAACCGTAAAAGTATCTAAATCACTTTTTTGTGCTAACTTTTTTAAGTATGAATTTGTAGAATCAATGGCACTAAGTTTGATTATGTTCATTTGTAATTTATAATTTTAACAAAGTTACTTAAATAACAATTTATGATAAAAAAATAATAACTTTGTAACGAATAAAAAAAATATTAATGACAAAAAGAAAAGTAAGTACAGACGACTTAATAGCGGCAATTTTAAAAGCAATAGATGAAATTAAAGGTGAAGATATTCAAATTTTAGATTTGAGAGAAATTGAAAATACGGTTTGCGACTATTTTGTAATTTGTACAGGTACTTCTAATACACATGTAAATGCCATTTCAGGTATCGTACAAAAACAAGTAAGCAAGTTAACAAAAGAAAAACCTTGGCACGTTGAAGGTGAAGACACTAGTGAATGGGTTTTGTTAGATTATGTGAATGTTGTAGTACACGTTTTTCAAAGACAAACTCGTGAATATTACGATATTGAAAGTTTATGGGGAGATGCTAAAATTACCACCATAACTTCAAACAACTAAAATTTTAACTTATTGTAATTAAAGAAAAAAATGAGTCAGAATAAAAAAAATACAACAAATAAAAATATAAAGCCTCCAAAGTTTAACTTTTACTGGGTGTACGGAATTGTTTTGGTATTATTTATAGGATACCAGTTTTTTAATAGTGGAAGCTTATCTTCAAAAAACTTAAGTCAGAATGAGTTTGAAACCATTTTAACTGAAGGAGATATCGATAAAATACTAATTGTTAATAGAGATATTGCCAATATATTTATTAAAAGTGATGCCTTAGAAAAAGAAAAACACAAAAAAAATAAAACCTCTCTATACTCAATTAATACACCAATGTATTATTATAATTTTGGTGATTTACAAAACTTTGAAAAAGAATTAAACATTAAAAAGAGTGAAAATAACTTAGATTTTGATCTTAAATATGAAGAAAAAACAAACTTCTTAGAACAAATATTTATTTATTTACCATTTATATTTTTAATTGGTTTATGGATTTATTTTATGAGAAGAATGTCTGGTGGTGGTGCTGGAGGTGGCGGTGGCCAAATTTTCAGCATAGGAAAATCTAAAGCTAAATTATTTGATCAAGATCAAAAAGTAAAAACTTCTTTTAAAGATGTAGCAGGTTTAGAAGGAGCAAAAGAAGAAGTTCAAGAAATTGTTGACTTTTTAAAAAGCCCTGATAAATATACTGCATTAGGAGGTAAAATTCCAAAAGGAGCACTATTAGTTGGCCCTCCTGGAACGGGTAAAACTTTATTAGCTAAAGCAGTAGCAGGTGAAGCAGGTGTGCCATTTTTCTCACTTTCTGGGTCTGATTTTGTTGAGATGTTTGTAGGTGTAGGAGCATCTCGTGTTCGTGATTTATTTAAACAAGCACAGCAAAAGTCCCCTTCAATTATTTTTATTGATGAAATTGATGCCATTGGTAGATCGCGTGGTAAAAGTAATATTACAGGTGGAAACGATGAAAGAGAAAATACACTCAATCAATTATTAACTGAAATGGATGGCTTTGGTACCGATACCAATGTTATTGTGATAGCTGCAACAAACAGAGCTGATGTTTTGGATAAGGCATTAATGCGTGCAGGAAGATTTGATAGACAAATTTATGTAGACTTACCAGATTTAAAAGAACGTGAACAAATTTTTAAAGTTCATATCAAACCTATTAAACTTCATAAAGATGTTGATATCTCATTTTTATCTCAACAAACCCCTGGTTTTTCTGGTGCAGATATTGCTAATTTATGTAATGAAGCTGCTTTAATAGCTGCAAGAAAAGGAAAAAAAGCAGTACATCATCAAGATTTTTTAGATGCTGTAGATAGAATTGTTGGTGGATTAGAAAAGAAAAATAAAATTATTTCACCTAAAGAAAAGAAAACTATTGCATTTCATGAAGCTGGTCATGCAACGGCAAGTTGGATGCTAGAACATGCGGCTCCATTAGTAAAAGTTACCATAGTACCTAGAGGACAATCATTAGGTGCTGCTTGGTATTTACCTGAAGAACGTCAAATTGTTCAAGCTGAACAAATGTTAGATGAAATGTGTGCTACGTTGGCTGGTAGAGCTGCAGAAAAATTAATGTTTGATAAAATTTCAACTGGAGCACTCAACGATTTAGAAAAAGTTACTAGACAAGCAAAAGCAATGGTCACAGTATATGGACTGAATGATAAAATAGGAAATATAACTTATTACGATTCTTCTGGACAATCTGATTATAATTTCACAAAACCTTATAGCGAAGAAACTGCTCAAGTAATTGATAAAGAAATTTCTCAAATTATTGAAATTCAATATCAAAGAGCCATTCAAATTTTAAGTGATAATAAAGATAAATTAATTACACTTGCTGAACTTTTACTTGAAAAAGAAGTTATTTTCAAAAAAGATTTAGAAACTATTTTTGGTAAAAGAGCTTTTGAAGTAGAACCTAAAGAAACGACCACTGAAACCAATTCTGAAAATTCATTAGAAACAGAAGAGTAAATTCATTAGTTTTTTATAATTTTGAATTTATTCAATAAAAGTTAATGAGTTTTTTTAAAAAGTTATTTAATACTCCTAAACCAAAGGAAACTAAAGAAGATAGTTCAGATTTTCAAAACTTACCCATTGATCAAATTTTTGTCAAAAATTTCATCAAAAATAGTGGTAAGTTTTTGTATTGTACTACCTTACAAGAAGTCTCTTTAAATTTAAAAAATATCATTCAAGAAAATTCTTGGGATACAATAATTTGTAATGAAAGTGATTTACTGAAATTAATTAAAACCATAAACGTCAAAACAACAAGCAAATTAAATGGAGAACTGCCATTTTTTGTGAGTTGTGAGCATTTAATTGCCGAAAATGGAAGTATTTTATTTTCTTCAAACCAATTAAAAGAGCTTAAAATATCAGAATTATCTGATAATTTTATTGTTTATGCAACAACCAGCCAATTGGTAAATACCAAAGGTGAAAGTTTAACAGGAATTAAAACGCGTTATCAAGGTAATATTCCCAATAATATTAGCGCAATAAAAAATTACAATCCTAATTCCAAAGAAGATGACTTTATGAGTTATGGAAATACCAATGCAAAAAACTTATATTTGTTACTTTTTGAAGACCTATAGTTTATGAAGAAACTTTTAAAACGGGCACTCTCAGGTTTTATTTTTGTTAGTGTTTTAATATTTTCCATATTATACAGTAAAATAACATTTATTGGCCTTTTCTTTATAATGATGATGTTTTGTTTGTATGAGTTTAAGAAAATGATACAACTTAAAAGTGTTTTTCCTTATTTAATTGGAACCTTATTATTTATTTTTGGAAACATTTTAAATGTCGATGACTTACCTTCAAGAATTATTTTTGAATATGTTGGTGTTGCATTATTTTTAACCATTTTTATAACTTTTGCATCTATCTTATTTGCTAAAAAAGAAGAAGTTATAAGTCATTTAGGGAAAATATTCTTATCCATAATTTATATTGTTGTACCTTTTACATTAATTGTTCAAATCCCTTTTTTAAATGCAAGGTTTAACTATGTAAACACTACTATTTTAGGCGTTTTTATTCTAATTTGGACAAATGATACATTTGCATTTTTGGTAGGTAAAAATTTTGGGAAAAGAAAATTATTAGAACGTATTTCTCCTAATAAAACTATTGAAGGCTTTATAGGAGGAATGGTTTTTACCTTTATAGCTAGCTTTGTTTTGGCAAGTCAATTTGATAGTCATACACTTATTCAATGGATAGTAATTGCAGGAATAGTGAGTATCTTTGGCGTATTAGGAGATTTAATAGAATCTATGTTTAAAAGACAAGCGGGTGTTAAAGACAGTAGTAACTTTATTCCTGGACATGGTGGTTTTTTAGATAGGTTTGATAGTGTTATCTTTGCAGCACCATTCATATTTATATACTTACAAGTAATTCAATAATTATGTTTCATAAAGAAGGTTTTAAAATAATTTTAATTGCAACATTTATTGTTGGTATAGGTATTATCGCTATTGAAAATGTTGTTTCCATAAATTGGTTAAATAAATTATTGGCAGCTACTTTGTTAATATTTTATATACTTATCTTACAATTTTTCAGAAATCCTAAAAGAACCACTAATATTAACGATTCTACTATTGTTGCACCTGTTGATGGTAAAGTAGTAGTAATAGAAGAAGTATTTGAAAAAGAATATTTTAAAGACCAGCGTATACAAATTTCAATTTTTATGTCTCCACTTAATGTACATGTAACAAGGTATCCAATGAGTGGAAAAGTAAAGTTTAGCAAATATCACCCAGGAAAATATTTAGTAGCTTGGCATCCTAAAGCTTCAGAAGAAAATGAGCGAACTACAATTGTTGTAGAAAATAAAAAATTTGGTGAAGTATTATACAGACAAATAGCGGGTGCTTTAGCTAAAAGAATAGTCAATTACGCTAAACCATCTATGGAAGTACTTCAAGGATCTGATGCAGGATTTATAAAGTTTGGATCTAGAGTAGATATCTTTTTACCTTTAAACACTAAAATTAATGTAAATTTGAATGATAAAGTAAAAGGAGGAGAACAAATAATTGCTACTTTATAGTTATTTATAAATACAAGCTAATGGGAAAAGAATTAGATATTGAATTTAAAAAAGCTTACAAAATAGCATCCACTACAAAAATTAAATTACCACCAGATGTAATGCTTCAATTTTATGCATATTATAAACAAGCAATAAAAGGGAATAATTATGAAAGACCATCTGGCAATGTTCAGCTTAGAAATGCGTTTAAACTAAATGCTTGGATTCAACTTAGCCATCTAACAGAAGATGAAGCAAAAATAAAATACATTCAACTAGTAAATAAACATCTAAAATAACTACTAATTAAAATTAACAATTATGAAAAAAATACGAATACTAAGTATGCTATTGGCAATTACCTTAATTTATTCTTGTAAAGAAGCTCCTAAAAAAGAAGTGAAAAAAGAAGAATTAAGTTATTCAATAGCAACTGAAACATCTACTATAAATTGGACTGCATTTAAAACAACAGATAAAGTACCTGTGAAAGGCCAGTTTACTGAGTTTTCAATTGAAAATTCAAAAAAAGCTTCAACACCTCTAGAAGCTTTAGATGGAATCAAATTTAAAATTCCCGTAAGCAGTCTATTTACAAAAGATACTATTAGAGATGGAAAATTAAAAAAATTCTTTTTTGGTGTTATGAAAAATACCACCTTTCTTTCAGGTACAGTTCATACTACAAATCAAAACACTGGTACAGTTGATTTAAATATGAATGGGATTACCCATACTTTGCCTATTACTTTTGTTTTAAGTGAAAATAACGTAGTAATTAATGCTGAAATGAATGTTGATAATTGGCAAGCTCAAGAAGCTTTAATTAGTTTAAATGAAGCATGCAAAGATCTACATACTGGACCAGATGGAGTTACAAAAACTTGGAGCGAAGTAAAAATTGAAGTATCCACCAATTTTATACAAAATTAAAAAGAAAGAGCCTCTAATTAGAGGCTCTTTCTTTTTAATTCTATTTTTTTAATAATCTATTCTTTTTAGATATTCTAATTTGGCTTTCCAAATTTCAAGCTTTTCTTTAAAGACATTGATATTATCTCTTACATTTTTAACTAAAGGATTGTCTTCAGTTACATTTGAAATAAAACCAATATTATTTTCAAGCTGTTGTATTTCTCTTACAATTTCATCAATCTTTTTTCTAACAAATAATTGTTCTGAATCCAATTTACGATAATCTTTTTGTTCTAAATAACCATTCACTAGGTTTTTAAACTTAATCATCTCTACCTCTTCCTTATCAATATCAGTTGAATCAACAATTTTATCTAACAATTTATTAAATTTAACCTCAACATGACGCATTTCATAGGGAACTCTACCTAATTCTCTCCAATCATTCACATAATCTTTAAGTTCGTCTAAAGTAATCTCATCTTTAGATTCTGCAGATTCTTTAATTTCTGTTAATAGTTCTTTCTTCTTATTAAAAACTTCTAATTGCTCTTTATTCCCAGCATCTTGTTTAGAGTGCAGTCTATCAAAATAATGATTACAAGCATCTTTAAATTGCCTCCAAAGCTTATCGGAATATTTTTGTGGCACATGACCAATCTTTTTCCAATCTGCTTGAATCTTCTTCATGATATCTGTGGCAACGTCCCAATCTTCACTATCTTTAATAGATTCTGCTTTTTCTATAAGTAACTTTTTGGCATTTAAATTTTCTAAATGAGCTTTTTTTACTTCTTTAAAATACTTGTTTTTTGCACTGTTAAATTTTCTAGTTGCTTGCTTAAATTTAGACCAAATTTGATCACTTTTTGCTCTTGGAACTTGACCAATTTCAAAAAACTTTTTACGTAATTTTTCAATTTCTTTAATACTCTTTTGCCAATCTGATCGAGTTTTATTACTTAAGAAATCTAAATTTTCAATTTCGGATATGACTTCTAGTTTTTTATCTATATTTTGTTCAAACTTAGATTTTAATTCTTTAAAGAAATCATGACGTTTGTCATGTACTTTTTTGGTTGCTTCACTAAAACGCCCCCAAACTTCATCTCTATGTTCACGTGGAATTGGGCCTATATCTTCTTTCCACATCTTATGCAATACTTGTAATTCTTTAAAAGCTAAATTAATATCATCCAATTCTGCTAATTCTTCTGCTTTTTCAACAAGTTTTAATTTTTCTTCAAAGTTATGTTTAAAATCTAAATCTCTTAAATCATTATTTAAATGCAATAAATCATAAAACCGTTCTACATGATGATGATAGGTTCTCCAAGTATCGTTATATTTTGCTCTTGGAATTGGACCTATTTCTCGCCATCTATCCTGTATATTTTTAAATAATTTATACATTGTTGCTCCATCAGCATTGTCAATTAAGTGCTTTAATTCTTCAATTAAATCTAACTTAGCTTGTAAGTTTTGTTTCAACTTACTTTCTTGTTGTGCATAATATTCATTACGTTTAATTTTATAATCGTAAAGAATACTATTATAGGTAGATTTTATAGGGTTGTTATATTGAAAATCAACAACATTACCACCTTCAGCTAAAAACTTTTCTTTTTCTTTTTTTAAAAGTTCTCCAAACTTAACATTGAAACTGTTTTTTATACTATTTACGTTGCTACTAATACTTTGAACCTTGTGTTCTTTAACAAGTACAGCTAACTCAGCAACTAAATCTTCTAAACTTAATTTAGAATAGTCTTTATGCTCAATTGCAGTTTCATCATCATTTTCTGAACTTTCCGCAATTTTACTCTCAATTTCATCAACTGCTTTATTGTTAGTACCAGCTCCTTCTTTTATGGTAGGTTCTGGCTCTTTTGTTACATTGTCTTCTACAGCAATAGGCTTACTTTTTGTGTTTTCAGCATGTTCTACTACTGCTTTTTCATCATTTAAATTTTCAGTTGTTTTTGAAGTTGAATTGTTTTCTTCTGCCGGTAATTTGTTGTTCTCGTCTAACATATAAAAATGTTTAAGGTTCGTTTAATTATATTAAATAATAATTTTCAAAATAGCAAATCTTATGATATCCTATTTCTTAATTAAGATGTTAAGTTGCTTTAACAGTTGCGTAAATTTACGTAATTCTTTTTATGAATTCCATATTTCCCATGACTTTTCGGCTTGTAATTCGAGCATTTCAAGTCCATTTTTTATTACCGCTCCTTTTTTTTCTCCTTCATTTAAAAATTTAGTTTTTGCAGGGTTATAAATTAGATCATATAATAAATGATTTGAGGATAAATAATGATATGGGATTTTGGGTGCATCATCTATATTTGGATGAGTTCCAATAGGTGTACAATTAATTATAATTGTATATTCCTTTAAAATATTTTCATTAAGTTGAGTATATAAAAACCTGTTTTCAGCTAGCTTTCTTGAAACAAATTTATATTGTATTTTCATCATTTTTAAGGCATAAGCAACAGCTTTAGACGCCCCTCCGGTTCCTAAAATTAGAGCTTTTTTATGATGAGTTTTTAAAAGAGGTTCTATCGATTTTTGAAAACCATAAAAATCTGTATTATAACCTATTAATTTATTTTCATCAGTAATTTTTATTGTATTTACTGCTCCAATTTCTTTTGCATTAGATTCAATTTTATTTAAGTATTTAATTACTGATTCTTTATAAGGTATGGTTACGTTTAGCCCTCTAAACTCATGTTCTTTATGGTACAAAATAAAAGGGAATTCTTCTACTTCTGGAATATCAAAGTTATAGTATTTATAAGATTTAAGTCCTAATTTTTGAAATTTTTCAGTAAAATATTTTCTTGAAAATGAGTAGGATATATTTTTTCCTAACAGCCCAAATTTAATTCTTTTATTCATCTATGTATTCTTTTCTTTCTGAACCGTATTTATCAATTAACAAAATAATTCCTGCACCAATTATTACAAATAAAATTGCTATCCAAGTTTCTTTGTTTGTAAAGTCAGGAAAGTATCTGGTATAATTTTCAATTACTTCGTTTCCATTTGCGTCAAATAAAACGTTACCATCAACTACTTTATAAACCACTTTTTTCCAAGGCCAAACAATTCCTAAAGATCCTGCTATAAACCCAATAATAACTGCTGTTACTATTTGATGCCAACGTTTTAAAACATAACCTAAAATATGTGAGGTGAACACCAACCCAAAGGCTGAACCTCCAGTAAATGATGCTATAATTTTTAAATACCTAATTCTTTCATCATTATCCATAAAACTGAAATCACCTGTAAAAATTTCAGTAATGGTTTTAAATAACATATTTACAGAGTCGACCAATAACAATACATAGTTTCCTAATAAAATTAAAATAAACGACCCAGATAAACCTGGTAAAGTCATCCCCGAAACACCAATAATACCACAAGCAAATACAAACCATAAATTGTCGTTTTCTTTTGCTGGGTTCATAAAGCTTATAGCTACTCCTAATGAAATTCCAATAATCATAGCTACAATATTTCTAGTTTTCCAATTATTAAAATCTTTTGAAATGTAATAAATGGAACCTAATATCATTCCAAAAAAGGAGCTCCAAACATACAGCTCATATCTTTGCAGTAAATAATCAAGAACAAGTGATACGCTAAAGTAGCTAAACATACTGCCTCCAAAAACTAACAATAAAAAAGTTGCATTTGTGTAATAATAAAAACTTTTGAACCTTCCATTAATTAGTAGTAATAAAGCCTTATAATTTATTTTTTTGAATGAATAAATCATTTCTTCATAAAAGCCCAATACAAAAGAAACTGTACCTCCTGACACGCCAGGAACTTTATTTGCTGCCCCCATTGACAATCCTTTAATAAAAAGGAAAAATTTATCTAACAAACTACGTTCCCTAGCCATAACTACTTTTTTGATGAAACTTTAGCCAATTTTTCTAATAAAATAATTACTAAAAAGCCAATTACAGCTAAAATTATTGCCATTGCTATTTGAGGTTCTCCTTCATAAGAAGAAGGCAAAATACTTTGCTCATTAAAAGGAACTTTTACACCATGAGAATTTAAACGCCATGTTAATGTTTGCTTCCAAGGCCATATTTTATTTAAGGATCCTAAAATAAAACCTGTTAACATTGCTAAAGTAAAATTTCTATAATGATTAAATAGCCACTTTAAAATTTTGGAAAAAAATAACAGCCCAACTATTGCTCCAGTGGCTAAAATTGCCAGTAATTTGAAATCTTTGTTATGGATTGCATCTAAAACTGGTTTATAGGCGCCTAGTAAAACCAAAATAAAAGAACCTGAAATACCGGGCAAAATCATTGCGCAAATTGCAATTGATCCAGCCAAAAATATAAAAAGTGGAGAAGAGTTTTCTGTTACTAAAGGTTGTAAAGTTGTTATATAATAAGCAATCAGAGCACCTACAATAAACAAAAAAATAGTCAACAAATTCCAACGTGTAATTTGCTTTCCTATATATAAAATACTTGCCAATACTAAACCAAAAAAGAATGACCAAACAAGTATTGGTTTGTTTTCTAACAACCAAGAAATTAATTTGGCTAAAGATGCAATACTTATAAAAATACCAATCAATAGAGCAATCAGAAAATTTCCATTTATGGTCTTCCAAGCAGCTTTTAAGCCTTCGAATTTTAGAACTTTTAATGTTTTTAAATTTACTGAACTTATTGATGTTAATAATTCTTCGTAAATACCTGAAATAAACGCAATGGTTCCACCAGAAACTCCAGGCACTACATCAGCAGCACCCATAGCGATTCCTTTTAATGAAATAATTAAATATTGTAACAGATTTCTTTGTTGCATAAGCTCTTAAAAGTTATTGAGCAAATGTAACATTTTTATAATGAAGTTTTTTTGTATTGAGTTATAATATCCTTGACTTCTTTCATTTTGTAAACCTCCGGAAATAACTCTTTTATTACTGTGTGGTATTCAAAATCAATAGTTAAAGCATTAATTAGGTGAATTTTCCCTTTATGAGAATTGTTAAATTTAAAATACAAACCACTTAACCTGTATTCAATTTCTGCAAAATCATGGAAAAAAGATTTAGCTTTTAGTAAATTTTTTAAAGCATCTTCAAACTCTCCTAAAAAACATAAAACATCACTTAGCCCAACCCAAATTGAAATGTCAAAATCTTGCAATAAAATACATTTTTCAAAAGCGGTTACTGCCTCTTCAAAATAGTTTAATTTTAAATTAATTTCTGCATATTTTCTCCAATACAACGGATTTTGGTCATCAATTTCAATAGCTTTTTTAACATAAAATAATGCTTTGCTATATCTTTTTTCCTTTAAACTTAGATTGGTAACTGCCATCCATCCTTTATCTAAAAGAGGATCTTCATGAACTGCTTTTTTATAATACTCAATGGCAAACTTTACATTATCAATTTTTTCGTAACATTCACCTATTCTTAGAAACACAAATGAAGTTGGATCATCTAATTTTAATGTTTCTTTATAATTTTCAATGGCTTCTTCATACTTATTTAATTGCTCTAAGGTTTTAGCTTTTTCTAAATAAGCTCCAACAAAATGCTCATCTATTAAAACTGCATAATCAAAAGCTCTTAGTGCTTCTTTATAATTTTCTAGTATAAAATATTGACGTCCTAATTGATGCCAAGCAACTTCACTATAAGGGTCTTCATCAATATACTTAGTTAAATAAGTTATTGCTTCAGTATGTTTCCCTTCCATATCAAAACAATAAATTACATTATAAAGCGAAGAATAATCTTCAAAATCTACTTCTAAACATTTAGCAAAGTGAAATCTAGCTTCATCAAAATTATTTAAAAATAAATATTCCATTCCTATCAACGCTAAAATATCAGCTTCATCATCAGTATATGCCAATGCTATTTTTAATGATGTTATTGCCTTTTCATGTTCATCATTTTTAGAAAAAATATTTGCTTGTTGTACATAAATTTCTTCATTGGTAGGTTCAATAGCCTGTAATTCCTTTAACAATAAAGTAGCTTCTTTTGTTTTACTTTCAAATATTAGCAATTCTGCTTTTAATAATTTTAATGTAATAGAGTTTGGGTGTTGTTTTAAACCTAAAGCAATTGCTTTTTTAGCCAAGGAATTTTTACCAGAATCTAAATAATAATGTATAATCTCTTCAAACTCTGCTGAATCAAAAAAATAAACACTATTGGTTTTAAGCATAGATTCAAATTTTGATAAAGGAATATTATTTTCTTTTGGAGTTAAAGACATAAAGAAGTAGCTATAAATTAGTACTGGAATAAAAGTACAAGAACTAAACATCAAAATTGATTACAACTTCTAAATGTTTTTAACAAATTAATTAACAAAATGCTTTATATTTGTATTCCAAACAATGTTTGGTACTACCATGAGTAAAAAAATACTACTTAACTCAAAGGAAATTTATATCATTTTACATCGATTGGCTTGTCAGTTAATTGAAAATCATAATAATTTTGAAAACACAGTGCTAATTGGAATTCAGCCAAGAGGCATTTATTTAGCAGAGCGTTTAGTCTCTATTTTAAAAAATGATTATCACATTTCTAATATAAAATCTGGACAATTAGACATTACTTTTTACAGAGATGATTTTAGAAGACGAGAAGCTCCTTTAGAAGCTAACAAAACCAATATTAATTTTATTGTAGAAGATAAAAATGTTGTTTTTATAGATGATGTTTTGTTTTCGGGTAGAAGTATTAGAGCAGCTTTAACAGCCATACAATCTTTTGGAAGACCAAGTGATATAGAACTGTTGGTTTTAATTGATCGAAGGTTTAGTAGACATTTACCTATTCAACCTGATTACAGAGGAAGGCAGGTTGATGTTATAAATGAAGAAAAAGTTACTGTTAATTGGAAAGAAAAAGACGGTAAAGATGCCGTATACATTATAAATAACTAAATACATGAGTCAGTTAAGCGTACAACACCTTTTAGGAATAAAACATTTAAATAAAGCTGATATTGATTTAATTTTTAAAACTGCTGATCACTTTAAAGAAGTAATTAACAGACCTATAAAAAAAGTTCCCTCACTAAGAGATATTACCATTGCCAATTTATTTTTTGAAAACAGTACTCGTACTAAACTTTCATTTGAATTAGCTGAAAAACGTTTATCTGCCGATGTTATAAATTTCTCCGCAAGTCAATCATCTGTAAAAAAAGGGGAAACTTTAATTGACACTGCAAACAATATTTTATCAATGAAAGTTGATTTAATTGTTATGCGCCACCCAAATGTTGGTGCTTGTGATTTTTTATCAAAACATGTGAATGCACGTATAGTTAATGCCGGTGATGGAACTCATGAACATCCAACACAGGCACTGTTAGATTCCTACTCAATTAGAGAAAAGTTAGGAGAAGTAACAGGTAAAAAAATAGTTATTGTTGGAGATATTTTACATTCTAGAGTTGCTCTTTCCAATATTTATGCTTTAAAATTACAAGGAGCAGAAGTAAAAGTTTGTGGTCCAAAAACATTGATACCAAAATATATTGAAAGCTTAGGGCTACAAGTAGAGTACAACATAAAAAAAGCTTTAGAATGGTGTGATGTAGCTAATGTTTTAAGAGTTCAAAATGAACGAATGGCAATCAATTATTTCCCTTCAACAAGAGAATATTCACAATTATTTGGAATTAATAAAAAATTATTAGACTCTATTGATAAAAATATAGTTATTATGCATCCAGGTCCTATAAATAGAGGGGTAGAAATAACAAGTGATGTAGCCGATGCAGAACAATCTATTATTCTTAACCAAGTTGAAAATGGTGTAGCTATACGTATGGCAGTCATTTATTTATTAGCTCAACAAATACAACACAAATAGTTATGGAAATTTCAAAAACTGAAAAATATACACTCATCAAACCATCTGAAAATTCTGTAATTAATTTTCTAGAAAATTTTAAAAATAAGTATGCTAATTTTACTGAAGAACATTTAATAATAGATTTTTCAGATAAAATTAACACAAAAATTGAAGAATTATTATTATTTTTGGATTTAAGTGTACGTCATAAAGAGAACGGCACAAGTTTTGTTATGATTTGTAATGGAATTGATATTGATGAAATTCCAGAAGAAATTAGTGTGGCTCCAACATTTAATGAAGCTATTGATATTATAGAAATGGATGCCATTGAACGAGATTTAGGATTTTAAAAACCTTATGCTTATTGATGAAAAAACTACTTTTAATAACTTTCTTATGTATCTTTTCTTTTTCGTTTGCGCAGCAAAACGGAGAAAAAAACACTGCAGTTATTCAAAAAGAGCCTCCTACTACCCTTTCATCAATTTCTGCATACCCAAATCCTTTTAATGTAAGAACTAGAATCAATTTTAAATCTTCACAATCTCAAATTATTGAATTTACTGTAAAAAATTTATTAGGTAAAACTGTTTACTTTAAGAAAATTAATGCAAAAATAGGCTATAATTCAATTGAATTTGAAAGAGATGATTTAAGGAAAGGAATGTATATTTATTCTTTACAAACAGATTCAGAAATTATATCCAAAAGATTAGTTATTAGATGAGTTTAAAACTCACCATTTTAGGTTGCCACTCAGCAACTCCTCGTGTAAATACTCACCCTACTTCTCAATTTTTGGAAATTAAAAATCATCACTTTTTAATTGATTGCGGAGAAGGTACCCAAGTTTTACTAAGAAAATTTAAAGTTAAATTTTCAAAAATTAAACATATTTTTATTTCCCATTTACATGGAGATCATTTCTTTGGTTTAGTGGGTTTAATTTCTACTTTTAGATTATTAAACCGAATAACTGAATTACATATTTATGGTCCTAAAGGAATTAAAGAAATAATTACACTGCAATTAAAACTCTCAAATTCTTGGACAAATTACCCTCTACTTTTTCATGAATTAACATCCAAAAACAGTGAACTCATTTTTGAAGACACTAAAGTTGAAGTTTTTACCATTCCTTTAGATCATAGAGTTTACACTAATGGTTTTTTGTTTAAAGAAAAATTAGGAGAACGAAAGCTAAATATGGAACAAATTTCCAAGTATAAAGAAATTGAGGTTTGTGATTTTCAGAATTTAAAAAATGGCAAAGATTTTAGGTTTCAAAACGGTACAATTATTAAAAATAAAGAGCTAACCCTTAACCCTATACCACCTAAAAGTTACGCCTATTGTAGCGATACTGCTTACTTTCCAAAAATAGTTTCCATAATACAAAATGTAAATTGTTTGTATCATGAGGCTACTTTTTTAGAAGGTAAAAAGCAGCTAGCTTTAAAAACAAAACACTCTACAGCATTACAGGCTGCTAATATAGCAAAACAAGCTAATGCTAAACAGTTAATTATTGGACATTATAGCGGTAGGTATAAAAATATTGAAGAATTCAAAATAGAAGCCGATACAATTTATGAGAATACCCAATTAGCAGAATCAGGAAAAATATTTGAAATAAACTAAAACTCACCAATACTTAACAATACTAAAGTACAGGCTTTTTCAAATTTGATGTTATGTTCTGTTAACAATTTTTCCAATTCAATATTTTCTGTTCCAGGGTTAAAAATAACCCTTTTCGGTTTTAGATTAATTATATATTGATAATAACTTAACTGATGCATTTTGTTTAAATACAAAGTAATTGTATGAATGCCCTTAAAATTTTTAACATTTGAGTAAATTTTCACTTCGTTAACGTAGCCTTCCTCCTTCCCAACAGCAACTGTTTCAATATTATTGTCAACTAATTTATGTATCGCTAAATTAGAATATCTATTAGCATTTTTTGAAGCTCCTAAAACCAAAGTCTTTTTTATCATTTGTTAAAATTAGTTAAAGTTTGTTAAACAAAGTAACATAATTTAAAATATGGAGTCTGTTAAGAAGCTAAGGTAAGCATCACGTTTAAGATCATAAAATAATCAACTAATTATGTTAAAAAAAACTTAAAACAGTACTTTGTTTTACATAGTACTATATTTAATTATATATTTGTCAATGCAAACTAACAATATCAACATTATGAATACTTTAAAACTAAGAACAAAAAAAATTGAAATAATGAACTCCTCAAAAAGAAATAATTGGAATACCAGAAGACGATATTCGGTTTCAATTCCTTATAAATTTATTTAAGCATATACTAACTCAATTAAAGAAACATGAAAAATATAGTATTACTATGCAGTTTTATATTCTCAATAACTGCATTTGCTCAAATACCTTCCAACGCTAACCCAAGAACTGGTACCATTAGCGGTAAGGTTGTAGATGCTAACACACAAAATGCCTTACCATATGTTACTATTGTTGTTAAAGATGCATTAAACAAATCTGTAACAGGAGGCATAACAGATGACAAAGGAACTTTTTTAATTAAACAAATTTCAGAAGGTAAAAACACCGTTGAAATTCAATTTATTGGATATAAAACAATTGAAAAAAAAATTAATATCACTCGTTTAAATTCAAAAATTGATTTAGGAACAATCCAATTAAAAGAAGAAGCTTCACAATTAAATGAAGTTGTTGTTGTTGCCGAAACTTCAACCGTATCACAAAAAATAGATAGAAAAGTAATTAATGTTGGAAAAGATTTAACTTCAGCAGGTACCACTGCTTCTGAATTATTAAATAACGTTCAGTCCGTATCCGTCGATAGTCAAACGGGAAATATAAGCTTACGTGGCAATGAAAACGTACGAGTTTTAGTTGATGGAAAACCTACTAATATAGATGCATCTCAGCTACTAAAACAAATCCCTTCAACATCCATAAAGAGTGTAGAATTAATTACCAATCCTTCAGCTAAATACAATCCAGAAGGAATGAGTGGTATCATAAACATTGTTTTACATAAAAATTCAAATATAGGATTTAACGGTTCAGTTAATACAGGCTTAACTATGGGTGAAAACAACCGATTTAACGGCTCAATGGACATGAATTTTAGAACAGGTAAAGTGAACTTTTTTGCTAACTATGGTTTTAATGATGGAAAAAGAGAAAATTATGGAGTTGTTAGACGTTCTGATAATAATTCAGTTCAAAATTTTCAAATGCTTGATGATAGAGCATCTCATTTATTAAAAGTAGGTGCTGATGTTTACTTTAATGATAAAAATACTTTTTCATTTTATACTACTCAAAATATGACCGATAACTTGTTTAATGGTGGTACTAAAGTAACCTTTAACAACAACTTAGACAGTAATAGTAAGATGATTGTTGATGGTGAATCGGACTCACAAGCCTACAATTTTAACTATAAAATTGATTTTAACAAAAAAGGTCACAATTTAGAGTTTGAAGCTAACTTTTCTGACTCTGAAAGTCCTGAATCTGCAAATTATAACGAGTTAGTTCGTCCAAATGATTTAACTACAAATTATGATGACAAAATAGTTAATGAAAGAAGTTCAAAACTCTATAATATTGATTATACAAATCCATTGTCTGAAAATTCAAAGCTAGAGCTTGGACTAGAAGCCAGATATAACGAAACAAATAACAGTAATGTTACAACTCAACATGAGTTTATATATGATACTAATGGAGAATTGATTGACGATGGCAATGGTTGGTATGAAACAAAATCTAAAGACTTTACTTCATTTGATTATAATAGAGATATATATTCTGCATACATAAACTACAACCATAAAATTGATAAAATAGCCATACAACTTGGTGCGCGTTTTGAACAATATGAAGTAGATGGAACTTTTGTAAAAGGGGCTGAAACTTTAAAATATTCTGATGAAATATTCTCGGTATATCCATCAGCATTTATTACCTATAACCCAAGTGATAAAAACCAATTTCAATTAAGTTACAGCAGAAGAGTTGATCGCCCATCTATTGGTCAAGTAAACCCTATTCGAGAATGGAGCACTCCATTAATTACTTCTGTAGGGAATCCAAATTTAAAACCTCAGTTTACAAATTCTTATGAATTTAATTATACCAAACAGCATAATAAAGGCTCCTTTACCATAGAAACATTTTATAGAAGAGTAAATGATAATATTAATAGAATTTTAAATATTGACCCATTAGATGAAGACAAAGTTGAATTATCTTTTAGCAATACCGAAAGTAACGACAGATATGGATTTGAAGTATCCTCAAATTATAAAATTGCTAAATGGTGGAGAACAAATGCAAGTTTTGATTTATATACGCAAAAAGAAAGTGGTTTAGCTAACGGTGAACAAGTTGAAGTTACAAATAATTCATTAAACTTTAGATTAAGCAATAGCTTTACTGTTAGTAAAAATCTTCGTTTTCAACTATTTACAATGTATAGAGGTGGTGGCGAATCTATTCAATTTAAAGTAGATCCAATGTGGATGATTAATACTGGAGCTAGCTTAAATGTATTAAAAGGAAAAGGAACAATTAGCTTAAGAGTTAATGATATTTTTGAAGGAATGAAATTCAAATTTGATTCAGAAAACCCTTATCCACAATCGGGACAATTCAATTGGGAAAGTAGAACAGCCTATGTAGGATTTATGTACAGGTTTGGTGGTGGCAAAAATAAAGCAAAAGGCCGCAAAACTAGAGACAAAAACGAAGCTCAAAATAGTGGTGGCTTTATATAATTAATACTTAATTAACCTTTATTTAACAAATAAGCTGTCACAAAACATACTTTAGCTCGTTTTTAAAATATAGCATTGTAAAAAGTTTTGAAAAATATTAAAAGGATATTATAATTATTTGAATTAGTTAACTAATAACCTTTTACAAAGCCTCTAAACTTGCATTTTAGAGGCTTTTCTCAATTTATGAACAATTGTTTATCTCAAATTTATTTTGAAAATATGCCCAAAACAAAAATCATATTAATTCTTTTTTTGTCATTTATAAATGCAACTAGCTTTGCAAGTGACATCAATAAGTTGGTTTTTCCAAAAGCTGAAATTCTAAATAAATATACTGCACGTATTCCTTTTAAATTAATTGATCATTTAATTGTAGTTGAAGCCAATGTATTAAACAAAAAAGGGAACTTTATTATAGATACAGGATCACAAAATTTAATATTAAATAAAGTGCATTTTCCTTCTCAATATGGGCACAACAAAAAAAGAGTGGAAACAACAGGTGTTTTAAACAGCCTCGATAATCCTCTTCAAAAAAAGCTTAGTGAATTTAATTTATTACATTTTTCTTTAAAAGATAAAAACTCTGATATAATTGATTTATCACATATCGAAAAAAGTAAGAAAATGCACCTTTTAGGTATTATTGGTTACAGTATTTTAAAAGATTATGAAATTTTTATTGACCTTTATTTAAACCAAATTACCTTGACAAAGGTTGATAAAAATGGAAATAAATTAGATCCTAAAGTATATTTAGAAAAAATTGTTGACAGCATCGATTTTAAGCTAAAAAAACATACTATTGTAGTAAATGGTTCTATTAATAGTCAAAATCTAAAACTAGGATTAGATACCGCTGCAGAGTTTAATCAAATCAACAAAAGTGTCAATAAAAAAGTTTTAAAGCATTTTGTTCCAAAAAAACGAATTAATTTAGCTGGCGCAAGCAATAAACAAATTGAAGTTTTGGCAGGAAATTTGCATCGATTAAAACTAAGTAAAACAGTATATTTAGGCCCTATGAAAACCATTTTAACAAACCTTTCAAAAATGCAAGAAGCTTTTGGAGTTCAATTAGATGGAATTTTAGGTTATGAATTTTTTAAGTACAAAAGAACAATTATAAATTATCAAAAAGAGAAGCTATATTTTATAAATTATCCTTTAATAACTCAATGAATAAAACTGTAGCACATATAATCATTTTATTTTTAGTTTTTATAACTACAACAACATTTGCTCAAAACAGCAAGGTTAAAGGTTATAGAATTGAAGGAGATGAAATTGTATTTTCTTTTGATAAAAGAGACTATAAAAAAGTAACTAATAATAATTTTGGTGCTGAAAAAGACTTTGAAGATATTGATATAAATAGTGTAGTAGTGGCGGGAGAATTTAATAATTGGTCATTAAAAAAATGGCGAATGGTTAAGATAAGTGAAAACAGCTACGAATTAAGAAAAAAAATCGAAGATTTTACTGATGAATTTTCTTGGGAATTCAAATTTGTGATTAATAACTATTATTGGGCAGAGCCTAGTAAAGATATTGTAAATATTAGTAGAGCAACAAAAAATGGAAAAAAATTGAATGTTTATAATCTTAATTTTACAACCGCTTATGTTGATGAAAATGGAAATGCAACATTTAAATTAAAAGGTTTTAAAAATGCACACAATGTTATTTTATCTGGAACTTTTAACAAGTGGAATGAAGATTATTTTAACATGGTTCCAACTGATGATGGTTGGGAATTAACCTTACAATTAAAACCTGGAGAATACGAATACAAATTTATTGTTGATGGTAAATGGATGGAAGATCCTTCAAACAACCTAAAAAAAAGAAATGAATTTGATGGTTATAACTCTATCATTAAAATTTATAAATGGGTAACATTTCATTTAAAAACCAACTTAAATGCAAAAAAAGTCATTTTATCTGGATCATTTAATGATTGGGATGAAAATAAGTATAGAATGATTAAAACCGAAAATGGTTGGGAATATACCTTAAAACTTTTTGGAGGTAAATATCACTACAAATTTATTGTTGATGATTATTGGATGGTAGACCCAAACAATCCTGTAAAAGAATTTGATTATGATGGCAACATCAATTCAGTTTGTATTGTAAAATAAAAAAAAGCACTTTAAAGTGCTTTTTTTATTTAATTTATTTAAATTTAATTAGTTACTACCAACGGATAATAACACTACCCCAAGTAAAACCACTACCAAAAGCTGCTAAAACTACTAAATCATTATCTTTAATTTTTCCTTCTTCCCAAGCTTCTGAAAGTGCAATAATAACAGATGCAGCAGTTGTATTACCATATTTCATTATATTATTATATACTTGATGATCCTCTAATTTAAACTTCTTTTGTATAAATTGAGATATTCTTAAATTAGCTTGATGAGGAATTAACATATCTATATCTGAAACTTGTAGATTATTAGTTTGTAAACCTTCCATAATTGCCTCAGAAAAACGCACTACCGCATGTTTAAACACAAAAGTACCATTCATATAAGGAAAATAAGACTCATCATTGGCATCATTTGCTTCAATTATCTCAGGAACCCAATGTCTAATGCTTGGAGCTAAAACAGTTAATTCTTCCGCATGTTTACCTTCTGAATGTAAATGAGAAGATAAAATTCCTTTAGTATTGTCTTCAGTTCTTGATAAAATTGCAGCACCTGCACCATCACCAAAAATTACTGATACTCCTCTACCTCTGGTTGTTTTATCTAATCCTCCTGAATGAAATTCTGCACCAACAACTAAAATATTTTTATACATTCCAGTTTTTATAAATTGGTCTGCAACTGAAAGCGCATAAATAAAACCTGAACACTGGTTTCTTACATCTAATGCTCCAACAGTTCTTAAACCTAACATCTCTTGCAATTGAACACCTCCTCCAGGGAAATAGTAATCAGGACTTAATGTTGCAAAAATTATAAAATCTATATCTTCTTTTGTTAATCCAGATCTTTCAATAGCAATTCTTGATGCTTTTGCACCCATAACTGCTGAAGTATCTTCGCTTCCTTCTTTGATCCATCGTCTTTCTTTTATACCTGTTCTTTCTTGTATCCATTCATCATTCGTATCCATTAATTTAGACAAATCTTCATTGGTCACGATGTTATCTGGAACATAATACCCTAAACCAGTTATTTTAGAATTATACATAAATTGTTATTTAAAGTTTATTTTTTCAAACATACACAAAAGTTAAAAGTATTACAACTAATTAGAGTTGTTAGAATTTTAGTATTTTCTTAATTTATATGGTGATATTTAAAAATAGTTTAAAAATTTATTATTAACAACTTAATTTTAAATAATTAAAACTTATAAATATCAAAAAATATAATAAACCTTGTAATTAATAAATTTGCATTACTTTTTCTAAAGATTTCCGCTTAAGGTCTGGAACATAGGCTTTTTCAGCTTCATAACCAACCGGAAGCAATAAGAAAGCACGTTCATTATCGGGTCTTTTAAGTATTTTTTCTAAAAAACGCATTGGACTCGGTGTATGTGTTAAAGTTACTAAACCTGCATGATGAATGGCTGATATTAAAAACCCACAAGCTAAACCAACAGACTCGTTTACATAATAATTTTGATGTTTCTCACCACTTTCATCATACTCAAAAGGTTTTTTAAAAACTACTATTAAGTATGGTGCAATTTCTAAAAATGCTTTATCAGGGTTTGTTCCTAAAGGTTTTAAATCTTTTAACCATACATCATTCATCCTACTTTCATAGCTTTGTCGTTCTTCTTCTTCAGCAGCTTCCCTAATTTTCTTTTTAATATTAGCACTTTTTATTACACAAAAAGTCCAAGGTTGTTTATGGGCTCCAGACGGTGCTGTAGAAGCTGTTTTTATAATATTTTCAATAACTTCTATGGGAATGTCTTTATTTGAAAAATGACGAACCGACCTTCTCTTATCCATCCAATTATAAAGACTTTTTGTCCTTTCAATCATTTCTTCTTCTAAAAAAGACTGTTGTTGATGTCTTATATGTTTAAATCCTTCAACTAAAATATAATCTTCCATTGTTATCCTCTTATTATTTTGGTTTGTTTGGTATTTTGCTCATTGCATGTTCACTAATTGCCGTTATTGTTAATGAAGGATTTACACCTGGATTTGCAGAAATCATAGCTCCATCACAAACAAACATATTTTTATAGCCAAAAACTTGGTTATTTTTATCAATAACTCCTTCCAATTTATTAGCTCCCATAACACAGCCTCCTAAAATATGTGCTGTAGTAGGCGTTCCAAACAGAACATCCGTAAAATTTGCATAAGGGATACCTTGTACTTTTTTTCCAAAGAGCTTTGCAAATTTGATGGCTTCTGAAATAAATGCGGTAGGTTTAGAACCAATTTCAGTTTTGGTTTTCATCTTAGTAATTTTTCCAAGTTTAATTTGCAGCGTACTATCTAATGTTTGCATAAATAATAAAACGGTGGTTTTTTTAGCATAGCTCCTAATAAAGAGAGTTTTTATTAATTTTAAAGGACTTTTAAACAATAAACCTAAAATACCTAACAATCTTAATATTGTAAACCTATTTTGAATAAAAGGAATGGTTAAAAGTTTGAAAAAACTAGAACCCTCTCCATATCGAACGGGTTCTATGTGGCTATTTTTATCGATATGCAAAATAGAACCTATTGCAATTCCTTTTGAATAATCTTTAGTATTATTAGCTGTTGAAGTGACTAATAATAATGATTCATTATTGGTTCGAATATTACAACCTAACTTAGCCGATAAATTTGGTAAAGATTTTTCTTTTAATTTTAATAAAAGAGGAACGGTTCCTAAAACTCCTCCTGAAAAAATTACTCCTTTAGAAGTTATACTAGCCTCCCTTTTTTTTCCAAAACTTGACTTATATTCAATTTGATAACCATTATTGCCATCTGAAGTTCCTATGGTTTTTACATTATAAACTTCTTTTTCTGCTAAAATTTTAACTCCTAATTGTTGAGCCAAATACAAATAGTTTTTGTCTAACGTATTTTTAGCATTAAATCTACAACCTGTCATACAAGCTCCACAGTTTATGCAGCCAGTTCTATCAGGCCCTTTCCCATTAAAATAAGGGTCTTTTACTGTTTTACCAGCTTCTCCAAAATACACTGCTACTTTTGAAGGTTCAAAATATTGTTTTTTACCAATATGTGTTGCAATTTCTCTAATTTCCGCATCAGCATCATAAAACTCTGGATTAATTTTAGCCCCTAACATTTGATAAGCAGTTTTATAATGAGGTTTTAAAGCTTCTTCCCAATTATTTAAATTTCCCCAACTTCCAGAGTTAAAAAAAGGTTGTTTAGGAACTGGTAATGTATTGGCATATGTTAAAGAACCTCCCCCCACTCCAACACCAGATAACACTGATACATGATTAAGAAAAGTCATTTTAAAAAAGCCTTTCATAAATAATTTTGGCTCCCAAATCCACTTTTTTAAATCCCAATTATTTTTAGGGAAATCTTCGCTTTTAAACCATTTTCCTTTTTCAATTACCAAAACTTTGTAACCTTTCTCAGCCAATCTTAAGGCACTTACCGATCCTCCAAAACCGCTTCCAATGATTACATAATCGTAATCTAAACTTTTCATACTTAATAATTACTTTCAATAAAAATAAGTAATTATTATAAATTATCATTAGGCTATCTTTTTAAATCTTCTTGGTATTGGTCTGTAAGCATAATAACTTAAAACCTCTTCAATGGCTCTAATTAAAGCTTTGTTAATTGGAAGTATGGTAGCTCCTAGTGTGAAATCAATTTGAGAAAGCTGCATATAGTAATCTGTAAAAACAGGAATTGAAGCTTTATTTTTTAAAGCATCAATAACTTGTTGATAATTTTGTGGCTGACTTTCTTTTAAAATTTTACATGTTGCTAACCTTAGTTGTCCATATTTATCTTTTACGGCTGCATAACCAAAAAGCCTGCATATTAAACCTCTATAACGATACTCTCCACAACTTCCACTACTACTATCTGTTAGTGATAAAGGCTGATAAATATGACAAATTGTAGTTGATTTATGATTTAATTCTCTTAAAACTTCTTCAGCTTTATCATTTAAAAATAAATAAAAAGCCCAAGGTAAAAACTCTAATGGTGAAGCTTCTACGTCTAGCTTAGTACAACATTTACCACAACCTGAAACACATTGCATATCAAATTGCTTTTTAAATGTTGTTATTTCCTGCTCAAGACAACCAAACATCTGTTCAATTAATCTTACTTTGCGTTCTATTGACATTCTTGAACGAATGTACGGTAAATTAGCTTACAAATTACATTGCTTAAAAAATTAACATCAATAAAAAATATAAAAATATAGGCTACATAAAAAGTGTCACTTTGTCATAATTGAAATTTTGGTACTTTATTTGACAAATAACTAGCGTTAATAATAAATTAAAAAATTAAAAAATATGGCAACTGGAAATATTAATGTAACGGCAGAGAATATTTTTCCTATTATTAAAAAATTCTTGTATTCAGATCACGAAATATTTTTACGTGAGCTTATTTCAAATGCAACAGATGCAACTTTAAAACTTAAACATCTTTCTACTTTAGGTGAAATAAAAGGAGATATTGGTAATCCAATTATTGAAATTAAAATTGACAAAGAAAACAAAGAAATTAGAATTATTGACCAAGGAGTTGGGATGACTGGTGAAGAAGTAGAAAAATACATCAACCAAGTCGCTTTTTCTGGTGCAGAAGAGTTTGTTGAAAAGTATAAAGACAAAGTTGAAGATTCAGGAATTATTGGTCATTTTGGATTAGGTTTTTACTCTTCATTTATGGTAGCAAGCAAAGTAGAAATTTTCACAAAATCATTTGCTGAAGACTCGAAAGCTGTTCGTTGGGAATGTGATGGAAGTCCTCAATATACTTTAGAGGAAATTGAAAGAGGTGAAAGAGGAACTGAGATTGTTTTACATATTGATGATGAATCTTTAGAATTCTTAGAAGATTCTAAAATAAACGAGTTGTTAAATAAATACAACAAGTTTATGCCTATTCCAATAAAATTTGGAACACGAGAAGAAACTTTACCTTTACCTAAAGATGCAAAAGAAGGTGCTGAACCTGAAAAAATTACCGTTGACAATATTGTTAACAATCCAAACCCAGCTTGGACCAAAAAACCAACAGAGTTAAAAGATGATGATTATACTTCATTTTACAGAGAATTGTACCCAATGCAGTTTGAAGATCCATTATTTCATATCCATTTAAATGTTGATCATCCATTTAATTTAACAGGTATTTTATACTTCCCTAAATTAAGTAAAAGTGTAGATCCATTAAAAGATAAGATTCAACTATACCAAAATCAAGTATTTGTTACGGATAATGTGGAAGGAATTGTACCAGACTTTTTGCAAATGCTTAGAGGGGTAATTGACTCTCCAGACATTCCGCTAAATGTTTCTCGTTCTTATTTACAAGCAGATGGTGCTGTTAAGAAAATTTCAGGATATATCACTAGAAAAGTAGCTGATAAACTTATCAGTTTATTTAAAAACGATAGAAAGTCATTTGAAGAAAGATGGGATGACATTAAAGTAATTATTGAATATGGAATGCTTTCTGAGGATAAATTCTTTGAAAAATCTGACAAATTTGCATTGTACCCTACGGTAGATAAAGAATATTTTACTTTTTCAGAATTAGAAGAAAAAATTAAACCCGCTCAAACTGATAAAGACAATAAATTAATTGTTTTATATGCTTCTGATGTTAAAACTCAACACAGCTATATTGACGCTGCAAAAGACAAAGGTTATGAAGTTTTATTGTTAGATTCTCCAATTGTTTCTCACTTAATTCAAAAATTAGAAGGCAGCAAAGAAAACATTCAATTTGTAAGAGTTGATGCTGATCATATTGATAATTTAATCAAAAAGGATGAAGATAAAATAAGTAAACTTTCTGATGAAGAAAAAGAAACATTAAAACCAATTATTGAAAATGCAATTCCAAAAGAAACCTACACCGTTCAACTAGAAGCTATGGATTCTAATGCCAACCCTTTTATTATTACGCAACCAGAATTTATGCGTAGAATGAAAGAAATGCAAGCCACAGGAGGTGGAGGAATGATGGGAATGGGAAATTTCCCTGAAATGTATAATCTAGTTGTAAACACTAATAATGAATTGGTAAGTGAAATTTTAAACACCAAAACTTCCAAAAAACAAGAGCGTTTAATAAAACAAGCTTTTGATTTAGCTAGACTTTCTCAAAACTTATTAAAAGGAGAAGAGCTAACAAATTTTATTAAGCGTAGTTTCCAAATGATTAAATAAATTAATTTTAGTATAAAAAAGCCACTAATTATAGTGGCTTTTTTTATTTATAGTTTTAACAAACAATTATTAAAATACTATTAATTACAACGTTTCATTTTTAGTATTTTTATCCGTAATTTAAAATAGTTGGCATTTTTTTTGCAGCTTTGTACTATAAATTTTATCAATGAATAATTTTATAAAATATTTTCTATTTAGTTTCTTAATATATTTAAGTGGAGGAAACATATTTGCACAAAGTGATACTACAAAAGTACACTCAAAAATTACGGATGAAACATCAAAAGGAATCCTTAAAAACACCAATCAATTAAAAGCTAAATTTCCAGTTACCAAAGCTAATCCTCCAGTAAACTTTAATTTAAACATTGATAAAAAGTTAAACACTAATGCTGTAAATAAAAAACTAAATTCAAATCCATCTAAATCACATGCCAATTTTTTAATGGAAACATTACCCGAGGATAGAGATATTATTACAAAAAAATACTTTCAAGGTAAAGATGTAACTCATCAAAAATTAGTTAGTAATTTTAGCTTGGGAACTGTAAATAGTAAAACTAAAACTGTAAAAGTTGAGTGTAGAGATTATAGTTATGTTGATGGAGATAGAATTAGAATTTACGTAAATGAAAAAGTAGTTAGTGATAATATTGGTTTAAAAGCAAATTATTATGTGTACTATATTAATTTAGATGAAGGCTATAATCGTATTGATTTTCAAGCATTAAATCAAGGGTTTTCTGGTCCTAATACCGCTGAAGTTAGTTTATATGATGCCAATGGAAATTTAATTTCATCTAAAGAATGGAATTTAGCTACAGGACAAACAGCAACATTAGGTGTTATTCACCGTTAATTTAAATGATGATATTAGCAGCTTCAGGAATCATACTTCAAGAAAAAAAAATATTATTACTTCAACGTTCTAATTATACAGAAAACTATCCAGGTTTTTGGGGTTGTCCAGGTGGAAGAGCTGAAAAAAATGAAACTGCAGAACAAAATGTAATTAGAGAAGTGAAAGAAGAATGTAATTTAGACTTTTCGCCAACTTCAATTATAAAAACAGGCATTTGGCAAGACCGAAAATATTATCGTTTTTTAGGAAATTGGAGTGGTCAAATTAAAATTCAAGAAGAGGAAGTTTTAGACTTTAATTGGTTTAATTACGAAAAAGCTATCAAATTAAATTTATCTTTCGATTATAAGGAAATCATTGAAATCTTGTATAAAAACAACTTACTTTAAGTTATAATTCACTGTTTTTTAACATTTTATTAGCAAAACTAAAATACTTTTAACTGTAACTTTTCTGTTTTAATATCGTCTTTATTATAAAGCCGCACAAAAACTAACTTAAATTAACCAATTATTAAAACTATTTATACGCATAAAGTTCCAAAAGAAATTGAAAACATTCGATTACAAGATTATGCCCCTAAGGTTTTTAATAAATTTATTCCATCAAATAGTGGAATTAAAAAAGCTATAAAAAAAGGGCTTTTTTTAGCTGATGGTAAAATTGCACAAACTGGAACTTGGGTAAATTATGGTCAGGTAATTCAATTGGTTGAAAATCTTGAAATTAAACCTAAAGTATTTGAGTACGATTTTGAAGTTATTTATGAAGATGAACATATAGCTGCAATAAACAAACCAGCAGGAATTACTGTAAGTGGTAATAAATTTAAAACCGTGTTTAATGCTTTACCTTACAATTTAAAAAAAAGCAAAGCCCCTGATGCTCTTTATAAACCAACTCCTCTACATCGGTTAGACAATCAAACTTCAGGAATTTTACTAGTAGCTAAAACAAAAACTGCTCAAATTGAATTGGGGAAACAATTTTCCAATCATACCATTCAAAAAAAATATTGCACTATAGTTATAGGTAAAGTACACGCAAGTCAACTAATTAACACCCCTATTGAAAATAAACTAGCGGAAACAAATTTTGAAATTATAAAAGTTGAAAAGTCTTTAAAATATAATTATTTAACTTGTTTAAAAGTATTTCCTAAAACAGGAAGAACTCATCAAATAAGAATTCATTTAGCCTCTATTGGACATCCTATTTTAGGAGATAAATTATATGGAAACAGCAAAACTCTTTATAAAGGGAAAGGATTATTTTTATGCGCTTCAGAAATTTCTTTCCTACACCCAAAAACATTTAAAACAATTCATCTTAAAATAGAAACTCCAACTAAGTTTATCTCGTTTTTAAATAGAGAAAAACGTAGGTGGAATACCTATAATGTATAAATTACAACTTATTTTAATTGTTTTTCACCTATCAAAATTCCAGAAACATTCCAATGACTGAAACTTGACCCTTCATCATCTCCCTGATCAATTACCACTTCTATAGTATGCGTTCCAGGCTCTAAATTATGTAATGGAATAATATACGGAGGTGTCAATGTTGCTGGGCACCAATTTGATCTACTCAAATCACTTGACGATAATCCATTGAAAAAATTTCCAGACGCGGGGTTGCTATATCTATAGGTAGCACAATCGGTTCTCCAAGGCACCACGCTATATACTAGTTTACCATCAATAAAAATTTCATTTAACTTTTGGTTAAACTCATCTCCTCCACCCCAACCTCCGTGTCCAGTTGAAGTAAATAACAATTGAGGATTCTTTATATTTTTTGGTATCGTTACAACTGCTTTTAAAGTATCATTTTTAAACAAACGTCCATAATTTTGACCAGACATTTCCATAACATTTAAGGTGCTAAATGCTGGTTGAATCCATCTTTTAATTTCTTTATTTTCTTCCCAAGAAGGATAATAATTAAATTCTAAGCTAACCTTATGGCCTCCTTTATCATAATTACCAATAAAAACTCCCACCCAAATTTCTTCTTGATCTGTTGGAATTAAAGTGGTGATATCTTGTTTGTAAGTTACAGAATTTTTCCAAGGGTAATTATTAATAACTCTTAAATTATTAAAGTGTCCTACTCCAAAAGAAGTAAAAAATCTCATAATTTCAATAGGTGTGTCATAAGCTTCATCACTAACTATTCCTTGATACTCTTTTTTGTCATTATCAAAATATTTTGGCAATTTATCAATACCTGAGACTAAGCCATCTAATAATGTTTTTTTTATTTGTTTTACTGGAAGAATAAAAACGGTTCCTGTTCTGTCATAAGCATCTCCATTAGAAATATTTGTTAGCTTAGCATACACCTGTGCATTTTTTTTAACCTCTTTTGGAAACTTAATTTTTTTTAAAATTACTGTCCCATTTGAAAATCGCAACGTTTTACCATCATCAGCTCCATCAACTGAAGTTGTTTTAATTGAAGGGTCAAAATTTATCGTTTCATTCTCAAATATTGGAAAGGTTACATATCGAGATTTTATTTTGTATTCTTCAAATTCAGCCTGTGTAATTTCCTTAGCATCATTTATTGGAAAATTAAGTTTCTGTTGCTCCTTTAATTCTTTAATTTCATTTACTCTTAGCTCTCTATTTCCATTTATTACTATTTTTAAAACAAAAGCATTTTTACTAGGTAAATAGTTTTTATATGGAGATCCTTTTATTGGACTTTCTTCTGTATACCAAACTTCAATTTTATTTGAAAAAGCTGAAAATAGCGCTTTTTTACATTTATATCCTTCAATAGTTTCTTCTTCATTTAAAAATTTTGGTTTACCAAGTTTATCAAAAGAAGTTATTGTTTTATATAATGATTCATTATATTTCATTATATCAACATTTTGCCCATTTTCAAAATCGATATAACTACGTACCTTATCATTTGAAGCTGATAAATAAACTACATTATCCATATAAATAAACGAAACACTAGATTTTTCATTTATTTTACCATTATTGTACTGTTTATAACTAACTTTAGTTGCATGATTTTTATTCTTAATTTGTGTAAAACTTATTTGAAAGACTAAAAAAAATCCAATCAATAAAAAAATTCTCATACTTCAATCCTCTTTTATTTAAATAAATCATTTAACACTTTAGCCAATCTAATTCCTCCTTTTTGTAATTGACTTCTTGTTAATTCAAAGTGATCATACATATATCTATAGCCTAACTTTTCTCCAACTTCAGTAGAATTATAAACCTCAACAGCATATTTTTGAGTTTCATTTACCCAATCTACAATAGTTCCTTTTTGTAAAAATTTCACCTGCTCTTTTGAAATTTTTGGGGAATTTTTAGCCAATTCCGTATAAGTCATATTAAAATGATTGATCATTTTCGAATCCCAAACCGAATGTAAATTTGTACCATCATTAAACCAACGAACTTGTAAAGTATTTCCTCCTTTATCTTCTTTTCTTCCAACATGCATAGGTTGATGAAGATCGCCTATTAAATGCACTAACATTTTTAAATAAAAAACTTTATCATCTTTAGTAGTATTTTTATCTAAAATATTTTTTTTACAAGTAGTAATTCCCACCACTAAATCTCCATAAGGATTTTTTTCTGAGTCTTCATAATTAACCCCAATAGGCTTGTTTACATAATGCCAAGAAGAAAATTTTCTATAACGCTCATCGGATTTAATATCATCACCAAAAGTTGATATCAAAGCTAAACTTTGACCATTTAACAAATCGGCAATTTTTCTCTTGGTTTTACTTGTTAAATAATCTTCTGCAATTTTTCCTACTGTTCTATGACCTGTTGCTCCCCAATCAGGATAATTAGTTGCATTTAGTGTGAAAAATGTAATTGTAAATGCTAAGAAAATATAGAGTTGTCTTAATGTTTTCATTATAAATTATTTTTGGCTAAGATAAAAAATAAAGTTGGTGAAATATTTGCAAATACTAAAAATAATTTTATATCTTTATGATATCATTTTAACATCAAATAAAATTACATCATGACACAAGAAAAAATAATAAAAGTTTCAAATGGCTATTTTATGTTATTCCTTTTTTTGGCTTTCATCGCAGGAATTATCACAGGTATTATTAATGGAAATATATGGATAATATTACCCTCTATTTTTTTAACAATACTTACATTACCCGGATTCTTTTTAGTAAATCCAAATACTTCAAAAGTCATACTCCTTTTTGGTAAATATATAGGTACTGTAAAAGAAAATGGATTTTATTGGGCAAATCCATTGTACAAAAAAAGAAGCGTTTCTTTAAGAGCTAGTAATTTTGATAGCGAACGTGTAAAAGTGAACGACAAGCTAGGAAATCCAATAATGATAAGTACCATACTTGTTTGGAAAGTAAAAGACACTTTTAAAGCTGCATTTGATGTAGATAATTATGAAAACTTTGTTAGAGTTCAATCTGATGCAGCTGTAAGAAAGCTAGCAAGTTTATATCCTTATGATAATTTTGAAGATGATGGAAAAGATGAAGAAATTACTTTAAGAGCTAGTGTTAATGAAGTGAGTGAAGCCCTAGAAGAAGAACTTGCCGAACGTTTAGATATGGCTGGAATTGAAGTTTTAGAAGCTCGCATTGGATATTTAGCTTATGCACAAGAAATTGCAAACGCAATGTTAAAACGTCAACAAGCAACTGCAATAATTGCGGCAAGACATAAAATTGTTGAAGGTGCAGTTGGTATGGTAGAAATGGCTATTGAAAAATTAAGTGAACATGAAATTGTGGATTTAGATGAAGAACGCAAAGCAGCAATGGTTAGTAATTTAATGGTGGTATTATGTTCTGATAAAGACACTACTCCAATTGTTAATACAGGGACTTTAAACCATTAAAACCATGATTATTTTATTAATTCAACTTTTAATTTATATTACAAGCTCCTTAGCTTTATTATTGAACTAAACAAAAACTTATGAAAGAATATAAAATAATTAAACCCAAAAGTATTTGGTCCTACAAAGATAAAACCTTTGAAGATTTATTTAACAAATATGCGTCTCAAGGCTGGCATGTTATTAGTGTAGGGTATGGACAAACTGGAAATATTGCTAAGGCAGTATTAGAACGAGATAAAAATAGGTAATGAAAAAAATTACAAAATCCTCTAAAGGAATTGCTATTGGAGTTGCCATTGGAACAGCTTTAGGAATTGCTTTAAATAATATTGCATTAGGTATTGGTGTTGGAATTGTTTTTGCGGCAGCTTATATTACAAAGAACAAATAAGGCATGAAAGTTTTCATTGAAGAACAAAAATTTACACAACCTCTAGTTATTATAGGTTTAGCTATTGCTGTAATTGGAGCTATTGTTTCAGTTATTGTTAGGCTAGAAACTATATCACAAAGTAACCTAACAGAAAAATTAACAGCTCTAAGCGGGGTAATTATAGTGCTTTTAGTAATACTGCTTTTTCTAAATTTAAAATTAAAAACAAGAATTGATGAACATGGAATCTTTTATCCATTTCATAGATCATTTAAAGTGATTCCTTGGAATACAATTTCCAATTTATACATTAGACGTTATGATGCTATTTTTGAATTTGGAGGTTGGGGAATGAAATCAATTTTACGTAAAAATAAAGGGAAATCTTATACAACAAAAGGGAATATTGGACTTCAATTAGAGTTAAATAATGGTGATAAAATTTTAATTGGCACTCAAAAAAAAGAGGAACTTCAACGAGTTTTAAATACTTATAATAAAAAAGCAGCTTATGATTAAAAATAATGTGATACTACTATTTCTAATTTTAATTTCATCTTTAAGCTTTGCTCAAGATAAAAATTACACTGAAACTGAATTGAATATTTTAACAAATTCAGCAACCATCAATGGAACATTATTACTTCCAAATTCAAAAAATAAGAAAGTATTAATTATTTTAATTCCTGGATCTGGACCTACTGATAGAAATGGCAATAATTCAGTGATGAAAAATAATTCTTTAAAGTTTTTAGCGGAGGAATTGACTAAAGAAAATATTGCAACTTATAGATATGATAAAAGTGTACTATCTTTTACCAAAGGCGACAAAGAAAAAATTGATTCATTATCCTTTGAAACTTTTATTGAAGAAGCAAAAAGTGTTATCGACTACTTTAAAAATTCCAATACTTATGCTAAAATAATAGTTGCTGGACATAGTCAAGGCAGCCTCGTAGGAATGGTAGCTTCTAAAAATAAAGCCGATGCTTTTATTTCTTTAGAAGGAGCTGGAAGGCCTTTAGATGAAATTTTGGTTGAACAAATTGAGCTACAAGCTCCTTATTTAAAAGAAGAAACTCAAAAAATTGTAACTGAATTAAAAAAAGGAAATACTGTAGAAAAATTCAATCCTATGTTAACTTCGCTTTTCAACAAGCAAGTACAGCCTTTTTTAATTTCCTGGTTACAATACCACCCACAAAAAGAAATTGAAAAGCTAACAATTCCTACATTAATTATTAATGGTTCAAAAGATATTCAAGTTAAAAATATAGATGCTGAATTATTACACAAAGCTGCTAAAAATTCTGAGTTACATTTAATTGATAATATGAATCATCTCTTTAAAGAAATTAAAGGAGATATTAATGAAAATATGCTTTCATACTCGAATCCAGAACTCCCTGTTATGAAAAAACTAATTGATACAATTTTAATATTTATAAAAAAATAGAAAAGTAAATAATGTCAAAGAAAAAAGCATTTGCATTAAGAATAAATGAAGATATGTTAAAAGCCATTGAAAAGTGGGCTGCTGATGAGTTTAGGTCTACTAACGGACAGTTAGAGTGGATGCTAAACAAATGTCTTAAAGATGCTAAACGCTTACCAAAATCCTCTAACAAAAAAAACAATGTATCAGATAACTAATATTAAACATAAAAATCCTCTATTAAATCAACTAATAATTACCAATACCGCATTAAAATTTAAAGCTATCATTTATCCTAATTTAGGAGCTTCACTGCAAAAATTATCCAGTAATGAAATAGATTTAATTGACGGTATTTCAAACAGTGAGAAAGGGTTAAACGATTACAAATCTACATACAAATCATCTATCTTATTTCCATTTCCAAATAGAATCCATAATGGAATCTATGAATTTAAAGGGAAAAAGCACAAATTAAACATTAATGAAACTTCACTAAATAACAGCTTACATGGTTGCATTTATAACACACATTTTACGCTAAAAAATGATAACGTTAGCAATGATAAAGCTTCCGTTACTTTACACTATTCTAATAAAGGTACCACTTTAGGCTTTCCATTTTCCTATAATTTTGAAATAAACTACATTTTCACTCGTTATAAAATGAGTTTGAATTTTGCTGTGTTAAATAGCGGCAATGAAGCCTTTCCTTTTGGTATAGGTTGGCATCCTTATTTTAAAACCAATAATATTACTGAAAGCGTGTTAGATTTTAATGCAACACATCAATATCTCTTTAATGAACAAATGATTCCTAGTTCTAAAACTCCTTTAAAACATCAAACTCCATTAAAGATAGGAACAACTTTTTTAGATGATTGCTTTATTATTAATAAACCTGCAACAAATTTTAAAACTTTAGAGTATGATTTCAATTTAGAATTTTCTTCAAAAGAAAAGGAAAGTTACTTACAAGTATATACACCGCCACATAGAAAAAGTATAGCTATAGAACCTATGACTTGTGCCCCAAATAGCTTTAACAATAAAGATGGACTGTTAACTTTACAACCTAATGAAAAATTTGATTGGGAAATTCAATTAAGTTATCAACCAAAATATTAGACTAAAGTTTAATTTTAAACAAAAAAAACTCCAAGCAAAAGTTTGGAGTTTTTTATTAAAATCTAGTTTGACTTTATTTTTTTGGATGAACTAAAGTCATTTCTTCAATTAGGTTTTTAGCCCCTGCATACTTATCAACAATAAATAATACATAACGAATATCAACCATGATACTTCTTACTATATCAGCATCAAAATAAAGATCACTCATCGTTCCTTCCCAAGTAGTATCAAAAGCCAAACCTATTAAATTACCATGAGCATCTACAATTGGACTTCCAGAATTTCCACCTGTCATATGATTTGTAGATAAAATATTTACAGGTATTTTACCATTTTCAGCATATGGTCCATAATCTTTTGTTTTATATAAATCTTGTAATTTTTGAGGTACATCAAACTCATAATCTCCTGGTACATATTTCTCCATCACACCTTCTAAATAGGTTTTAGCAGTATAATAAACTCCATCTTTAGGCTCATAACCTTGTACCATTCCATAATTAACTCTTAACGTACTGTTAGCATCAGGAAAAAATCTTTTATTTGGAAACACTTCCATTAAAGCTTTCATATATTCTTTTTGAACTGCTTCAATTTGAAGATTTAATTGTTGAAACTTAGGCTCTAATTTGGTGTAAAAAATAGTGTGTAATTCTTTTCCAAAAGTATAAGCTTTGTCTGCATTTAGTTTTTTAATTACCTCATCTGAGCTTCCAGATAATAATTCTGTAGCCCCTTCTAACGAAGTTAATTTAGTACTTGCATAAATTTCATTTGTAATTTCTGAAAAGTTAACCCCAACCATATTTGATGGCAAGTATTCTTTTGGTGACTTTTCGGCATATAAAGCCGTTAATTTTTCAAAAACTGGTTTATCTACAACCGGACTATAATTTTTGTAGGTACCTTCTAGTCTACTTAAAATACTTTTTCTTGCATTTTCAAAACCTTGTTCACCTCCTCTTAAATAGGCCTGTTCAATTTGAAATGCTCTAAAGGTAATTCCTAAAAGTTCTACATTTCTATAAGCTATTTCTATCCAATAATCACGTGCTAAAGAAACATTTTCTATTTCTTTATAAAGCTTTTCAAAATCTGATAGTAAAGTTTGGTAACCATTTAAATCTTTTTCTGCTACTATTTTAGAAAACTCCTTTTCTAAATCAAGCTTATGCTGAATCGCCTTTGTTTGATGAATTCCTTGATTTTCACCTATCCATTTTTTCCAATAATTAGCTGTTGAAGCATATTTTGATGCATATTTAATTTTAATATCAGCATCTTTACGCATAAATGTATTTACTATTTTTAAAGCATTGTCTCTTACTTCAATTTTAGCAGGATTTAGCACATTTACAATTTGATCTACAGCTACTGCAGGTAAATACTCATTTGTTCTTCCAGGAAAACCAAACACCAAGGTAAAATCATTTTCTTCTACACCATCTAAAGAAATTGGTAAATAGTGATTTGGTTTATAAGGAACATTATCTTTAGAGTATGTAGCAGGGCGATTGTTAGCATCAGCATACACTCTAAACATTGAAAAATCTCCTGTATGACGTGGCCACATCCAGTTATCGGTATCTGCTCCAAACTTACCAATTGATGATGGAGGAGCTCCAACTAAACGAACATCTTTAAAAACTTCTGTAACAAATAGTAAATATTGATTTCCTTTATAAAAAGATCTCACATAAGAATCTTGCCACTCTTCTTTTTCTACTTCTTTATTAACTTTTAAAATATTTTGATTGATGATCTTCATTTTTGCAGCTTCGTCCATATCATCAGTTACGCCAGCAAAAACAGCTTCGGTAACATCGTCAATTCTTTTAATAAAAGTAGCCGTTAGACTTTCGTTTGGTAATTCTTCTTCATAACTCATTGCCCAAAAACCATCTTTTAGATAGTCATGTTCAACAGATGAATGTGACTGAATTACTCCATAACCACAATGGTGATTGGTAAGTAACAACCCATTAGGCGAAATAATTTCTGAGGTACAACCTCCTCCAAAATGTGCAATAGCGTCTTTTAAGCTAGAATTATTTACATCGTAAATATCTTTGGCAGTCATTTTACTACCTAACAATTTCATTTCTTGTTCATTCATTCCTTCTAATAAGGAAGGAATCCACATACCTCCTTGAATTTTACGCGTATCTACTTTTTGTGATACTTGTGCAATTGAATTTAACGATATAAACGCTATCGCTAATAAAACATAAAATTTAATATTTCTCATTATTTAATTGATTGAATTTATTTTTTTGGATGAACTAAAGTCATCTCATCTATTAGATTTTTTGCACCTGCATATTTATCAACAATAAATAACACATAACGAATGTCTACCATTATATTTCTACAAATATCAGGATCGTAATTCATATCACTCATAGTTCCTTCCCAAACACGGTCAAAGTTTAAACCAATTAAATTTCCATGTGCATCAATTGCAGGGCTACCTGAGTTTCCACCAGTAGTATGATTGGTTCCAATAAAACAAACTGGCATTTTACCATTTTCACCATATGGACCATAATCTTTTGTTTTATATAATTCTTGTAACTTTTGAGGAACATCAAATTCATAATCTCCAGGCACATATTTCTCCATCACTCCTTTTAAATATGTTGTGGTATTATAATAAACCCCATCTTTTGGTTTATAACCACTTACCTGACCATAAGTTACACGCAATGTACTATTGGCATCTGGAAAAAATCTTTTATTTGGAAACACTTCCATTAAAGCTTTCATATATTTTTTTTGAACTGCTTCAATTTGAAGGTTTAATTGTTGAAACTTAGGCTCTAATTTGGTGTAAAAAATAGTGTGCAATTCTTTTCCAAACAAATATCCTTTATCTGCATTTAACTTTTTAATAACCTCTTCACCTGTTCCCTCTAATAATTCTTTGGCACCTTCTAACGAAGTTAATTTACTAGTTGCATAAATTTCTTTTGCAATTTCTGAAAAGTCAACGTCAACCATTGTTGATGGCAAATACTCTTTTGGAGATTTTTCTGCATATAATTGCGTTAATTTTTCAAAAACTAGCTTATCTACAACTGGACTATAATTTTTATAAGTACCTTCCAATCTATTTATACCTGAAGCTCTTAAATTTTCAAATGCTTGCTCTCCACCTCTTAAATAAGCTTGCTCCAATTGAAATGCTCTAAAAGTAATGCCTAACAATTCTACGTTTCTATAAGCAACTTCAATCCAATAATCGCGTGCTAAAGAAACTTTTTCTATTTCTTTATATAGATTCTCAAAATCTGAAAGTAGTGTTTGGTAGCCTACCAAATCCTTTTCTTTAACAATGTTGGTAAACTCAACTTCAAGTTCTCGCTTTTTTGCAATTGCATTCGATTTTTCAATTCCTTGATTTTCTCCAATCCATTTTTTCCAGTAATTTGCTGTTGAAGCATATTTTGATGCGTATTGAATTTTTATTGCAGGATCTTTACGCATATAAGAATCAATAATTTTTAACGCATTTTCACGTACTTCAATTTTAGCCGGATTTAGCACATTAACTATTTGATCTACTGCAACAGCAGGTAAATATTCATTTGTTCTTCCAGGAAAGCCAAATACTAAAGTAAAATCACCTTCTTCAACTCCATCCAAAGATATTGGTAAGTAATGATTTGGTTTATACGGCACGTTATCTTTAGAGTATGCAGCTGGACGATTGTTAGCATCTGCATAAATTCTAAACATTGAAAAATCACCAGTATGACGTGGCCACATCCAGTTATCGGTATCGGCTCCATATTTACCAATAGATGAAGGCGGAGCTCCAACTAAACGAACATCTTTAAAAACTTCTGTAACAAATAGTAAATATTGATTGCCTTTATAAAATGATTTGACATTTGCATCTTGCCAAGTTTCTTTTTGTGCAGCCTTAGCAACTTTCAAAATATTTTGATTGATGATTTTCATTTTAGCAGCTTCGTCCATATCTTCGGTCACTCCTTCTAAAACTTCAGTAGTAACATCATCAATTCTTTTAATAAAAGTAACTGACATACTTGGGTTAGCCAACTCCTCATCATAACTTTTAGCCCAAAAACCATCTTTTAAATAATCGTGCTCAACAGATGAGTGTGATTGAATTGCTCCATATCCACAATGATGATTAGTTAATAATAGTCCATTTGGAGAAATAATTTCCGAAGTACATCCTCCATTAAAATGTACAATAGCATCTTTTAAACTGGAATTATTTACATCATAAATATCTTTGGCAGTCATTTTACTCCCCAAAAGTTTCATTTCTTGCTCATTCATTCCTTCTAATAAAGAAGGAATCCACATACCTCCTTGAATTTCTCTGGTATCTGGAACTGTTGTAACTTCATTAATTTGTGCTACTGCTCCATTGTTTTGAACTGTTTTACAGGAAACTACAAATAATGCTAATAATAAATAAAGTTGTATACGTTTCATTTGAATTTAATTGATTGTTTTATTAAATGAAAATCAAAAAAAAATCTCCATTTTATTTTTAAAAATTTCCAACAAATATAAGCATCCAAAAGCACATTTTTTACCTAAAAAATTCATAAAAAATGTTAAATTAGCCAAAACTTAAAATTTTACATGGATACGACACCCTTTTTTACTCAAGACACTATTGTTTTCGGAATTTTAATGCTAACCTTAGGATTCGTTTTTTATACTTCTACAAGTGAAACCAAATTCTGGAAAAAATTCTACAAATATATTCCCGCACTATTAATGGCTTATATGATGCCAGCCTTTTTTACCACCACAGGAATTATTTCTCCAGAATGGCAAACTGTAAATGAAGCTGGTGAAATTACAAAGCATAAATCTCAATTATACTATGTGGCTAGTCGATTTTTATTACCTGCAGCATTGGTTCTAATGACTTTAAGTATTGACTTAAAAGCGGTATTTAATTTAGGACCAAAAGCATTAATTATGTTTTTAACCGGAACTGCAGGCATTATTATTGGTGGGCCTATTGCCATTTTATTGGTTTCTTTGGTTTCTCCAGAAACAGTTGGAGGTGCTGGTCCCGATGCTGTTTGGAGAGGTTTGTCAACATTGGCAGGCAGTTGGATTGGCGGTGGAGCCAATCAAGCAGCGATGTTAGAAATTTATCAATTTAATACTAAAAATTATGCAAGCTTTGTAATTGTTGACATTGTGGTTGCTAATATTTGGATGGCTATTTTACTGTTAGGTATTGGAAAATCTGAAAAAATTGACAAATGGTTGAAAGCTGATACTTCAGCCATTGAAACTTTAAAAGAAAAAGTTTCTAGTTATGCTTCTAAAATAAGTAGAAATCCAACTTTAGCTGACTTTATGGTAATCTTAGGAATTGCGTTTGTAGTTGTAGGTGTCTCACATTGGGGGTCCAATACTATTTCAAACTTTTTAATTGCTAATTTTGAAGCTGTTAGTGATAAAACATCTGTATTATCTTCATTTGGTTCACAATTTTTCTGGATGATTACCATCGCTACTATTTTAGGAATATTACTTTCATTCACTAAATTAAAAGAATATGAAGGTGCAGGTGCAAGTAAAATTGGGAGCGTATTTATTTACATTTTAGTAGCCACTATAGGTATGAAAATGGATTTGACTAAAATTTTAGACAATCCTGGATTAATTGTAGTAGGTTTAATATGGATGGCTATTCATGTTTTAATATTAATTATCGTTGCTAAATTAATTAAAGCTCCTTATTTCTTCTTAGCCGTAGGAAGTAAAGCCAATATTGGTGGTGCCGCTTCAGCTCCTGTTGTTGCAGCTGCATTTCACCCTTCACTTGCAACTGTTGGTGTATTATTAGCCGTTTTTGGGTACGTAGTTGGAACCTATGGAGCCATGCTTACTGCAGAGTTAATGAGAATTGTAGCTCCAACCGTTAGTTAAATCATAAAATATAAATATATTAGCGCGCTTAAAAATTTAAAGATGAAAAAATTACTTAGTTACCTTATCATTGGGTTATTTCTTTTTTCTTGTACTACAAAAAAAGAAGGAAGTTTAATTGTTAAAGGGAACATTGCTGGTTTAAAAAAAGGAACGTTGTACTTACAAAAATACGTTGATACCTTATTGGTTGCTGTAGATTCTGTTCAATTAAATGGAAATGAAAATTTTATTCTTACTGATGAAATAGAACATCCAGAAATTTATTTTATTTCTTTAGATAAAATAACTGATGAAAGAATTTCTTTTTTTGCTGAAAAAGGTGAAATTACAGTAACATCAAAATTGTCAAAATTTACGTTAGGTGCTAAAATTACCGGTTCTAAAACTCAAGATTTATTAGAAGAATACAAAGCTATGATTCAAAAATTTAATGGAAAGCAACTAGATTTAATTAAAGAAAATTTTGAAGCAAGCAAAAACAATGACACTGCCAAACTAGCTGAAATTGATGTCCAAAACAACAACTTATTAAAACGTAAATACTATTTTACAACTAATTTTGCAGTAAGCCACGGAGAAAGTGAAGTAGCTCCTTATATTGCATTAACTGAACTATATAACGCAAATATAAAATTACTGGATACCATCAATAATTCTTTATCTAATAAAGTAAAAAAATCAAAATATGGTTTAGAGCTTAATGAATTTATAAAGAATATTAAAAAAACAGAGCAATAGTTGAAACTATTTATCTTTTAAAAGCAACTCATAATGAGTTGCTTTTTTTATTTTTATCAAAATTTGTAACAAACTTTATCAATTGTATACTTATTAGTTGAACCAAACAAAACCTGTGACTAAAGAACTAGAACATAAATTTATTTCTGAATTTCAGAAACATCAGAATATCATTCATAAAGTATGTAGAATTTATACTAACAATCAAGAAGCTCACAATGATTTGTTTCAAGAAATTACTATTCAACTATGGAAAGCATATCCAAAGTTTAGAGGAGATTCAAAGTTAACAACTTGGATGTATAGAATTGGTTTAAATACGGCCATTACGCTTTATAGAAAATCTAAAAGAAGCATCCAAACTCAAGATTTTGACACAGTATTGCATAAAATTGAATCCACAAAATATGATGATACTGAAGAAGAACAATTGAAATTAATGTACAAAGCAATTCATCAACTATCTGATATTGATAAAGCATTAATATTCTTGTATTTAGAAGATAAGAGCTATAAAGAAATTTCAGATACCATTGGTATTTCTGAAGTGAATGCACGAGTGAAAATGAATAGAATTAAAACGCGCTTAAGAACAATTTTAAATCCTTAAAAATGGATGAGTTAGATTTATTAAAAAAAGACTGGAAAAAGCAGGAGAGCTCCTATCCAAAATTATCATATAACGAGATTTATAAAATAATCCATAAAAAATCATCTTCAATTGTAAAGTGGATTTTTGTTATTTGTATTGCCGAATTTTTATTTTGGGGATTTATAAATTTATTAATTCCTGAAAGCTTTTTTACAATTTATGAAAAATTGCATGTAAAAGCATTTTTAAAAATATCTAATATTTTACATTATGCAGTTGTTGTCGTTTTTATTTATTTGTTTTATAAAAACTATAATTCTATTTGCGTTATAGATTCTACGAGTTTATTAATGAAAAAAATTATTAAAACTCGTAAAACCGTCAATTACTATGTATATTACAATATTATAATGACTGTTATTTTATCAATCATTGTCAACATTATTATGTTTTCTGATTCGACTCTTTTAAATGAAGTTATGAACCCAAAACATCTAGAAATTAATGAAACTAAATTTTTCTACATTATGTTGATTGCTCAAATTGTAGGTTTGTTAATTATGATAGGTTTATTATGGTTGTATTACAAATTTGTTTATGGAATTTTGCTAAGGAAATTAAATAAAAACTATAAAGAGTTAGAAACTTTAGAAGTTTAAAAAAAAAACCGAAGCCTAGGCTTCGGTTTTTTTTTAAATTCTATTATCTCCATCTAATATATTTCCAATTCCACCTAATAAACTACCTTCTCCCCTAGTTTTTCCACCAGTTTGAGGTGCTAAAGCTAAAACTCTTCCAGCCAACCTACTAAAAGGTAACGATTGTATGTAAACAGTCCCTGGCCCTTTTAAAGTAGCAAAAAATAAACCTTCACCCCCAAAAACTGTATTTTTAATTCCACCAACAAATTCTATATCATAATCTACATCCTTTGTAAATCCAACCACACAACCTGTATCTACTTTTAAAATTTCACCTGATTGAAGTATTTTTTTACTCATATTTCCACCTGCATGAACAAAAGTCATTCCATCACCTTCCAATTTTTGCATAATAAATCCTTCTCCTCCAAATAAACCTCTGCCCAATCTTTTTGAAAATTCAATGCCTACCGAAACACCTTTTGCAGCGCATAAAAATGAATCTTTTTGGCAAATAAACTTACCACCTAATTCACTTAAATCTATGGGTATTATTTGACCTGGATATGGAGCTGCGAAAGACACTTTTTTCTTCCCAATACCAACATTAGAAAAAACGATCATAAATAAACTTTCTCCAGTAAGCAACCTTTTCCCTGCTGAAAATAATTTACCTAAAACTCCTTCATTTTGATTAGAGCCATCCCCAAAAATAGTATCCATTTTTACACTATCACCCATCATCATAAAACTACCTGATTCTGCCACCACTCCTTCTTGTGGATCTAACTCTATTTCTACATATTGCATTTCTTCTCCATGAATATGATAATCTATTTCATGTGCATTCATTATAGTATGTTTTTAATTATTTAAATATAGATCTTTATTTGTTTAAACTTTTTTGTTTAAGCTTTACACTCCACTCAAATTCATATAATGAAACTTGTTCTCCACTTTCATCAATGCCAATTGATTTCATTAAAATAGTTTGCCCTTCACCTGTTTCAATAGTTTTCGTTAAAGCTTTTTCAATTGCCTCTCCATCCATACAAGTAAATGTAATTTTCCCAACGGCTTTTTTTGTAAATTTTCCTGAATGATTAGTAACCAACATAGATATTGGCTTTCCACTTTCTCTTATTTTTTTAATTACTAAAGCTCCTGTAGAAAGTTCAGCAGCCATTGATTGCACTGCAAAATACATAGATTTAAATGGGTTTTGGTTAATCCACCTATAAGTAACAGTTACAACTGCTTTTGTTAATTCTAATTCTTTAAGTTTAACTCCACATAAAAAAGCTGAAGGGAGTTTAAACATTAAAAATCTATTCATTTTTTTTACAGTTACTTCCATTTACATGTACTATTAATTTTTGAACAAGTTAACTAAAATTAATAAACTTAAAAATTATTTATTTTGTTAAAAAAAAGTTAAAATACAGTACTATGTTTTGCATAATACTATTTTTTATCCATATATTTGCATAAGAAACTAAACGATTACACAATTATGAACTCAAAAAATGAAAGTAGCAGTGCATTTTTAATTCACATTTCAGCATTTGCAAGTTATTTTTTTCCATTAGGAGGCGTTATTGCACCTTTAATTTTTTGGCAAGTTAAAAAAGATGAAAGTGCATATTTAGATGAACAAGGAAGAGAAGCCGTAAATTTTAATTTAAGCTTTTTACTATACACATTTATTTTAGGCTTAAGTATATTCTCTACCTCATTTTTCCATTTTCCAAATTTTTTCGGAATTTTTGGTGGCATTTCGGTAGTCGTAATATTAGGTATTGTAAGATTTGTTTTAATTATTCAAGCAGCTTTAAAAGTAAATAACAATGAATATTATAAATATCCCTTAACTATTCAATTTATAAAATAGTTCGATATTCACCCAATAAAAAAATCTCAACTTATGAAGATAGAAAACACAAAAGCACAAATGCGAAAAGGGGTTTTAGAATTCTGTATACTTTCCATTTTACAACATGGAGACGCTTATACTTCTGAAATTTTATCGCAGCTAAAAGATGCAAAATTACTAGTTGTTGAGGGAACTGTGTACCCATTATTAACTAGATTAAAAAATGCTGGTTTACTCGGCTATCGCTGGGAGGAATCAACATCAGGACCCCCAAGAAAATATTATGCCTTAACAGAAACAGGTAAATTATTTTTAAAAGAATTAAATACAACTTGGAGTGAACTTGTAGAAGCAGTAAACTTAGTAACTACCAATAAACCAACAGAAAAATGAACAAAACAATAAATATAAATTTAGGAGGCATCTTTTTTCATATTGATGAACTAGCTTATCAAAAACTGAAACTGTATTTAGATGCAATAAGAAGATCTTTAAGTGACGATCCTCAAGGTAGAGATGAAATTTTAAATGACATTGAGCATAGAATTGGAGAATTGCTTTCTGAAAGAGTAAAAGACGAGCGTCAAGTTGTTAATGAAAACGACATTGACGAGATTACTAAAATAATGGGGAAACCTGAAGATTATTTAGTAGACGAAGAAATTTTTGAGGATGAACCAACATATAGACCAAGAAAATCGAACAAAAAACTATTTAGAGATGGAGATGATAAATTTTTAGGTGGTGTTTGTTCTGGTTTAGCGCATTATATTGGAATGGAAGCCATTTGGATGCGTATTATATGGCTGGTTTTAGCTTTCGGGTTTGGTGTAGGATTTTTAGTGTATTTCTTATTATGGATTTTAATTCCAGTAGCCGAAACCACAGCAGAAAAACTTCAAATGAAAGGTGAACCAGTAAACATAAGCAATATTGAAAAAAAAATTAGAGAAGAATTTCAAGATGTTTCTTCAAAAGTAAAAGAAGGAGTTAATCAAGCTACTGAAAAGGTTAAAAGTTCTGAATTTAAAAAAAACGTAGAAAGCAAAGCCAAATCTGGTTTTAATGAAATAGTAGATACTATTGGAAAAATTATAGTCGCTATTTTTAATATTTTCGGAAAATTTATTGGTGCTTTATTAATCTTTATTGCGGCATCCACATTAATTGGATTAATTATTGGAGCATTTTCTATTGGAAGTTTTGAAATACTAGGGTTTGGTAATGATTATGTGAACTATCCTCCTTTCTTTTTCGATTCTGTAATACCATCTTGGTTATTAATACTTTTTACTTTTATAGCCATTGGAATTCCATTTGTAGTATTATTTATGCTAGGCTTAAAAATACTTTCTAGCAATGTTAAATCTTTTAGTACTACCACAAAGCTTTCTTTATTAGGTATATGGATTATTTCACTTTTAGGACTTGGTTTTGCAGGAATTAACTTTGCAACACAAACTGCTTTTGAAGGTGTACATAGGCAAACAGAAGAACTAACAATTGTTGAAAACGATACCCTTAAAATTAAAATGGTTGGTGATGAAAATTTATCTAATAGAAGTGAATTGAGAAGAAGATATGATGTAGAAACTGTTTACGATAATGATGTTCAAAAACTATATTCAACCAGAATTAATTTAGACATTAAAGCAACTGATAAACTAAATGCCTTTGTTAAAATTAGAAAAGAATCTGAAGGAAAAAATAGGTTAAATGCCAACAATGATGCTGAAGCTATTGAGTATCAATTCAATTTAAATGATAAAAATTTATTGCTAAATGGTTACTTTTTATCTAACATGAAAAATAGATTTAAAGATCAGTTAATAAATATTGATGTGTATTTGCCTATAAACTCTGTAATATACTTAGATCACTCAACAAGAACTTATTTAGATGATGTTGATAATATTCAAAATGTTCATGATAGAGATATGCCAAAACACTTTTATAAAATGACAGAAGATGGTTTAGAATGTTTAGACTGTGATGAAAGTATTTTTGGAGATGATTATAAAAAAAATAACGAACATTTTAAATTAAATATCGACAATAATGGTGTAGAGCTTAAAATTAATGATGGTGAAAATGATGCAGAAGTAAATATCAATCAAAATGGAGTAATCATTAAATAATCACAATTCAAACTAAAAAAAATACAATTCATCCAATTCCTTTTTAGCTTTAAAACATTAAAAGATACTTTTGACACAACTTAAAAAACTATAATATGAAAACATTAACTAAACTTACAGCAATATTTATTCTTTTAATTACCACAACATCTTGCTTTATTGATGGATTTAATGGAATTAAAGGTAATGGAAATGTTCAGTCTGAAGATAGAAAAATAAGTTCTAATTTTGAAACTATAAAAGTTCAACAAGGCATCAATTTATATTTAACTCAAGGAAGTAAAACAGATTTATCTGTAGAAGCTGATGAAAACATTATAGATTTATTAATTACAGAAGTTAAAAACAATGAATTAAAAGTTTATTTTGAAAAAAATGTGTACAGAGCAAAAGCACGTAATGTATACTTAACTGCCAAACAAATTTCAGGAATATACACCTCCAGCGGAGCTTCAGTTAAATCTGAAAACACTTTAAACGTTCAAACATTAGATTTAGACTCTAGCAGTGGTAGCTCTATAAAAATTCATGTAAATGCAGATGATGTTACTAGTGAAACCTCAAGTGGAGCAAATATGGATTTATTTGGTAAAACAAATACTTTTTCAGCAAGAGCAAGTAGTGGAAGCTCCATAGATGCTGATGAATTAGTTGCAGAAGTTGCCTACGCAAATGCTAGCAGTGGAGCCAACATTGATATTAATGTAACTGAAAAACTTACAGCAAAAGCAAGTAGCGGTGGAGACATTGATTATGAAGGAAATCCTACCGATATTAATAAAAACACCTCTTCAGGTGGAAGTGTATCAAGAAGCTAACTCCAGTTTATATATTAAATTGGGAAGCCAGTTCAACTTGTGTGAGCTGGCTTTTTTTATTCAAAAACTTATGTTAAAACTTTAAGCAAAGTTTGCAAAATGACTTAAAATATGACAACCGTCATACTTAATAAATCTAAGTTCTATACTTTTGCCAGTTAACGTAAAAACATAATAACATGCAACATAAAAACAATCCTCATACATTTCATATACCAGTAATGGGGCTTGCTTTTACAATAGACAGTCCTATTAAAATTGCAAAATATGGTATTTCATCAGTTATTTCAATTGTAGATGATGTAATTATTGAAAAAATGAATGAATACTATTCTAAAAAATTTGAAATTCCTTATAAAGAAATTTCAATGAAAGTAGAAGATTATAGAGCTAAGAGAATTACCTCTTACTTAAATACTGTTGATACTATTGTAAAACATAAGTTTGAAAACCTTAAAAACACTTATGAGGAAAAAAGTAGTGAGCTAGAAAAGTATATAGAAATGCTTCCTGATTTTTCTGAAATAAAGAAAAGCTTTTTTAAAACTATTAAAAATAATACGGTTAAAGAAGATGTACAAAATTGGATTCACAACAATTTAAAGCCTGGAAGTATAGATGTTAACATTATGACGAAGTTGGATAAACCAAATTATCATAAAAATGAACAGCTTCCAATTGAGTTTAATGATGCTCATGCTGCTTTAAGAGGGTTTGCGAATAGTAATTTAGAATCCTCAATTGTATTGTCTGCAGGAATGAACCCAAGACTTTATAGCTATATTGAAAATTTTAAAGACTTTTTCCCTTCTGAAGAAGGATCAATTAGGAAAAAAATTATTTTAAAAGTTAGTGATTATAGATCTGCTTTAATTCAAGGAAAGTTTTTAGCTAAAAAAGGACTATGGGTTTCAGAATATAGAATTGAGTCTGGGCTAAATTGTGGAGGTCATGCTTTTGCTTCAGAAGGATATTTAATGGGACCCATTTTGGAGGAGTTTAAAAATAATAAAAAAGCATTAGCACAAGATATTTACACCGTTTTAGTTGAAGCTTTAAAAAGTAAAAACAAAACAATTCCAAATACAGCCTTGCAACTTAACATTACAGTTCAAGGAGGAGTTGGAACTTCTGAAGAACATGAGTTTTTATTAGAAAATTATAACGTAGACTCTGTTGGTTGGGGATCTCCATTTCTTTTAGTACCAGAAGCAACAACCGTGGATAAGGAAACCATTAAAACCTTAGAAAAAGCTACAGAAAAAGAGTTGTATTTAAGCAATATTTCTCCATTAGGAGTTCCCTTTAATAGTTTAAAAGGAAATACCAATGAAATTCTTAAAAATGAACGAATTGCTAAAAATAAACCTGGTAGCTCTTGCCCTAAAAAGTTTTTAGCTTCAAACATGGAGTACAGTAAAAAACCAATTTGTACCGCTTCAAAAAAATATCAAAATATAAAGTTAGAAGAATTAAAAACTCAAAATTTAAGCAATCTAGAGTACAAAAAAAAGAGCGATGCAATTACAACTAAAGCATGTTTATGTGAAGGCTTATCCAATGCGGCTTTAATTGAATATGATATGGAGCAAAAAGGAGAAGCGCAAGGTGTTGCAATTTGTCCAGGGCCAAATATGGCTTATTTTTCAAAAGAAGTTACCTTAAAAGAAATGGTACATCATATTTATGGTAAAGCAAATATTATTACCACCAACAATAGACCACATATGTTTATAAAAGAACTTGCAATGTATGTCAATTATTTTTCAAACAAAGTGGAAGAGTTTAAAGATTCATTTACGTTAAAAAATGAAAAATATTTGAAAACATTTCAACATAACTTGCATAATGGTATCAATTATTACCATCAATTATTTTCAAAATTTTCAGAAAACAAACATGCCTTATTAGAAGATTTAGAGCATTTAAAAAATGAACTTTTTGAAATAAAAATCCCTATTTTAGAAAAGGTATAATTTACAAAGAGGCTGTTTTTACAGCCTCTTCTTTTTTTCAGTTAAGCCCCCTACTTTATGTTTATTTTTTTGCATTGAAATTTGAGCTTTAACAAACTCAACATCTTAAAATTGGTTATTCTCCAAAATTCTTGTAAATTTGCAATATGATATATTATCACTACGAACAAAAAAATCAACGAATTTTCTCTTTTAATTTTTTAGTTTTCAGAACACAATCAGAGAAGTTTATTCCTCCTGGATTGTTCTAACTTTTTAGTTAAGTTAATCTTCATTAGCTTAAATCCAAAAACATTTCAAACATAACATCTTATCTTATTTATTCAAGAGTATTTTTATCAATCTATGAATATTATAATATAAATATTCAAAAATTACATTTAAAAAATTATGAAACTATTATATATTAAAAGAACGAGTAAAACAGAAAACAGATATTCTAAAAAAATGGGAAGGCTAACTACTAAAGTTACTTACATTAAAAAACACCTATTAGGTTTACCTATACAAACTTTACATAAATATAGAGAAACTTATTACGGTAAAATTAAGAGTTGCGAAGACTGCAATTTGTTTATTTAAAGCTTAAAATAAGGGATGTTTTTACTAAGTAAAACATCCCTTATTTTTCTATTAGGTAGTTATAAAAGCTATAAACTAAAGTGTTAAGACCCACAATGAAAGTCTGCTAAAGTCTTGTTTTCTAAAATTTTTAAAGTACTATCTCTTACATCAGCCATTAACCTATTTAAACTACATTTTTCCTCACTAGTACAATCATCACAACGTTCATAGTAGTTTAAACTAACACAAGGTAACATAGCAATAGGGCCTTCTAAAACTCTAATAACCGTTGAAATTTTAATCTCGGTAGGTTTCTTTAATAAATAATAGCCTCCTCCTTTACCTTTTTTGGAAGCCAAGATTCCGTTTTTTTTGAGAGTTAATAATATACTTTCCAAAAACTTTCTTGAAATATTTTCTGAAGTAGAAATATCAGATATTAAAATAGGTTCATTTTGCTCTTGCTTTGCCAAGTAACTTAATGCCTTTAATCCATATTTTGTTTTTTTTGAAAGCATTCTTAAAATTAATAATTTTTGATGAATTAGTTCTGTTTAGGTAAAAAAACTTCCGCCATCATACATCTGGCACTTCCTCCTCCACAAGCTTCAATAGTATCTAATGAACTGTATAATAATTTACCATGTTTTTCAAGTTGAGTTATTTGCTGTTTGTTTAAACTTTGATAGGCTGAATTTGACATAACTACATAGCGCTCATCGTTATTCCCTATAACTTGCAACATATTTCCAGCAAAATTATTTACCTGATCTTCAGAAATAGTAATAATATCTTTGCCATCTTCTTTTAAATGCTTAATTACATTTTTACGTTCTTTCTTATCATCAATACTATCTAAACATATTACCGAAAAGCTTTCTCCCAAACACATCACTACATTTGTATGGTAAATTGGTAGACGTTTATTATTTACTGTTTGATAAGAAGTAAAAAGTACTGGTGTAAATTCAAAATCCTCACAAAATTCAATTAATAAATCTTCATCAGCTCGTGGCGACAATGCACAATAAGCTTTTCCATTTATTCTATCTAATAATAAACTTCCTGTACCTTCTAAAAAAAGATGTTCTTCTTCAGCAGCTGTATAATCCACTACATTTTCAATAATAAACCCTAACTCTTCAAGCTTTACAAAGATATCTTCTCTCCTTTCTAACCTTCTATTTTCAGCAAACATAGGATATAAAGCTACATCTCCGCTTTCATGAAATGAAACCCAATTGTTTGGAAAAATAGAGTCTGGAGTATCAGGTTCTTTTTCATCTTGTACAACCACTACTTGTACACCGATGGATCTTAATTTTCCAACAAAATCATCAAACTCTTTTAAAGCTTTAGCTTGAACCGTTTCAGGGGTGATACTTTCTAATACTTTTTGATAATAATTATTAACTGCTGTTTGCTCGTTCATACGGAATGAAACTGGGCGAACCATTAAAATGGTATTTGTAATTTGTTTCATGGTTTATTCTCTAATTAAAGGCATTGTGGAGCATCTTAATAAACCCTCTTGCTTGGCTATTTCGGTATATGGAATTTTTTCAACTATAAAACCTTGATTTTCTAACCAAGTGTTTAATCTTGTAAAGTTTTGTTCAGTTACAATTACTTCATCAGAAATTGAAAAAACATTAGAGAACATTTGATACATTTCATCTTTAGTAATATGAAATAAGTTTTCTTTCCCAAATAGTTTCACTAAATAATTATAATCTTCTTCATTTCTAAAGCCTTCTTTGTGTATAATAGCCTTATCTTTTCCCACAGGCTGAAAGCAGCAATCTAAATGCAATGCATTTTCTTTGGCATTGGTATTAGACTTTACTAAATCAAATTCTTTTACAATTTTATTTGGAAAGTGATCTTTTATAAATTGCACTCCTTTCATATTTGTACGGGCTGTAATATAATTTTTATAATCAGCGCCTTTATAAGTGCCTATAAAAATGTGGTTATTCCATAACATTACGTCACCGCCTTCAAAATGAATATCATCAGATGCTTCAATTATTTTGCTTGGATCTATTTGATTTAAAACATACTTAATTGCTTCTATTTCTTGTTCTCTATCTGGCAAAATGTTAGAAACAACTATTTTATCATCAATTACAAAAGCGATATCTCTTGAAAAAATTTGATTGTAATTATTAATCACATTAGGTCTGTAAACTTTTACATTGTATTTTTCGAGTACTTTATTAAATGCTTCCATTTCTGAAATCATATCTTGTTCTGTAGGGTAAGTACCAGCCTTTATATGTTCTATTGATTTAGGATCGTAAGCTTCTTCAAGTTTAGGTGTAGGACCATTACTTTTTGCTGTTCCTAAAACTACAGCTCTAAGACGTGAGGTTTCATCTTGAACATTAAGTTTTATCATATTTATAATATTTTTGTGTAAAAATAATAAAACCCCATAAATTAATATGAGGTTTTGGCAATATTTTAAAATATTATAATTAACGTATTTTACCTTTCTTCAAAAGATTTGAAAGGTCTTAAAGTTTCTCCAATATATAATTGTCTTGGTCTACTAATTGGTTCTTTTCTTAATCTCATTTCTTTCCATTGAGCAATCCAACCAGGTAGCCTTCCTAATGCAAACATTGCTGTAAACATTGGTACAGGTATTCCTAACGCTCTGTAAATAATTCCAGAATAAAAATCTACATTTGGGTATAAGTTACGAGATTTAAAATACTCATCACTTAGTGCTTCTTTTGCCAAACCTCGTGCGATATCTAAAACTGGATCATCAATTCCTAAATCTGCTAAAACTTCTTCGGCAGCAACTTTGATAATGTTTGCACGTGGGTCGAAGTTTTTATAAACTCTATGACCAAATCCCATTAAACGGAAAGGATCATTTTTATCTTTAGCTTTTGCGATGTATTTTTGATAATCACCTCCATCTTCTTTAATTGCCTCTAACATTTCAATTACCGCTTGGTTAGCACCTCCATGTAAAGGGCCCCATAATGCAGAAATACCTGCAGAGATTGAAGCAAATAAACCTGCATGAGATGAACCAACAACTCTTACTGTAGATGTAGAACAGTTTTGTTCGTGATCTGCATGTAAAATTAACAACTTATCTAAAGCATCAACAACCACTGGGTTCATTTTATATTCTTCATTAGGAAGTTCAAACATCATTTTAATGAAATTTTCAACGTATCCTAATGAATTATCTCCATAAGCTAATGGAAGCCCTTCTTCCTTTCTATATGCCCAGGCCACTAAAACAGGAAATTTGCCTAAAATTTTACATATTGCTCGGTACATATCTTCTTCAGATTCAACATTAACACTTTTTGGGTTAAAAGCTGTTAAAGCACTTGTTAATGCTGATAGTACCCCCATTGGATGTGCTGATTTAGGGAATCCATCTAAAATTTTCTTAATATCTTCATCAACTAATGATGTTTTTTGAATATCTCTATGAAATTTTAGTTTTTGCTCCTCTGTTGGAAGTTCTCCAAAAATTAATAAATAAGCTACTTCTAAAAAATCAGATTTATCTGCTAATTCTTCAATAGAATAGCCTCTGTAACGCAAAATTCCTTTTTCACCATCTAAAAAAGTAATAGCGCTCTCACAAGAACTTGTATTTTTAAATCCTGGATCTAAAGTGGTTATGCCGTTGGTAACACCTCTTAATGCTTTTATGTCTATGGCAATTTCATTTTCAGTTCCTATTAAAACTGGAAACTCATATCTCTTACCATCTACTTCTAAAATCGCTTTTTTTGACATAGCTTATATATGTATATTATATGTTATTAATCTATTATTTTTCTTGTAGCGAATTTAACGATTTTTAAGCGATTTTGAAAGAAATTACAGTAATCATTTGCTAATTATGTATATATTGTTACAAACGCAAAAAAGTCGAGAAAAATCTCGACTTTTTTTAATTATTTAGGTAGTTTAATTACTAAACCTTAAAAGCATTTTCTTGAGGATAATATGCTACACTCCCTAACTCTTCTTCAATTCTTAATAATTGATTGTATTTTGCCATTCTATCGGAACGTGAAGCTGAACCAGTTTTAATTTGGCCAGTATTTAATGCTACTGCTAAATCTGCAATGGTGTTGTCTTCTGTTTCTCCAGAACGATGTGACATTACAGAGGTATAACCTGCATTATGAGCCATATTTACAGCGGCTATCGTTTCTGTTAAAGTTCCTATTTGGTTTACTTTAATTAAAATTGAATTTGCAATTCCATTTTTAATTCCACGAGACAATCTTTCAACATTAGTAACAAATAAATCATCACCAACTAATTGAACCTTATCTCCAATTTTCTCAGTTAAATACTTCCATCCTTCCCAATCGTTTTCATCCATACCATCCTCAATAGAAATAATTGGGTACTTAGAAGCTAATTCAGCTAAATAGTCTGCTTGTTCTTCAGAAGTTCTAATTACACCTTTATCTCCTTCAAATTTTGTGTAATCATACTTACCATCAACATAAAATTCGGCAGAAGCACAATCCAATGCTAATTTAACTTCAGATCCTGGTTTGTATCCTGCATTTTCAATTGCTTTTAATACTGTTTCAATGGCATCTTCCGTTCCATCAAAAGTTGGAGCAAAACCACCTTCGTCACCTACTGCAGTACTTAAACCTCTATCGTGAATTAATTTTTTTAAATTGTGGAAAATTTCACTACCCATTTTGATTGCTTCTGTAAAGTCTTTAGCTTTTACAGGCATAATCATAAATTCTTGGAATGCAATTGGAGCATCAGAATGTGAACCACCATTAATAATATTCATCATTGGAACTGGCAATGTGTTTGCGCTTACACCGCCAACATAACGATATAAAGGCATTTCTAATTCATTTGCTGCCGCTTTAGCAACTGCTAATGAAACTCCTAGAATTGCGTTTGCACCTAGCTTAGATTTATTATGAGTACCATCTAATTGAATCATTGTATTGTCAATTAAATTTTGTTCAAATACAGAAATTCCTAAAAGTTCTTCAGCAATAACCTGATTTACATTTTTTACAGCGTTAAGAACACCTTTTCCCATATAATCTTTACCTCCATCTCTTAATTCAACTGCTTCATGTTCTCCTGTTGAAGCTCCCGAAGGCACAGCTGCTCTTCCCAAAACTCCATTTTCAGTAACTACATCTACTTCTACTGTAGGATTTCCTCTTGAATCAAATATTTGACGTGCATGAACACTTATAATTATACTCATTTTATTGTTTTTTATTAGGTTATTTTTCTTAGTCAAAGTTACGAATTTAAGGCTAAAAAGTATTTTATATTTATACTTTTATACGATAACGTTTTCGTTTTTACCGTATTAAAAAAGCCAATAATTAAATAATTATTGGCTTTTATTTTTATTTTTTTGAGTTTTGAATATTTTCAATAAACTGATCAAATAAGTACGATGAATCATGAGGCCCAGGGCTTGCTTCTGGATGGTATTGTACTGAAAAACAGTTCTTATCTTTCATACGCATTCCTGCTAGCGTATCATCATTTAAATGGATATGTGTTACTTCAAAATCTTTATGATTTTCAACATCTTCTCTTTTAACAACAAAACCATGGTTTTGAGATGTTATTTCTCCTTTGCCTGTAATTAAATTTTTTACTGGATGATTAATCCCTCTATGCCCATTATGCATTTTGTAGGTAGAAATACCATTTGCCAATGCAATTACTTGGTGACCTAAACAAATTCCGAATAAAGGAAGGTCATTTTTAATAATTTCTTTTGCTAAGTTTTGTGCCTCTACTAAAGGTTCTGGATCTCCAGGTCCATTAGATAAAAAGTAACCATCAGGTTGAAATGCATTCATTTCTTCAAAAGTTGAATTATAAGGAAATACCTTAATATAACAACCTCTATTAGCAAGATTTCTTAAAATATTTTTTTTAATTCCAATATCCAAAGCTGAAATCTTTAATGGTGCATTTTCATCTCCAAAGAAGTAAGGTTCTTTGGTTGAAACTTTAGATGCTAACTCCAGCCCATTCATGTCAGGAATAGCCTTTAATTTCTCTTTTAGCACTCCTAGATCAGTTTCTGTCGAAATAACAGCATTCATCGCTCCTTTATCTCTAATATACCTTACAACTGCACGCGTGTCAATATCAGAAATAGCCAATAAATTTTGTTTGATAAAATAATTTTCTAGAGAATCTTGTGCATTGTCTCTTGAATAATTAAAACTAAAATTTTTACAAACTAAACCTGAAATTTTAATGGAATCTGATTCAATTTCATTTTCATTTACTCCATAATTCCCTATATGAGCATTTGTAGTTAACATTAATTGCCCAAAATAAGAAGGGTCAGTAAATATTTCTTGATACCCAGTCATTCCAGTATTGTAACAAATTTCACCAAATGCAGTACCATCTATACCTATTGATTTTCCTTCAAAAATAGTCCCATCTGCTAAAAGTAAGATTGCTTTTTTTCGCTGTGTGTATTTCATTTATAGTTTGTTTTGAAATGATTTTTTGCAAAAATAATATAAAAAATAAATATTATTATTTAGTTATTAGTAAAATATTAAGTTTCTATAAGCATATAAAAAAAGGATAAACTATTTTGTAGTTTATCCTTTTCGATATTTTTAATGAATGTACATTAATTATCTTCTTTTTTATCTTCAGTTGATTCAACCGTATCAACAACCGCTTCAGCCTTTTTAGCTTTACCTCTACGTGTTGTTTTCTTCTTTTTCTTACTGTTAGGGTTATACGTTGTATTGTAATCAACCAGTTCAACCATTGCCATAGGTGCATTATCACCTTGACGATTTCCTAATTTAATAATACGAACATATCCTCCTGGTCTATCAGCTACTTTTACAGAAACTTCTTTAAACAATTCAGTAACTGCATATTTGTTTCTTAAATAACTAAATACAACTCTACGGTTATGTGTTGTGTCTCCTTTAGATTTTGTAATTAAAGGTTCTACAAATTGACGTAAAGCTTTAGCTTTAGCAACAGTAGTATTTATACGCTTATGCTCAATTAATGAACAAGCCATATTAGCTAACATAGCTTTTCTATGCGCTGTTTGTCTTCCTAAGTGATTAAATTTCTTTCCGTGTCTCATCTCTTATCTTATCTTATTTAAAACAAAAGTTTTAAATTAATCTTTATCTAATTTATATTTACTCAAATCCATTCCAAAGTTTAAACCTTTATTATGAACTAATTCGTCTAATTCTGTTAAAGATTTTTTACCGAAATTACGGAACTTCATTAAATCGTTTTTATTAAATGATACTAAATCACCTAAAGTATCAACCTCTGCTGCTTTTAAACAATTTAGTGCTCTAACAGATAAATCCATATCCACTAATTTTGTTTTTAATAACTGACGCATATGCAATGATTCTTCATCATAAGTTTCAGTTTGTGCAATTTCATCAGCTTCTAAAGTAATACGCTCATCAGAGAATAACATAAAGTGATGAATTAATATTTTTGCAGCTTCAGTTAAGGCATCTTTTGGAGCAATTGATCCATCAGTAGTAATATCAAAAACTAATTTTTCATAATCTGTTTTTTGCTCAACACGGAAATTTTCAACAGCGTATTTTACATTTTTAATTGGTGTAAAAATAGAGTCTGTAAAAATTGTACCTAAAGCTACTCCCGATTTTTTATTTTCTTCAGCTGGTACAAATCCTCTTCCTTTTTCAATAGTTATTTCGAAATCTAAGTTCACAGACTTCTCCATATTGCATATAACTAAATCGTGATTTAATATTTGAAAACCAGAAATGTATTTTTGTAAATCACCAGCAGTTAATTGCTCTTGATTTGAAATTGAAATATTAACAGTTTCTCTGTCAGAATCTTCAATTTGCTTTTTAAAACGAACTTGTTTTAGGTTTAAAATAATTTCTGTTACATCTTCAACAACACCTTTAATTGTTGAAAATTCATGTTCAATACCTTCAATACGAAGTGATGTTATTGCAAAACCTTCTAACGAAGATAAAAGCACTCTTCTTAAAGCATTACCAATAGTTAAACCAAAACCTGGTTCTAATGGTCTGAATTCGAATCTACCATTAAAATCGGTAGAATCGATCATTATTACTTTATCGGGCTTTTGAAAATTTAAAATTGCCATAATTGAATTGGTATCTTTAAAATTATTTAGAGTATAACTCTACGATTAATTGTTCCTTAATGTTTTCTGGAATTTGAATTCTTTCAGGTACACTTACAAAGTTTCCTTGTTTAGTATCTGAATTCCAAGTAAGCCATTCGTAAACATCACTTCTGTTAGCTAAAGAATCTTCAATAGCAACTAATGATTTAGATTTTTCTCTTACTGCTACAACATCACCAGGTCTTAAAGTATATGATGGTATGCTAACTAAATCACCATTAACTGTGATGTGTCTGTGTGATACTAATTGACGAGCAGCACTTCGGCTTGGGGCAATTCCTAATCTATAAACAACATTATCTAAACGTGATTCACATAATTGAAGTAAAATTTCACCTGTTACTCCAGTTGAAGCAGAAGCTTTTTTGAAGATGTTAGAGAATTGTTTTTCTAATATACCATAAGTATATTTAGCTTTTTGCTTTTCTGCTAATTGAATTGCGTATTCAGATTTTTTTCCTCTACGTCTATTATTTCCATGTTGTCCTGGAGGATAGTTTCTTTTTTCAAAAGATTTATCTTCTCCAAAAATTGCTTCACCAAATTTACGAGCAATTTTAGTTTTTGGTCCTGTATATCTTGCCATTTTTTATAGTTAATGATAGGGATTATGAATTAAGGCTAATCCTTCGATAATCTAAAATCCTATCGGTTAAAATTTAATTAATTATACTCTTCTTCTTTTTGGAGGTCTACAACCATTGTGTGGCATAGGTGTAACATCGATGATTTCTGAAACTTCAATTCCTAAATTATGAATTGATCTAATTGCAGATTCTCTACCGTTACCTGGTCCTTTCACATACACTTTAACTTTTCTCATTCCTGCTTCATGAGCAACACGTGCACAATCTTCAGCAGCTAATTGAGCAGCATATGGTGTATTCTTTTTTGAACCTCTAAATCCCATTTTCCCAGCTGATGACCAAGAAATAACATCTCCTCTTTTATTTGTAAGTGAGATGATAATATTGTTGAATGAAGCTGTGATGTGTGCTTCACCAACTGCCTCAACAATAACTTTACGTTTTTTTGAACTTGCTTTCGCCATAATATTTAGTTATTATTTAGTTGCTTTTTTCTTATTAGCTACAGTTTTACGCTTACCTTTTCTAGTTCTAGAATTATTTTTGGTTCTTTGACCTCGTAAAGGTAATCCTGTTCTATGACGAATTCCTCTGTAACAACCAATATCCATTAAACGTTTAATACTCAATTGGATTTCAGAGCGTAATTCACCTTCAATTGTTAACTCACCTACAGCCTCACGAATATCATGAATTTCTTGATCAGTCCAATCTTGAACTTTTGTATTTTCGTCAACTTTTGCTGTTGCTAAAATTTCTTTAGCTTTACTTTTACCTATTCCAAAAATATATGTTAATGCAATAACACCTCTTTTGTTTTTTGGAATATCAATACCTGCTATTCTTGCCATAACTATCCTTGTCTTTGTTTAAATCTAGGATTCTTTTTATTGATTACATATAATCTGCCTTTTCTACGCACAATTTTGCACTCGGCACTTCTCTTTTTTACTGATGCTCTAACTTTCATCGGATTTTACCTTTAATATCTGTAAGTAATTCTTGCTTTTGTTAAATCGTACGGACTCATTTCTAACTTCACTTTATCTCCTGGTAATAATTTAATATAATGCATACGCATTTTACCTGAAATATGAGCTGTTACAATGTGTCCATTTTCCAACTCTACACGAAACATCGCGTTAGATAACGCTTCTGTAATAGTTCCGTCTTGTTGTATTGCTGGTTGTTTTGCCATTATGCTACTGATTTTCTTTTAGTTCCTTTTTTCATTAAACCATCATAGTGACGATTTAATAAATGAGAGTTAATCTGTTGAATGGTATCAATTGCAACTCCTACCATAATTAACAATGATGTTCCTCCATAAAATAAAGCCCAAGAGTGTGTTAAACCAAATTTAACAACTATAGCAGGTAGTATGGCTACTACAGCTAAAAATAATGATCCTGGGAATGTTATTAAAGATAAAACTCTATCTAACATTTCAGCTGTATCTTTTCCTGGTCTAATTCCAGGGATAAAACCACCGCTTCTCTTTAAGTCATCAGCCATTTTATTGGTTGGTATTGTAATTGCAGTGTAAAAATAACTAAATATTATAATTAACAAAGCAAATAAAACATTATACCATAAACCAAACATATTAGAAAATTCAATTCCAATAGACTTAATCATATCATTTTCTGATCTTGCTAATAATGCTGGCGCAAACATAATAGCTTGTGCAAATATAATTGGCATTACACCAGATGAATTTAATTTTAATGGAATGTAATCTCTTGCACCAGAAGCAACATTTTTTATGTTACCTGCTACTGTTTTTCTTGCATATTGTACAGCAATTCTTCGAACTGCAGTTACTAAATACACACAAACAAGTATTACTAAAAACCACATTATTACTTCAATCAAAATCATAATCAAACCACCGTTAGAAGCTGTAATTTTTGAAACTGCTTCTTGAATAAAAGAACTTGGGAAACGTGCAATAATACCAATCATAATTAACAATGAAATACCATTTCCAATTCCTTTATCAGTAATTTTTTCACCTAACCACATTGCAAATATAGTTCCAGCTGTTAAAATTACCATTGATGATATCCAAAACATACTTCCACTAATGTAGAACGCTGAAGAAGGAATTAATTGGTAAATATTTGTAATATAAGCTGGTCCTTGAACCATCGTAATAGCAATAGTTAACCAACGTGTAATTTGATTGATTTTTTTCCTTCCACTTTCACCATCTTTTTGTAATTTTTGCAAATATGGAACAGCAATTCCCATTAGCTGAACAACAATAGAAGCAGATATGTAAGGCATAATACCTAAAGCTACTACAGATGCTTGAGCAAAAGCTCCTCCTGTAAACATATCTAACAATCCTAAAATTCCACCACCACTTGTTTGATTTTGTAATGCAGCTTGAGCAACAGTAATATCAATACCAGGTAATGGTACTTGTGCAGCAAAACGATAAATTGTCATAAATCCAAGTGTCAATAAAATCTTATTTCTAAGTTCTTCTATTGTCCAAATGTCTTTAAGGGTTTGAATAAATTTTTTCATCTATAATTATATTATAACGTTTCAGCTGTTCCACCAGCTTTTTCAATTGCAGCTTTTGCTGTAGCTGTAAATTTATGAACAGTTACATTCAATTTAGCTTTTAGCTCTCCATTACCTAATATTTTCACTAGGTCACTTCTACGTGCTAAACGGTTTTCTACTAAAACATCTAATGTTACAGTATCTTCAATTTTTTTGTTATCAACTAACTCTTGAAGTTTATGTAAATTTACACCTACATATTCCTTACGGTTAATATTTGTAAAACCAAATTTAGGAACACGTCTTTGTAAAGGCATTTGGCCTCCTTCGAATCCTACTTTTTTAGAGTATCCAGAACGAGATTTTGCTCCTTTATGACCTCTTGTAGCGGTTCCTCCTTTACCAGAACCTTGTCCTCTACCAACACGTTTGCCTTGATTTTTAACTGATCCTTCTGCAGGTTGTAAGTTATTTAATGTCATTACTTTATAAAATGTTATTTAATTTCTTCAAAAGAAACTAAGTGTTTAACTTTATTTACCATTCCAAGGATAGTTGGAGTCGCCTCATGCTCAACTACTTGTCCCATCTTACGTAAACCTAGTGCCTCCAAAGTTCTTTTTTGATTTTGAGGACGTCTAATTTTACTTTTAACTTGTGTTACTTTTATTTTTGCCATCGTACTCCTTGTTTTTATCCTTTAAATACTTTTTCTAAAGAAATTCCTCTTTCTTGAGCAATCATACTAGCACTACGTAATTGCAATAAAGCATCAAAAGTTGCTTTTACAACATTATGTGGATTTGATGAACCTTGTGACTTTGAAAGTACATCGTGTACTCCCACAGACTCAAGTACCGCACGTACCGCACCACCAGCTATAACTCCTGTACCGTGTGAAGCTGGTTTTAAATATACTCTAGCTCCTCCAAACTTACCTTTTTGTTCATGAGGTAGTGTTTGGTTAATAATTGGAATTCTAACTAAATTTTTCTTTGCATCTTCAATTGCTTTTGCAATTGCTGAAGCGACATCTTTAGATTTACCTAATCCATGGCCAACAACTCCATTACCATCTCCAACTACAACAATAGCTGAAAAACCAAAGGCTCTACCTCCTTTAGTTACTTTAGTAACTCTTTGTACACCAACTAAATGATCTTGTAGTTCTAACCCACTAGGTTTTACTCTTTCTACGTTTTTGTATTTTTGATACATAATTTACTAAAATTTTAAACCTGCTTCTCTTGCAGCGTCTGCTAGAGCTTTTACTCTACCGTGATACAAAAATCCATTTCTATCAAATGAAACTGACTCTACACCATTTTTAATTGCTTTTTCTGCAATAGATTTACCTACAGCTTTTGCAATATCTGATTTTGAACCTGTTGATTCGATATCTTTATCTCTTGATGATACTGATACAATTGTAGTACCTTTTGTATCATCTACTAATTGAGCATAAATTTCTTTGTTGCTTCTAAACACAGATAATCTAGGTTTAGTAGTTGTACCAAATACAATTTTTCTAATTCTATGCTTAATTCTAATTCTTCTTTCAAGCTTTGATAATGCCATAATATCTTAATTATTATGCAGATTTACCTGCTTTTCTTCTTAATATTTCTCCTACAAACTTAACTCCTTTTCCTTTGTATGGTTCTGGTTTACGGAAAGATCTAATCTTAGCCGCAACCGCTCCAACTAATTGCTTATCGAATGAAGTTAGTTTAACTAACGGATTTTTTCCTTTTTCTGATACAGTTTCAACTTTAACTTCTGGAGCTATATCTATAACTATATTATGTGAAAAACCTAAGGCTAAATCTAATACTTGACCTTGGTTACTTGCTCTATATCCAACACCAACAAGTTCCAACTCTTTAGTCCATCCTTTAGAAACACCTATAATCATATTGCTTAGTAAAGATCTGTATAAACCATGTTTAGCCTTATGATTTTTACTATCTGATGGGCGTTCAACAACTAATGTTCCGTCTTCAGTTTTAACTGTAATATCGTCTGTAATTTCTTGAGTTAACTCTCCCAATTTACCTTTAATGGTCACTACATTATCTTTTACTTCAAATGTAACACCTTCTGGTAAAGTTATTGGGTTATTTCCTATTCTTGACATCTTTCTTTAGTTCTTTATTAATATACGTAACATAAAACTTCACCACCCACGTGTTCAGCACGAGCTTGTTTGTTTGTCATAACTCCTTTAGATGTAGATATTATAGCAATACCTAATCCATTTAATACGCGAGGCATTTCATCTGCACCTACGTATTTACGTAAACCAGGTGTACTTACACGTTGTAGTTTCTTAATAACTGAAGATTTTGAAACTTTATCATACTTTAAAGCAATCTTAATTGTTCCTTGAACAGTGTTGTCTTCAAACTTGTAACTTAAAATATAACCTTGATCAAATAAAATCTTAGTTATTTCTTTTTTAATGTTAGATGCTGGAATTTCAACAACTCTGTGATTTGCCATAATAGCATTTCTAACTCTTGTTAGATAATCTGCGATTGGATCTGTAATCATTTTTTAATAATTTACGGTTTTGGTTTTCAATAAGTATTGAACCTAAAACCAATTTATAATTCTACCAACTAGCTTTTTTAACTCCTGGTATTAATCCTTGGTTTGCCATTTCTCGGAAAGTAACACGTGAAATACCAAATTGTCTCATATACCCTTTTGGTCTTCCAGTTAATTTACAACGGTTGTGTAAACGTACTGGTGATGCATTTTTTGGTAGCTTTTGTAATGCCTCGTAATCTCCAGCTTCTTTTAAAGCTTTGCGCTTTTCAGCATACTTATCTACTAATTTTTGTCTTTTAACCTCACGGGCTTTCATTGATTCTTTAGCCATTCCTTAATTCTTTTTAAATGGTAAACCTAATTCCGTTAATAATGATTTTGCTTCTTTATCAGTAGGAGCAGAAGTTACAAAAGTAATATCCATACCACTAATTTTGTTTACTTTGTCGATATCAATTTCAGGGAAAATGATTTGCTCAGTAATACCTAAATTATAGTTTCCTCTACCATCAAAACCATTTGCCTTGATTCCGTTAAAATCTCTTACACGTGGTAAAGATGCAGTTACCAATCTATCTAAAAATTCGTACATTTTTTCACCTCTTAAAGTTACTTTAGCACCAATTGGCATTCCTTTACGTAATTTAAAGGTTGCAACGTCTTTTTTAGATATAGTTGATACAGCTTTTTGACCAGAAATTTTAGTCAACTCTTCAACGGCATAATCAATTAATTTTTTATCAGCTACAGCTGCTCCAACTCCTTTACTAATTACAATTTTTTGTAATTTAGGAACTTGCATTACATTTTTGTAACTGTATTCTTCAGTAAGAGCTTTAATTACTCTATTAGTATACTCTTCTTTAAGTCTTGGTATATAAGCCATAACTAAATTGCTTTATCAGTTTTTTTAGAAAACCTAACTTTTTTATCACCTTCCATTCTATAACCAACTTTTGTTACTTCTCCACCTTCTAGTAACATTAAATTAGATATATGAATTGAAGCTTCTTTCTTCACAATTCCTCCTTGTGGGTTTTGTGCACTAGGTTTTGTATGTTTTGATATCATATTGACACCTTCTACAATTGCACGGTTTTTAGATTGAAAAACTTCAACAACTTTCCCTTCTTCCCCTTTATGGTCACCTGCCATTACTCTAACAGTATCTCCTGATTTTATCTTTAACTTCATAATCTTATAAGTTTATTAAAGCACTTCAGGTGCTAATGATACAATTTTCATAAATTGTTTTTCACGAAGCTCTCTTGCAACAGGCCCAAATACACGTGTTCCTTTCATTTGCTCAGAAGCATCTAACAATACACAAGCATTGTCATCAAAACGAATGTAAGACCCGTCTTTTCTTCTAATTTCTTTCTTCGTTCTAACTACAACAGCTCTAGAAACTTGTCCTTTCTTTACTGATCCGTTTGGTGTAGCATCTTTAATAGTTACTACAATTTTATCTCCAATTGACGCATAACGTTTTTTGGTTCCTCCTAAAACGCGGATTACTAAAACTTCTTTAGCTCCAGTATTATCTGCTACTCGTAATCTTGATTCTGTTTGTAACATATTATTTTGCTCTTTCTAGGATTTCTACTAACCTCCAACGTTTTGATTTACTCATTGGACGTGTCTCCATTATTCTAACAGTATCTCCAATATTGCAATCATTTTTCTCATCGTGAGCAACATATTTCTTTGTGCTTAACACGAATTTACCGTACATAGGGTGTTTCATTTTTTTAACTTCAGAAACAACAATAGATTTCTCCATTTTGTTACTTGAAACTACACCTATTCTCTCTTTTCTAAGATTTCTTTTTTCCATCTTTTGAATACAATTATTGTAATTCTCTTTTAGTTAATTCAGTAGCCACACGTGCCACAGTTCTTCTAAGCGCTCTCAATTGCATTGGAGTTTCCAATGGCGAAATTGCATGAGCCATTTTTAGATCTGTATAGCTCTTCTTTAAACTTCCAAGTTTCTCTTGTAACTCTTCAGTTGATAATTCTATAATTTCAGATTGTTTCATTTTCTTAATCGGTTATTAAGCGTTATCAAAATCTCTAGCTACAACAAACTTAGTTTTCACAGGAAGTTTTTGTGCTGCTAAACGTAAAGCTTCTTTTGCAACATCAATAGGCACACCACCTACTTCAAACATAATTCTACCAGGTTTAACTACGGCTACAAAATATTCTGGAGCACCTTTACCCTTACCCATACGTACTTCTAATGGTTTTTTAGTAATTGGCTTATCTGGAAATATTTTAATCCATAATTGACCTTCTCTTTTCATATAACGAGTAGCTGCAATACGAGCTGCTTCTATTTGACGAGATGTAAGTAAATTTTGTTCCAAAGCTTTGATACCAAACATTCCATTTGAAAGTTGATGTCCTCTTTGGGAATTACCTGACATATTTCCCTTAGCCTTCTGTACTTTACGATATTTTACTCTCTTTGGCTGTAACATTTTTACCTTCTAAATTTTAAAAATTTATTTTCTTTTACGAGCTTGTGATCTTTTAGAGTTACCTCTATCGCTCTTTCCTTGTTTTTTAGAAAGACCAACTAGCGGTGATAATTCTCTTTTACCATAAACCTCGCCTTTCATAATCCATACTTTAACACCTAATCGGCCGTAGGTAGTATGAGCTTCAACAAGTGCATAATCAATATCAGCTCTAAAGGTAGAAAGAGGAATTCTTCCTTCTTTATAATGCTCTGAACGTGCCATTTCAGCACCATTTAAACGACCTGAAATCTGAACTTTGATTCCTTCAGCATTCATACGCATAGTAGCAGCAATTGCCATTTTAATTGCTCTACGGTAAGAGATTCTATTCTCAATTTGACGAGCAATACTAGCAGCTACTAAACGTGCATCTAATTCTGGACGTTTAATTTCAAAAATATTAATTTGAACTTCTTTACCTGTAATTTTTTTAAGCTCTTCTTTTAACTTGTCTACCTCTTGACCTCCTTTACCAATAATAATACCTGGTCTAGCAGTAGTGATAGTAACGGTTACAAGTTTAAGTGTACGCTCAATAATTACAGTTGAAACACTTGCTTTAGATAAGCGGGCATGTACATACCTTCTTATCTTATCATCTTCAGCTAATTTATCACCGTAGTTTCTTCCTCCATACCAGTTAGAATCCCATCCTCTGATAATTCCTAAACGATTTCCTATTGGATTTGTTTTTTGTCCCATTTCTACTTATGATTAATTGCTAACATTTTTACTTCCTAAGATTAAAGTCACATGATTAGATCTTTTTCTAATTCTGTGTGCACGACCTTGTGGTGCTGGTCTTAATCTTTTTAACATTCCTGCGCTATCTACAAATATTTCCTTTACGAAAAGACCTGCATCTTCAATACTTGCATCTTCATTTTTTGCTTGCCAGTTTGCAATGGCACTTAACAATAATTTTTCAAGATTGATTGAAGCTTCTTTTGAATTGAATTTTAAGATTTGAAGTGCTTTTTCAACTTCAACTCCTCTAACTAAATCCGCAACCAAACGCATTTTTCTTGGTGATGTAGGACAACCAGTAAGCTTTGCGAAAGCCATCTGCTTCTTCTCCTCTTTTATCTGCTGTGCTCTTAATTTTTTACGAACTCCCATGATTACCTACTTATTTTTTTCCTTTATTTTTTGCACCTGCATGTCCTCTATATGAACGTGTTGGTGAAAATTCTCCTAATTTATGACCTACCATATTTTCAGTTACATAAACTGGTACAAACTGGCGTCCGTTATGAACAGCTATAGTTTGACCAACAAAATCTGGAGTAATCATAGAGGCTCTAGACCATGTTTTGATTACTGATTTTTTTCCTGATTCTAAATTTTCATTTACTTTTTTCTCAAGCTTATGAAAAACGTAAGGTCCTTTTTTTAATGAACGTGCCATATCTCAATTATTTTTTTCTACGTTCTAAAATATACTTATTACTCGCCTTAGTCTTAGATCTTGTTTTGTAACCTTTTGCAGGTATACCGTTTCTAGATCTTGGATGACCTCCAGATGAACGTCCTTCTCCACCACCCATTGGATGATCTACAGGGTTCATTACTACTGGTCTAGTTCTTGGTCTTCTACCTAACCAACGAGTTCTACCAGCTTTACCAGAAACTAATAATTGATGATCTGAATTAGACACTACACCAATTGTTGCCATACATGTTAACAAAATCATTCTTGTTTCACCTGAAGGCAATTTAACTGTTGCATATTTCCCATCTCTTGCCATTAATTGAGCAAATGATCCAGCACTACGAGCCATAACAGCCCCTTGACCTGGATGTAACTCAATACAAGAAATTGTAGTTCCTAATGGAATATCACTTAACAACATAGTATTTCCAACATCAGGAGTAGCTCCTTCACCAGAAATTACTGTTTGACCAACTTTTAAACCACTTTGAGCGATTATGTATCTTTTTTCACCATCTGCATATGCTACTAGCGCAATAAACGCGGTACGGTTTGGATCATACTCAATCGATTTAATAGTTGCTGGGACACCGCTTTTATTTCTTTTGAAATCAATAATACGATATTGTTTTTTATGACCACCACCTATATAGCGCATGGTCATTTTCCCTTTACTGTTTCGACCTCCAGATCTTTTTTTCGGAGCTAATAAACTTTTCTCCGGCTTATCAGTAGTTATGGTGTCGAACCCATTTACTACTCTAAAACGCTGACCTGGTGTTATTGGTTTTAATTTTCTAACTGACATTTTTATCTTTTCTTAGATATTGCTGTAAAAATCAATACTTTCTCCTTCGGCTAACTGCACAATTGCTTTTTTATAAGCTCCAGATTTTGCTTCAACCATACCACTTTTAGTGTATTTAGTTTTACGCTGAACTGGATAATTCATAGTTCTTACACTCTCAATTGCAACACCGTAAGCTTGTTCTACAGCATTTTTAATTTCAAGTTTGTTAGCTTTTTTATTTACAACAAAAGCATAACGATTAAATAATTCGCTATCGTTTGTTGCTTTTTCCGTTATAATAGGTTTAATTAAAATCTTCATATCTACTTACCTATTTACTTAAATTAGATTCAATTCCTTCTAAAGAAGCTTCAGAAAGAACTACTTTATTTGCATTTAACAATTCGTAAGTACTTAAACCTGAATTAGTTATCGTTTTTGAACGTTTTAAATTGCGCGATGACAAATATACATTATTATTTTGTTCAGCCAACACAAATAAAGATTTTTTGTTTTCGATTCCTAAAGCAGTTAATACAGCAGTAAAGTTTTTCGTTTTTGGAGAGTCAAAATTAAAATCTTCAACAACGATAATATTGTTCTCTTTTGCTTGAATGCTTAATGCTGATTTACGAGCTAATCTTTTTAAGTTTTTATTCAATTTAAATGAATAATCTTTTGGTCTTGGACCAAATATTCTTCCTCCACCTCTAAACACAGGAGATTTAATACTACCTGCACGAGCTGTACCTGTACCTTTTTGCTTTTTAATTTTGCGAGTACTACCAGCAATTTCAGCTCTCTCTTTAGATTTGTGAGTTCCTTGTCTTTTGTTAGCCAAAAATTGCTTTACATCTAAGTATACTGCATGTTTATTTGGCTCAATTCCATATACAGCATCAGAAAGTTCAACTTTTCTTCCTGTATCTTTTCCTTGTATGTCTAAAACTGATACTTTCATTATTTCTGAATAATTACATAAGCGTTTTTATGACCAGGAACTGCTCCTTTAACCACTAGTAAGTTCTTTTCTGGAACTACTTTTAAAACTCTTAAATTTTGAACTGTTACTTTATCTCCTCCCATTCTTCCTGCCATACGCATTCCTTTGAATACTCTTGCAGGATAAGATGCAGCACCGATAGAACCTGGAGCTCTTAAACGGTTATGCTGACCGTGAGTAGCTTGACCAACACCACCAAAACCGTGACGTTTTACTACCCCTTGAAAACCTTTTCCTTTAGAAGTTCCTGAAACATCCACAAACTCACCTTCTGAAAAAAGTTCAACTGTTATTTGATCACCTAAATTGTGCTCCTCCTCAAAACCTTGAAATTCGATAACTTGTTTTTTGGCAGTGGTTCCAGCTTTTTTAAAGTGACCATCTAAAGCTTTATTAGAGCTTTTTGCCTTTTTGTCATCGAAACCTAATTGAAGGGCTTTGTACCCATCAACTTCTTCAGTTCTGACTTGGGTAACTACGCATGGACCTGCTTCAATAACAGTACAAGGAATATTCTTCCCATTCTCGTCAAATAAGCTGGTCATTCCGATTTTTCTTCCTATTAACCCAGACATTTTAATTTAATTTAATTATTATTTATTTTTATTTCAAAAAAACAGGGTCAAAATACTTCAACCCTGAATGTATTTTTCCGTTTTTCCTTCGTCAATCGCTCCGGACATGTCATCGAGATTGTTATCTCGATATTAAAGTACTTAAACTTTAATTTCTACCTCAACTCCACTTGGAAGTTCTAATTTCATTAAAGCATCAATAGTTTTTGATGATGAACTATAAATGTCTAATAATCTTTTATAAGAACTTAATTGGAATTGCTCTCTAGATTTTTTGTTTACGTGTGGTGAACGTAATACTGTAAAAATCTTTTTATGAGTTGGTAATGGTATTGGTCCGTTTACAACTGCACCAGTATTTTTTACCGTTTTTACGATTTTCTCAGCAGATTTATCTACTAAATTGTAATCGTACGATTTTAATTTTATTCTAATTTTTTGACTCATCGTTTATAATTTAGAGATTAACCTTTTGCTTTAGCTATTACTTCTTCAGCAATATTTGATGGACATTGATCGTAATGTGAAAATTCCATTGAAGATGTAGCTCTACCTGAAGATAATGTTCTTAAAGTAGTTACATAGCCAAACATTTCAGATAATGGAACATTTGCTTTTACAACTTTAGCTCCAGATCTATCACTCATTGAGTTTACTTGACCTCTTCTTCTATTTAAATCTCCAACAACGTCACCCATATTTTCTTCTGGAGTAACAACTTCTAACTTCATAATTGGCTCTAAAATTACAGCTTTAGCTGCTTTTGAAGCTGCTTTATAACCCATTTTAGCTGCTAATTCGAAAGATAATTGATCAGAATCTACTGCGTGGAAAGATCCATCATATAAGGTTATTTTCATGCTATCCATTTCGTATCCAGCTAAAGGACCGTTTTTCATAGCTTCTTTGAAACCTTTTTCAACAGAAGGAATATATTCTTTAGGTACATTACCACCTTTAATTTCATTAACAAAAACTAACCCAGCTTTAGTAGTGTCTTCAACTGGCTCCATAATAAATTTGATATCAGCAAATTTACCACGTCCACCTGATTGTTTTTTATACACTTCACGGTGATCAGCTTTAGCTGTAATAGCTTCTTTATATTCTACCTGAGGTTGTCCTTCATTTACTTCTACCTTAAACTCACGTTTTAAACGATCAACAATAATTTCTAAGTGAAGTTCACCCATTCCTGAAATAATTGTTTGTCCCGAAGCTTCATCAGTTTTTACTTGGAAAGTAGGATCTTCCTCCGCTAATTTACCTAAAGCCATTCCTAATTTATCAACATCAGCTTTAGTTTTAGGCTCAACTGCAATACCAATTACAGGTTCTGGGAAAGACATAGACTCTAGTACAATTGGGTGCTTTTCATCACAAATTGTATCTCCAGTTTTTAAATCTTTAAATCCTACAGCAGCACCAATATCTCCTGCTTCAATTCTTGTTATTGGTTCTTGTTTATTCGCATGCATTTGATAAATACGTGAAATACGCTCTTTTTTTCCTGAACGAGTATTTAACACGTATGAGCCAGCATCTAAAGCACCAGAATAGGCACGGAAGAAAGCTAAACGCCCAACAAATGGATCTGTAGCAATTTTAAATGCTAATGCAGAAAAAGGTTCTTTTACACTTGGTTTTCTAAATGCAGGTTCATCAGTATTTGGTTTTACACCTTCAATAGCTTCAACATCTAAAGGAGAAGGTAAAAATCTCATAACTGCATCTAACATTGCTTGAACTCCTTTATTTTTAAAGGCAGAACCACACATCATTGGAATAATAGACATATCACAAGTTGCAGCGCGTAAGGCAGCAATTATTTCGTCTTCAGAAATTGAATCTTCGTCTTCAAAGAATTTTTCTAACAATTCTTCATCGTATTCTGCAACGGCTTCAACTAACTGAGCTCTATACATTTCTACATCATCAGCTAATTCTTCAGGGATTTCGATTTCTTCATAAGTCATCCCCATATCATGTTCATTCCAAACAATTGCTTTCTTAGAAATTAAATCTACAACTCCTTTAAAATCTATCTCATCTCCAATAGGAACTTGTAATGGAACAGGGTTACCACCTAACATTTCTCTAACTTGTTTACACACATTAAAGAAATCAGCTCCTTGGCGATCCATTTTATTTACAAATCCTAAACGAGGAACTTTATATTTATCAGCTTGTCTCCAAACAGTTTCTGATTGAGGTTCAACACCATCAACCGCACTAAATAAAGCAACAACACCATCTAAAACACGAAGTGAACGCTCCACCTCCACTGTAAAGTCAACGTGACCTGGAGTGTCAATGATATTCACTGCATATTTTTGATCTCTATACAACCATTCACAATGTGTAGCTGCTGATGTAATTGTAATACCTCTTTCTTGTTCTTGTTCCATCCAATCCATAGTTGCAGCACCATCATGTACCTCTCCTAATTTATGTGAAACACCCGTATAATAAAGAATACGCTCTGTACATGTAGTTTTACCTGCATCAATATGAGCAGCTATCCCTATATTTCTTGTATATTTTAAATCTCTTGCCATTTTCTAACTACTTATTAAAATCTTAGGTGAGAGAATGCTTTATTAGCATCAGCCATTTTATGAACATCAATTCTTTTCTTAACAGCAGCTCCTTCTTCTTTAGCAGCGGCTAAAACTTCTGCAGCTAAACGCTGAGCCATTGATTTTTCATTACGCTTTCTTGAATAAGAAATCAACCATTTAATTGCAATAGATACCTTTCGGTCAGGTCTAATTTGCGATGGAATTTGAAAAGTAGCACCCCCAACTCTTCGGCTACGAACCTCAACTTGTGGCATAACATTACTTAATGCATCTTTCCAGATCTCTAACGCTGATTTTTCTTCATCTTGTTTTTTTTGTTCTACAATGTCTAATGCATCATAGAATACTTTAAAAGCTACAGATTTTTTACCATCCCACATTAAGTTATTTACAAAACGTGTTACTAATTGATCGTTAAACTTTGGATCTGGTAAAAGAACTCTTTTTTTCGCTCTTCTTTTTCTCATGTCTTTACATTAAAGTTTTTTAAAATTACTTTTTAGGTGCTTTTGTACCATATTTAGAGCGACGTTGAGTTCTTCCATCAACACCAGCAGTATCTAATGCTCCACGAACAATATGATACCTAACTCCTGGTAAATCTTTAACCCTTCCACCTCTAACTAATACTATCGAGTGCTCTTGTAAATTATGTCCTTCCCCAGGAATGTATGCATTTACCTCGTTACCATTTGTTAACCTTACCCTTGCAACTTTACGCATTGCTGAATTAGGTTTTTTTGGTGTTGTAGTATAAACACGTGTACATACCCCTCTACGTTGAGGACATGAATTTAAAGCAGCCGATTTACTCTTCTTAGTTATTTTGGTTCTTCCTTTTCGTACTAATTGCGAAATTGTTGGCATACTAGAATTTTGTTATTGTTTTTACTTTTATATTTATTAGCTCTTTTCAAAGAGTTTGCAAATGTACAAATAATTTCTTGTTAATCAAATACGTAGATATTTATTTTTTTGAGTTTAAATTCAAACTCAAAAAAGCTTCCCTCTATACCATATATATGTTATTAATCAAAATGCAGCTTTCCTTTTATTGTAAATAGCTCAAATCATCTACAAAAATATTCATAAGAGTTAACAACTAAACAGTATTAATTTCAAATTATGAAAAAATCATTTTACTAAAATTAATGATTTTTAAAATTCAAAAGCTGGTTCAAATTTTATAGAATAAAAAGCAGCATATTATCAATAGAATTACATTTTTAATAATTCTTAAGTCGTGAATTTATTGCACTCTTTATGTTAATAAAAAGTAATGTTTTTAACTTTTTTTAACATATTTTAAGAGTTTAACACGAAAAAGTTTGTTTTATTAACAAATAATTAAGATTTTTGAAACAATTAATTCAAATAATTATATAATGAAAACAAAGTTTAATGGTTTTTTAACGCTTATTTTAGCGTTTATGGTGCAAATTTCATTTGCACAAGAAAAAACTGTTACTGGTAAAGTTTCCGATGCAAGCGGACCTCTACCTGGTGTAACAGTTCTAGTTAAAGGTGCCACAGTAGGTACCCAAACAGATTTTGATGGTAATTATTCAATTAAAGCAGCAGTTGGCTCTGTATTACAGTTTAGCTATATTGGTATGCAAACAGTTGAAAGAACCATTGGAGATTCAAATGTAATTAACGTTACTCTTACTGAAAGTGCGGAAGCTCTAGAAGAAGTTGTTGTTACAGCTTTAGGTATTAAACGTGAAAAACAAAGTTTAGGTTATTCTACTCAAGAAGTTAAAGGTGATGCCGTTAATACGGTTAAAGACCCTAACTTCGTTAACTCCTTATCTGGTAAAATAGCAGGTATTGATGTTAAAAGTAGTGGAACTATGGGAGGATCAACCAACGTTGTTATTCGTGGTTATTCATCACTTTATGGATCTAACCAAGCACTTTTTGTTATTGATGGTGTACCAATAAGTAACTTAAACAACAACAGTTCAGATCAAACAACTGGTAGAGCTGGTTATGACTACGGAAATGCTGCCCAAGATGTAAATCCTGATGATATTGAATCTATAAACATCTTAAAAGGTGGAGCAGCAACAGCGCTTTACGGATCAAGAGCAGCTAATGGTGTAGTAGTAATAACGACTAAGAAAGGAGCAACTCAGAAAGGGATTGGTGTTACTATAAATTCTTCCGTAACATTCAACAAATTTAATGAAGACACATTCGCTAAATACCAAGACCAATATGGTGCAGGTTATTATGATGGATTCCATCCTGGAGGCTTTTACTATGAAGATCAAAATAACGATGGAATAGACGAAGCATACACACTTTCAGATTGGGATGGTTCATTTGGAACAGTTCCTTTTGATCCCAACTTAATGGTTTATCAATGGGATTCATGGTATCCTCAGTTAGACACCTATGGACAAGCTTCTCCTTGGGTTGCAGGTAAAAATGGTCCAGCTTCAGTTTTTGAAACTGGTGCTTCTATTTTTAATAGTGTTGCACTTGATGGTTCAAATGAAAAAGGAACATTTAGACTTGCTTATACAAAACTGAACCAGACCGGTATTATGCCTAATAGTGAAATCAAAAGAGACAATGTTGATTTTGGAGCTAGCTATAAATTAACTGATAAATTAACAGCTAATGCCAAAGTTACTTATGTTAAAACTAAAGGTAAAGGACGCTATGGAACTGGATACGACTCCCAAAACTTTATGCAAACAGCCAAACAATGGTGGCAAACAAATGTTGATGTTCAACAACAAAAAGAAGCTTATTTTGCAACACGAGATAACATCACTTGGAATACTTCTTATATCAATCATGATTTACACGCTATTTATCATGACAACGTATATTTTATGAGATATGAAAATTATGAAACAGATTTAAGAAATCGTGTCTTCGGAAATGTTTCATTAAATTACGAGATAAATGATTGGTTATCTATATTAGCAAGAGCTTCTTTAGATACTTATGCAGGAAATCAAGAAGAACGTATTAATAACAACAGTACTGCAGTTTCAAATTACAGTATCTTTAATGAGTCATTTACAGAAAATAATTATGACTTTATGTTTAACATTAATAAAGATCTTAATGAAGATATTAATTTAGCAGCTGTAATAGGAACAAACATAATGAGACAAAAATACTCAACTTTATTTGCTTCTACTAATGGAGGAATCAATGTTGATGGTTTATACTCTTTGAGTAACTCCGCAAATGCTATTTTAGCACCAACTCAAAGAGAGTTCTTAAAAGGTGTAGATGGATATTATGTAAACCTTTCTTTAGGTTATAAAAGTTTATTATTTGTTGAAGGTTCATACAGAAGAGATATTGCATCCACTTTACCTCAAAATGATAACGAATATGATTACTATGGAATATCAGGTAGTTTAGTATTTTCTAAATTATTAAATGCTAATTTTATATCTTTTGGTAAATTAAGAGTAGGTTATGCTAAGACCGGTAATGCTGCACAAGCTTTATCAGTATATAACACTTACGATTTAAACACTCCTGTAGGAGGAAACGCATCTGCATCTTTACCTTCAACAAACAACAACTCTAATTTAACTAATGAGGAATCAAATGAAGCGGAGATAGGTTTAGAGATGAAATTTGCAAACAATAGATTAGGATTTGATGTATCTTTTTATGATAAAAAATCTACTGATTTATTAACCCCTGTTTCTGTAACACCTGCTATTGGTTATACAGGACAATGGTTAAATGCTGGTGAAATTCAAAATAAAGGTATCGAATTAGCATTATCAGGTTCTCCAATTAAAAACAACAATTTCGAATGGAGAGTAAATGTAAATTGGGGTAAAAATAAGAGTGAAGTACTTTCTTTAGCTTCTGGACTTGACAATCTTCAATTAGCATCTTTACAAGGAGGTGTGTCAATAAATGCAACTGTAGGTGAACCTTATGGTATGATTAAAGGTACAAATTATGTTTTCCATGAAAATGGAGGAAAAATTGTTGGAGATAACGGAGCATATGTAAAATCTGGTCCTAATGAAGACTTAGGATCTTTCCAAGCAGACTGGAAAGGTGGTATTAGTAACAGCTTTAAATATAAAGACTTCTCTTTTAGTTTCTTAATTGATATGCAAAAAGGAGGTCATGTATTTTCATTAGATACTTGGTATGGTATGGGTACAGGTTTATATCCTGAAACTGCTGGAAATAACGAATTAGGAAACCCTATGCGTCTTCCTATATCAGAAGGAGGAGGAATCTTATTAGATGGTGTTAATGCTGATGGTAGTCCTAATACAACAAGAGCTAGAATGGACTATTATGCACATGCACTTGGATGGTCAAAAGCTGTAAATGCTCAACATGTATATGATGCTGGATTTGTAAAGCTAAGAGAAGTATCATTAGCTTACACTCTTCCTAAAAAATACCTAAGCAATAGTTTTATCCAAAATTTAACATTTACTGCAATTGGGAGAAACTTATGGATTATTGACAAATCTTTACCTTATGGAGATCCTGAAGCTGGTTTAAGCTCTGGTAATGTTCAAGGTTATCAGTCAGGTGCATATCCATCTACTAAAGATTATGGATTTAGTGTTAAATTAGAATTTTAAAAATAGAAAAAATGAAAAAAATATTTATAATAGCCTTTCTTATAGGCATCACATTTTCTTCATGTGAGGATTTTGAAGGATGGAACGTGGATGATAAGAATCCAAGTGAAGTTCCTGCTGGGTATTTAATAACCAGCTCTCAAAGAGACCTTGCTTTAAGAATGACAAGCACCAGTGTAAACTACAATATCTTTAAGTTATTTGCTCAATATTGGACAGAAACTCAATATACTGACGAAGTAAATTACGACCTTACAGGTAGAGATATTGGAGGTAATTTTTTCCTATATTTATATAGAGATGTTTTAATGGACATTAATGAAGCAAAAAGAATCATAAATGAAGATCAATTTATTGATGCAACTACAAAAACTAATCAGTTAGCTGTTGCAGAAATAATGCAAGTTTTTGTTTGGCATATTTTGGTAGATACTTATGGTGATATTCCATATTCTGAAGCTTTACAAGGAGTAGATAATTTATTACCTGTCTATGATGATGATGTAGCAATATATGCCGATTTATTTGCCCGTTTAGATGCTGCACTTTCTCAATTAAGTTCTGGAGATTCATTTGGTACCGCTGATTTACTTTATAATGGAGATATTTCACAATGGAAAAAATTTGGAAACTCTATAAAATTAAGAATGGCTGTTCGTACTGCAGATTTTGATTCTTCAAGATCTTCACAGCTAGCTAGCCAAGCTGTTGCTGCAGGTGTCTTTACTTCTTCAAGTGACAATGCTGCATTCCCTTTTGAAGTAAGCCCACCAAATACTAACCCAGTATGGACAAGTTTAGTTCAATCTGGACGTAATGACTTTATACTTGCAAATACTTTTGTAGATATCATTACACCTTTAAATGATCCTAGAGCTTCTGTATTTATGGCAGATAATAAAGATCCTTATATTGGAGCTACTTATGGCGTTGGGTCTTCTTACACAGATTATACTCATATTGGTGACTTATGGCATACCCCTGATTTAGAGGGTATTTTAATGAGCTACGATGAAGTGCAATTTTTATTAGCTGAAGCGGTTGAAAGAAACTTAATTTCTGGTGATGCTGAAATGTACTATAATGAAGGTGTAAAAGCTTCAATTATCTATTGGGGAGGATCAGAAGGAGACGCTGATACTTATATAGCACAAACAAGCGTTGCATATAATACAGCAGGATCAAGCTGGAAAGAAGTGATAGGTAACCAAAAATACATTGCTTTATACGGAAGAGGATTTGAAGCGTGGAGTTCATGGAGAATGCTAGATTATCCAAACACGATGACAAGACCTGCTATCTCTGGAGAACCAGTTCCAAGAAGATACATTTATGGAAATGATGATGCTGATGTGAATGGTGCAAATTATGAAGCTGCAAGCGCTGCAATGGGAGGTGATTTAAAATCTTCAAGAGTCTTTTGGGACATTGTTGGTGTAGGAAACTAGAATTTTTAATAATTTAAACTATAAAAACCTATGAGTTTCACTCATAGGTTTTTTTTGTCTTAAAATCAACGTTTAAAGTATATATTATACAAAATAGTTTTACCGATTAATTTCTATGTTAAACTTAACGCAACCCTTTTTAAAAATTAACATCTACTAAATAATATCTCATAAAAAATAACATTTTCTTATGTTAATTTTAACAATTAATTAGGTATTATGATTATAATTTATGATTTTTGACAAAAATTAATTCAAACAATTTTACAATGAAAACAAAGTTTAATGGAATTTTAACGCTTCTATTAGCGTTAATGGTGCAAATTTCTTTTGCCCAAGAAAAAACGATTTCAGGTACTGTTTCGGATGAAACAGGTCCTTTACCTGGAGTAAATGTTATTGTTAAAGGTACAACTAATGGTACTCAAACTGATTTTGATGGTAAGTTTACCTTAAAAGCTAGCGTTGGAGATGTAATCGTCTTCAGCTATGTAGGCATGAATACTGTTGAAAGAACAGTTGGTAATGCCAATACAATTAATGTGACACTAGAAGCAAATAACCTTCTTGAGGAAGTAGTTGTAGTTGCTTATGGTCAACAAACTAAAAAGTCAATTGTTGGTGCAGTAACTGTTGTTGATTCTGATGTAATTGAAAAACAACAAGTAACTTCTGTTACTAGCGCTTTACAAGGAAGTGTACCAGGTGTAAATATTATCAGTTCAGGTGGTCAACCTGGTGATAATGCTACAATTAGAATTCGTGGTATTGGTTCAATTAATGCTGAACAAGAACCGTTAATTGTAGTTGATGGTGCGGCTTTTAATGGTAACTTAAATACTATTAGTCCTGATCAAATTGAATCTTTAAATGTTTTAAAAGATGCTTCTTCAACGGCGTTATATGGTTCTAGAGGTGCTAATGGTGTAATTTTAATTACAACTAAAAAAGGTCGAATAGATTCACCTACAAAGATTAGTATTAAATCTTCTCTAGGTTTTGCTGACCAAGCAGTTGATTATCATGATTTATTAGATACAGATACTTACATGACGTATACTTGGGAAGCTATTAGAAACTCAAACCAATATGTTAGTGGTCAAACAGCTGCTCAAGCTGGTACAAATGCATCTAATGATTTAATTTCTGCTTTAGGCTATAACCCTTATGGTGTTGCTAATCCTGTTGATGCTAATGGTAATTTAGTGACTACAAATAAGTTATGGGATACAGACTGGGCTTCACATTTGTTTAATGATGCAGCTATTAGACATGAACATAGTTTATCAATTTCTGGTGGTAGTGCTAATACGTCCTATTATGTAGGTGCTAACTACCTAAATCAAGAAGGGTCTATTGAAACTTCTGAATTTGAACGTATTTCAACAAGGGTAAATGTTGATAGTAAATTAACAGATTGGTTAAATATAGGTTTTAATACATCATATACAACTTCTACACAAAATTACCCAACACAATCTGGTAGTTCATATCAAAGTGCAACTCAATGGATTTTTACAGTACCATCTGTTTATCCTTTATATAGAAGAGATGAAACTGGAGCTTTAATATATGATAATTTTGGAAAGCCAATTTTTGATTATGGTAATAATTTAGTGCAAGCTTTAAATGGATCAAGACCTGCTTTAAGTGGTGAAAATGCTGTTGGGGCCTTAACAAATTATGATGTTTTAAATAATCGTGATAATTTTACAGCAAATGGGTATGCCAAAATTCAATTTACAGATGAATTATCATTTAAAACTAACCTTTCTTATGAAAGATATTTATATGATGGATATAACTATGTTCACAATGAATTTGGTTATGCTGCAAACGTAGGAGGTAGAGTTTCTCAAGATAGAGATATTACAACAACCATTGTTTTACAAAACCAGTTAAATTATACAAAATCATTTGGTGACCATAACCTTAGCATTGATGCTATTCACGAATCTAATAAATTAAAAATAGATGCTTTAGGTGCACAAGGTGTTGGCTTTTTACCTAATGTAAAAGTTTTAAATGGTAGTACTACTCCTGAAAATGTTAGTGGATACCTTACTGAAGAACGATTAGAGAGTATTTTAGGAAGAGTTGCTTACAATTATCAAAATAAATACTATTTAGAAGGTACTTTTAGAACAGATGGTTCTTCAAGATTTGACGAGTCAGTACGCTGGGGTAATTTCTTCTCAGTTGGTGGATCTTGGGTAGTTTCTGATGAAGAATTTTTAGCAAATAATGAAGTAATTAGCTTCTTAAAATTAAAAGCTTCATATGGTGAATTAGGAAATAATAGAGGTATTGGTTATTTCCCTTATAAACAATTATTTAATACAGGTTGGAATCAATTAGACAACACTGGTGTATTATTAGGTGGTGTAGCAGACCCATTCCTAAAATGGGAAAAAACTGCATCCTCAAACTTTGGTGCTGATATTAGATTTTTAGATGATAAAATTTCTTTAGGAATTGATTATTACTCTAAAGAATCAGTAGATTTAATTTATGATAAACCTTTGGCTCCTTCTACTGGAAACGAAAGTATCAAGACTAATATTGGTTCTGTAAAAAACTATGGATGGGAGTTTTCTATAAATTCACGTAATATTCAAAAAGATAATTTTGAATGGACTACAAGTTTAAATTTCTCTTTTGACAAAAACGAAGTTACAGAACTTACTCAAGATGGCTTTATTAATGGAACAAAAAGATGGGAAGTTGGTAAATCTTTATACGAATTTTATATTCGTGAATATGCAGGTGTAAACCCAGATAATGGATATGCTATGTGGTACAAAGATGTATTAGATACTGAAGGAAACCCTACTGGAGAACAAACAACTACAGAGGTATATGCTGATGCGAGTAGAAACTATGTTGGAAAATCTTCATTACCTGACGTGATTGGTGGTTTAACAAACTATGTAAGAGTAGGTGACTTTGATTTAAATTTACTATTCAATTTTAGCTTTGGATCATATATCTATGATTCTACTTATGCTGGTTTAATGTCTGGTTTTGAGAGTCCTGGTAGATCTGCTTCGCCTGATTTAATTGATCGTTGGCAAAACCCTGGAGATGTAACTGATGTTCCATTACTCCTACAATCAAATAATGATTTTAATAGTACTTCTACAAGGTTTTTATTTAAGAACAACTATGTGAGATTAAAAGCTTTAAACTTTGGTTATAATATTCCTGAGAGTATAACAGGTAAAATTGGGGTTTCTAAGTTAAGAGTATTCTTCCAAGGAGACAATTTGTTAACTTTTGCGAGTCATAAAGGTATAGATCCTGAGCAAAGTATTTCTGGTACAACTAATGCTAGATCATACAATCAAAGAATTATGTCTTTTGGATTAAATTTAGAATTTTAAAAAAATTAAAGAATCATGAAAAAAACATTTATAAAATTATCAATTGTATTCTTTAGCACAATGTTCGTGGTAAGCTGTGGTAAAGATTATTTAAACGATCCTGCTCCAACAGATGCGGTAACATCAGATGTTATTTTTGGATCAAGAACTGGTGCTGAAGCATTTATTTCAGGCATGATGAGATTGTTAAGATCTCAATATACTGATAATGATTCTGCTGGATTAAACTCTATTTATTATGCGCGTTCCGTAAAAGGAAACGATATAATCCAAAGAGCAACGTGGTTTCTATATGATTATGCTAATGACAATAGAGAACCTACTTACAGAAGAACTAATTTTACTTGGAAATTTTGTTACGATGTAATTAATCAAACAAATACTCTTATTAATGGTGTAGCTGCTAGTGAATTATCAGATATCGACAAAAAAGAATTGATAGGTCAAGGTAAAGCTTTAAGAGCATTATTCTATTTTCAACTAGCAATGGAGTTTCAACACACATATTCTTATGATCCAACATTACCAGCACCTCCTATTTATACAGAATTATCTTTAGAAGGTAAACCAATGACAACACTACAAGAAATGTATGATCTTATTCTATCAGATTTAACAACAGCTGTTGCTGATCTACCTGAAACAAGATTAGGAAAATCTTACATAAATAAAGCTGTTGCAAATGGTATTTTGGCTAGAGTTTATCAAGTTCTTGGTAATTGGTCAGGTGCTGAAACTGCTGCTAGAGCTGCTTATGGTGGAAACCCTAGTAGTGTATTAGATGCGGCTAGTTATCAAAATGGATTTAATGATCTTGGTAATGTAGAATGGATATGGGGAAGCCCTCAAAGTACAGATCAATCAAATTATTATTGGGGTGCTCCACATTCACATGCTGATCATTATGTTTTATCATACCAAGGTACATTTTTCAATAATGATTTTGTAGCTCTATTTTCTCCAACAGATGTTAGAAATATGTTTGAGAATGGTTATGGTGTTCCTGAAAATGACTATAGACATAATATTACTACAAAATTTGCTTTTACTTTTGATGCTGATCACCCTATAATAAGAACAGCTGAAATGATTTTAGTTGAGGCTGAAGCAAAATACTACAATGGTGACCCTCAAGGAGCACATGATTTATTATGGGCTCTTCAATCAAACAGAGATATGAATGCTGTTAAATCTACAAATACAGGCGCTGATTTATTAGAAGAAATTTTAGTAGAAAGAAGAAAAGAATTATATGCTGAGATAGGTGTTGAATGGTTTGATGCTAAGCGTTATAGAAGAGGTATAACTCGTACTGGAAATCATAGAGTTGGCTCAGCTGCAAATTTACTTCCGGATGATAAAAAATTCTTCTTGAAGATCCCACAAGATGAAATTGATTCAAATGATTTTATTGATGAAAGCGTAAATGCCAACAGATAATTTTATTTATTTAAAATATAAAACCACCGCTATAGCGGTGGTTTTTTTATTTTACATACATTTGCATCATGGAAAATGAAATTTCAAAAATATTTGGCATTAGAGCAATTATTGAAGCAATAAATGCTGGTCAAACTATTAGTAAAATATATTTACAAAAAGGGTTAAGCGGTTCTTTATTTTCAGAATTAAACACGCTAATAAAAAGTAATAACATAGCAACAAGTTACGTGCCTATTGAAAAACTAAATAGATTATCAAAAAACAGTAATCACCAAGGCGTTATTGCACAAACTTCCCCAATTGATTTTGTAGAACTAGATAGTTTAATTTACCAAACTTTAGAGCATACTCCTACTCCTTTATTTTTACTTTTAGATCAATTATCCGATGTAAGAAATTTTGGAGCTATTATTAGAACCGCTGAGTGTACAGGAGTCAATGGTATTGTTATTCAAAAACAAGGAAACGCACCCATAAGTGCAGATACTATTAAAACCTCTGCTGGAGCTGCTTTTAAAATTCCTATTTGTAAGGTTGATCATATTAAAGATGCCATTTTTCAATTTCAAGCTGCAGATATACAAATTGTAGCTGCTACCGAGAAAACTGATCATTTAATTTATGATATAAATTTAACGAAACCTACAGCAATTATAATGGGTTCTGAAGATAGAGGTATTAATCCTTCAATTTTGAAAATTGTAGAACATAAAGCCAAATTACCTTTGCTAGGAGAAATTGAGTCTTTAAATGTTTCAGTAGCTTGTGGAGCTTTTTTGTACGAAGCCACTAGGCAACGCTTAAAAAAATAAGCAATTTTAATTAATTACTTTTTAAGCATTTTCATCAATTTCTTCGATTGGTGGATTGTAATTTCCATCTTCATCAAATAAGCTGTCAAACGATTCATCTTTAGTAAATTGATATTTTTCTGGTTTTGGTCCTATGTTTTTGAATATGAATGCAAAAACAAAGCCTGTTAAAAAACCTGATAAATGACCTTCCCAAGAAATCCTTTCCTCTACAGGGAAAATATACCAAACCATACTTCCATATAAAAAAACTACTGTTAAAGATACTGCTATCAGCCTGTAATATTTTCTAAAAATTCCACTAAAAAAAATAAAACTTACCAATAGATAAATAACTCCACTGGCTCCAATATGATACGAAGGTCTTGCTATTAACCACGTTAAAAAACCACTTATTAACATTCCTAATATAAGTACTTTATTTGCTACTTTAAAATAGAAATAATACAGACACCCTAACATTACTGCCAAAGGAATAGTGTTACTTGCTAAATGTTTTATATTACTATGAATAAATGGTGCAAAAATAATTCCTCTTAAACCTTTGATTGACTTTGGGTATACACCATATTTATTAAAATTATAACCAAACTTAATTTCAAAAATATATACCAACCAAATAAGTACAATAACAACTAACGGTATGGAAATAACCCTAGAATTGTATTTAAATTGATGTTCTGACATAAATCAAAAATACAATTATGAATCATAGTTAAAAAATATATTTATAATTTTAAATCTTAGTTGTTTCTAGTACAAATGTTAAACTTAAATCACTTTAAAATTATAATTATTAGTATTTTTACAGTATGAATGAACCTTTAGCTGAACGTATAAGACCTCAAAATTTAACGGACTATATTAGCCAACAGCATTTAGTAGGTGAAAAAGGTGCATTAACACTTCACATAAAACGAGGAATCATTCCATCGTTAATTTTATGGGGACCTCCTGGGATTGGAAAAACAACCCTTGCAAACATCATTGCTAAAGAATCTAAGCGACCTTTCTATACTTTGAGTGCTATCAGCTCTGGAGTAAAAGATGTTCGTGACGTTATTAACAAAGCCAAGCAAAGTGGAGGGCTTTTTACTGAAAAAAATCCTATTTTGTTTATTGATGAGATCCACAGATTTAGTAAATCACAACAAGATTCACTTTTGGGTGCAGTTGAAAAAGGCTGGGTAACACTAATTGGAGCAACTACTGAAAACCCAAGTTTTGAAGTAATTCCTGCGTTGCTTTCTCGTTGTCAAGTATATATTCTGAATTCGTTTAGTAAGGTTGATTTAGAAAATTTATTAGAACGTGCCTTAAAAAAAGACTCTTTTATTGCTTCTAAAAATATAGAAATTAAAGAGACTGAAGCATTATTAAGAATTTCTGGAGGAGATGCAAGAAAATTATTAAACATTTTTGAACTGGTAGTCAATTCTGAAGAAGAGCCTATTACAATTACTAATGATTTAGTACTCTCAAAGATTCAAAAAAATACAGTTTTATATGACAAAACTGGAGAACAACATTACGACATTATTTCTGCATTCATTAAATCAATAAGAGGTAGCGATCCAAACGGTGCGGTTTATTGGCTAGCAAGAATGATTGAAGGTGGAGAAGATGCTAAATTTATTGCAAGAAGAATGTTAATTTTAGCGAGTGAAGATATTGGGAATGCTAATCCCACTGCATTAATTTTAGCAAACAACACCTTTCAAGCAGTTACTACAATAGGTTTTCCAGAGTCTAGAATTATTTTAAGTCAATGTGCAATATACTTGGCAACATCACCCAAAAGTAATGCCAGTTACGAAGCCATAGGAAAAGCTCAATCTATTGTAAAAGAGACAGGTGATTTATCTGTTCCTTTACATTTAAGAAATGCACCCACAAAATTAATGAAAGAATTAAATTATGGGAAGGATTATAAATATGCACATAGTTTTGAGAACAATTTTATAAACCAAGAATTTTTACCTGAAGAAATAAGTAACACTAAAATTTACGAACCTGGTAATAACTCTAGAGAAAATGCCTTTAGAAACTATTTAAAAAATTTATGGAAAGACAAATACGGCTATTAATCTAATCTTTTGTAGTTTTTAACTCCTGTTTCTGAATCAATATTCAAATTTCCATCTTTATCAATTTCAACCATTTGAGGTTGCTTATATGCAACCCATTTTATAATAAAAAGTGTTGGTTTAGATGTTGGGTAAATAGTGGCAAATTCAAAATCTTCATCCCCACCTTTTACAGAATAGCTATCGTTTTTCTTAGTTATAGTACTTCTACCCCAGCTATCAATATTAAAAACTCCCTCTATTGAATAACTTTCTTTTTTAACTTTTACCTGTTCATTATTCTTAATCTTAACATCACCACTTTTTACCTTAGCTTTAATTTCATCGCTCTTTATATCAATTGATTTTTGCTTTACACTTTTACTTTCTGAAACATCTTGAACTACTTTAGTTTTATTGATTACTTCAGCTTTGTTTGTAATAACATTCTTTTCAACCAGTGCTTTAGGAGCAATTTTAGTTGTAGACTCATACTTATAATCTAATGCTTCAATATCCGCAAAAGTTTTTCTGATAGCATCATGATATGCCTTTTTATATTCTTTTATTTTTGACTTACCTTCTGTGGTAGAATATACAACATTATTGTAACAATCTACTAAATCAATTTTCATTTTAGTTGCTAACAAACTTGGATTGTTTTTTACAATAGCCTTAAGTCCTAAACAAACATTATCAACCAAATCTTCTGGATAGGGTTCATCATTAAATAATACATTAAAACCAGCTTTATTAAATAAAAATTTAGTTAGTGAATTAACTTGATAAGCATCTTCAGTTTTTTGAAACTCATACTGTTTAGGAACTAATATATATTTGTAAGAATTTAAACTTTTTTGGGCAACTAAAGTAACTCCAAAAAGTAAAAAAAAGGCACTTGTAAAGATTAATTTTTTCATCTAAGTTGTTTTAAAGGTATTGTTTAATTTCTAATAAATTATTGACGCTTTTTATATTTTCAGCTACACTTTTTTTATAATAATTAAAATAAATTGCATCAATTCCAGTATTAATGGCTCCCATAACATCCGCTTCCCAATTATCCCCAATCATAATAGATTCTGTTGAACAAGCTTTTGCCTGTTCCAAAGCATATTTAAAAATTATTGGATTAGGTTTTTTAACGCCTGCATCTTCAGAAGTAATTATTTTGTCAAAATATCCCTGTAATCCAGAATTTTCAAGCTTTTTAGATTGAACTTCATTAAAACCATTGGTAATTATATGCAGATTATAGTTAGGCTTTAAATGGTCTAAAATTTCATAAGCACCTTCAAAAAGCTGATTATTATTAGGTAATACTTCAATGTAATCTACCGCTAACATATTGATTAAATCGTCCTTAACTTCATGTTTAATTTTAGTAAATGCTTCTTTTAACCTACCGTATCTCAGTTCTTCTTTTGTTATTTTTTCTTCTCTATATAACTTCCAATAATTCTCATTAATTCCTCTATAATAATTTAAAAATTTGTTGAGACTAACGTTCACTTCATGCTTTTTAAATATAGTTTCAAAAGCAATGTCTGAATTGGTTTCAAAATCCCAAAGTGTGTGATCTAAATCGAAAAAAATATGTTTAATATTCATTTGTTAAAAATAGTATATAATTTATACTAAAAAAACTATTTCAATTTAAATAAATTTTTGAAATTTTAAAAGAAATTTAGAGTACCTAATCAATTACCATATTTTTATAAATTGTAGTCCATCCTTTCCAATTGCTATTTTCACTTAAAGTTTGATTGTGAAATAATGAAATAAATGTTCCATTCACATTTTTAACCTCTTGTTTTAATTTCTGAATTTTTACAAAGCTTTCTTCATTTGTTAATTGCATATTTTCTTTTAAAGAAATATCCATTATGGCAAATGAAAATATTTTTAAGGGGGTTTGAATTTCAAAATCTAAATCGTAAAAATAAAAAGGGGTACATGTACTAGCTCTAAAACCTACAGCATTTGCATATCCCATGGTATAATCTTCCTCTATATCAATATCAATTAAATGTTGGTACGTTTCAGGAATACTAAGCCTTAAAAAATGTTGACGTGAAAACCTAATGGGGGTGTTTATAATATTTTCTAAACGTAATTTTTCTTTCTTTAATTTATCAACATTTTTAAATGAAAAATATGATGGTTGTAACCCAATTTTGGCATAATCTGCTACAGATTTTATAAGCGACTTAAATTTGCTATTTGCTGAAGAAATATTTTTATCAAACGTAGTATAATCACCTATTAAGAAGAAAAAAAGTGTTGTTACAGAATACTCTGTCTTAATTTTTAAAAGCTCTTGAAAAGTATTAAAGTGGTCTTTTTTAAAATTTAATAATGTTAGCAATCTATTCCAAATATTTAAAAACCTAAAATGAACAAAATCATTAAAAAAGCCACCTACAGTTCTTACAATTCCTTTGTGTTTGTAGGCAAATGCTGTATCTACATCTATAGTTGAAATGAGTTTAAATTCTCTGTTTGAATACTCGTAATTTGGGAACTTATTTTTTAGTTGTTCTAAAAATTTTAAAGCCCAAATATCAATCACTGGTTTTTCTAAGAAGCCATTTTTATAAGCAATACTCTCCTCTACTGGAAACCTTTCATGCATGTCTTTTACATGCGGTAAATACTCTTCATACCTACTAATTAAATAAAAACTTGCTGCAAAGATATCGAAAGGAATACTCGAAGTTTCTCCAGCCTGGAAAAAACATGGCACCTCATCCCAACTAGCAACGTTTATATCAATATCATTTATTCCTTGTTCAAATAGTAAATCATGACTCCTTATAAAAAATTCGGTACCTAATGCCGTTTTAGAATACGTGATTTTAGGTCCGTTATGAGCTACAAATTCATCAACTTTAGTAGTAAACATAATAGGAATGTGTAATACTCTAACAAAAAAATGTTTAAAAATATAGTTAAGTCTAGGAGTAATTTTGTGTGTATAAACTAAAAGCATTGTTCTAACTTTTCTAAAGCCTTTATATTAAATTTTCATCGGCAAAGCTAAAATACGCATTTTCTGTTATTATTAAATGATCTAGTACTTTAATGTCGAGCGTTTCTCCGGCTAGCTTTAATTTATTTGTAATTGATTTATCTGCCATACTAGGCTTAAGTTTTCCTGATGGATGGTTATGACACAATATTATTGCAGTTGCAAATAATTCTATTGCCTTTTTAAAAACTAACCTAACATCTACAAGCGTACCTGTAAGTCCTCCTTTACTTAATAATTCTTTAAATAAAACCTTATTTGAATTGTTTAAATAAACAACCCAAAATTCCTCATGATTCAATTCACCAATTAAAGGTTGCATAAAATTAAATACATTTTTACTAGAAGTTATTTTAGGTAACACCAAAGCTTCTTCCAACCTCCTTCTTCTACCCAATTCTAAAGCTGTGATAATTGATATTGCTTTTGCTTCTCCTATTCCATTAAATTTTTTTAAATCGTTTACTGTAAGTTTTCCTAAAGTATTTAAGTTATTATTTATAGAACCTAAAATTCTTTTTGATAATGCTACAGCACTTTCTTTTTTATTTCCTGAGCCTATTAAAATTGCAATTAATTCGGCATCGGATAATGAAGTTTTTCCTTTTAAAAGCATTTTTTCTCTTGGTCTATCATCTTCAGCCCAAAATTTAATTGATCGAATGTGGTTTTCATAATTCATAAGCATCTTTTATCCAAAGATAACAGATTTTTAGATACTTAAGTAAAAACAAAAAAAGAGAACTGGGACAAGCAGTTCTCTTTTAAAAAAAATCAATTACTAATTCAAATATTATAAACATTGGCATTTTTAAATAAACCTGAAAACTTATTTAATAAAATAAAAATTTATAATTCTTTTTGACATGATAAAGGAACGTAAATATATATTGACTAAATAATTATTTCGACCAATAACCTATTTCAAAAGACCAATTAATTAATTTACTTATTATCTTATAGTTAAGTATAAAAAAATCCCTATAAAATTATAGGGATTTTTACTCATATTAATTCAAAAATCTAGATCATTTTTAATGTTTTGCCCACCATAAAGGAGTAAATATATTATCTGATCCACCTAAATGATTGATAGCTTGCTCATAACCTTGAGGATAACTATTGTTTAATCCTGAAGGGTATTTTAATCTTTGAGGGAATACTTTAACACTATTTGTCATATAATTTCCTAAAGTTAAATCAGGTAAATTATCAATTAAATTTTCAATAGCAGGGTTCTCAAAGAATGGTAATCCAAGTCTTCTATGATCATTCCAAGTTTCTAATGGTAACCAAGGTGTTTGAGCAATAAATTTTTGAGTTATAATTTTTGTTAATAAATCATTTTTAACTGCTCCTCCTTTATAAATGGTATTTTCAGGATATTTAAACTCATAAGTTCCTGCTTGACCTGTGTAACCATCAATATAATCCATTGTTACTGTAGCAGAAGGTTCTGCAGTGTGAGTCCAACTTACTGAAGTACCAGCTCTGTTATAATTTTCTGAAGCTAAGTAAGTTCCTATATATGAAGAAACTCCATTGTATTCAAAACTAAGGCTAATTCCTTCTTCATAAGCAGCTTGACCACTTAATGGAACATCCCAACCTCTTACAGCAGCTTCAGCAATTAAGAAATATGATTCCCAAGGGCCAAAAAATACACGTTTATTAGTTCCATTTCTGTATTTATCAGCTAAACGAGGAATACTTCCTCCCCAGCTTCTTACTTGATTGTTAGATCCTTTTGCAGCCCAATCTCCAGCAACTGGAGCATTCCAAGTATTTGTAGCTTCAATAGATATATCATTTGTTTCACCATTTTCTGAATTATCAGCGTTTCCAATAACTAAGTTTCTTTTAGTTGTTGAGGTCCAACTTGGAGACCAAGAAGGGTATCTGTTATACTGTGAGTTATCAAAATCACCAGGAATTGGATACAATGCGTATGCTCTAGGATCTATTGAATGGTGTAGTCCATCAAACCAGAATCCAGCTGAAGGATCATTTGTTAATGTAGTAAAATGATCTTCAAATTTTAACCCCATATAATTAGCTGGCTTAATACTTCCTTGCTTGTCAGCCGATACTTGATCTGCAGAAGATACACCACCTAATCCAACCATTAGATTGTTTTGAGTTGCTGTTAAGAATTGGTCCCACCATTGTCTTGTCATCACACCTGTAATAGCATCCCAACCATTATTTTCTTGAACTTGGAATGTATCATCTAAAGTGGAAATATAAACTCCCCCACGAGCTGCATCTTCAAACTCTGCTTGCGCTTTTGCTGGTGCTACTTCTGATAAACGCATAGCTAAACGCATTCTTAAAGAGTTTCCGTATTGAACCCATTTTGTATAATCGTATCCATAAGCAGGATCCCAATTAGCTAAACCATCATTAGTTACACCTTCATCAATTGAATTTGTAGCCTCTTTAAGTTCTGCTAAAATAAAAGTATAAACTTCTTCAACACTGTTATAGTCAGGGTTTACACCTTGAAAACCTCCTACTGGTATTGGACCAAAATTATCAGACATTTCACTCATTAAATAAGCTCTCCAAATTCTTGCAATTTGTTTTAAGTTTGCTGTATATACTTTTGAAGTACCCGCTTCAATTTGTTCATCAGCAACTTTAATTGCATTATTAGCATCTTTTAGCCAACCTGAAATATATCTGTAATAATCACTTGTCCATCCATCACTATGGTAACCTTCTGATAAAGAACCAACAACTTGCATTCTACCTGCATCTGTCCAATACAATACAAACACTCTTTCAGCAATATGTGGATCTTGTTGTGCTCCTACAATAGAATTATCAATAAAGTATTCTACTTGAACTTGACTACTACTTGCAGCAGTAGGGTTTACATTTATTTCTTCAAATTCTGAACATGATACAATCAAACTCGCAGAACCAAGAAATAAACCTATTTTTTTAAATATTTTTTTCATTATAATATATTTTTTTTATTAAAAACTTAATGACAAGTTTAAAAATATGGTACTTGATGTAGGAGCTGACATATTCTCAAATCCAACAGCATTTGTTGCTGTAGCATAAACAGACTCAGGATCTACACCATTTAAATGACTTGAAATTAGCCATACATTGTTAGCAGAAATTCCAGCTTTAGCATTTTGAATTCCAGTGTTTTCTAACCATTTTTTAGGCAAGTTATAATTTAAAGCAACATTTCTTAATCTTACATTTGAAGCATCATAAATATTATGCTCACCTATACCTAAGTTACCAGTTCTAGAATTTAATGCTGACCAATATATTTGAGGTGAAACTCCTACTGTATTTTGAGTATATCCACCATTTCCATCATCAATAACACCATCAAAAACTATGTCTTCTCTTGCTCCATTTACTACAGTTACCGCTGCATTACCAGAACTTTGTAGAGCTCTGTTGGTACCTGAAAAGATTTCTCCTCCAATTCTAGCATCAATTAAAAAGCTGAAAGAAAGGTTCTTGTAAGCAAAACTATTAGAGAATCCAATTAAAGCATCAGGTTGTTGGTTTCCTAATTTAAATTGTTCAGTAGTTGCAGTTGGAAGTCCTTGAGCATCAACTATAATTGCTCCATTGTGTGGGCTTGTTGCATCGTCAACTCTTTGGAATTTTGTACCCCAAATTTCACCATATCCTCCACCTGCTACTGCTACAATTGATAAATTATCAAATCCTCCAAGTTGTCTTTGAGTAACATCTTCAGTTAATTCAATTATTGAATTCTCATTTTTTGAATAATTTAAATTCATACCCCATGAAAATCCATCAGGGTTGTCAATTATAGTTCCATTTAACATTAACTCAAATCCTTTATTTTGAATATCACCAGCATTCACAATTTCACTTGTATATCCACTTAAAGGATCTAATGGTAATGCAACTAATTGATTTGTTGCATTTGATTTATACCAAGAAAAATCAATCGTTAAACGGTTGCTAAACATACGAGCATCAAAACCAAATTCTAATGATTTAATTAACTCGCTCCTTACATCTGAATTGAATAATGTAGAATTACTAGTAGCAGTTGTATGTCCAAATGGATCTTTACCTATAGAATAAGAATTGTACAGTTTGTAAGGGTCTAAATCGTTACCAACAGTTGCATAAGAAGCTCTAATTTTACCAAAGTTTAACCATTCTGGTAAATTTCCGTCATTTTTCTTAATCATTTCTGTAACTACCAATGAGGTACTTATTGATGGGTAGAAGAATGATCTGTTTTCTTTACTTAATGTTGAAGACCAGTCATTACGACCTGTTAAATCTAAGAAAGCATAACCATCATAACTTAATTGTAAAGTTCCATATAATGAATTCATTCTTCTTTCACTAAATCCTTGATTTACCGTTGCTTTATTTTTACCATTGTTTAATGAAAATAAGTTTGGTACTTCTAGCTCACCTGAACTAGAACTTAATCTACTAGATTCTCTAGACATTAAATTTCCTCCTAAAGTAAATCCACCACCAAACTTTCCAAATAATTCGTCTTTTTGACCAATTAATAAGGCACTATAATTCTTTTCAATAAAGGTATTTTTACCTAAACTATATCTACCTGTTGAAGACAACGGACTTCCTGCATATAACTTAGATTCTGTATTTGTAGTATATAAATCAGCTCCAGCTTTAATTTCAGAAGTTAACCAATCTGCAATTTGGTATTTTAAAGATCCGTTTAACATAAAACGGTCTCTTGAATCCATACTTAAATTATTTTTTGAAGCCCAATAAGGGTTTATAGCTTGTGAATTAGGATCGTACCAAAACATTTTTCCAAACTCATTTGTACCTGCCTTAAAATCTGTAATATCTAAAGTTATTGGTAATGAATACATTGTTGCAAATGCATTTGAAGCATTTACACCATTCAATGGACGGTTTTCTGCTTTCGCATTGATATACTGAACTTTAACATCCGTTGTCCATTTATTATTTTTCCCAAAAGTAGATACCGATCTAGTTAATAAATTAACTCTTTCTAAAGTTGCTCCAGGAATTTTACTATCATCATTTAAATAGGTTGCAGATGAAAATAATGAGCTTTTATCACTCACTTGTTGTTGGAAAGAAATTGTATGAGTTTGGTTAATACCAGTTTTAGAATAATTTTTTAAATTATCATACGCTTTTAAGGTAACTTGCTCTCCATTCCAATTTTCAACTTGTTGTCCTTCAATTTTTGGTCCCCAACTTGAACCTCCCATTTGATCATATACTCCATTAGATCCTTGTCCGAAAGTATTTTGTAACTCTGGACTTGACCCTAAAGTTTCAAAACCTATAGAAGTTGAATAAGTAATTCCTAAACCAGGAGTTTCTTTACCTTTTTTAGTTGTAATTAAAATTACCCCATTACCTGCTCTAGACCCGTACAATGCAGCCGCAGAAGCTCCTTTTAGCACAGACATACTTTCGATATTTTCAGGGTTTAAATCTCCTAAACCGTTCCCCATATCTTGAGATGGATTCCAAAAATCATTATTCGCAGCTCCTGTGAAGTTATCCATTGGGATACCATCCACAACAATTAATGGTTGGTTATCTCCTGTTAATGAGCTATTCCCTCTTAATACAATTTTAGAAGAACTTGCAGGCCCATTACTACCCTTAACAACCTGAACACCAGCTACTTTACCAGTTATTGCATTCGCAATGTTTGATTCTCTTGATTGAGTTATAGCAGCTCCATCAACTTCTTGTACTGCATAACCAAGAGATTTTTTCTCTCTTTTAATACCTAAAGCTGTTACAACTACTTCATCAAGAGATTCAGCACTTTGCTCTAATGTTACATTAATTATACTTTTTCCATTAACAGTTACTTCTTTAGTAGCATAACCTAAAAATGAAAATTGCAATATGGCATTGTCGCTTTTAACGTCAATACTATATTTACCATCAAAATCTGATGAGACACCTGTAGTTGTGCCTTTAATAACTACATTAACACCCGGAAGCGGAGTCCCATCCGTAGCATCTGTAATAGTTCCCGTTACTGTTTGTGCTTGAATACTAGAAAAACCTACTATACAAATCACAAAAAACAGTTTTAGTACTTTTTGTATCATTCATTAATTAATTTGAGTTTATAATAGCCTAAAAGTAATTAATTAATAATTTTTACATACATAATTTCGACCAATGGCGATTCTAATTAGATTAAGGGTTTATTTTTTTATAATTTACATTGAAGTTTCTTGTTAAGAAAAGTTTACTTTAATATTAAAAATAAATAAAGAAAACACAAACAATTTAGGGTTTTAAAATACAAAAATAGCAAAAAGTATTTTGAAAACCATTATTTTGTTGACTGTATTTACCGTAATTAAGGTTAGATAGAGCGCCATTTAATATACTCAATTTTGAAAATTACAGAATTAAAACTCTTTGTTCTAACTCTGAAGAATATCCAGTATACTTATAACTGTCAAAGCTTTAAAAACCGTCTGTATAACTGGCCACACTTATTACATCACAAAGCGAATCTATTTTCCATTTACGTTCATGAATTCCTGACAGCATTTGTGTTTTATCCAAATCTCAGTGTAATACTTTGTTTTTGTTTTTATAAAATATGTTTGCATTAGGTCTAACAGATTACATTTTATCTGCCTATTAATTAACCCTTTTATTAATCTTTTTAATTTTTAATCTTTTGAAATTAAAGGCATTTTCGGTCAAACTTGAGCTGTAGATTCTCACAATCACATAGTATCATTAGCTGTTATAACAAACATATCTGGACAACCATTTATGATTTTAAAATCTATTGTGGTATTTTAAAGTATTTGGAAAAGCAATTTTTAAACATTCAAGCTTATTTCTTCATCTTTAACAGCCTATGTTACTTTTTTACTATTTTTCAACTTCTGCACTAATAAAATTCTTTTGAGACTTTATTGGACGTTTACTTAAAATTTTTTCTTTTGATAATTATCTATTCCGTTTCAAATTCAATAAATACGGGGAAGTGATCTGAAGGATATTTGCAATTATTAGAATCACTTAACACTGCAAATTTTATGACCTTAATATTATTTTTACTTGAAAAAATATAATCAATTCTATCTGTAACTGGTTTCTCAAATTTAAATCCGTTAAATGTACCTACGGGTCCAAATGGGTTTAAAATACTCGCTTTTTTTGTGTCATTTAATACCGTAGAAATTAATTCAATAGGTTTTGTTGTTGGTTTTAAATTGAAGTCTCCCATCAGCAAAACTGGGAGTTTCTGAATATTAAATTCTTGAATTTTTTGAAGTATCAATTCTGCGCTTTTAAATCTTGCTTCATTTCCAATATGATCAAAATGTGTATTAAACACCCAAAATTGTTGTTTTGTTTGTAGATTTTCAAATAAACCAAAAGTGCAAATTCGTTCCATTGATGCATCCCAACCAACAGAAATAATGTTTGGGGTTTTACTTAACCAAAAAGTTCCCTCTTTCACTATTTTAAATTTGGTATTGTTATAAAAAATAGCACTGTATTCTCCTTTTTGTTTTCCATCATCTCTACCAACTCCAATATAGCTATAGTTCTTTAACACATGATTTAAATACACAACTTGGTGGTACAACCCTTCTTGAATTCCTAATATATCTGGTTGATAAAAGCTAATTTGGTTACTTAAAAATTCTTTTCTTTTTGACCATTGATTTTCTCCATCATTTACATTATCATATCGAATATTATAAGTCATAGCTCTATAAGTTTGACCTTTTATGGAATAGGATAGTAAAAAGACAAGTAAATAATAAAGTAGTTGTTTCATTTTGAAATTTATATTGGTGAAAATTTAATTGCCTGTCCACCTCCTGGGGCAAGTTTTAATGTAAGTACTGTTTTTGATGTTACCTCTTTTTGTTTAATTTCAATAGCTTGTGGATTAGTTTTCCAATTAGCTTTTTGACCATCTGCATAAATATGAGCCATATACTTTTTATTGTTATCTAAAAAGGACAATTCTACGTTTAATTCTCGTTCTTCTTCATCTGTAATACTTCCTAAAAACCAATTATCACTATGTTTATCTTTTCTTGCTATGGTTATATAATCTCCAATTTCACCATTTAAAACGGTTGACTTTTCCCAATCGGTAGCAAAATCTTTAATGAAGTTAAATGCTGGTTGATTTTCATAATTTTCAATTAAATCGGAAGCCATTTGTAAAGGGCTATACAAAATTACAAACAATCCTAATTGCTTTGCTATGGTAGTATTAACTCTTGAGCTACCATCATCTAAAGAATTCCACTTAACCCTATTTGTTGCATTTTTAAATAGAATGTCAAAAGTACCAGGAGTATAATCTATAGGTCCTGCTAAGCCTCTTGTAAAAGGTAAAATGGTATGATGTTCAGGAGGATTTCCTGAACTCCAAGCATTCCATTCCATACCTCGTGCTCCTTCTCTTGTCATCATATTAGGATATGTTCTTCTAATTCCTGTTGGTTTTATCGGTTCATGTGCATTAATCATAATTTGATACTTGGCAGCAGATTCCACTACTTTTCTATAATGATTTACCATGTATTGTCCATGGTGAAACTGGCCTTTAGTTTGTATTGCTCCAGCATAGCCTGTTTTAACAGTTTTAACCCCTAAATTATGATACATTGAAAATACTTTGTCTAAATTATCTTCAAAATAGGCTGCGTCTCCTCCAGTTTCTACATGGCCAATAAATTCAATATTTTTAGAAGTAGCATAAGAGGTTATTTCTTTTAAATCAAAGTCTTCATAAGGTGTAATAAAATCAAAAGCTCCTTTTTTGCCCCAATTTTCCCAGCCTGTATTCCATCCTTCGGCCAATACTCCTTGTATATTATTTTTTGTGGCAAAATCTATATATTCTTTAGTTGTTTTGGTTGTAGCACCATGTCTTTCTCCTAAAGTCCAAGTATGAGTTCCTAGGTGCATTCCCCACCAAATTCCGATATATTTCATAGGTTCTATCCAAGAAACATCTTCAATTTTATTTGGTTCATTAAGGTTTAAAATTAAATTGGATGCTATCAATTTTTCTGCTTTATCCGTAATTTGAATGGTTCGCCACGGTGTAACCATTGGTGTTTTTGCTTTTACTTTCACACCATTTGGCCATGGAACTAAATTGCTTTGGAATGAGAAATTTTCTTTTTCATTAGTTAACAACGTCATTCCTGCATAATTGGTTAAATTAGCTTCATGTATGCTTAAATAAACGTCCTTTTCTGTTTTAAAAGTTATTGGTGTATTAGCACTTTCTATATGATTTATTGAGTCGTATTGATAAAGCATTTCGTAAGAATCAAAATTTGCTGGAGTGTACCAAGCAGTACAATTTTTATTAAAATTAAACTCCGTAATTTCATTACTTATTAAAAGACTATCCAATAGTTTTTGTTTAGGAATTTCATATCTAAATCCAATACCATCATCAAAGACTCTAAAAATTAATTTCATTTTTCTAAACGGTTGCACTCTTTCATGAACTGAAACCGAGAGCTCATTATAATTATTTTGAATGATTTTATTTTCTCCCCAAACTTGTTCCCAAGTTGAATTTGAGCTTGTAGTTTCAAATAAATCTATCGTGAAATTACTTGCCATATCATTCGTATTTTTAAATTCAAACCCAAGTTTAGATGGTTTGATTAATAATGAATCCTTATAAAAGATAGCATAATTTAAAAACCCTTTTGTTTCATTAAAAACCAGTTCTATTTGTTTGTTAGGTGAGAGAATATTCAATGAATTTTCTTTTTTACAACTTACTATAAAAACTAGCATTAATAGGAATGTAAAAATCTTTTTCATTTAATTTTTAAATTTTAATTAATTAACACCTCATCAGCAAAAATCCAAGAAGGTAATCCAGCTGCATGATGCCAATATGGTGCTTCTTTCATATTTTCAGCAACTACTTTTATGTATTTTGCACTTACATTTGGAAACTTCAGCTTAAAATATTTAATATCATTTATCTTACTTGTCTTGGTTAATGGTTCATCATTAATTACAGTTCCAAGTTTTGTGTAATTAATATCATCATTTGAATAATAGTACGAAACACTTTTTGGGAAAAACACGATATGATTGGTTACCTGCAAAAAAGCTGTAGTTATGGAATTTATATTATTACTTTGTTCTAAATCTATAACTGCTTCCAAATTATTACCTTCAAAACCTAACCAGTTAGCGTAAAAATTACTACCTCCTAGAGCTCCATCTGTTAAGGTTTGTGGATTTTCATTTGCATATTTTTTAGGTTTAGTTAACAAGGTTACTTTTCTTCCTTTGGCTATATTTGGTATTGTTGCAACCTCTAATGATTTTCTATAACCATTATAATATTCTTCAATCGTAAATCCCATTTCATTCATTAAAGTAATATGATTTTTTTTACAAGTTTCATAAAAATTAATGAGTTTTTCGTTCGCATATGGATTGATGTTTTTATTTCCTTTATCATCAAAAATAACTAATTGAAAATCTTTAGAAATTCCTTTTTTACAAGCTTCTAAAATAGCATAATCAACACTTATTCTTGCACATTTAATACGTTCTAAAACTTCAGGAGAGGCTGCTACTTTTTCAGCTTCATTAAAAAAAGAATCATACTGTTTTAATAATTCTGGGTTTAAAAAAGAATCAAAAGCTTGTGATGGGTCTCCATATAAAAACAAGAAAAAGTTTTTATCTATTTGTATTTTTTTGTGAACTAAATCTATATATTTTTTTACATATACTCCAGCTTCTTTATAATAACCATTCGTAAATTCAGTAATTAACTCCTCAATATCTAAATTTGGGTTCCACAATAATTTAGCTGTTATGTAGGAACGTAGTTCAAACAACTCACTTGGATTTTGACTATGCTGTTCAAAAACCCATTTTGCATTATTATTTTTAAAAAATTGAAGGTTTGGTTGTAACGTATGTATGTTTGGAAATGGTGCTAAAAAATTGGTAAACTGTGTGGTATAATCCCAAATTCTAATATTTTCAGTAATTTGTTTCCAACCTTTTAAATCTTCTGAAAAATCACCACATTTTTCTTGAATAGGCGCACTTCTATCACATTCAATAGAACATAATGTGATTAATACATTACTTAAAGGCTTTGTTTTTGAAGGCTTTCGTGTATATTGATAAGCCAATGTTGAAATGGTTTTATTTGGGAAATCAGCAGCAATTTTATTTACAAATTGTATCATAGTACCACTAGGACTTCCTTCTGCTTCATCTATAGCTTTACACTTTTCACAAGTACAATACTGTTGATTATCATTTTGACTTACAGAAATTACACTTGCTTCTGGATATTGATGAAACAAAGAAACTACAGAATCTTTCACAATTTTATAAACCTCATTGTTGGTCAAACACAATTGGGTTGGCAATCTTTTAGCACCTCTTAAAGCATAGTATTCTGGATGCTCTTTGTAAAAAACTTCTTCAGGCAAAAACTTGTTAAAAGTATGAACTCTTGCCATAGGTACGTAATATGGAAAAGCATTTGTTGTTACTTTATGTTTAGCTGCAAATTCAGGGTTTTCATAAAACAATTTTGAATGCACCGTTCTTGTGGTAATATTTGGTTGGTATTCAAAATCTATATTTTTATCTAAAGAAATTATTTTTTGTGTAGGTATATCCTCAACTTTAGGTGTATACCATTTACAATTTAAATAACCCTCTAAGAACTCATAAACTGCATTTTTAAGTGCAATTTCAGAGCCACCAGAAATAACAATATTATTAGTTTCTTCTACTTTTATTTTAAGCTTGTTTTTGTTAAAGTCTTCAACTTTTAAAAACAATTTGTATTTATTTGTAGCTACTTTATTTTCAACAACTATAGGAATTTTAACTGTAGAAATTTTTTGAATATATGCTTGTAACTCTTCTGAGACAGCTAACATTTCATTAGAAAAATTTTCGGCTATTACAATTTCATAATTAGAAGTTCCATTATTTACAAGTTGTAGTTGCTTGTTATTTTTACAAGAAATTACAATGATTCCTAAAAAACCAATCAATAATTTTATATAGATATTTTTCATCGTTACCAATAATCTTTTATTATTCTTCATATGTTATATAAGCTGATACTAACCAATGATTTAATTTATCATCAAAAGCAGCTGTTGCAGGAATTGAAATTTGTAGCGTATGTATTCCTTCTTTTAAATCTCCTAAATCAACCACAAATGGTTTTACAGATGAACCTGGACACCAATTGGATCTAGATAAATCTGACGAAGCAATTCGTTCTTCAATTTCTTTTACTTTGTAAGCTCTAGCTTCAAAATCAATATAAGAAGCCGAATCTTTTTTTAGCCAAACTCCCGATGTTGGGTTAAAGCGTCTAAATGAAGCACAATCATCTCTCCAAGGTATGGTGTCAATTACTAGTTTGTTATTGCAACGAACACTGTTTTTTATTTTAATAAATTCATCTCCTCCACTATGTCCACCATGTCCTGTAGTAGTGTAATATAATTTAACATTTTTAGCTTTTTTTGGGAGTTCAAATTTTTGTTCTAACGTAGTCTTTGCAAAAAAATCAGGTAGAGATTGTCCATTTACATAAGGTATGGTGTTTACTAATGGTTGTACTTTAAGAGTTTTTCTCGCTCGGTTTGAGTACAACAAATCTACATCTACTTCATAGCCTTCTTTTGTCCAAGTATCAACCCATACTCCAACATAAAAGGTGTTAGTAACTAAATTTTTTAACTGAGATATGTCATGTTCCCAAACTACTTGTTTTTCCCATTTTGGAATATATACAGGTTTTCTATGCTTTCCTTCATCATTACTGTAAAAACCTACACCAAAAGGTGTCATAAAGCGCATTAATTCAATAACAGGTTTATAATTCTTGGTTGTTTTTACCCCTTTAAACTTTTCGTCAATGGCTGATTCAATAGGAAATTCTTTGTTGTTTTTTGAAATATTTAGAATCGATAATTCATTTAGGTCTTTTACTACAAAACAAGATCCTGATTTGTCCCATCTATCTCCATTTGAGCGCAATGTTATTTTAATTTTAACATCTGTTCCCTTTGGAAAACTTGGAACGGTTACTTTTTTATAAATAATTCGACCATTTTGCAATCGATTAATTCCATCTTTCTCAACAATATCTCCTCCAAAATTAATAGGTTCGTTTTTAAAAATAGTATATTTTAAACTTTGCTGTGCATGTACTGAAAAAAATGCAGCAAACATTAATGTTATAAATAGGAGTTTTAATTTCATTTGAATGCTATTTACTTTAAAATAATCTTTATTTTTTTTCCTTCAACTAACTCTTTATGATTGATAAAATAACTATTGTGTTTTTTACCATTTAATAAAATATGTTGAATGTTTCCATTTGAATTTGACTCTCTTTCAATTATTAATTCGTTATTTTTATAATATGTAGTATCTAGTTGAATGGTAATTTTGTCAAACATTGGAGTTGTAATGGTATATTTTGGCTCACCAGGAGCAATTGGATAAATTCCCATCATTGAATACACTAACCAAGCCGACATAGTACCAGTATCATCGTTTCCTGGAATGCCATCTGGTGTGTTTTTAAAATATTGTTTCACTAATTTTTTCACTAATTTTTGGCTTCTCCACTCTTGTCCGCTTACATAATTAAATAAATAAGGATACGCTATATCTGGTTCGTTTGCCATATCAAATTGATCTTCATCAAAAACTTTTTGTAATTGTTTTGTAAATCCTTTATTACCGCCCATTAATTTTTTAAGTCCAAGTATGTCATGAGGAATCATAAAAGCGTATTGCCAAGCATTGCCTTCAATAAAGCCAACATTTTTAGTAAAATTAGCTCCTGCCAATGGGTCAAATGGTTCGTACCAATTACCATCTTTGTTTTTGGGTCTTAACAATTTTAAGTTTTTATCGAATAACTTTCGATAAGAAATTGATCTATTTTTAAAACGTTTATAATCTTCTTTTTTTCCTAATTCTTTTGCAAGTAATGCAATGGAATAATCGGCTGCGTTATATTCTTCAGTTGTAGAAACTGACCCTCCATTTTCAGTTGTTAAGTACCCTTTTTCAATATAATCTTTTAATCCAGGTCTTAAAGGGTTGTTTTCAATTTGATCAGCACTTTTAAGCATTGCTTCATACGCTTTTTCTACATCAAAATCTTTAATTCCTTTTAAATACGTATCTGTAATTACAATACTCGCAGGATCTCCGACCATAGTAAAAGTTTCTGTAGAATTTAGTTCCCATTTAGGCAACCAACCATTTTCATCATACATTTCTAACATGCTTTTTATCATATTAGATTGTTGTTGTGGATAAACCAAAGACATTAATTGGTGCAAATTTCTATAAGTATCCCATAATGAAAATACTGTATAACGAGTTCCTTTAGTTTTACCAATGTTCCCTGTTTTAATTTCAGGGTATTCGCCGTTATAATCATTTAAAGTATTTGGATGAATTAGAGTATGGTATAAGGCTGTATAAAAAACTGTTTTATCATCCTTTGTACCTCCTTCAACTTTAATTCTAGATAATAAATTATTCCATGCTGTATATGATTCTTCATAAACATCATTAAACGATTTGTTAGAAGTTTCCTTTTCTAAATTTTCTCGTGCGTTTTCAATACTTACATACGAAACTCCAACTTTAACTTCAACTGTTTCAATTTTATCAAACTTATAAGAAAAATAAGTTCCAATACTATCTCCGGCTACCATTTTTTTGGAAGCATCCATCAATCTAGTTTTTCCATTATAACCCATCCATTGTGCCTCTAATCCTTTATAAGTTGTTGGTTTTTTCCAAACACCAAAATTATCCGCTGGTTTTGAAAATTTTGCTACAAAATATACTGGATAAGCTGCCTCAGGGCTGTTATAACAAAAGGATCCTACTGATCGCATTCCTTCAATTTCAGTAGAAGAAACAATTTTAACCATGGCTCCTTGTTCATTGGTTAACCCTAAACCTAAATTCAATAAAATATTTGATTGCCCTTTTGGAAATGTAAATTTGCTAACACCCACTCTTTTTGAAGTTGTGAATTCTGCTTTTATATTATATTTATCTAGTGTTGAGGTATAATACCCAGCTTTAGCAACCTCCTTAGAGTAGGTTGTACCATATTTTAAATGGTTCGTTTCCACCTCTCCTGTGGTAGGCATCAATAATAATACTCCTAATTCTGGACAACCAACTCCACTCAAATTTACCTGACTAAAGCCTGTTAAAAAAGTATTCTCATGCACATATGGATTTGATAACCATCGACTATCTTTTTCGAGAGGTAAATTTTGTGGTCCTGCAACGTTAAAAGGACTGATACTAGCCATTCCTCTAGGTGCTATTGGACCTGGAAAAGTTGCTCCATAATTAGAAGTTCCAATAAATGGATTAACAAAATCTACTGGTTGTTGAGCATTAGAGTTTAAACTTAACAAAACTAAAATTGCAAAAAAAATAGGATTAACTCTCTTATTAAAAAAATTATTTAAAAACATATATATTTTATTGATTAACATCTTCAACTTTTAATGTCCAAGCGTATTTTGCTGGTAAATTATTTCTTAGTTCTTGAGGAATTTCCACTTTAAAACCCTCTTTTATTTTATTCCACTTTAATTTCTTTTTGAAACCAAGCATTGTTATTTTAGTCCCTCTTTTTGGGTTTATTGAATTCACGATAATTTCTGATGGAATAGTTTTACCATCTTCAGCCATATAAAATAAAAACACATTCCCTTTTTTATTCTGAGTCATACAAATATTGTTCTCTTTAAAAGGTGCAATAGGTTTGGTATTATAAATAGCTGAGCTGTTTATTTTCATCCAATCGGCATATTCGTCTAACAAATTATAAGCCTCTTGTTGCCATCCACCCTCTGGACTCGGGGCAATATTTAATAATAAATTACCACCTTTTGCCACAATATCAATTAACATATGAATGCCTTCTCGTCCACTCATATATTTAGCATTTGGCGTGTAAGACCAACCTCCTCCTGAAATTATACAAGATTCCCAAGGATAAGGCAATGTTTTTTCAGGAACTCTATTCTCTGGGGTTAAATAATTTTGATTTTTCCCATGAACGGCTCTATCAACTACAATCAAACCTGGTTGTTTTATACGAGCCTTTTTGATAAGTTCATCCATTCTAATATCTTGATTTACCATTCTATGTTTTAAATAAGCTCCTTCAGTTTTTTGAAGTGCTTTGGTAAACCAATCTATTATCTCGGTTTTAGATGCTTTTGCTACCCATCCTCCATCTAGCCATAAAATGTCAATTTTTCCATAATCGGTCAAAAGTTCTAGAATTTGATTGTGCGTAAACTCAACAAATTTGTTCCATTTCTTTGGGTTTTCTTCTGGAGAATAATTAACATTTCTATCCATTGGAGGAAATTTTGGATCCCAATAATATTTTGAATGCCAATCTGGTTTAGAAAAATAAGCTCCAGTCCATAATCCTTCACTACGGAAAGCTTTAAAAATTTCTTTTGTAATATTTACTTTAGGATTTTTTGAAAAAGAAGTTCCTACGTTTGTTATTTTATAATCTGTGTACTTTGAATCAAACATCGCAAATCCATCATGATGCTTTGTTGTAAAAACAACATATTTCATTCCTGCTTTTTTTGCTGCATTTGCCCATTTATTTGGATTAAATTTATAGGGGTTAAATGTATTTTTTAATTCTTCATACTCTTTTTTATAGGTAAAATAATCGTTTGGATTACTTCCTTTTTTACGCTTACACCAGCCATATTCTTCAGGAGATAATGACCACGATTCTACAATACCCCATTGACTATAAGTGCCCCAATGCATTAATAGCCCAAACTTTTTCCCTTGCCATTCATTTAGTTTTTCTAATACTAAAGTATCTGTTTCAGGGACATACCTTTCATCTTCATAAACTGCTTGTGAGTAAATTTGAGCAGAAAACAAAAGAAAAAAGATTCCAACAGTTCGTTTCATTTTATTAATTTTTACTTAAAGAAAAAGGAATATTTTCAGGATTACTTCCCCAGCTTTTATTTGGATTTTCTCCCATGTTAAACTGCAAACTACCTCCATTTTGAATATCTTTAAATTTTAAAAAAGTATTTTCATATTGTTGACCATTTAAGGTTGCTGATTGAATATAAAAATTCTTTGTTGTATTATTTTTTGAAGTAATATCAAATATATTTCCGTTTTCTAAATGCAACGTTACTTTATCAAATAAAGGGCTTCCAATTACATATTCATCTGTACCTGGAGTAACTGGATAAAACCCTAAAGAGCTAAATACATACCAAGCTGATGTTTGTCCGTTATCTTCATCACCACAATAGCCATCTGGTGTAGCTGAATACAATTTTGTTAAAACCTCTCTTACTTTTTCTTGCGCCTTATAAGGTTTATTTGCGTAATTGTACAAATAAATCATATGTTGAATAGGCTGATTTCCATGAGCATAATTCCCCATATTTACGATTTGCATTTCTCTAATTTCATGAATTGTAAATCCGTAATATGAAGCATCAAAACTAGGAGGCATTTCAAAAACTTCATCTAATTTGGAAGCAAACTTTTCTTTACCCCCCATTAAATCCATTAAACCATGGATATCATGAAACACCGACCAGGTATAATGTAAACTATTGCCTTCTGTAAAAGCATCTCCCCATTTTAATGGATTGAACGGAGACTGAAAATCACCTTCTTTATTTTTTCCTCTCATCCAATTTGTTGAAGGATCAAACAGTTTTTTATAATTCATCGACTGCTTATAATATTTTTCTGCAATATCAGCTTTCCCTAATTTTTCAGCCATTTTCGCAATAGTAAAATCGGCATAAGCGTACTCTAAAGTCCTTGCCGCATTTTCATTAATTCCAACATTATATGGCACATACCCCAAATCATTATAATACTCTAAACCAGCTCTACCAACTGAATTTACAGGTCTTCCTTCTGAAACAGTTGCATTTTTTAGCATCGCTTCTAACAACACTTCAACATCCATCTCTTTTACCCCTTTTAAAAAGGCATCAGAAATAATTGGGGCAGAATTAGAACCAATCATACAATCTCTATGACCTGGACTTGCCCATTCTGGCAGCCATCCTGACTCTTTATAAGTGTTGGCCAAACCTTGCATAATTTTTCCATTTAGCTCTGGGTACATCATATTAAAAAATGGAAAAACAGCTCTAAATGTGTCCCAAAATCCATTATCAGTAAACATATACCCTGGTAATACTTTACCATTATAAGGACTATAATGAACTACATTTTCATCAGCGTCAAACTCATAAAATTTTCTTGGAAATAATAGTACCCTATATAAACTTGAATAAAATGTTCTAATATTATCTATATTATCGTCTTCAATTTGTATTCTGTTCAATTCTTTTTCCCAAGCTTGTTTTGCTTTTTCTTTAGTTTGTTCAAAAGTATCAGCTCCTATTTCTCTTGATAAATTTAACTGTGCTTGTTCTAAACTTATAAATGATGAAGCTACTTTTACATGAACTTCTTCTCCTTTTTTAGTTTTAAAACCAATAATTGCTCCTACATGTTCACCTTCACTATTTGTTGAATTTTCAATCAATTTCCAATCATCATTCCACGTATGATTGATTTCAAAATCTTTATCAAATTCTGCAACAAAATAATTATGAAAATTATCTGGAACACCGCCACTATTATTTCTGCAATAGCCAATAATTTTACGCTCTTCAGGAATAATTTTCACCATTGATCCTTTAAAAAATGCATCGAGCATAATATAAGATTCATCAGATTTCGGAAATGTAAATTTAAAGTGTGCTGCTCTTTCTGTAGGTGTTACCTCAGCAACTACATCATAATCTGCTAAATACACCGAATAATGGTTAGGCTTTACAGTTTCAGCTTTATGTGAAAACCACGAAGCGCGTTCATCTTCCTGAAATTTTAAGTCACCTGTAACTGCCATAAATGAAAATGCCGCATAATCATTTATCCATGGGCTTGGTTGATGGGTTTGTTTTATGCCTCTTATTTTATATTCGTCATATTTATAAGTCCAACCATCACCCATTTTTGAAGTCATTGGAGTCCAAAAATTCATTCCCCAAGGAGTAGCAATAGCAGGGTAAGTGTTTCCGTTTGATAAACTAAACTCTGAATCGGTACCCATTAACGGATTCACATAATCTACCAAGCTAGTTTTAATTGCTTCTGTATTTTCTTGTTTGTTTTGAGTTTTATTGCATGACAATAACGTTATTGCAAATAGTAGAGTTATGTATTTAAAAAAATCTTTCATCTTTCATTTTTAATTGATTAAAATTTCATCTACAAACAACCAAGCTTTTCCTCCTTTAGGAGTTTGTTTTAAACAATTAGCTTTAACTTTAACAAAACGTGTAGTAGTTTTATCAAATTTTAATTTAAAATCTTTTAACTCTGATTTAGAATTTTTTTGAAATTCTCTTTCAATTTTAGCTACTGATTTATAGCTATTTCCATCATTAGAAACCGAAACTTCTATTGCTGTCGGAAAATAAATTGCTGGTCCTTGGTTTTCAAGAACACCCATAACAACTTCAGAGATTTCTTCTTCATTATTTAAATCAATTATTAATTCCATATCAGTTGCCAACCAACCTTGCCATTGTCCATCGTGAAAATTTTTTGTACCCCTTAAAGTATTTACCATTCCAAATTCACCTGCTCCTTGGTATTTTTCACTATAAGGAGTTATATAAGTTACTTTATGTGCTATAGCCTTATGAAATTTAATAGTATCAATAAATATTTTTCCAACTGGTATATTGTTTTTAAATAAGGAGGTTTTTACAATAGTTGTTTCAGATAATTCAATTGGTTTTGTATATTTGGTTGCATTTTCATTCATTTCATTATCTCCAATTACATACCTAATATCTGCATTTGGAAATTCATTTTGCAAGGTTAAATTCACTGTTTTATTTTCTAAATTAACAGTAGTATTTGCAGAAACTAAATAACTGCTTTTAGCATAATTGATATTTAATAATTCATAACGATTAAACATGGTGGATATTCTAGAAGAAAAGTCATTCCAATTGCGTAATTCTTTAGGTGACCAAAGTGTTTCTGAAAGTGCTGCTAATCTAGGAAAAATCATATATTCAGATTGCTTTTCATTAGGAATGTATTCAGCCCAAAGATTCGCTTGACCTCCAAGTACATGTTTTGCTTCTGCTGGAGTCATTACATCAACTACAGGATCAAATTGGTATACTTTACTTAAAGGTGTATAACCTCCCCAAGCTAAAGGTTCCTCATTTTGAGGTCCTTGATAATGATCAAAATAGCAGTGCGTTCCAGGTGTCATAATTACGTCATGCCCTTGTTTAGCTGCTTCAATTCCACCTTTTACACCTCTCCAACTCATTACGGTTGCATCTGGAGCTAACCCACCTTCTAAAATTTCATCCCAACCTATCAACTTTTTACCTTTTGAGTTGATAAATTTCTCCATACGTTTTACAAAGTAGCTTTGTAATTCTTCTACGTTTTCTAGATTTTCATCCTTCATTCTCTTTTTACAATGTGGACAAATTTTCCAGTTAGTTTTGGTAGCCTCATCTCCACCAATGTGAATGTATTTTGATGGGAAAATTTCCATTACTTCTAATAAAACATCTTCTAAAAATTCAAAAGTGTGTTCTTTTCCTGCACAATAAATATCTGTAATTGGCCATACTCCTCCTGAAGGAACTCCAATTGGTTTTTCAAAACAAGATAGTTCTGGATATGCAGCAATAGCACAAGAAACATGTGCTGGCATCTCTATTTCAGGAATAATTTCTACATTCTTAGAAGCTGCATAAGTAACTAATTCTTTTAACTCTTGTTGGGTGAAAAACCCTCCATAAGTCCCTTTCTCATTAGGATCGGTTGTTTCTCTTGCACTCCAATGTTTATCTTCTTGATCAACTCTCCACGCGCCAACATCTGTTAATTTTGGATATTTTTTAATTTCCATTCTCCAGCCTTGATCATCTATTAAATGTAAGTGTAAAACATTCATTTTATGCATTGCCAAACGATCAATTACTTTTTCTAAATATTCTTTATTGAAAAAATGACGCGAAACATCAATCATTAAACCTCTATATTGAAATCTAGGTTGATCTTTAACAACAATAGCTGGAATTATCCAATCTATATTTTTAACAAGCTCATCACTCTCAATTTCTATAGGAAGTAATTGACGAACTGTTTCTAAACCATACATAAAACCTGAATTTCCGTTGGCTGTAATTTTAATAAAATCAGTATGAACTTCTAATTTATAGGCTTCTTTAGCAAATGATTCATCAACACTTAATTGAATATAATTACGTTGAGGAGCAGTTTCAGAAAATCCAAGATTCCAACCAACGACCTTTTTAAATTTATTAACTAAGGTGGTGGTTGCCTCTTTTTGAGATTGATTTTCAATAAAAAATTGAGTGTTTTCAGAAAATTCAAACACTCCGTTCTCTAATTGAACACTTGCAGGTTTTGGTATTATTTGAATATCACTTTCAGTAAATACCTTGCTCTTTGAACAAGAGGTAATTACTACCAATAAAGCTAAAATTTGTAGTTTCTTAACGATTTTCATTGTACTTGTTTTTTATGACTTTTCTATTCTTTCCTAATTTTCCCAAGGCATTTTAAATGCAGCATCTTCCATTCTATTTCCATATTCTTCATCGTAAACTGCATAATTAAAACCTGATCGAAGGCTGTAACCGGCATATTCTCCATTTTTATTAAGTGCTATAAAGCCTACTTGAAGATATTCCAAATCTCTATGGTTTTTGTGTTTATCGTAAATTCGTTCCACAATTTCTTTACAAGCTTCTAAAGGCGATTTTCCTTGGCGCATTAATTCAACCACCATAGCACTACCAGCCGTCCTAATAACTGCTTCACCTAAGCCTGTTGCTGCCGCAGCACCTACTTCATTGTCTAAAAACAACCCAGCTCCAATAATTGGTGAATCTCCAACTCTACCATGCATTTTCCAGGCTGCTCCACTAGTTGTACAAGCTCCAGAAATATTACCATCATTATCTACAACTAACATTGAAATTGTATCGTGGTTTTCAATATTTATTACAGGTTTGTATTTAGACTCTTCCACCCATTTTTTCCAATCTCTTTCTGCTTCTGCAGTTAACAAATTTTCTTCAGTAAAACCTTCGGAAAGCGCAAATTGAAGAGCTCCTTGACCTGACAACATTACATGAGGCGTGTTTTGAAGTACTCTTTTTGCCACTGAAATTGGGTGTTTAATTCCTTGTAAAAATGAAACAGAGCCACAATTACTTTGATGATCCATAATACAAGCATCTAAGGTTACTTTACCTTCTCTATCTGGATAACCACCGTAACCTACACTTCTAACTTTTGGGTCTGCTTCAGGAATTTTCATTCCTGCTTCAATTGCATCTAATGCTGATTTTCCATTTTTTAATGAATTCCAAGTTTCTTCATTTGCAGGTAATCCGTGATTCCAAGTGGAAATAATTACTGGTTTTTTCTGATTTTTTTGCACTACTTTTTCAGCAGTTGCATCTTCTTTTTCAGTAAGTTCTTTACAACTTAAAACAGTACTAATTCCGATGGTTCCTAGAGCGGCTTTTTTTATAAAATCTCTTCTTTGCGACATAAACGTGGTTTTAATTGTATATTTCTGAACTTGATGCCATAGTATTTTTTACATTCTTATTTGGAAGATTTCCCATTGTAAAAATCAATGTTCCTCCATTTATTATTTCTGAATGTTTGATATAATTTCGTTCAATTACTTCGCCATTTAATTCAATGGTTTGAATGTATTTATTTTCTGAACTATTGTTTATAGTTTCAACAGTAAATTTTTTTCCATTTTCTAAATTTAGCGTTGCAGCATCAACAATTGGTGAACCAAAGGCGTAAACACCTTGTGCTGGATTAACAGGATAAAAACCTAAAGCACTAAATACATACCAAGACGACATTTGACCGCAATCTTCGTTTCCACAATGTCCGTTTGGTTCATTTTTATATTGAGTTTCTAAAATTTCACGTACCAATTCTTGTGTTTTCCATGGTTTTTCAATGTAATTGTATAAATAGGCTACATGATGGCTTGGTTCGTTTCCGTGTGCATATTGCCCAATCATTCCTGTACTAAAAATTGGTAATTTATCTTCTGGAAGTGGATTTAGCGAAAACATAGTATCTAACTTTTTCTCTAACAATTCTTTTCCTCCAATAATAGCTGTCAATCCTTCAACATTGTGTTGTACAGACCAAAAGTATTGCCAGGCATTACTTTCACAAAAATAGGGTGTGTATTCCTTTGGAATAAATTCTTTTACAAATGCTCCATTTTTTAATTTTGGACGCATAAATGTACTTTGAGAATCATATACATTTCGCCAATTTTCAGAACGTTTTAAAAACTGATTATAAGCTTCTGTTTTACCCAAAGCTTTTGCAAATTGTGCAATACACCAATCATCGTAAGCATATTCTAATGTTTTGGAAACCGACCAATTTTCATGATGTTCATCAACAGGAACATAACCTAGCTCCATATATTCATTTATTTGTCTGGAATTGTCCGTTGCACTTGCTATACAAGCTTCAAAAGCAAGATCGGTATCAAGACCAATTCCTTTAAAATAAGCATCTACAATCACTGGAACCGCATGATAACCAATCATCATATTTGTTTCATTTCCTTGCATAGACCAAACTGGCAATAAACTCGTTTCTTTATAATGTGCTAACAAAGAATTGATCATATCAGAAGTTCTTTCTAGATGTAAAATGGTATATAATGGATGCGCTGCTCTGTAAGTATCCCAAAGTGAAAAAGTATCGTATCTATTAAAACCATTAGCTTTTACAATGTTATCATTCGCACCTTTATAATTAAAATTATGATCGCTTAATAAGGTTGGCGCCAACATAGATTGATACAACATTGTGTAAAAAATGTGTTTTTTGGTTGTATCAGTTGTTGAAATTTCAATTTTACTAAGTTCGTTTTCCCATTTTTCTTCAGCTTTATTTTTGATGAGATCAAAATTAAAATCAGATGCTTCAATTGCTATAGATTTATGTGCACCTTCTATATTTGCTGAAGAAATTCCAGTTTTTAAAATAATTTGTTCGCCTTCAGTAGTTGCATACTCTAAAATAATTTTGGTGTTTTTTGCAGTTACTGGTGAAGTTGTTATACTATCATTCTTAAATAATTGATATGAATTAAATGGTTTTGAAACTTTAATTACAAAATATACACGTTGGTCTTTTGCCCAACCAGTAGATTTTCTGTATCCTTCAATTGTAGTATTATCTACAACATTAAAATATGTTTCCGTTGGACTGTCCCAATTCAATGCATATCCTAAATCGATATGAATTTCTGTTTTATCGTCTTTTGGAAAGGTATATTTATGAATTCCTGTTCTTTCAGTTGCCGTTAATTCAGCTTTAATGCCATAATCTAACAAATCAACCGAATAGTAGCCTGGCGAAGCAGTTTCTTTATCGTGTGAAAAACTTGAAAAAGGTTTGAAATTGTTTTCTTTAATTCTTTTTGAAAACTTACTATTGGTTGGCATTACTAAAATATCATACAAATCTCCTGCTCCAGTTCCTGTTAAATGCATATGAGAAAACCCTGAAATAATAGAATCTTGGTAATAATAACCCGCAATTCTGTCCCAACCAGGAATACCAATATCTGGACTTAATTGTACCATTCCAAAAGGAACTGTAGCTCCTGGATAGGTATTTCCAGGGCCATCTGTTCCAATAAATGGGTTCACATAGTTTGTTAATTTATCAAGTTTTATTTCTGGTTCTGAACAACCAAAAAGCAATCCAAATAGAATGATATATATAAGTCCAAACTGTTTCATAAATTACTACTTCAAACTTTCTTTTGTTTCTTTTATTGCTTTTAAATATTCTTCGGATATTGCTGGGCCATCAAAAAACGTGATTCCTTTTGCTCCGTTTTCTTTAGCCAATAAAATTGCTTGTTTAAAATCTTCCACAGATTTAAAATCTGGCATATAAATTCCTGTGTTTAGACCAATACCTTTGTCTTTTACATCTTCAACACCTTGTTTGGTTGCAAAACCAATCCAGTCTACCTCTTCGTTATAAAAACCGTGATAAATCATTGGATACACTTCATTAATTGTCCATTTATCCCAACGTTGACGTACCATATGATCTGCCATTTCAGGATAAGGAAAAACTGCAGCCGTTAAATTTTTATTGTATTTATGAACAATTTCATAAGCATCATTCACCACATTTCTAACAGCATTTAAACGGAACTGTTTCCACTCCATGTCAATGTCAGTATTTTTAATATTTCTAGGATTTTTATGATGGATTTTTTCAAATTCACTTACACAAACATCACAATAACAAAAATCAAATTCAGGTAATTCTTCATCCTGCACTAAATCGTATTTTGGCAATAAACCAATTGGCAAGAAAATATCTGAAAAACGGATATAATCTAAATGTACACTTTCAATACCTTCAACTTTTGCTAAACCTTCAACTAAGCCTAAAACGTGGTTACGAGATGCTTCTCTAGTTGGGCATAACCACTGGTAATAACCTACATACGGACGCGTATCAAAACACGATTTTCCTTCTCTACTTACAGCATACCATTCTGGATGTTTTAGAGCAATAGTATCCCCAGGACGATTCATTGCCATAATCCATGCGTGCACTTTTAATCCGTTTTCGGTTGCAATTGGTGTAATTCTTTTTAACAATTCAGGATCAGTTCCAGTGTTAATTAACACCTCATCAATACCAGCATCTTTATATTTTTTGAATTCTTGTGCATATTCTTCATTTGATTTTTCATTATTTGCAGTAGTCCAAACCCCAAATTCAAACGAATTTTCAGTTGTTACGTTTTCTGAAATTGCTGTGGTATCTTTTTTCTCTTTTGCAGTTTGGCAAGAAAAAATACTGAATACCAATGCAAAAAATAGTAGTTTTTGTAGTTTCATAATAAATTTAATTTGAAATAATTTTACCGTTTTCTTTAATAATTAATGTGTTGTTAGTAAAAGGACTTTTCACTGAAATATTATAGCCTGTTGCGTGATTTTCTATAGTTGGCTGCAAGGTCTTATGATTTACAACAATAGCTTTAGAAGTTAAACTATCTATAGATGTTGCCCATTTTTTATGCTTTTGACGGTAGCTATTTTGTGCTTTGTATAAATTATATAATTCTTCTTTTATAAAATCATCTTGCGGAATTGTAAATGTATCTTTTGAACCAACTTCTTTAGATGAAAAATACACATAACCCCATTTTTCTGGTTCGTGCATATTTATAACACCTTGTGGAGACCACACCCAATTATACTCGTGTGATAGTTTACCTTCAGCATCTTTTTTTCTTTGATATTTACCATCTTCCAATTGAAAATCCCAATTAACTCTAGAGAAATTAACTCTCCAATGTTTATTTTCAGGAACATTTTTTTCGAAGTATGAAGTTTTATATGCTTTCCAAGGAATTGCTAATTCAAGCGTCCAACCTTGATCTTTATCTATTGGATTGTTTATTGTTCCATCAACCTTTACAGCCGATTTTAACCCTGTTAAGGTCCAATCGTTCAAAGCGGCATTTCTTTCACGATACGGTTTTGTAATAAATAAATCCCACACTGTGTTTAAGGCATTTACTTCTAATTCGTAATAATTAAAAGTATCACCATCTGGATCAATAAAAACTTCAAAATCATTATTATGAAAAATTATGGCATCGTGTTCTGTAATATCTGCCCAAACGTGCGGTTCTTCCATTTTTGCTAAAATATAAAAGTAAGTTTCATCCCACATCATTTTAACGTGCGTTTTGTAAGTTGGTTCTTTTACGCCTTCAATATCAATAAAAGTATCCGACCATTCTGTTTTAGTCCAAGCTGTTTCTGTAGCTTCACCATCAATGGTAATAGTTTCAGAAGTTTTATATGCAATATAACTTTTAGGAATATCATTTTTTGATTGTGCACAACTAACCGTAGTAAATAAAAGTAATGCAATAACTAATTTAGGTAATTTCATATCTAAAAAATTTATAAACTATTCTCTTTTGTATACTGAATTACTTCACTTAATTTTCCGAATGCCAAAGCAACAACAGTATCTGCTGCACCATAATATATTGCTAATTTATCTTCTTTAACATCGTGTAAAGCGGCACAAGGAAAAACTACATTTGGCACATCACCAACTTGCTCGTAATTTACGTGAGGTCCTAATAAGTACGGTTGCGTTCTGTATTTTACTTTATCTGGCTGATGTTCATCTAAAATTGCGGCTCCCATAGCATATCTAAAACCATTACAGGTATTTATTACACCGTGATATAGCATTAACCAACCTTCGTCGGTTAAAATTGGAATTGGGCCAGCACCAATTTTTGTACATTGCCAAGCACTATCTTCAAAAGGAGTGGCTTTCATTACACAACGATGCTCTCCCCAATATTTCATGTCAGGACTATAACTAATATAAATATCTCCAAATGGGGTATGTCCATTGTCACTTGGGCGACTTAACATGGCATATTTACCATTAATCTTTTGTGGAAATAAAACGCCATTTCTATTGAATGGAAGAAATGCATTTTCACACTGAAAAAATTCAACAAAATCGAATGTATAGGCAATTCCAATGGTTGGTCCGTGGTAACCATTACACCAGGTAATCCAATATCGGTCTTCAATAAACACTACACGAGGGTCGTATTTATAATCTGAATCAATCATTTGGGTATTACCTGCTTTCATAACAATTGGTTCATGATTGATATCCCAATCGATCCCATTTTTACTGAACCCAGCAAAAATATTCATTTGTACCGCTTTATTATCACATCTAAAAACACCTGCAAAACCATCTTTAAAAGGCACAACCGCACTATTAAAAATACTGTTTGAAGTTGGTAATTGATCTCTTTTTATAATTGGATTTTCAGCATATCTCCAAATTATTTCTTTACTCTCTGCCGGTTTATCTTGCCAAGGAATTGTATTCACAATATTATTATTTTAATTTAAAAATTTAATAAAACTATTAATTAGGAAGTTTTCTAACCTTATCTAACCACGTAAATTTAAGTATAATTGAGGTGATTAAAAACACTGCAAATGCTATCCACATTTTAGGATAATCACGAATCATTAAATAAATTGGCAAAACAATCATGCTAGATTGCCATATAATACCAATGACACAATTGAACATATCTGACCAAAATTCAGAATTTTTCTCTGCGGTTTTATCCTCTTTTTTTAACTCAGTTAAAACTGGTTTCCACCAACCCCATGGGTGTACATTTTTATAAAATGATTTTAGTACTTCCATGTTTGTTGGCGCACTTAAATAAGTACCTAAAAAAGAACCCAATAATGAAAAACCAAATATTATTGGAAACAAGTATATTGCAGATAAATTTGATAATTCATATAGGATTGTACCTTCAACAAAATTAGCTTTATTTTGGTCTAATAGAAATTGTAAACTGGCAATAATTAAACCTGCTAACATTCCCCAAAAATACCCCCATCCATTAAATCTCCACCAAACCCATTTTAAAAAATTAGCAGCTACATAGCCTCCAAACAATGCACTTGTTATCCATAAAGTTAATGAGTTGATAGACTCTGCAAAAAAGCCCATAAAAACACCCAAGCCTACTACTAAAAATGAAGCTATATGGCTTGCTTTAATATAATGCTTATCACTTGCCACTGGCTTAAAATATTTTTTATAAATATCATTTACTATATAAGCTGGCCCAGCATTTACAAAGGCAGAAAAAGTGGACATAAATGCAGCTAACAGCCCTGCTAACAATAATCCTTTAATACCAACTGGCACATGAAAATTAATAACTTTAGGAAGTATAATTTCTAAATCTGCCCCTGTTAAATTTGGATTGGCAATCATTTCAGGAGCCAAAACTACAAGAGCAATAACCACTACTCCACCTATCAATAAATATCTTGGGATAAATAATATTAAATTAGTAAACCCAGCCATATATGCTGCTTCTTTTACCGTTTTAGTAGATAAAATACGTTGCATATCAAAACTAGGTGTAGGTCCTGCAATACTTGCAAAAAAGCCTTTAAATAAACTCATTCCTATCAATGCTCCAAACATTTTATAGCCTTCTGAATCTACTAAATCATTAAAGGCTTGATATTTAGAACTATCCCAATGCGGATCTAATTCCCAACTGAAAAATACGTTTTTCCACTCTTCGGAAATTACATTAGCAATTTCTACATCACTAAAAGCAAAAAAAGCATATCCAGCAACTAATACTCCAGCAATTACCATAATTCCGTATTGTAAAACTTCAGTAGCTACAACAGAAAACATTCCTCCTTTAATGGTATAAATTGTAGTAAGAAAAATAATGATTAAGGCATAGGATTGTTCAGAATTAAAAAGTACTGAATTGCCAATTTGCAATGTTAAATCCCAAGGCAAAATAACGGTCATAAATTTACCAACACCTTCAAAAAAATAGGCGATAAACCCTATAGCTGCAACGACTGCAAAAATTGCTACAATTTTATGAGAAGCTCTTCCTGCTTTATCATCTCCAAAACGTGTTAAAATCCATTCAGAACCAGTCATTATATTTGACCTACGTATCCAAACAGCTAAAAACATCATTATAAAAATCTGATTCCATATAGGCCATAGCCACATCAGCATAAAACTTTTAGCTCCGTATAAAAAAAGCCAACCAACCATTAAGGCAGTTCCAGAAATATCAAACATTCCAGAACCGTTACTTAAACCTAAAAAATACCATTTTATATTATTTCCTCCTAAAAAATAAGAGTTTAAACCTTTTGAAGCTTTTTTAGAAACCCATATTCCAACAAATAGAGTTAATAAAACATAGACTACAATTATTGATACATCAATTATATCCATTCTTAAATCTTCTTAATGATTGATTCCCCATTTTTTATTTGGTGTACTTCCCATTATAAATTCCAATACACCTCCTTGTAGAATTTGTTTATGACTTATTGAAGTTTTATTAAATTCTTCTCCATTTAAAGTTGCAGATTGAATATATATGTTCTCATCAGAAGCATTATTAGCTTTTATTGTAAATGAAGTAGTTTCTGAAATTTTAATTGTTGAAGATTTAAACATAGGGCTTCCAATTTGATAGTCTCCAGAAGCTGGACTGTAAGGATACAATCCCATTGAACTAAACACATACCAAGCCGACATTTGTCCACAATCTTCATTACCACTTAAACCATCTGGTGTTGTATTGTATTGGGTTTTTAATATTTCACGAACCCAATATTGTGTTTTCCAAGGTTTATTGGCGTAATTATACATATAAGCTATGTGATGACTTGGTTCATTACCGTGTGCATACTGCCCTATTAACCCTGTGATATCTGCTGAAATATTTTCTCCTGTAATTTCAGAAGATTCAGTAAACAGTTGTTCTAGCTTATCTGTAAATTTATTTTCTCCTCCATGCAATTTAATTAGGTTATCCACATCGTGTAAAACAAACCAACTATGTTGCCAAGCATTTCCTTCTGTATATTCTGCATGTACTCTATGTGCAGAATATTTTGGATCAAATGGTTCTTTCCAAGCATTTCCTTGGTCATTTTTACCTCTCATAAACCCAGTTTCTGAATCAAATAAATATTCATAGGCTTTAGAACGTTGTAAAAAATATTTATAATCTTCCTCTTTCCCTAATTCTTTTGCTATTTGAGCAACACACCAATCATTGTATGCATATTCTAATGTTATTGTTACAGATTCATCTAACAAATTATGAGGAACATATCCATATTTTTTATAATGATTTAGGCCTCTTTCATCTTGCATCATTGTAGTTTTCATAGCTTCATACGCCTTGTTTATATCAAACCCTTTTATTCCCTTTATATAAGCTTCTGCAATTACAGGAATTGAATGATACCCTGTCATAGTATTGGTTTCATTCCCATATAAAGTCCATACAGGCAAAATTTTATTGGTCTCATAATAGGCCAACATAGAATTGATAATATCTGCAACTTTATCAGTTGCTGTAAAAGTTAGCAAGGGGTGTTCGGCTCTAAAAGTATCCCATAGAGACAATGTTGAGTAGGCTGTATAATTTTCAGCTTTAACAATTTCATCATTTTCTTTTCTAAATTCTCCATTTATATCACTAAAAGTAACAGGGGCAACTTGTGTATGATATAATGCTGTATAAAATATGTTTTTTAGTTCTTCATTATCTGTTTCTACAACAATATTTGATAAATTATTGTTCCATATTTCAGAAGCCTCATTCTTTATTTTTTCAAAGTTGAAATCATCTTTTGATAAATTCTCTAAAGCATTTTTTTCACTTACAGAAGATACCGCAACTTTAACTTGTAATTCATTATTTTCTTTAGAATTAAAATATAATTGAGCAAATGACTTGGTTCCTTCTATTATATTCCCTTCATTTGTGTAATTTCCATCTTCTACTAGTTCGAATTTTTCAATAGGTTTAGAAAACTTCGCTACAAAAAACACTTTTTGATTTTTTGCCCAACCTGTACTATTTCTATACCCTGATATAGTTGTTTTATCAATAACATTAATTTTAGAAGCAATTGTTTTATCCCAATTTATAGCAAAACCTAAATCTACAACTACAGACTGCAAATCGTTTTTTGAAAAGGTATATTTATGAAACGCTGTTCTTAAACTAGAAGTTAATTCTGCTTTGATATTAAAATCTTTCAGATCCACACTATAATAACCAGGTGAAGCAGTTTCATCGCTATGAGAGTACAGTGATTTGTATGGAACATCATTCCTAGTTTTAATTTCTTTTGCTAAATCTACTTTTTTATTTAGAGGCATTAAACGAATATCTGCTAAGTCGCCAATTCCAGTTCCACTTAAATGTAAATGGCTAAATCCAATGGTGATAGAATCAGAATAGTGATAACCCGAACACCAATCCCAACTAGATATTCCATTATCAGGACTTACTTGTAACATTCCAAAAGGAACTGTTGCACCTGGGTATGTATGTCCGTGCCCTCCCGTTCCAATAAAAGGATTTACATATTTTGTAAGTTTAATAGTTGATTCTTTATCTTTCTTAATTGTACTTGTACACGATATAATACTTAATACAATTCCTAATAAAACTAATTTATAGCTATGCTTCATTGTACGTTATTCTATAATTGTAAAATTTGTAATTTTTAATTTAGTTATAAATATTGTTTAATTTTGTGTTTTAAAAAAAAATATTAGACGTACAACGTGTAAAAAGGGTTAAACATAAAAAAAAGTATTAAACAATGTCTAAAATACTACAAAAATTCAATGCCAATTCCTCTAAAGTTCAAGAAATAACTTTAAGGCATCATTTCATTTTTTGGACACTTTACTTTATCTTTAACACACTTCGTTGGGGTAGCTATTTTGATGATTATATTTACTCTTTAAAAACTAACCTTATAGGCTTTCCTATACATATGACTTTATGCTATTTAAACATCTATGTTTTTATGCCTAAGTTTATTTTTAAACGAAAATACTTAACCTATGTAATTCTCTTAATTCTATCATTGTTTATTATGTTACTTGCTAAATTTAACCTTACCTACTACTTAGTTAGTGAGAATGTTTGGCCTGAAGGAACAGAAGTTATAAGCAAGTTAACATTTAATTATTCTGTAGATATGATGATTGGAGAACTCTATGTAATTACATTTGTAACTGCAATTAAAGTAACTATGGACTGGCTAAAGGAACATCGACGTGTAGCAGATTTAGAAAAGGCCAAGCTTGAAACTGAGTTATTATTTTTAAGAACACAGGTTTCTCCTCATTTCTTTTTCAACACCCTCAACAATATCTATTCTTTATCATTAGAATGCTCTAAAAAAACACCTAAAGTTATTCTAAAACTCTCCGATTTAATGAGGTATTTTCTATATGAAACAAAGAAAAATAAACAGAGTTTGGAAAAAGAAATTCTTTGCATTCAAAATTATTTAGATATAGAAAAGATTAGGTTTGATGAAAATCTAGAAGTTGATATGAGTATTTCTGGAGATATTAAAAATAAGAAAATTGCCCCATTACTTTTATTATCTTTTATTGAAAATGCTTTTAAACACGGAGCAAATAAAAATATTGGGAAAATAAAAATCACTATTGATTTTACAATAGACCAAGATTTCCTTTACTTTACCATTTCAAATCCATTACCCGCAAAAACGAATTATAAAAAGCAACAAAAAGAGATTGGAGGAATTGGATTAGAAAATGTAAAAAAAAGACTAGCTTTGGGGTATAAAAAAGATGAATACAATTTAAATATTGAAGAAAAAAATAACCTATTTATAGTGGCATTAAAAATTAAATTAAAATGAAAACAACCTGCCTAATAATTGACGATGAGCCTTTAGCTATAAATGTTATAAAAAATCATTTAAAACAATTTAATGATATTGAACTTGTTAATACGTTCAACAATGCAATTGACGCATTGTCATTTTTGAATGACAACTGTGTGGACTTGATTTTTTTAGACATAAATATGCCATTATTAGATGGTCTAAATTTTATAAAAACATTAGAAAACAAACCTCAAATAATTATTACTACTGCACATACTGAGTTTGCTGTTGATTCCTATGAATTAGATGTTTTAGATTATTTAGTAAAACCAATTGCTTTTCCAAGATTTGCAAAGGCTATTAACAAAGTATTTAAAATTTTAAATGCAACCAAAATCAATATTCAAACTAAAGAAAGACCTTATATTTTTGTTAAAATTGACAAAAAGAAAATGAAGAAAATTTATTTAGATGAAATTTTAGTCATTGAAAGCTTAAAAGATTATTTAAAAATAACAACTTTAAATAACAAATACATCATTCACCAAACATTATGTAGTTTTACAGATCAGTTACCTGAAGATAATTTTATTAGAATTCATAGATCTTATACAATTGCTATTGATAAAATTGACACTATAGAGGGAAACAGTGTTGAAATTGGTGGAATCCGATATCCTTTTGGAAGAACTTATGTAGAAGAAGTAAAACATAAAATTTTAAATTCTTAAGATTTTCAGTAATTATTATTTCAAACGTCCATAAAAACCAAATAATCAACACTTTAAAAAAAGTAACAAATTTTAAAATAAGTATAATATCTTTGTACCAAATTTTTTAACATGAAAATTATTATTGCAGGTGCGGGAGATGTAGGTTTTCATTTAGCAAAACTTCTTTCTTATGAGTCTCAAGACATCTATTTAATTGATACTGATGCTGAACGACTTGAATATGCCAGCAACCATATTGATGTAATTACAAAAAAAGGCGATGCAACTTCTATAAAGCTTTTAAAAGAAATTAACATTGATAAAGCAGATATTTTTTTAGCAGTAACTGAATCTCAAAACACCAATTTTATGTTAGCCGTAATTGCTAAAAAATTAGGTGTTAAAAAAACAATTGCTAGAATTTCCAGTCATGAATTTACTCAAAACTCTGAAATAGATTTTAGTGAATTAGGTATTGATAGTATGATTTCTCCAGGTGAATTAGCTGCTGATGAAATTAAAATGTTATTACACCAATCTGCATTTAATGATACTATTGAGTTTGAAAATGGAACTCTTAACATCTTAGGAAGCACTTTAGAGTATAACTCACCATTAATTAACTTAACTGTTCAAGAAGCTCGCGAACGGTTTTCTGATGTAGATTTTATTACCATTGCAATTAAACCTGAAAATAGCGATGAAACTATTATCCCAAGAGGGAATTCTATTTATAGAGCTTACGATCAAATTTATTTTTCAGCTCCCCAAACTAGTATAAAAAAATTATACAAGCTTATGGGTAAAACTCAGTTTGGAGTTAAAAATGTAATGATTTTGGGTGCTAGTAAAATTGGTGTTAAAGCGGCAAGAAATTTATGTGATAGTAATTTCAATATTAAATTAATTGAAATTGATAAAGAAAGAGCTAAAGATGTTGCAGAAAAATTACCCAATGCTTTAATTATTAAAGGTGATGGTAGAGATGTAGAACTTTTAGAGGAAGAAAACATTGCCGAAATGGACGCTTTTGTTGCTGTAACTGGAAATTCCGAAACCAATATTATGTCATGCTTGGTTGCCAAATCAAAAGGTGTAAAAAAAACAATTGCTTTAGTTGAAAACATGGATTACATCAATATTTCACAAACCATAGGAATTGACACTTTAATTAATAAAAAATTACTAGCAGCCAGCGCCATTTTTAAACATGTTAGAAAAGGAGAAGTTTTAAAATTAGCAAACTTACATAATGTAGATGCCGAAGTGTTAGAATTTAAAGTAAAAGAAAACTCATCAGTAACAAAAAAATTAGTAAAAGATATAAAATTGACAAAAAAAGCTGTCTTTGGTGGAGTAATTAGAGATGGTGTAGCGCACATGACCTTTGGTGATTTTCAAATTTTAGCTGGAGATAAAGCAGTTGTTTTCTGTTTGCCAGAGGCTATTCATAAAGTTGAAAAACTATTCAATTAATTTATGAAGCAGTTTAACATAAAAATTATCATTAGTTTTTTAGGCTTAACATCTATGTTAAATGGTGTTTTTATGCTTATTGCAGTTCCTTTTAGCATATACCATAATGAACCTGAACAATTGGGAATTCTACAGGCTGGTTTAACAACAATTATTATTGGTTTTCTACTTTGGTTTTTTAATAGAAATGCAAAGAAAAATTTAGGTAAAAAAGAAGGATATTTAATTGTTACTTTGGGGTGGTTAATGTTGTCATTCACTGGAACACTTCCCTATGTTTTTACAGGTGCAATTCCAAATTACACCAATGCTTTTTTTGAGACAATTTCGGGGTATTCAACAACTGGATCTTCTATTTTAACTGATATCGAATCTATGCCAAAAGGAATTCTGTTTTGGCGAAGTGCCACTCATTGGATTGGAGGTATGGGTATTATTGTTCTTACCGTAGCTATTTTACCTTTATTAGGCATTGGTGGTATGCAGTTATTTATGGCAGAAGCTCCAGGTCCATCAGCTGATAAAATGCATCCAAGAATAACTGAAACTGCTAAAAGATTATGGATTATTTACTTTTCTTTAACCTTTACAGAGTTTTTCCTACTTAAAATTGCTGGAATGACATGGTTTGATGCAATTAATCATGCAATGGCAACAATGAGTACTGGAGGTTTTTCAACTAAAAATGCAAGTGTAGCTCATTATAATAACTTTCCAATAATACAATACATTATTACATTTTTTATGTTTGTTGCAGGAACTAACTTTATACTTACCTATTTTGTACTAAAAGGAAAAGTTAGAAAGGTACTCAATAGTGAAGAGTTTAAATATTTCTTTTTTGGCATTTTAGGATTAACCATTATCATAACTTTTTTAATAGTTAATCACCAAGATCCTAACTTAGTAACCACAGTAAATCACCCTAAACCTTGGGGAGAAACTGAAAGTGCTTTTAGACATGCAATATTTCAAATAACTTCTGTACTAACCACCACAGGTTTTGTTACTGCAGATTTTACAATGTGGAATTCATTAGCAACCATGCTTATGTTTTCCTTATTCTTTATTGGAGGTTCTGCAGGTTCCACAAGTGGTGGGGTAAAAATTGTGAGGCACATTATTATGATAAAAAATAGTTTGCTCGAATTTAAAAAACAATTGCACCCTAATGCTATAATTCCTATAAGGTATGATGGCAATCCAGTACCAAAAAATATTGTTTATAATATCCTTGCTTTTTTTATTTTGTATATGGGTATTTTTATTACTGGATCTATTTTACTTACCTTATTTGGACTCGATTTTCAATCTGCTATGGGAGCAGCCACTTCTTCACTAGGTAATATTGGTCCAGCAATAGGCTCAGTAAGCCCGGTTGATAATTTTGAGCATTTATCAATTCCTGCAAAATGGCTTTGCTCATTTTTAATGCTAATTGGAAGATTAGAACTATTTACGGTTTTAGTATTGTTTACTCCTTTTTTTTGGAAAAAGTGTTAACCAGATTTTACAATCCTAAAATTTTTCTTCCCTCTTCACTTACCATTGTGTTATTCCATTGAGGATGAAAAACAACATCAATTACGGTTTCAAAATTGGGGTGTTTTTGCTTTATAGTTTCTTTTATATTTGAAATAATTGTTTCTCCTAATGGACAAGCAGGTGTAGAAAATGTCATAACAATATTAATTTTTTTATCACCATCATAATACAATTCATATATCAATCCTAAATCAACAATATTAATTTCTATTTCAGGATCCATAACTGATTTTAGAAGTTCTAAAGTTTTTAATTCAAATTCGGTAATTTGTTGTTTATTCATTTTCAATAGGTTTTACTTTATGTAAAATAATTTTAAATACGTTCATCATATACAAAACACTTACTAATAACAGTGTAAAACACCCTAATTTAACTATAATTTCTTGATTCAATAAAACCCCTATTGGAGTTAGTATGATAAATATTAAATACAGGTAAAATTGAATTGAAGCTATTCTGTTAGAGTATAGTTCTCGTGGTAATGGTGTTTTTATTTTACCAACTAATTTTTTATACCTATCAAGCCAAATAATAAAAGGAAGTGTTTTATAAGTTTGACCTAAAATTAAAGTTGTTATAAATCCAAATAAGATTGAAAATCCGTAAAATATTGTTATACGAGAAAGCAATTCAAATTGAATATTAAATCTTAAAATTAAAACACTACTTATAACTATTGGTAATAAAATTGAAGCAATTGCTATCATAGAGTATTGCATACCAACATCTAATTTTTTACGCATTCTTTTTTTAAATGAATCAAAAATAAAGGACACAAAAAACAAAACTCCAAAAGCAATTAAAAGCCAATTTATATAAATTAAACTTGAAACATTTATAAAAAACCCATTTAAAATAAATAATAACAACCCTATATTTATAAAGTAAAATGAAGCCTTTAGTTTGTTTTTATTTAATTCATGTGAAATTAAAAACATTGGAATTAAAGTAGAACCTACCCCAATAATTAATAATAGAAACCACCCTACTAAGCCAATGGTTGCATGTATTTTTAGATAATGTATATGAGTTTCATTAAAAAAATTAAATTTAAAATTTAAAGCGACTAAAGTTCCTAAAATTTCTGTTATCAAAAGCCAAATAATTGCAGCAACCACTAACCTAGATGACCAATTTTTTATAGCTGATTTTTGGTGAGAAAGTAAAACATTGACTACAAACAGCAGTAATGAAAAAAACATACATAAAGATGCATAAGGCAGCAATATGGTATAAGAAGCCACCCAAAAAGAATAACATAAAAAACATACGCTAAATACTGAAATCCAAAATGTAAACTTTGCTAATTTTTCACTAAACAAAGCGGTTTCGAATACCACTGGTATTAATTGATATAAAGCCCCAAAAATAATCATAGTAGCCCAGCCTAAAACTCCCATATGAGTGATCGCTACCAACTTATTATTAAAGTAAACTTCTAACAAGTTTGAGCTTGATAAAAATAGCATTACAGCCAGTAAAAAAAAGCTTATGGCTCCAAAAATAAAATGAGGAACAACCACACTACTATTTGGAGCGTTATTTGTTTTTAAGCCATTCAAAGCATTATTTTTTAAAAATTAGTAACTGTATATGAGTTAAAGATTTTTTATGAAATAATATTTCAAACCCTCTTTCTTCTAATTCAGGCAATAAAAATTGTGGTACTTTTTTATGGTCCACAAACAGCGCAAAACTTTCAGGTAAATGTTCTAACTCCTCTAAAATAGCAGTCATTGGTTCTGGCATTTCTAAATGACGAACATCTATACTTTTCAATTTACCAATAAAAGATTTATAACAAGCTTCAAATTTTAAGCTTTCTTCTTCATTCTTATTCTCAAAATTTGAAGTAAGCACTTCCTCTTTTTTAAAAAAAGTATGATAAACTCCAATTTCAGGTTGCTCTGTCCAAGATTTATAACCATTATTTTCTAATTTATTGATTAGAGGAATTGGCTGAAATGTATTAATAATTTGAAGTGTTTGTCCTTTTTCTAGCTTTTGAACCACAGCCATAATTTCATTAAAAGGATCATTGCCATTTGCTAAAATTGGTCTTACATCTAAACAAACCGTTAAATTATCTTTTGAAATTGATTTCATAAAAGTTTTTTTAATTAATAAAGGATTAATTTATCCTTTATCAAAAGTACTTATAAAATTATTATTATCATAATTTAGATTAAATAAATTTAAACGCTTATGACAGTTGTCATATTAAGCTAAAAGTTCTTTGAATTTTTCAAAATCTAAACCTCCATAATTTCCTGAACTCATTAAAAGTAATGCTGTGTTCTTAAAATTCTGATTAAACAGAAAATCTTTAAATTCTTTAGGGTTGGTATACACAATTAAATCACTTCTATTAAAGGCTTTTTTTATTTGTTCTTCAGTTACTTTTTCAAGTTTTTTAATTTCTAAAGCATGTGGAGAATAAAAAACAGCTGCAATATCTGCACTTTCCAAAGCACCTTCGTATTCCCTTAAAAAATTTGCATTTAGGCTACTGTAAGTGTGTAATTCTAAACAAGCTAATACGGTTCTATCAGCATACTGATTTTTAACAGCCTTAGTAGTAGCTTCTACTTTACTTGGTGAATGTGCAAAATCTTTAAAAATTACAGTATTGTTATTTTCAGCTATTTTTTCAAGTCTTTTACTTGCCCCTTTAAAACTTGAAATTGCTTCATAAAATTCATCTTCACCAATACCCATATGCTGACAAATCCATTTGGCACCTGCCATGTTTTGTAAATTATGTTTTCCGAAAAATTCTAAAGGCATTTCTCCATCAGAAGTTTCAATAAAAGTAGTTCCATTTTTTATTTTGTAATCTGGAGTTTTATAAGGATATTTTTTAATAGGGTTTTCAGATTCTTCAACTACTTTTTTTACTAGTTCATCCTCTTCATTATACACCATAATCCCTCCATTAACTAATGAATTTGTAAATATTGAAAACTGTTCTACATAATTATCAAAAGTTGGAAAAACATTAATATGATCCCAAGCAATTCCACTTAAAAGTGCAATATTAGGTTTATATAAATGAAATTTAGGTCTTAAATCTATTGGACTAGATAAATATTCATCGCCTTCCAACACTATAAATTCATTTTCTGAAGTTAAGTGAACCATGGTATCAAAACCGTCCAATTGCGCTCCCACCATATAATCAACATCCATTTCATGATAATTCAGTACATGCAGTACCATAGAAGTAATGGTAGTTTTTCCATGCGAACCACCAATAACAACCCTTGTTTTATCTTTGGATTGTTCATATAAAAACTCAGGATAAGAATAAATTTGAAGTCCTAACTCTTTAGCCTTTATCAATTCAGGGTTATCAGCTTTGGCATGCATTCCTAAAATTATTACCTCTAATTTATTAGTAATTTTTTCTGGGAACCACCCAAATTCACTAGGTAATAGTCCTCTATCATTTAATCTCGATTTTGATGGCTCAAATATAACATCATCACTTCCTGTAACTTGGTATCCTTTTTTATGTAAAGCTATGGCTAAATTATGCATTGCACTACCACCAATAGCTATAAAATGTACTTTCATTTATTATATAATTTTGCTAGTTCAAATGTACATAAAGTAAGACTAATATTGAAGTACAAATTTATTAATAACCTGTTTATAACTTGTTTTTTTTCCTATCTTAATTAAATCTCATCTTAAAAAAAATTCTTATCTTATACTTTATAAAAAAGTATATCAAACTAACTAACTTATATGAAAAAAGAAGAGATTTCTATTTCCTATAAAACTGTATTGCTATTTATATTTATTTTATTATGTAGTAATTTAAATTCAAATGCCCAATGCACAAATGATATCCCCTCTGGTGAACCTATTCAAACTTTTTGTAAAAATGATAACAATACTATAGAAAGCTTAATAGTATCTGGAACTCTTATTGCTTGGTACGATGCTCCTTCTGGAGGAAATGAATATAAGTTAACCGATTTATTAATAGATGACACCATTTACTATGCTGATGATATTAGTAATGGAGGATGTAGCACTAGCAGACTTGCTATTTCTGTAGAAGTTTATGGAGATATTCCAAAAGATGTGGATGTTTTTGTTGGAAAATGTGCTAGCAACAACCCTACAGTAGCAGATTTATCAGCTACAGGAACAAATATTGAATGGTTTGATGCCCAAACTGGAGGAAACCTTTTACCAAACGATGAACTTTTAATTGATGGTAAAACATATTGGGTACAACAAACTGAAAATGGCTGTGTAAGTGATCGATTTCCTACCACGGTAACCATCATTAATCCTCCTCCTCCAACTACTGAACCATTTCAGTCATTTTGTGCTCCTCCAGATCCAACCGTTAGCAACTTACAAGCAGCTGGCACAAACATAATTTGGTACGATTCTGAAACTTCTATTACCCCTTTGTCTCCCGATGAACTTTTAATAAATGGTGAAGACTATTGGGCTGCTGAAATTTCTTTTCCTTGTGAAAGTAGTATTCGTTCTCAAACAATTGTAGCAATCGATTCTGTACCTAATTCAGGAGAAAGCAATTCATATATAGTTTGCGAAATTGATTTAGAAACCACTAATTTATTTGAAATATTAGGTGGTAATCCTGAAACTACAGGTACTTGGTCAGGTCCTAGTGAATTATCAAATGGTTATTTAGGTACTTTTGAACCCAATATTAATACTATTGGAACCTATATCTATACTGTTTCAAGTACCTTAGGAGTTTGTCCAAGTAATTCTGCCAGCATCACTGTTAATATTACTGAAACACCACCCCCAACAACAAATTCAACAACACAAACTTTTTGTGAAATTAACAATCCAATAATCGCAAATTTAAACGCAGAAGGAAGCAATATACTTTGGTTCGACTCTGAAACCTCATCAACACCACTAAATCAAAATGAGCCAATTATAAATGGAGAAGATTATTGGGCAAGTCAAACTAATGCATCTGGTTGCCAAAGCAATTCAAGATTAAAAGTTAGTGCTAACATTATAAGTGTTCCTCTACCTACCACCACTGAAACCAATCAGAATTTTTGTAAAAATGACAACCCAACCATTACTAATTTAATTGCTAATGGAACAAATTTATTATGGTATGATACTGAAACTTCATCAACTCCACTAAATGAAAATGAGCCAATCATTAATGGGGAAGATTATTGGGCTACACAAACCGATACTAATGGTTGTCAAAGTGCTTCTAGATTAAAAATTATAGCTCATCTTATAGAGGTTGAAACTCCAACAACATCTCAAACAACTCAAACTTTTTGTGAAGTTGATCATCCTACCATTGAAAATTTAAGCATTCATGAAACAAACATCCTTTGGTATGCTTCCGAAACTTCATCAACTCCACTAAATGAAGAGGAACTTTTAGTTGATGGAGCAAATTATTGGGCTGCACAAACCAATTCTAATGGCTGTCAAAGTAGTTCAAGGTTAAAAATTACCGCTTCTATAATTTCAACTCCACCTCCAACAAGTACAGTAATAAATCAGAACTTTTGTGTTCAAAATTATTTACCAAACAAACCAACCATTGCCAATTTAAATGCTAATGGAACAAATTTAACTTGGTATGACACTGAAACCTCATTAACTCCATTAAATGAAAATGAACTATTAGTTGATGGTGAAGATTACTGGGCGAGCCAAACAAATAATAGTTGTGAAAGCAATAGCAGGCTTCTTGTTAATGTAACTATAATAAACCCAATTGTACCTACAACTTCTGATACAACTCAACTATTTTGTACTGTCAATAACCCTACTGTTGCTAATTTAGAAGCTGATGGAGAATCAATTGTATGGTTTGAAACTGAAAATTCAACAACAGCTTTAAATCCAACGGAATTATTAATCGATGGAGAAGATTATTGGGCCGCTTCCGTAAATGATGCTACAGGATGTGAAAGCACCTCTAGGTTAATAGTTACAGTAAAAATGGTAGAAACAGCTCCTCCAGTAATTGAAAATACCGTACAAACTTTTTGTAAATCTGACAACCCAACTATTACAGATCTTCAAGTTGAGGGCAATAATGTAGTTTGGTATATCTCAGAAAATGATACAACACCTTTAAGTGCTACAACAGAATTACTTGATGGTGTTAGTTATTGGGCAGCACAAGTAAATTCATCAACAAATTGTGAAAGCTCCATAAGGATAGTGACAACGGTTTCCTTAATAAATGTTGAAACACCTACAATTACTCCTTCAGGAAATAAATTCTGTAAAATTAACAACCCTACACTTTTTGAACTTAACTTAAACGTTTCGACAGCAAATGACGGAGAGATTATTTGGTACAATTCATATCCAAATGGATCCATACTTTCAATGTCAGAAATTTTAATAGAAGGAAAAACTTATTATGCTGTTGAGAAAAATGAAAGTGGATGTACCAGTCCAACTCCATTAGCTGTAACAGTAACATTAAACGCTTGTGAAGCGTATGATATTGAAATTTACGATGGATTTTCGCCTGATGGAGATGGGAATAATGACACTTTTCATATTAAATATTTACGAGAACTGTATCCTAATTTTAAGGTAGAGTTTTTCAATCGATGGGGTGCTAAAGTCTATACTTCAAATGCCTCAAAAGTTGATTGGAATGGAAGGCTATATGGAACTGATGAATTGGTACCAACAGGAGTTTACTATTTTATAATTTACTTTAATGAGAGTGCTAAAAAACCAATACAAGGGAGGTTATATATAAGTCGTTAAAAATGAAAAAAATACTTTTAAAATTTATCCTCGTTTTTACAACAATATTTATGTGGTCGCAGCAAGATGCTCAATTTACACAATATATGTACAATATGAGTGTTGTAAACCCTGCTTATACAACAGATAACCTAGGGTTTGTAAACATTGGTGCTTTACACAGAACGCAATGGGTTGGAGTAATTGGAGCACCTAAATCATCAAATTTATTTGTTCATACTCCAATAAGTGAAACTATTGAAGTTGGTTTTTCATTAATTAACGATAATATAGGTGAAGTTGTTAAAGAAAATAATTTGTATGCTGATATTGCCTACAAATTAAATTTAGAATCTCATGGAAATTTATCCTTTGGTTTAAAAATAGGTGCTACGCTTTTTGATGTAGATTTTAATGGTTTTGAATTGGAATCTGGCGATGTTTTTTCTGACCCAAATTTTGCAGATAATATTCATCAATCCTATTTTAACATTGGCACAGGTATTTACTATAACACCCATAATTTTTATTTAGGAGTGTCAGTTCCCACAATTTTAAAAGCTAAACATCTCGATAGAAATAATGGTAAATATAAAGGTACAGAAGAACCTCACCTATTTTTAACAAGCGGTTATGTATTTAAAATTAACCCTCAATTAAAATTAAAACCTGCTTTTATGGCAAAAGCGGTGAAAGGTGCTCCAATAACTATTGACTTTACTACAAATATTTTATTTAATGATAACGTAGAATTTGGTTTAGGCTATAGATTGGAAGATGCTTTTAGTGGGCTTATTAATTTTAAAATTACTCCTGAATTTAGAATTGGGTATGCTTATGATCACACCATCTCTAATTTAGGACCTTTTAATTCTGGATCACATGAATTATTTATGCTATATGATTTAGCAATTATGGGTACAAAAGGATATGATAAATCCCCTAGATTCTTTTAACTAAATGCTCAAAAAAATGAAAAAAATACAGTATATAATTTGGGTGTTCATCCTAATAACAAACTACACAAACGCACAAAATTTAAAACGAGCAAATCATTTATTTGAAACTAGAGCTTATATTTCTGCTGCTGAATTATATTTAAAAATTGAACCTAAAACTCAAGAAATTTTAGAGAGGTTAGGAGATTGTTACTATTTTAACACTAAGATGGAACCCGCTTCTCACTGGTATAAGTTATTATTACAATCGTTCGAAAAAGATGTTAACTCAACCTATTTTTTTAAATATTCACAAACATTAAAAGGAACCAATCAATTAAAAGAAGCTGAGTTATGGTACACTAAATATTTAGAAAAAAAAGAATTAACCAGAAAAAAAGTCACTGAAACTAATACTATAAACGAAAACACCAAAAACACCTATCCAATTACCATTCAAAATGTAACAGCAAATACTACATATTCAGATTTTGGAGCTAGTTTTTTTAATGATAAAATTATCTTTTCTTCAACTAGAAACGAAGGAAACTCCTACCAATGGAATGAACAGCCCTATTTAGACTTATTTGAAGCTATTTTAACTGAAAGCGGTGATATTATTACCCCAAAACCAATTGCAGGAAACATCAATACAAAACTACATGAATCAAATGCAATTGTTACTAAAAATGGTAAAACCATGTATTTTACAAGGAATAGCTTTATCAATAACAAAAAGCAAAGAGACAAGCATAAAGTTACACACTTAAAAATATACAAAGCTCAACTTATAAACAACCATTGGACAAATGTTACTGAGCTTCCTTTTAATAGCAATAATTACTCCATAGAACATCCAGCTTTAAATTATAATGAAACTCAACTTTACTTTTCTTCTGATATGCCTGGCACTATAGGTTCATTTGATTTATTTGTAGTTGAAATTAACAAAAATGGATCTTATGGAAAACCTATAAATTTAGGGCCTAAAATTAATACCGAACAACGCGAACAGTTTCCTTTTATAAGCAAAAATAATATCCTTTATTTTGCTTCTGATGGACATATTGGCTTGGGTGGTTTAGATGTATTTAAAAGTGAAATTATAAATAACAACTTTACAACCCCAGTTCATTTAGGAGCGCCCATTAACAGTAATTTAGATGATTTTAGTTTTGTAATTGATGAAAATGATGAAAAAGGATATTTTTCTTCAAATAGATCAGGGGGTAAAGGCGACGATGACATATACTCATTTACTCAACTAAAAAAATACTATGTTTCTGGACAAGCAAAAAACAAAAATACTCTTGAAATATTACCCGGCTCAACAGTTACTTTGTTGAATGATCAAAATGAGATTATTGAAACCAAAATTACAGAAAAAGACGCCGCTTATTCTTTTGAAATTAAACCAAATAACCATTACAAACTTAAAGGCACATTAAAATTATTTAATCCTGCAGAAGTAAGTTTTTCTACAGATTCCAAAGGAAACATCAATAAAGATATCTTTTTATTACTTGAATCTTATGAAGATGCAGAAAAACAAATTGTTAAAGAAAATGGTAAAACTCAAATAAAAATAAATCCAATATTTTTTGATTTCGACAAGTGGAATATCCGTTCAGATGCTAAAATTGAATTAGAAAGCATTGTAACTATTATGAAAAAATACCCCAATATGGTTATAGAAATTGGTGCTCACACTGATTGCCGAGGTTCCAACTCTTACAATATAGAACTATCACACAAACGAGCTAAATCTGTAAGAGCATATCTTTTAAGTCAAGGTATTGCTAATCTTAGAGTTAAATCTGTTGGATATGGAGAAACACAACTTTTAAATCGTTGCTCAAAAGACTGGATGTGTAATGAAAAAGAACATGCAATTAACCGAAGATGCGAATTTGTAATTCTTAACTAAATTCTAGAAAATTTTATTTTTTTTCAATTCAACTTATTTTAGGTATAACTTTTGCTAATTGTATTATTTTAAGTTAATAAATTATGAAAAAAGTTGCACTCACATTAATTACTATTCTTTTATTTTCAAACTTTGCTAATGCTCAAAAAAATGAAGATTATGATGTTTTATGGAAAAGCATTGACAATTTTGAAAAAAAAGATTTACCAAAATCTGCCTTAAAAATAGCTGTTCAAATTTTTGAAAAAGCAGCCAAAGAAAATAACAGTTCACAACTTATTAAAAGCTTACTTTACAAGTCTAAATATGCTTTAATTCTTGAAGAAGATGCTCAATTAAAAATTATTAATAATTTCAAACAAGAAATCTCTACTGTTGAATTTCCTACCAAAAACATTTTAGAAAGTGTACTCGCAAATTTATATTGGCAATATTTTCAACAAAATAGGTACAAATTTTATAATCGTACTAAAACCAATCAAAAAATTGATGCTATAGATTTTAGAACCTGGGATTTAACAACTCTATTTTCAGAAATTCATATGCATTTTCAAAATTCATTAAAAAATGGGTTAATGGCTCAACAAACAACATTGAATAATTTTGATGCTATTTTAAACCTTCAAAAAAATTCAAAAAAATACAGGCCAACTTTATTTGACTTTTTATCATACAATGCTTTAGAATTTTATAAAACTTCTGAAACTTCTATAACAAAACCAAGCTATCAATTTGAAATTAACACTCCAAAATATTTAACTAATTACCAGCAATTTTCAGTTATAGAACTTAACGCAAAAGATTCTTTATCATTAGAATTAAACGCTTTAAAAATCTATCAAAACTTAATAGCTTTTCATATTAAAACCAATAATAAAAATGCCTTAATAAGTGCTAATTTAGCCCGCTTACAATTTGTAAAGCAACACGCAACTTTTAATGATAAAAACAACATTTATTTAAAAGAATTACTAAAATTAAAACAAGAGTTTATTAGCGCTGAGGCTTCAACTTTAATTGATTTTGAAATCGCTTCAATTTACAACGAACAAGCCAATGAATACCCTTCAAAAAACAACAACCAATTTAAAAAAGTAGCAGCTTTAGAAATTTGCAACAAGGCTATTAAAAATTTTCCAAACAGTTTTGGAGCTAAAAAATGTAAGGCTTTAAAACAACAAATAGAAGAAAAAACATTTCATATTCTTGCTGAAAAGTATATTCCTACAAATTTGTATAGTAAAGTACTTGTAACTTATAAAAATGTTGAGTTTTTGAACTTTGCAATTTATAACATGAATCAAAATGAAATCGTACAATTCAATCAGTTCAATAAAATTGAAGATAAAATTGGCTTTTTCAACAATAAAAAAGCCTCTACAAATTTCGAACAAAAGCTGAAAACTGTGAATGATTATCAAAATCATACAACCGAAGTAATCATTCCTCCGCTAAACAATAACAGCTATCTAATTGTAGCTTATAATGGTCAAAACTTACATCAATCTAGCGTTATAGCAACCAGCGTACTTCAAGTAACAAATATTGCTTTAGTACTAAATGATAAAAACGACACCAATAGTTTTCAAGTAATTGATAGAAATACTGGTCAACCACTGGTAGGAGCAAAAGTCCATCTTAAAAATTATAATACTGGAAAATACAACGCTCCAATTAATCGAAAATTTACTACAAACAACCTGGGAGAATTTGAATTTAAAACCAATCAATACCACAGAAATGTGAATTTTTTTATAAGTTTCAATAACGAAGAAGCTGCTTTTAGGGACTATTATCTTTATCACACAAATAATTCTCCAATTAATAAACCTCAAGAAGAAATAACCATTAAACCGTTTCTTTTTACAGACAGAAGTATATACAGACCTGGGCAAACTGTATACTTTAAAGGAATATTTGTAAAAAAAACCAAAGAAAACTCACAAGTTTTCACAAATGAATTTGTTGAACTTATTTTAGAAGACCCTAACGGTCAAGAAATTCAACAATTAGATTTAAAATTAAATGATTTTGGAGCAGTTTCTGGACAATTTATTTTACCAAATAATGGATTGACAGGCCAGTACACTATTTTAATTGACGAAAGTTATAAATACAAAAGTAAATTTTATGATACTGTAGATTTTTACTTTGAAAATGATGAAGCACAAATTTCAGTAGAAGAATACAAACGACCAAAGTTTGAAGCATCCTTTCAACCAATAACTGAGAGCTATCAATTAAATAATCAAATTACAATTCATGGAAATGCACAAGCATATTCAGGAAGTACTATAAGCAATGCCAAAGTAACTTATCGCGTTCATAGAAAAGCTCAATATCCTAAATGGTATTATTGGTATCGTCCAAGTTTTAACACCTCCAAAGCTCAAGAAATTACACACGGCGAAACTATTACCGATTTAGAAGGAAACTTTAATATTACTTTTGAAGCAATTCCAGATAAAAGTATTAACAAAGACAATGCGCCCATATTTATTTACGAAATTACTGCCGATGTTACCGATATAAATGGAGAAACTAGAACTGCAAACGCTCAGGTAAAAGTTGGCTACCAAGCACTAACTGCTAATTTAAGTGTTCCTAAAAACATTTATAAAAACAGCAAAACAACTACCATTTTATTTGAAACAAAAAACCTAAATAATCAATTAGTAAATAGTAAAGGAATTTTAAAAATATACAAGTTAAATGCCCCAGAACGTATTTTAAGAAAGCGCCCTTGGCCATCTCCAGATTTTCAACAAATCCCAAAACAAGAATTTGAGCACAAATTTCCACATGAAGCGTATCAAGATGAAAATGATGAAAGAAATTGGCAAAAAGGATCGTTGGTTTTTCAAGAAAATTTTGACACTTCTATAGCTTCAAAAATTGAACTTAAAAAAATAAAAAAATGGCTTCCTGGCAAATATATTGTTGAGATTGAAACTACGGACAAATTCAACGAAATTGTGACTGCAAAAGAAATATTTACCATAAATGATTTAAAGGAAACCAAAGTTGCTGATGCTCAGTTATTTGAAATTTCTCATAACAAAACTAAATATCAACCTAACGAAAATGTATTGTTAAAAATAGGTTCTGCATCAAAAAACATGGTTGTTACTATTGATATTGAAAAAAACAATCATATAGTAAGCACTCAAATTATCCAACTAAATAATACCTCTAAACTTATAAAAATTCCTGTAAGTAAAAATGATGTTGGCGGCTTTGCAATACATTATAGTTATAGCAAATTTAATTCATTTCAACATGGAACTCTACCTATTTCTGTTCCCTTCCCTGAAAAAAAATTAGAAATTGAAACTAGTACGTTTAGAGATCATTTACAACCAGGACAAAATGAAACTTGGAGTTTTAAATTAAAAGGTGAAAAAGGCGAAAAAATTGCCGCTGAATTGCTAGCAAGTATGTACGATGCTTCTTTAGATCAATTTAAAAATCACCATTGGGAGTTTAATCCAGTTGAACAGCCAAACTATTATTCAAGGTTTAACAGAAATGCAAATCGTAGTTTTGGAAACACTTACTTTAGAATTCTAAATTCTCAGCACTACAATTTTAACTATCCTCAACAAGTATTTGACAGTTTTAATTGGTTTGGGTTTAGATTTGGACGCAACTACAATATTTTAATTAGAGGTGCTAAAGTTGAAACAGATGTTGTAGAAGAAGTTGAAGAAGTTGCATTTGCAATGGATAACAATGCTGAACTTAATGAAGTAGTAGTTACAGCTCTTGGTAAACAACAAGAAAAAGATATTCCTACAAATAGTATAGATATATCGTCAGTTAAAATACGTAAAAACTTTCAGGAAACTGCTTTCTTTTATCCACACTTACAAACTGACGATAATGGAAATGTAAGCTTTAGCTTTACAGTGCCAGAAGCCTTAACACAATGGAAACTTCAGCTATTAGCACATACCAAAGAACTAGCTTATGCAACCAAAAACTTAACTACCGTTACTCAAAAAAAATTAATGGTATTACCAAATCCGCCACGTTTTTTAAGAGAAGGTGATATGGTACAGTTTTCTAGTAAAATTTCCAATCTGTCAGAAAAAAAATTAAATGGAATTGCTCAACTTATTCTCACAGATGCACTCTCTGGAAAAGAGCTCAATTATTTAATTGGACAAAACAATACAAATCAAAATTTTACAGTTGATAGTAAAGGAAACACTCAAATTAATTGGACGCTAAATATTCCTGAAGAAATACAAGCAATACAATATAAAATAGTAGCAAAAGCAGATGAATTTAGCGATGGAGAACAAAATGTATTACCTGTATTATCTAATAGAATGTTAGTTACTGAAACCTTACCAATGTGGGTAAAAAGTGGTGAAACTAAAACATTTAGCTTAGATAAATTAAAAAACAACCATTCATCAACTTTAAAAAATCATAAATTAACTCTTGAAATTACTTCAAATCCTGCTTGGTATGCAGTCCAAAGCTTACCTTATTTAATAGAATACCCTTACGAATGTTCAGAACAGACATTTGCTCGCTACTATGCAAACGCACTTGCAAGTCATATAGCAAATTCGAACCCAAAAATTCAAGAGGTTTTTAACCTTTGGAAAAATAGTGATGCTTTAATTTCAAATTTAGAAAAAAATGAAGCATTAAAATCTATTCTTATTCAAGAAACTCCTTGGTTAAGAGATGCACAGAATGAAACTGAACAAAAAAAGAGAATTGGCTTATTATTTGACTTAAACATTATGAAAAATGAACAAGAAAGGGCCTTAAACAAACTAAAAGAATTCCAATTTAATAATGGTGGTTTTCCTTGGTTTAAAGGAAGTAAGTATCCTAATAGGTATATTACGCAACATATTGTTTCAAGCTATGGTCATTTAAAACAATTAAATGTTGTAGAAAATAATGATACTGAAAAAATGATGCTTAAAGCCATTCATTTTTTAGATGAAGAAATTTTAGATGATTACACAAAGTTACTTAAAGAAGCTGAAAAAATTGGGGATAAAAAAAGTAGTAAAAAAGAAAAGGAAAAAGCGGTTGCCAATTTTTTAAATAAAAATCATTTAACAACCACCCAACTGCATTATTTATATATGAGAAGCTTCTTTAAAAATGTAAAAATAAATGCTAAAGTTAAAACTGCTGTTGACTATTATACAAAGCAAGCTGCCACTTATTGGACAGATTTCAATTTATATTCTAAAGGATTGATAGCGTTAATTCAACATAGAAACAAAAACCCTAAAGTTGCTTTAACCATCTTAAAATCTTTAAAAGAAAATAGCATCTCATCAGATGAATTAGGAATGTATTGGAAAGAAAACTCGAGCAATTTAAATTGGTACCAAGCTCCTATTGAAACACAAGCATTATTAATTGAAACATTTACTGAAATTGAAAATAAAACTACAACAATAGATGCATTAAAAATTTGGTTGTTAAAAAACAAACAAACCCATAGTTGGAAAACCACAAAAGCCACAACTGAAGCCATCTACGCTTTATTATTGCAAGGAAGTGAATGGTTGTCTGTTAATGAAAATATTAAAGTTAAAATTGGTGAAAATATAATTGAACCTACCAAAGATGAAAATATTTCAATAGAAGCTGGAACAGGGTATTTTAAAATCTCTTGGAATAGTCATGAAATTACTCCAACTATGAGCAAAGTAACATTAACCAAACAAAATAATGGCATTGCTTGGGGTAGTTTGTACTGGCAATATTTTGAAGATTTAGATAAAATTACTTCGGCTGAAACAGCTTTAAAATTATCAAAAAAAATCTTTCTAAAATCTAATACAGCTTTTGGAAAAGAATTAACAGAAGTGACCCAAAACTCAACTTTAAAAGTTGGCGATTTAATAACAATTAGAATTGCATTAAATGTAGATAGACCAATGGAATTTGTACATTTGAAAGACATGAGAGCCAGTGGTTTGGAGCCCATAAGTATACTTTCACAATATAAATGGCAAGATAGTTTAGGATATTACCAAAGCACCAAAGATGCTTCAACCAATTTTTTTATAGAATATTTGCCAAAAGGAGTGTATATTTTCGAATATGACTTACGTGTCAACAATGCAGGTAACTTTAGTAATGGTATTACAACTATTCAAAGCATGTATGCTCCAGAGTTTAGTAGCCATAGTAAAGGTGTTAGAATAAATGTAGTTAATTAAGAATAACGATTACAGATTAAAAAGTATCTTTGCAAAAAATTTACCATTATGAATTTAAATCTAATTCCAAACATCAAACATATCAACAGTAATAATTTCTTTTTATTAGCTGGACCATGTGCCATTGAAAGTGAAGAAATGGCTTTACGTATTGCTGAACATATTTTAAAAATTACGGATAAATTAGAAATTCCCTTAATTTTTAAAGGAAGTTTTAAAAAAGCAAATAGAAGTAGAATTGATAGTTTTACGGGAATTGGAGATGAAAAAGCATTGAAAATTTTACAAAAAGTATCTAAAACCTTTAATGTTCCAACAGTTACTGATATTCATGAAGTTTCCGATGCAGCAAAAGCTGCAGAATATGTTGATGTATTACAAATCCCTGCATTTTTGGTTCGTCAAACTGATTTAGTTGTAGCTGCTGCAAAAACTAACAAAGTGGTTAATTTAAAAAAAGGACAATTTATGAGCCCTTCTGCCATGAAACATGCAGTTCAAAAAGTTAAAGATAGTGGAAATGAAAAAGCATGGATTACAGATAGAGGTACTATGTTTGGGTATCAAGATATGATTGTTGATTTTAGAGGAATTCCTGAAATGCAACAATACGCCCCAACCATTTTAGATGTTACACATTCGCTACAACAACCAAATCAAAGTACAGGAGTTACTGGTGGTAGACCTGATATGATTGAAACTATTGCTAGAGCTGGTATTGCTGTTGGTGTAGATGGTTTATTTTTAGAGACACATTTTGATCCTAAAAATGCAAAAAGTGATGGGGCAAATATGTTAGATTTGAAATATTTGGAATCTCTTCTAACAAATTTAACAGCCATTAAAAAAACCATTAATGGCTTTAAATAAACCAAGCTTTTTTGCTTGCTTCAAGATATCTAGCTGCGTCTTTTAGTAATTGAGAAAACATGAGTTCATCAAAATCTTCTATGGAAGAAACTTGAAGCGATCTTACCTGTTTACGCTTGTTATAATTTTTTAATTCTGGATATTTTTCTTCTAAAACAATGCCTTGTACAAAAGCAATGTCTACAAAATTTGTCCCTTTTAAAATGTTTAAATACAACATTGGCTTATTATATATGTTATAAAAAGGAATTTTATAACTGAATTTTTCTTCTACTTCAGGTAGAACTTTAAAAATAACACTTCTTACATACAGCATAATAGACTGGTAAGGTTCTTTCTTACTAAATATATATTGTTCTATTGGATTCATAAAAAAACACCAACAATATATAAAATTTGTTGGTGTTTAACATTTAATTCTATTTAAAAATTACCCACACTTAGTGTGACCACAATTTTTACATTTTAAACAGCCTTCTTCATAAATTAATCCATCAGGATCATTACATTCTGGACATTTTTTATCAACTGCCTGAGTTCCATCTTCCACAAATTGTTTTAATGTACGCGCAATACCATTTTTCCAAGTATTGATATTATCATCGTACATATTTAAATTGTTTATTAAATCTACAACATATGGTATTGGCATTCCATGACGTAAAACTCCTGAAATTAATTTTGCATAATTCCAATATTCTTTGTCAAAAGTACGTGACAAGCCTTCAAAAGTAACTTTGTACCCTTGTTTATCTAAAAATTGGAAATCATAACGAGAACGTCCATTTTCATCTTTATTTTTTATCACCCAACCTTGTTCTAGCCAAGTAGGTAACAAAAAGGCATCTTCAAGTTTTCCTGTAAACACTTCATAAGGTCTATTGTTTATCAATCCAACTACAGCCACCCATTTATCATAATCATTTTGAAAACGTACTACTTTAGCTTCAATTTTTTTAGGGCGTTTTGGGAAAATAGTTTCGGCATAACATTCTTCATTCTTTTTTTCTTTCTTATCATCATTAGAAACTAATATTCCGCTTCTAGATCCATCTCTATATACTGTAATTCCTTTTAAGCCTTTTCTCCAAGATTCAATATAAATATCACCAACTTTTTCAACAGAAACATCTGTTGGTAAATTAATAGTTGAGCTAATTGAGTGCGTAGTATACTTTTGCACCAAAGCTTGCATTTCTACACGCTTTTTCCAATCAATCTCAGGTGCGGTTGCTCCTTTATAAGGACTTTCACTAATATTAGTTTTACCAGTTACTTCCATCCATTTTTTTAATTTAGGGTGGTACACATCAAATTCTTCAAAAGCATCTCCTGTATCATCAACATAAGCAATTTTTGCATTCTCATCCTCTTGATTTACTTTTCTTCTTCTTTTATAGGATAATAAAAATACGGGTTCAATTCCTGAAGAAGTTTGCGCTAACATACTTAAACTTCCGGTTGGAGCCACAGTACTTATTGAGATATTTCTTCTACCATATTTCATCATTCTATCATACAAACTTGGAAACTCTTTTTCTATCATTTGTACAAATTCAGAATACTTTTCAATTGCAGGGTTAAAAACTTCAAATTTACCACGAGTTATAGCCATATCAATACTGCTATCAAACTCTGCTTTTAATTTAGTTTTCATTATTTCATCAACTACAGCTATAGCTTCATCAGTATCAAATTTTTTCCCTAAAGCAGCCATCGCATCTGCTAGTGCAGTAAATCCTAAACCTGTTCTTCTTCCTTTTTTTCCTGTTTTATATAATAGTTTCCAAGTATCTATTTCAACTTGTTTAATTTCATCTGGCTCTTTGTCGTGCATTATTTTGTTGAAAATTTTATCAACTGCTTCCAATTCTAAATCAACTAAATCATCCATTAAGCGTTGAGATTCATACACCACTTTGTAAAATTTTTCGAAATCAAAAGACGCTTCTTCAGTAAATGGATTATCTATAAAACTATATAAGTTTACCGCAATTAAACGACAGCTATCACCTCCTTGCATAGCTATTTCTGAACAAGGATTTGTTGAACTATTTTTAAACCCAGGATAAATTGAAGAAGTTGAGTAATAGTGCTGACGATCCCAAAAAATTAAACCTGGTTCAGCAGTATTATGAGCACATTTAATAATGGTATTCCATAATTCTTTGGCTTTAATTGTTTTTGTGTAGGTTGGCGTTTTACTATCAATTGGCCAACGCAATGTATAATCATCATCATTAACAACAGCCATCATAAATTCGTCAGACAATCGAATAGATATATTTGCTCCAGTAATTTTTGTTAAATCCTGTTTTACAGTTACAAAATCTTCAATATCTGGGTGTGCAATATCCATTGTTAGCATTAACGCCCCTCTTCTTCCATTTTGTGCAACTTCGCGAGTAGTATTTGAAAAACGATTCATAAATGACACGGCACCTGTAGTAGAACCCGCAGAATTAGAAACTTGAGCTCCATTTGGACGTAAATTGGACAAATCAACGCCAACACCACAACGTCTTTTAAATAATTGTGCTAATTGTTGATCTGTATAAAATATTCCACCATAAGAATCGTAAACAGAAGGCACCACCACACAATTTGATAAAGAAGCAATCACGTTTTCATTTCCTAAAGAAGACATAACACTTCCTTGTGGAATGATGTATTTAAAATCTTTAAATAAATTAAATATGGCTTCTTCTGACAAAAATTCACGTGTTTTTCCATATTCTGAAAGGCCTTCATTTCCTTTTTCATTACCCAAATATTTTTTTTCAATTCGAGCAAATTCTTTCGCCATTCTTTTATGCATATCAGTAGGTGAAAATTCTAAAAATTCACCTTTTTTGTTTTTAACTGCATACTTATTCATCCAAGTAGTAGCAGCAAGCTCATCATTATTAAAGTAAGCTAAACAACTCTTTAACACTTCATTATAAGTATATGTTTTTGGAAACACTAATTCTTCTGTCATTTTCAAATTGATTTTATATGGTTCATTTTTCTGCAAATAAAATTATTGAATAATTAAAACTAATTCGTCTTTTATAGCAATTAGTTAATAACATTTTATTGTTGAAAAGTTTACTATCAAAAATTATTTTTTTGGTAAAATCATTTTTTTTATTTTACTTTGTAATTCAAAGTACTTTTAGAATGAAACAAGAAGATTATTTAAAAGAATTAACGGAAATAAAATCTATAATGAATAAATCTTCTCGGTTTATATCATTAAGTGGTCTTGCTGGTATTTTGGCAGGTATCTATGCTTTAATTGGAGCTATAACAGCTCTTTTTTTGATAAGAAATTACAAAAATTCGTACAGCAGTGTTTCATTAATTCCTATTTCATATTTAGAATATATGTTATTGGGAATTGCACTACTTGTGTTAATTTTATCTATTTTAACCACATTAATTTTTTCTGCTAAAAAGGCAAAAAAAAGTGGAGAAAAACTATGGGATAGTACTAGTAAAAGACTTTTAATAAACTTTAGCATTCCGCTTTTTACTGGAGGTTTTTTTTGTATGGTGCTTTACCAAAACAATTTCATTGGATTAATTGCTCCTACTACTTTAATTTTTTATGGTTTAGCTTGTTTCATTGCAAGTAAATATACCTTAAGTGATATTAGATATTTAGGAGTTATAAATATTGTATTAGGGTTAATTGCCACTCAATATATAGGCTATGGAATCTATTTTTGGGCTATTGGTTTTGGTTTATTACATATTATTTATGGAGCATTAATGTATAATAAATACGATAGAAGGTAACTTTTGAAGAACATTCTAAAAAATATAAATAAAGTTTTTGACCATAGAATTAGGTTAGGAATAATGTCGGCTCTATTTGTTAATGAGTCCATAGATTTTAACTCATTAAAAGAGCTTTTAGGAGTTACAGATGGTAACTTAGCTAGCCACATTAAAGCTCTTGAGAAAATGAATTACATTAAAGTTAATAAACAATTTATTGGTAAAAAACCAAATACTAGATATCGTTGTAGTAGTGAAGGTAAAATTGCATTTAAAAAACATATAGAAGCCTTAGAAAATTTAATAAATAATACTTAATTTTTTTTATAATTATACTTTGTATTTCAAAGTACTTTTAATTACTTATACTCATGGATAAACAACAAAATAAATTTGGAAATTGGTTAAAAACATCGATAACAGCAAGAATGTTAATGATTGGCTTTTTAATTATAATATTACTTATACCTCTTACTTATATAGAAAGTTTAATACGAGAAAGGTCTGAAAGACAAAAATCTGTTGTAAATGAAATAAATCAAAAATGGGGAAATGAAGTGTTGCTCTATGGCCCTATTTTAAAAGTACCTTACAAAACTTATACTGAAAAATTATTAACTAATAGTGAAACTCAAAAAGTTACAAAAGAAACTATTTCACATACCAACTATGCATATTTTTTCCCAGAAGAATTAGCTATTAAAAGTGAAATAAATCCAGAAATTAAAAAAAGAGGAATTTATAAAACTTCAGTATATAAAAGTGATATGAATATTTCAGGATTTTTTACTAAACCTAATTTTACCAACTTAGAAGTTGAAGATAAAGATGTTTTATGGGAAAAATCAACAATTATTATAAAAACATCAAATTTAAAAGGAATTAACAATCACGTTGAAATTTCTTTAAACTCAAATTCTTATGCTTTTGTACCAAAATATGAAGAACAAATTAAAAACAATCTTATTAATAATAACAAAACGCTACATAAATTAGAAACTTCATATTTACAAAAAGAGGATATAACTTTAAATAATAAACAAAATTTTTCAATTGAACTAACCATTAGTGGAAGTCAACAGTTTAATATTATTCCTATAGGAAAACAGACCAACTTAAATATTAAATCTAATTGGAAAACTGCAAATTTTATTGGAGAGTTTTTACCCTTCAATTCAGATAAAATAACCGAAGATGGGTTTGATGCTAAATGGAAAATATTACACATTAATCGTCCCTTTTCTCAAGAGTATGTAAAATATTTACCTAATTTGAATGAATTTGCTTTTGGAGTAAATTTTAAAATTCCTATTGATGAATATCAAAAAAGTGAACGCTCCGCTAAATATGGTTTTTTAGTTATAGCTCTTACTTTTTTAATTTTCTTTTTAATTCAAAGTATTAGTAAAATCAATATCCATCCATTTCAATATTTAATGATTGGATTGGCACTTACCATGTTTTATACTTTATTAATTTCTATTTCAGAACATAGTAATTTTTTTAATGCTTATTTAATAGCAAGTTTTTCTGTAATTGTTTTAATTACATTATACTCAAAATCTATATTAAAAACTTTTAAATTTCCATTATTTATTGGAGTTTCACTGGTTGCACTTTATTCTTTTATTTTTGTAATCATTCAATTAGAAAGCTATGCACTTTTAGTTGGTAGTTTAGGTTTATTTGCAATCTTATCAGCTATAATGTATGCTTCAAGAAAAATTGAGTGGAGTTACTAATAAAAAAGCCTGTTTAATTAAACAGGCTTTTTTATTTATTTTATATTTTTAATTTACGAATCATATCCTCTAAACCATTAAGTTTAATTTCATAAACCAATCTAAGTAAATTTCCAAATTTACCTTTAGGAAAGCCTTTATTATTATACCAAACAATATAATGCTCAGGTAAATCAATTAAATAATAACCTTTATACTTTCCGTAAGGCATTTTGGTATTAGCCAACTTCACTATTTCATTTTGAGGGCTAGTTACCATCAACGTAATCTTGTAAATACTTAAACCTATTAGTTAGCCTTCCACTTTTAGTCATTCTGGCTCTTTCCAAAACACCTTGTTGATCATTATTAAAAAAAGCTGGAATTACATTTTTAGCAAAACTTTCTCCAAATCCTTCTGAAGCATCTTTTGGCAATTCACAAGGTAAATTATCAACAGCCATAACTGCAATGGCTTGTTCATCTCTATAATCAACTTCTTTTTCTGTTAATGGGTGATATCCGTAGATTGGGTTTGCAATAGTTGATGATCTTATTGTTGAAGCTACTGGTCCATCCACATCGCAGCTAATATCTGCAATTACTTTGATATGAAATTCAGTAGATTTTGCATCTTGTCTTGTAAAAATATACGGTGCTCCAGCTCCATAAAAATGACCTGCTATATATACATCTGCCACTTTCGCAAATCGCATAAAATTACTTTCATATTCTGATGGATTGTTAAAAAAATCTTGCTGATTTTTTTGTTGCCCATCTTTCCTCTTATTATAATCTAATACATCTATTTGAACATATACAGGCTCAGAAAATTCTTTAGTCAAAAACTGGTTAACCGTGACTTCTTTCATTCTCATCCCTTTAAGCATCTCTTTAGCTCCATTTCCAACCCTTCCTTTTCCAGTTAACACTACCTTTATATTAGGAAGCTTCAACTTTTGTAATTCGTGAATGAGCATTAATTGATCGTGAAGCTCTTCAGCCTTAGGAAGTTTATATAAATCATTTTTTAAACCATAAGCTCTAAATCCGTTGTAAGCACCTACAATACCAGCATACCTTCCAAAAGCAACCAATCGTTGTCCCTTTTCATTGGTTATTACCTCATGGTCGTAAAGCTCTATATTTTTAGTCAATATAGCTTGTAATAATTTTCTGTTATACTTTTGTTTTTTTATAGTATGAGAAAAGAAAAAATACTTTTTGTTAGGAATTAAATGATCTATTGGAACTTCTTTAACTCCAAGTAAAACATCACAATCTGAGACATTTTTTACAATTTCTATACCATGGTTGATATAATCTTGATCTGTAAAAAATCGATCATCAGAACTTTCAACTTTAACTTTTAATTGTGGATACTTTTTTAAAATTTTTCTACATTCTATTGGAGATAATACCACTCTTCTATCTGGTGGATTTTTTCGTTCTTTTATAATTCCAATTGTCATCTATAAAACGGTATAAATTTTGCTCTAATATATTATGAATTAAAGGAACTAACAAATAATAACTTTGATATAAATTTTATACATTTGCCTCCTTTAAGAAGAATTTGTTCTTTGAAGTATTGGGGACGACTGGTTTTGACTGCAAGGTCAATTAAACTATAAGCATGCCGAGTAATGAAATAGCACTCGTAAATCTCAATTTCAACACTTTAAACGGCGAAGATAACTACGCTTTAGCTGCTTAATCTGAATTATAGTAGGATAAGCCTCGGCACACAAGGTGTGCAAGCTAAATGTCTCTTGAAAGCCTTGGTTAGCGGCGGTCAGCTAAGAGACATCGTAAAAGTTAACATAGATTTGCTATTGTTTCGCTAGCATTTTGAAATTTAAGAAACTAAGCTTAAAGTAAATTGTTTTCGATTAGCTTTAAGTCTAAAATTAAAAGAAAACTAAGCATGTAGAAAGTACTTTGGTTGCTTGTTTGGACCCGGGTTCGATTCCCGGCGTCTCCACTTTTACTTCTTACAAATCTTTATTTTATAAGGGTTTTTATTTTTAAACATCTTTAACCACACTTAATAATACCAACGAACAAAAGCTTCCATCGCGGCATAATCAGCCAAACCTAATTCGTTATATTTTTGTGCAGTTTTTGTGTTTCTATCTTCTGCTCTCATCCAAAATTCTCTTAAATCATTTCCTTGAAACATGATTCCGTCTTTTTGAGATTGATGAAAGAAAATAGCTTTTCTTTTTCTAAGCACTTGATCTGGACTCATAGGAACTGTCATGTCAATTTCATGTATATCCCATTCATGCCAAGCTCCTTTATACAACCACAACCAACAGTCTTCCATAAACGGTTTTGATTTTAAAATTTTTAACGATTCTAACAAAACATTCAAACAAACTCTATGTGTTCCATGTGGATCTGCTAAATCACCAGCTGCATATATTTGATGCGGTTTAATTGTTTCTATTAAATTACACATAATATCAATATCTTCATCACTTAATGGACTCTTCTTAATACCTCCTGTTTCGTAAAAAGGCAAGTCCAAAAAATGTACATTCTCATCAGGAACTTTTAAATATCTTGTAGCAGCAATAGATTCCCCTCTTCTAATCAAGCCTTTTAATTTTCTAACTTCAATACTATCAATGGAGTTTTCATTTTTAGTTTTTAATTGTTCAATTACTCTAGACATTAATTTATCATCTGAACTACCATTCATAGCTAAAGCTACTTCTGCAAATTTTATGGCTTCATGGTCAGCTACAGCAATATTACCTGAAGTTTGATAAGCTACATGAACTTCATGCCCTTGTGAAACTAATCTGTCAAATGTTCCTCCCATAGAAATTACGTCATCATCAGGATGAGGGCTAAAAATTAAAACTCTTTTTTTATCTGGAGTTGATCTTTCAGGACGAAACGTATCGTCCGCATTTGGCTTTCCTCCTGGCCAGCCAGTGATGGTTTGTTGAACTTTATTAAACATTTTTATGTTAAGATTATACGAAGAGCCCTCATCCACAAGTAACCCAGCCATACCATTATCATTATAGTCTTTATCAATCAATTTTAAAATAGATTTTCCTGTTAGCTGACATAACCAAATAACCGCTTTACTTTTTAATTCTGGAGTCCATTTACAAGAACCAACTAGCCAAGGGGTTTTAATCCTCGTTAATTCTGAAGCAGCTTCTTTATCTAGAACAAAAGTTGTATTAGAATGAAGTTGTAAATAACTTGCCGGAACTTCCGAAGAAATAGCTCCTTCAATTGTCTCTTTAATAATTGAAGCTTTTTTATCTCCCCAACCTAACAAAACTATTCGTTTAGCCTTTTTTACGGTGCCAATTCCCATAGTAATAGCTTTTTTAGGAACATTATCAATCCCTAAAAATGAATTTGCTGCATCTACTCTAGTAATATGATCTAATAAAATACTTCGTGTTTCAGAATTTACATGGGAACCTGGTTCATTAAACCCAATATGACCAGTTCTTCCAATTCCTAATAATTGAAAATCTAATCCTCCTACAGCATCAATTTGATCTTCATAAGAAATACAATAATCGTGAAGCTCATCAACGGTAATATTCCCTTTTGGAATATTGATATTTTTAGGCAAAATATCAATATGATTGAATAAATGCTCATGCATAAAATAATGATAACTATGAATATTTTCAGGTTCCATAGGATAATATTCATCTAAATTAAATGTAATTACATTTTGAAAACTAACACTTTCTTCTTTATGAATTCTTATCAACTCTTCATAAACTTTAATTGGAGAAGAACCTGTTGCTAAACCAAGAACACACATCTCTCCTTTAGACTGTTTATCTAGAATTAAATCCCTAATTTCTTTGGCAACTTTGACAGAACCCTCTTTTGCTGAAGAAAAAATTACATTGTGGATTTTTTCAAATCTAGTGTTTTCAAATTTACCTGGCTCATCATACGTAATTGCTTTTGAATTTTTAGACTGTGTTATTTCCATTATTGTATACATTTTTAATTAGGCACTACAAAATTAAAATAAAACACTTATAAAAACGCATAAAAACGCATTTAATTTTTTATTATATTCATTTTAATGTCGTAAATTTCAATAAAACAGCAAAAATATCAGAGATTCATCTAAAAAATTTAATCAATTTGTTTAGTTTGAGTATATTCACACATTCCAATATTCTTTGGAATAAATTTTTCTAACTACAAAACTATATGGATACTTACGGATTTCTATCAATTTTACCTCCAATAATTGCAATTGTATTTGCTTTAAGAACAAAGCAAGTATATATAGCTTTACTTTTTGGGATTTGGTCCTCGTGGGTTATTATGAGTGACTGGAATTTAATTAAAGGAACAATAGCTGCAATTGAAGGAATGGTAAATGTGTTTAAATCTGAAGGTAATACTCGAACCATCATGTTTAGCGCTCTTGTTGGTGCTCTTTTATTATTTATTCAATATTCTAGAGGAGTTGAAGGCTTTGTAAATAAAATTAATATTCTTATCAACTATTTTGAAAAAAAACAAAGTGGTTATAGTAGAATAATTGTTCAAATTTTAGCCTTATTAACTGGAATCATTCTCTTTGTAGAAACAAGCATAAGCTCATTAACCGTTGGAACACTCTATAGACCAATTTTTGATAAGTTGAAAATTTCTAGAGAAAAATTAGCCTATATAGCTGATTCAAGTTCTGCTCCTTCATCCATCATAATACCTTTTAATGCTTGGGGAGCTTTTATTATGGGTTTATTAATAACTCAAGGAATAGACAACCCTTTTTCAGTACTTTTCTCTTCAATTAAATATAATTTCTACCCATTTTTAGCAATTACTATTGTTTTTATTTTAATCATATCCAAAAAAGATTTTGGACCTATGGCAAAAGCCGAAAAAAGAACTCGAGAAACTGGAAAAGTTTTAAATGACAATGCAAAACCTATGATTTCTGAAACAATAACTTCATACCAACCTAAAGAAGGTATTAAAGCAAAGGCATATAATATGACAATACCACTTTTTACCATGGTAATTATGATGCCTATAAACTTGGCTTATACAGGCTGGTACAAAGTTGAAGAATATACTTCATTTACCAATCATTTATCACAAGCTATCGGGAAAGGTTCTGGATCGTCCTCTGTTTTATATGCAGTTATTACATCTATACTTGTTGCTATGATTTTATATAAATCTCAAGGGATTTTAAAAATTAAAGAAATGGTTGATTTAATTTTAAAAGGAATCAGTGAATTAATGCCTCTTGCACTACTGATGCTTTTTGCTTTTGCTATAAGCGATGCTTGTAATCAATTAGGAACTGGTCAATATATAGCTAATTGGTCTAAAGAATGGTTGTCTCCAGAATTTTTACCTGCAATTGTGTTTACTATAAGTTCATTTATTGCTTTTTCAACTGGTACTTCATGGGGAACCTTTGCAATTATGATAGCTATTGCTATTCCAATGACAACTATCCACGAAGCTAATTTAGGACTTGTAATCGCTGCCACTTTGGGAGGCGGAGTTTTTGGAGATCATTGCTCTCCTATTTCAGATACAACCATTATTTCTTCTATGGCTTCTGCAACAGATCATATTGACCATGTTAAAACACAATTACCTTATGCACTAATTGGAGGTGCTATTACTACTCTTATGTATCTAATAATGGGATTTACTATTTAATCTAAACCGAAAAGTATTAAAACAACTAAAACATGTTTAAATTAAAATATCTTTTTTTAGGGCTGATATTTCTACTAATTGGGTGTAAATCTGCACAGGTTTCAAAAAAAATAACAAAACAACTCAATAGTAGCCTCTTTAATAATCAATTTACTGGAGTACTAATTTACAATCCGAAATCAAATGATACTTTATTTAGTTTTAATGCTAATAAATATTTTACACCTGCTAGTAATACAAAAATTTTTACTTTATATACTGGATTACAGTATTTACCAGAAAAAATTCCAGCATTTAAATACACTATTAAAAAAGATACCTTAACTGTTTTAGGTACTGGAGACCCTAGTTTTTTACATTCCTATTTTAAAGACAGTACCGCTCTAAAAATGTTTAAAAATTATAAAAATGTAGCTTTAATAATTGACAATATAAAAGATGAAAAATATGGTCCTGGTTGGGCTTGGGAAGATTATGATACTTATTTTAGTCCTGAAAGGAGCAGCTTCCCTATGTATGGAAATGTACTTACTATTGACTTTGAAAAAGATTCGACAATCAACCCTAATGTATTGAAAAATAATATAGAATTCAAAAAATCAAACTATAATAGAGACTATTATTCCAATCACTTTTACTACCAACCTAACTACAAGAAACTAAAAGAAATTCCAATGGTTATGGATTCTTTATTAATCACCAAATTATGGAATGATCTTTTACCTAACAAAGTTTCTATTAAAAGTAACCCTGTAAAAAAATTGGAACATACTGCCTATAGTATTCCGTCAGATTCTTTATATAAACGAATGATGCTTGAAAGTGATAATTTTTTAGCTGAACAACTACTTATCTTAGCATCTTCTACCGTTTCTGACACATTAAATTCTACCATGATAAGAAAAAAAATTCTTGAAACCCATCTAAAAGACTTAAAACAAAAACCCAGATGGGTAGATGGTTCTGGATTAAGCAGATACAATTTGTTTACACCAACTTCGTTTGTACAAGTTTTAACTAAATTACATTCAGAAATTCCTAAAGATCGATTGTTTAATTTCTTTCCTGTTGGAGGAAAACTTGGAACCTTAAAAAATTGGTACGTTGGTAACCCAACTCCATATATTTATGCAAAATCTGGCACCGTTGGAAATAATTATTCTTTAAGTGGATATCTAATAACAAAATCAGGTAAAGTTCTAATTTTTAGCTTTATGAACAATCATTATACTACCAAAACAAATGATGTTAGAAAACAAATGCAAACTATTTTTGAATTTATTAGAGACAACTATTAAGGCTCTTTTATTGTTAATTTTTAAAAATCAACGCATTATTAAAATTATTTTGTTTGCTATTTAAATCAATTAAGAAGCCATTAATAATTGCATATTTAATTTTCCCATCCTTTTTTAACAAAAAAGTAGGATTTGCTCCTACGTTAATTTTTAATTCTGGAATTTTATACTCGCTTCCAATTAAATGAATAGGAGCTTTCAAATATTTTTTATCATCTGGTAAATCCTCGATTTTTAAATAAGTAACCCCCTTTTTTAAAAGCTGATAAATATCTAAATCCGACAAATCATCTATAGAATTTAAAGTTTTTGAATACACTTTTCCTTGCTCAATACTATATCCCTCTCCATTCAAGGTTTCGTATCCAAAAAATGTAGATAAATCACCTTGATCTATTATTCTACCTACATTATAAAAGCTAGAATAATTTTCATCATCAACTTCAAAACGATTGATCCCTAAATCAATAATATATTTTTTATCTAAAAGTTGATAGGTTACTCCTTGAATTTTTAAATCAAATAATTTACGATCATTTTGAGGGATTTTTTCATAATCTTCAACCGAAATATCTTTGTAAGTACCATTTGCAATGGTATAAATTGCTGCTAAAATAGAAACATAATTCAACTTTCTAATTTCTTGTTTTTCTATATCATTTTTATAACCTCCAGATTCTATTAAAATAGTACTTGTACCCCATTTTTGTATATTATCTCCAAAAGCTCTAGGCTCAAAATCATCATTGTATCTTCCAACTTGCCCTGACGCATATTTTTGAATAATTTGATTCATAAAAACAATAACCTTCATTGCATTTGCTCTAACTTCATTAATCTCTTTTTCATAATTATAAGCAGGTGCTAAATATGAAATAGTTGCTACTTTATCTGTACGTTCAGCATTGTAATAAATACTTTGGTCGTGTAAATTAAATCCGAAATTTGCTTTTAAGCTATCTCGAACATTTTTTAACGTTCTCCCTTCTGGGGATTGCAATCTTAAAGCATCTCTGTTTATATCAATTCCCAATGTATTTCGTCTTGTATATTTTTCAGCTCCATCAGGGTTTAACATCGGTAAAAAATGAAGGGTCAGCTTACTTAAAATGGCTTCTTTCTCTTCAGAAAAATCATTGCTATTTAAAAAATTGAAAATATCGAAAATGGCTTGTGTTGCCGTTGGTTCATCTCCATGCATTTGAGACCACAAAAAAACATTTATATTTCCTTTACCAACACTCACTAAATTTAAATTTCTACCTTCAATAGACTCCCCAACTTTTTTTACGGTATATTTTGAATCCTCTTTCAATTTATCAATCAGGGGCTTTATATTCTTATATTTTATCCTTCTATTTTTTAAACTAGATTCTTTATAATTTTCATAGGTTTCATACAAATTTGAAGTGAAATCAATATTTTGACTTGAAATACTTATAAAAAAAAGCATCATTATACTGGTAAAAGCTTGTTTCATATTTTTTTATTTTGGAATTTATTTATGACTTGAATCTCTATAAGAATTCAATAAAACCTGTTATAAAATTCAATTAACAATCAAATTTAAAACAATTTTACGGTTCAACAATTTAACTAATCATAAATTATTTAAATCTTAAAAAAACCATTATTTATAGGTGTTTTTTGTGTTTTTCAATTAGACTTTCAACAAGAAAAATCCTATATTTACATGAACACTTTTATTAAATTTATGAGACTATTTTTCTACTGTATCCTATTAATTTTTATGGTAAATGTGAGTTGTAAATCTAAACAACAAACACATTCCAATTTTACAAAAAATGAAACAACCCAAATAATAAAAAAACCGCCTTATCTTAAAAAAGGAGATACAGTAGTTATTATTTCTCCCGCTGGAAATTTATTTAACAAAAAAGCTGAAATTCAACAAGCAAAAAAATTACTTAACGGCTGGGGTTTAAATGTTGTTTTAGGAAAAAACATTTTTACACAAAACAATCAATTTGCTGGTACAGATAATGAACGTGCTTTAGACTTTCAAAAAGCTTTAGACAATCCAAACATAAAAGCTATTTGGTGTGCACGTGGCGGCTATGGTTCTGTAAGAATTTTGGATAAACTAGATTACAGTACTTTTATGAAACATCCTAAATGGATTATTGGATATTCGGACATAACAGCTTTTCATAATCAAATTCATAATTTAGGATTTGAAACTATTCATGCAATCATGGGAATTAGTTTGAATGAAAATTGTGAATTTTTAGAAGAAAATGCTACGTCACTGAAAAAGTCCCTTTTTGGCAATCAATTAGCTTACACTATAAAAAGTTCAGATTATAATAAATTAGGTGAAACCACTGGACAAATTGTTGGTGGAAATTTAACACTCTTACATACCATGCTAGGGTCAAAAACCAGTATTAACACGGATGGCAAAATTTTATTTTTTGAAGAAATTGGCGAATATGCTTACCATATAGACCGCATGTTACAAAGTCTAAAACGCGCCGGATATTTTGAAAATTGTAACGGTATTATTGTTGGAGACATTAGCAATGTTAAAAAAAACAGTACACATTGGGGAACATCTATAGAGCAACTTATTTTAGATGTTGTTAAAGAATACGATTTTCCAGTACTTTTTAATTTTCCAGCAGGTCATGAAGACATAAATCTAGCGCTTATTTTAGGGAGAACTATTGAGTTAAAAGTTAACAAAGATAATTCTACTGTTTTATTCAGAAAATAAAAAACCAACTATTAAATACTTACAATATGCAACTAATCTTAAAACCGTATAATTTAAAACTACGCCATACGTTCACTATTTCAAGAGAATCTTATGACATCCAACCAACACTTATCGTTGAATTAAAAGATGGTGAATATTCTGGGTATGGAGAAGCCACTTCTAATCCATATTACAACATTACCATTCCAAAAATGATAGATGATTTAACTTCATTAAAACCTTTAATTAAAGAAAACTCTCTTTTAACTCCAGAAGCTTTTTGGGATAAAATGTATCCGCACTTAAAACACGATATGTTCGCCTTATGTGGCTTAGATTTAGCTTTTAATGATTTATTTGCTAAAAAACAAGGAAAAAAACTATATGAGTTATGGAACTATGACATCAGTAAAAACCCATTAACTGATTATACCATTGGAATTGATTCAATTGAGAAAATGGTAGCTAAAATGAAAGAAGTTCCTTGGCCAATTTATAAAATAAAACTTGGTACAAAAGAAGATATAAAAATAATTGAAGAGTTACGTAAACATACCAATGCAGTTTTTAGAGTTGATGCTAACTGCGGTTGGACGGTTGAAGAAACTATAAAAAATTCAATTCAACTCAAAAAACTAGGAGTTGAATTTATTGAACAGCCTCTTAAAGCTGACGAATGGGATGACCATAAAGAAGTTTACTCAAAATCTGTATTACCCATTATAGCAGATGAAAGCTGTCAAATTGAAGAAGATGTTTTAAAATGTCACAATCACTTTCATGGTGTAAATGTTAAATTGGTAAAATGCGGTGGCTTAACTTCTGCTAAAAGAATGCTTATTGAAGCTAAAGAATTAAACATGAAAACTATGGTTGGTTGTATGACAGAATCATCTGTTGGAATTTCTGCAATAGCGCATTTATTACCATTATTAGATTATGTAGATATGGATGGTGCCATGTTATTAGCTGAAGACATTGCTACAGGAGTTACTATTAAAGATGGAATTATAAAATACAGTGATTTAAACGGAACTGGAATTACTTTAACAACATAATAATGAAAGTTAATGAATTTCCAAACAGAAAAATTTCTGTAAACAACGAACCTTATTTATATTTTGGAGGAACTTCATATTTAGGAATGGCTTCTAATACAGAATTTCAAAAAAACATTTTTGAAGGTTTAAAAAAATGGGGAACATTTTATGGAAGCTCAAGAAACGCCAATATAAAATTAGCCATTTATGAAGAAGCGGAAAATTACTTCTCCAATTTCTTAGGAAGTGAAGACAGCCTTACTACTTCTTCTGGAACTTTAGCTGGTAAAATGGTTATTGATTATTTATCTAAAACCACTCAGAAATTCTTTCATTATCCAAAAACCCATCCTGCGGTTTTACATCCTAATAGTTTGCCTTTATTTTTAAATGGGAAATTACATCCTCTTTTACAAAATGATATTTCAGAAGATATTGTAATTACAGTTGATGCCATATTAGCACTGGAAACACAACCTACATCATTTGATTTTTTAGATGCTATTTCACCACAAAAAAAAATAACTTTAGTTATTGATGAATCACATAGTTTAGGCATTATTGGCAAACATGGTAGAGGGATTTTTTCTTCAATAAATTCTAATAAATTAAATCGGAAAATTTTAATATCATCCTTAGGAAAAGCTTTTGGTATTTCAGGCGGAATTATTGCTTCTGATAAGCATTTCATTAAAGCAATTAGTGCTGAGCCTATTTTTATATCGTCATCTGGAGCAAATCCAGCTTATTTAGAGGCTTTTCTTAAAAGTAATAATCTTTATAAAAATCAGCGAAAAAAGCTTTTTAATAACTTAGACTTTTTAGAAAACGCTTTAAAACCCAACGACAACAACAACTATCAATTCAATAAAAAATACCCTGTAATTTATTCAACAAGTGATGTATTACATGAAAAGTTATTACAAAACAACATTATTATCGCTAGATTTAAATATCCTACTTATGAAAGCTATATGAATAGAATTGTAATTACAGCAAACCACACCAAAAATGATTTAAAAAAACTATCTAATTTAATTAATTAAAACTATTATAATGAAACATTATTTCCTGCTTTTCACTTCAATTCTACTTATTTCCTGTTCTGTTAAAACAAAAATAGTAGACAAACCTATTACCTTTGATAAAGAAAGAGAAGCCTTAACGCTCCAATATCTATCGGAAAGATATGACATCAATAATGGAACAACTAAAATTACTCCAAAAATGATTGTATTGCATTGGACTGCCATTCCTAGTTTAGAAAATACTTTTAAAGCTTTTGAAAAAAGTAAAATTACTAATAGCAGACCTGACATTAAGAGTTCTGGTGCTTTAAATGTTTCCTCTCAATTTGTAGTTGACCAAGACGGTACTATTTATAGATTAATGCCCGAAACTACAATGGCTAGGCATGTAATTGGACTTAATCATTGTGCTATAGGAATTGAAAATGTTGGAGGAACAAAAGATGCTCCACTTACTAAAGCTCAATTAAAATCTAACATTAAATTAGTAAAATATTTAGCTTCAAAATACGATATTGATTATGTGATTGGTCATTATGAATACACCAATTTTGTAAATCATGAACTTTGGTTAGAAAAAGATCCAAATTATAGAACTAAAAAAACAGATCCTGGAAAAGAGTTTTTAACAGCTGTTAAAGAAGCTACTAAAAATTTAAATTTTAAACCAACACCTCAAAAATAAGCAATTCTTTACTTCAAACTCTATTAATAATTTAAAAAAAACCGTCTAAAAATTTCTTTTTAGACGGTTTTTTCAAATAATTATTAAAAACTCAACTCTACTTTATTCTGCAGTATTCCACCAGACTGGTGTAGTTAATCTAACATATGGATCATTATTAGGCATATTTTCATAGTTTCTATCTTCCTCATTGTATTCATACATCATTGCTTGAATCCAATCATTTTCATTAGGGAAAATATCAAGGTTTACATTTTCAGGACGCTGTAACCCATGATAAATATCAGAACTATAATCCATTCTTCTCATATCTACCCAAGTTTCAGGGTTTAAAACATTAGCAATATATTTTTGAACCATAATATGAGACAGTTCAATATTAGTCTCTCCAACTTCATCATCTAACAAATCCATATAAATACTTGTAGATCCTGCATCCACTCCTAATTTTTCGAAATCAGCTTGAACTCCCATTTTAAAAGCTGTATAAGCACCTGCCTTATCACCTTTTCTAAGTCTAGCTTCAGCTTCAATAAATTTTACTTCACTGAAGTTAATCATATCTGTAGTTGAATTTGGACTCGTATAAAAACCGCCATTTCCTAAAGAATAATCATCTCCAGAATTACCATCTAAACCTCTCCCAGTTACAACACCTTGATAACCTCCATTTACTGCTTCTGGAACAATAATAGTCAAACGAGGATCCCAGTCAGCCCCTTCTAAGTTTAGTGGGTTTTTTAATAATTTCACAAAGAAATCAGAAAAATAATCCATTCTTGAAGAACCATAACCTCCAACTGCAAAAGGCTGTATATCATTTGATACTGGTCCTCCACCATAAGTTTTTTGAGCATTTAATGCATTTGAACTTATTGCTAATTGACATGCTGCAATAACAGCATCAGGATCATAAGATGATTTTTTACTTAAATGATTTAGGTATCTAGCTTTTATAGCATATGCAAATTTTTTCCATTTTTCATGGTCTCCTTGATACAATACATCTCCACCTTCTTCGTTTAAATCAATCTCACTTGATTTATCCAAATCAGCAATTGCTTCATCTAAATAATTAAAAATAGCTTCATAAACCTCTTTTTGAGTTCTAAATTTAGGTGTTATATTCATAGAAGACTCACCATCATAGGTTTCATCCAATACAATATCTCCATATTGATCTGTAGTCATTCCTAAAATATACGCTCGTAAAATTTTACCAACTGCTACAAAATTTGGAGCATTATCTCTCTTACCTAAAACAATTAAATCGGCTGTATTAGGAAGCGAATACACGTACGCATTTTGCCATAAAAAATAACGTCCTGTAGTTAAAGAAGAACTCCAAGTTTCAGAGTAATAGTTAGTTACATTTTGCGAACCATATTGAGTAATTCCTAAAACTTCTCTACTTCCTCTATATTGAGCTTGAGCTGTTGTATTTTCAATTGCCCCTTGAATTCTAAATTGTGGAGGCAGTGAAGATGTTGTTGGCTTTGTTTCAGAACCATTTACATCAAAATAGTCATCACCACATGAAGTTGCTATGACTGCTAAAAATAGTATTAAATATTTATATAATTTCATAATTTTAATTTTTAGAATCTAACTTTTAAACCTAAATCGAATCCTTGAACATTAGGCGTTCCTAAATTATCTATAGACATTGACCCTGCACCAGCTATTCCAGCACCAAAAGTATTCACTTCAGGATCTACTCCGCTATAGTTTGTGATGGTAAATAAATTTCTACCAGTTGCAAAAAGCTCTACAGAAGATAAAGCTGTTTTATCAAGTATTTTCTTTGGAAGCTTATAACTTAGCGTAACATATCTCAATCTTGCAAATGAACCATCTTCAATAAAATTTTCTGTATTTCTATAATAATAATCTCTATAAAAAGCTTGGTCCATAGCTACTGGAACTGTGTTTACAGCACCATTCACATCAACTCCCGGCAATACTATTGTTTCATTTCTATTAAGAGTTTGTTTGCTTAAACCGTAATAAACCAAAGCAGATTCTGTTGCATTATAAACATCAACTCCTTGAACAATATCTAGCAAAAATGATAATTGAAAATCTTTATAACTTAACGTATTAGAAATACCTAAGGTCCAATCTGGCATACGAGTTACATCATCATAAGTTTCTACAACAAGTGTTGGCAATCCATTTGAATTAATAACCACATCTCCATTTTCATTTCTTTGAGGTCTATACCCTCTTAAACCAAATAAAGAGCCATCTAATATTGCTGCTCCTGCAGCGGTTGCATTAAATGTCCAAGAATCTGATAAATAAACTTCATTTAAGAAACCTGGAAGCTCATTTACCTCACTTTTATTCATTCCAAAATTAAAATCAACATTCCATTTAAAATCCGAAGTGTACGGCAATACTTTAAATGAAACTAAAGCTTCAAAACCTCTATTTGTAATAGCTCCACCGTTAAGTGTAGCATAAAACGTACCTGTTGTTGGAGGGACTCTAATATCTCTTAGTATCTGATTTTCTGACTTACTTGTATAATATGTTAAATCTAAACCAATTCTACTTTCAAACAAACGCATATCCACACCTACTTCAAAACTATTTGTGAATTCTGGTTCAAGATTTGGATTTCCTACATCTACTCCATTCCAAGTGTAAGCAGAACTTGCCAATGAATTTATATTGGTTGAAAGAGAACTTTCTAAAGCTCCAATTGGGGCATCTTTCCCAACTTTGGCCCAAGTAGATCTGAATTGCAAATAACTTAAACCGTTAGAAGATGTAATATCATTACCCGCATTTTTAAATAAATCAGTTACAACAGCTGAAACACCAACTGATGGATAGAAAAATGATCTTTTATCTTTTGGTAAAGTAGAGGACCAGTCATTTCTTCCAGTAGCAGTCAAAAATAATGCGTTTTGCCATCCTAATTTTAACTCACCAAAAACACCTACCATTCGCTTTCTTGTAATTCCTTCACTAATAATTTGATCTTCAATTTTCACATTTCCAATACTATAAATTCCTGGAGCCTGAAAACCATTCCCTCTAGTGTAAGTTGTTCTTATATCCAATTCATCAACAGAATTCCCCAACAAAGCATTGATTGAAAAATCTTCGGTTAACTGTTTCTCATAGGTTATTAATAAATTTGAATTTAAACGTTTATTATCTCTTTCATATTGACTAATATAACCATCTTCTCTATTATCAATTAACGATCCATCTCCAGTTATTTTTTTATTAAATTGAGTAAAATTATCAATCCCTAATTTATAAGAGATGTTAAAATCTTTTAAAAATTTGTAATTTAAATTAATAGCTCCTATTAAACGATTAACCTCATCTGTATTTGGACTATATTTAATACTCCAATACGGGTTATCAAATTGCTGATCTAAAAAGAAACTTTTTTGAGAATTATCTGAATTCAAGTAATCAGAAGCATCAACATTTGCAGGATAACCTAGTAAACTTAAAAAACTACTTCCTGATGCGTTTCCTTGTTTTGTACTATTTGTTTTAGTAGTAATATAATTTGCAGTTACACCAAGTGTTAAATTATTATTGATGACTGATGAAGTATTTATTCTAAAAGATGTTTTGTCGTAACTTGTGCTTTTAATTGTTCCATCTTGTGAAACATCACCTATAGAAAAATAAATATTACTTTTTTCATTTCCTCCAGAATAACTTAAGGTATGATTTGAAGTAATGGCAGTATCATAAAAATCTTTAATATTATTAAAAACCGGAGATCCTGCTGTACTATTTCCCCAGGAAAGTGGAGAATCTGTATTAATAGTAGTACCTGTACTGCCTACAATTTGCTCTCCTTGACCATAAAGAGTCTGTACATCTGGAGTACCAATAATATTATCTACAGATACAGAACCAGAATATGTAACTACGCTAGAACCTTCTTTACCTTTTTTAGTAGTAATAATTACCGCCCCCTCCGCTGCTTGAATACCATAAAGAGCTGCGGCTGCAGGACCTTTTAGAACAGAAATACTTTCAATATCTTCTGGATTAATATCCGAAGCTCTATTTGCACTTGCTACCTCTAAACTTGAACTAGTTGAATTATCAATAGGAAGACCATCTACAATAAATAATGGTTGGTTATTTCCAGTAATTGAAGAACCTCCCCTAATCATGATGATGGCTGATGAACCAGGAGCTCCTCCAGAGTTTACCACAGTAACACCAGATACTTTTCCTTGCAATCCATTTACCATACTTGTTTGATTACCTTCTAAAAGTGCCTCAGCTTTGACAGCTTGCACAGCATATCCAAGAGATTTTCTTTCTTTTTTAATTCCCAATGCAGTAATCACAACCTCATCAAGGCTTTCCCCTGCATTTAAAGATACATTAATAATATTAGAGGTCACTTCAATTTCCTGCGTTGTGAAACCTACGTACGAAAAAATTAAAACAGCACCTTTAGGAGCTTTAATTTCATATTTTCCGTCAAAATCAGTGATACTTCCAGTATTTGTACCTTTAATTTGTACGCTAGCGCCCGGCAAAGGAAGATTGTCAGCGTTGGATTTAACCACTCCAGTTACAGTTATAGATTGTGCAAACAAAATTTGAACAAAAAATACCATTAGAATAGTTAAAAAATGATAATAGTTTTTTTTCATGATGTGTTAATTTAAAATCAATTTAATAACAAATATATTTATTTTTTTGAATAAATACGCATAAAAACGCTTTAAATATGCATTTTCACTCAAATAATCTACGCAAAATGAATATAAACGTAGTGAAACACTTGAAAACATTCACTTTTTATTAATAAAAAAATAAAAGATATTCCATATAAACAAAAAAGTTGCATATTTGTAGTTACTTTTGCTTAATAAATTAATAACATGCTAAAAGAAGAAAGACACCACTATATATTAGACAAAATAAAATTAAACAGAAAAGTACTCTCCTCAAATCTTAGTACCGAACTACATGTTTCTGAAGACACTATAAGAAGAGACCTTAATGAACTATCTCTAAACGGATTAATTAAAAAAGTTCATGGTGGAGCTTTACCTATAGATAATAAAGCCCCTTCATATGAAGAGCGAAGCAACTACAACCTTGAGGAAAAAAATATCATTGCCAAAAAAGCAGTTAAATTAATAAAAGAAGGTCAAGTAATCATTATGAGTGGAAGCACCACAAACCTTCAGTTAGCAAAAATCATACCCTCAGATATTAACGCAACTATTTACACATACAGCCTGCCAATTGCTATTCAACTCACCGAACACCCATCAATAGAAATTATTTTTATAGGAGGTAAATTAAACAAACCCGCCCAAGTTACCGTTGGATTAGATGTAGTGGCATCCATATCACAACTAAGAGCAGATTTATGTTTTATGGGTACTGGAGGTATCGATATCATCAAAGGAATGACAGAGCCAAATTGGGAAGTATCTCATATAAAAAAGAGCATGATTGAAGCTAGTGACCAAGTCATTGTTCTTTGCACTAATAATAAAATCAATGAAGTGAAAAGATATCCAGTTATACCAATTAACAATATCAACACCATTGTTACAGATATCAAACCAGATAGCCAAATACTACAACCTTACCAAGAAAAGGGTATAAATATCTTATAAAATACATACTTTTTGCGTTTTTTTGCTTTTTTAACACTTGAATTATGCTTTTTTTTATTTTTTTTTAAGTGAGATTAAAAAAAATAAACTAAATTTGATTCTTAAACATGTTATTTAAAATAATAGTTTAAAAACAAATTATCATTCCAAACATTAAAGTTAAATTTAGATTTTAAAAAATTTACTTAACCCTTAAATCACACTAATGAGTGCTACACTAATTTTAATCATTATTGCTTCCTATTTTGGAATACTCATGCTAATTTCTCATATTATTTCAAAAAATTCTAGCGACGCTTCATTTTATACTGGTGATAGAAAATCTCCATGGCAGGTTGTAGCCTTTGGGATGATAGGAGCTGTAATGTCTGGAGTTACATTTGTATCAATACCAGGAATGGTTGGCACCAATTATTTTTACTATTTACAATTTGTTTTTGGAAATGTAGTAGGCTATGTTTTTATTACATATGTACTATTACCTATTTACTACGATTTAAAATTAATTTCAATATATACATATCTTGAAACTAGATTTGGTGTTAAAACTTATAAAACAGGCTCCTTATTTTTTTTAATTTCACAATCATTTGGTGCAGCACTTCGCTTATTACTTGCGGCAAAAATATTACAATTTGCAGTATTTGATGCTTTTAATGTTCCTTTCTACATTACCGTAATCTTAATTTTAATACTCATTTGGTTTTACACCCATAAATCTGGTATTAAAACTATTGTATGGACAGATACATTACAAACATTCTTTTTAATTTTAGCAGCAATAATTTCAATTTATGTAGTAAAAAGTTCTTTAAATTTAAATTTTACCGAAACAATTACTGCTGTAACCAACCACAAATATTTTAAAGTTTTTGATTGGGATTTTAATTCTGGAAGCAATTTTTATAAACAATTTATTTCGGGGTTTTTAATTGCTGTGGCAATGATTGGGTTAGATCAAAATATGATGCAAAAAACGCTTACTTGTAAAAATAAAAAAGAAGCTCAAAATAACATTTTAACTTTTAGTTTAATTTTAGCTGTAACTCAATTTCTTTTTTTAGGATTAGGCGTAATGCTATACTTATATGCTGAAAAATTTGGCATTCAACTAGAAACTTTAAATGGAAAATTTATAAATACTGATGATTTATTCCCTATGCTATCTCTTAATCATTTTGGAATTATTGCTAGCATTAGTTTTATTTTAGGAATAACGGCGGCTTCATTTTCAAGTGTCGATTCTTCATTAACGGCTTTAACCACTTCTTTTACACATGACTTTTTAGACATTCAACATAAAAATTCAAAAGATAAAAAACGATTAAAAAATCGAGTATTACTAGGCTTTTCAATAGTTATTTTTACAATAATTATGCTGTTTTCTGAAAGTAAAGGAGATGTAATTTCAACTATTTTCAAAGTAGCTGGTTATACTTACGGTCCGCTATTAGGTTTGTATTTATTTGGTATTTTTACAAAAATTAAAATAAAAGACGCAGCAGTACCTTTTATTTGTGTTTTAATGCCATTACTAACTTACTATTTAAACCACATATTCATTACAAAATTCTCTTTTGATTTAGGATTTATGAATATTCTAGTAAATGCACTTTTAACAATATTAAGTTTAATTATTGTAACAACTAAAAATGAAAAATAAACCAACAACAGAACAACCATCCAATTACAATAATCTTGAAAAAATGAGCACTTTTGAGCTCCTTTCAAATATCAATACAGAAGATAAATCTGTTCCAAAAGCCATAGAAAAAGTAATTCCTTCCATAGAAAAGCTTATAGATAGTATACATTCTAAAATGAAAAACGGAGGAAGATTATTTTACATTGGTGCTGGTACAAGCGGTAGGCTTGGAGTTCTAGATGCTTCTGAATGCCCACCAACCTACGGAGTATCTGACAATTGGGTAATAGGATTAATTGCTGGTGGTGATTCTGCCCTTAGAAAAGCGGTTGAAAATGCTGAAGATGACACAACATTGGCTTGGAAAGATTTACAAAACTATCATATTTCAGATAAAGATGTATTAATTGGCATTGCAGCATCTGGAACCACTCCATACGTTATTGGAGGGCTTAAAAAAGCTAACGAAAATAACATTGTTACTGGGTGTATTGTTTGTAATGAAAATAGTCCAGTTGCTGAAGTAGTTGATTTTCCTATTGAAATTGTAGTTGGCCCTGAATTTGTTACCGGAAGTACAAGAATGAAAGCTGGCACAGCTCAAAAGTTGGTCTTGAATATGATTTCTACCTCAGTAATGATTAAACTTGGCAGAGTAAAAGATAATAAAATGGTTCACATGCAATTATCAAATACTAAATTAGTAAATCGTGGCATTCTTATGTTAATGGATGAACTTCATATCAATCAAGAGCTAGCAACCTCATTACTTGAAGAGTATAAAAGTGTTAAAAATGTATTAGACAACTATAAAAGTAAATTTTCATAATCATGAAAAATAACACAAAGTATTGTATTGGTGTTATGAGTGGCACTTCATTAGACGGTATTGATGTTGCCTACATAAAATTAAATTTTGACACTTCTTATCAATTCGAAATAATGAAAGCTACTACTATTCCTTACCAGCAGGAGTGGAAATCAGTTTTAAAAAATGGGTTTCATTTATCAGGAGAAGCTCTAACAAAACTCGATGCCGATTATGGTATTTTTTTAGGCAATATTTTAAAAAAATTTATTGAAAGTAATGATATTAAACAATTAGATTTTATAGCTTCACACGGACATACAATTTTTCATAACCCAGCAGAAAATTACACACTTCAAATAGGTAATGGCCCTTATATCAATAAAATTACAGGAATAAAAACCATTTGTAATTTTAGAGTTCAAGACATTGCTTTAGGTGGGCAAGGAGCTCCATTAGTCCCAATTGGAGATATGCTTTTATTTTCTAAATATGATTATTGCTTAAACTTAGGCGGTTTTTCAAATATTTCAATGAATAAGAATAACCAACGAATTGCTTTTGATATTTGCCCAGTAAATATTGTTTTAAATCATTATGTAAATTCATTAAACCTTGAATATGATGAAAATGGTGAAATTGCGTCAAAAGGAAATATAGATACAACTTTATTAAACGAGCTAAATTCCTTGCCATTTTATAACGACTCTAAACCAAAATCTTTGGGTTATGAGTTTATTTTAGAAACAATTTTCCCTATTATAAACAAATACAACCTCGAAATAAAGGATATTTTAAGAACTTTTGTAGAACATATTGCTCAACAAATAGCTAAAAAAATTGCCTCAGATTCTTCAAAAAAAATGTTAATTACTGGAGGTGGTGCCTACAACGGTTTTCTTATTAAAAGGTTACAAGCCCATACAAAAACTCAATTAATAATTCCTAACGATAGTATTATTAATTATAAAGAAGCTTTAGTTTTTGCCTTGTTGGGTTATTTAAAAAATGAAGGAAAAAACAACTGCTTAAAAAGTGTTACAGGAGCGAGTAAAGATCATAGTAGTGGAATAATTTATACTTCTTAAAAACCAATTTTATGTCTACCAAAACAATAGACTTAAACCCATTAGCAAATTTATTATCAGGAGAGGTTTTTCTTGACAATTTACATAAAAGTATCTATGCTACCGATGCCTCAGTTTATAGAAAAATACCTTTAGGGGTTGCCTATCCCAAAAACAATGACGACATTAAAACGCTTATTAAATTTGCTTCAGAAAATAATATCACTTTAATCCCTAGAGCCGCTGGGACTTCATTAGCAGGACAATGTGTTGGAGATGGTTTGGTTGTAGATACATCAAAACATTTCACAAATATTTTAGCTTTTGATGAACATGCTAAAACAGTTACTGTTCAATCTGGAGTAATAAGAGACGAATTAAACGATTTCTTAAAACCCTACGGATTATTTTTTGGCCCGAACACCTCAACAAGTAATCGTTGTATGATTGGTGGAATGGTTGGCAACAATTCATCTGGAACAACCTCAATAAAATACGGTGTTACAAGAGATAAAGTACTTGAATTAAAAACAATTTTAAGCGATGGTTCTGAAGTTACTTTTAATGAATTAACCTCTCAACAATTTCAACAAAAACAACTTGGAAATTCTTTAGAAAGTAACATATATAAGGCTGTTTTTAATGAATTATCCAATAAAGAAAATCAACAAGAAATTATAAATCAATTTCCTAAAAAAAACATCCACCGAAGAAACAATGGTTATCCTATTGATGAACTATTAAACTACGAAGGTTTTGGAGGTCAAAATAAAACCATCAACTTAGCAACACTATTAACCGGAAGCGAAGGAACATTAGCATTTACTACTGAAATAACTTTAAAGTTAGACCCATTACCTCCTTCAAAAAACATTATGATTGCAGCTCACTTTAGCAGTATCCAAGAGAGCATGGAAGCTGTTGTTATTGCAATGAAACATAATTTATTTACGTGTGAACTAATGGACAAAACTATTTTAGATTGCACAAAAAATAATCGAGAACAACTTAAAAACAGGTTCTTTGTTGAAGGTGATCCAAAAGCTATTTTAATGTTAGAAATCTGCACTAATTCTGAAGAGGAATCCAATAAAAAAGCAGATGAGTTAATTAACGATTTAAAAGCTAAAAATTTAGGTTATGCATTTCCTAAATTAGTTAATAATGACATTGATAAGGCTGTAAACTTAAGAAAAGCTGGATTAGGGTTATTAGGAAATATGGTTGGTGACAATAAAACCGTAGCTTGTATTGAAGATACTGCTGTTGAAGTAAAAGATTTACCTAATTACATTTCAGAATTCACTGAAATGATGAAAACCTTTGGGCAAGAAGCTGTGTATTACGCCCATGCTGGTGCTGGTGAATTACATTTACGTCCAATCCTTAATTTAAAAAAGAAAGAAGATGTGGTTTTGTTTAGAGAAATAACTTCTAAAACTGCCCATTTAGTAAAAAAATATGGAGGATCATTTAGTGGTGAACACGGTGATGGAATTGTAAGAGCTGAATTTATTCCTCAAATGATTGGAGAAAAAAATTATGAGCTTCTAAAACGCATAAAACACACTTTTGATCCTCATAACATCTTCAATAAAGGTAAAATTGTAGATCCATTTCCAATGGATGAAAGTTTACGATATCAAGCCGATAGGACAGAACCTATAATTGAAACTATTCAAGATTTTTCAGATAGTTTAGGAATTCTAAGAGCTACCGAAAAGTGTAACGGTTCAGGCGATTGTAGAAAGCTTCCAGAAGCTGGTGGAACCATGTGCCCAAGTTACAGAGCCACCAAAAATGAAAAAGATACAACACGTGCAAGAGCAAATGCCCTACGCGAATTTTTAACAAATTCAGAAAAACAAAACAAATTTAACCACAAAGAGTTATACGATGTTTTCGACTTATGCTTAAGTTGTAAAGCATGCGCCAGTGAATGTCCGAGTAATGTAGATGTTGCTGCCTTAAAAGCAGAGTTTTTACATCAATATTACAAAGAAAATGGTGTGCCATTTAGAACAAAGATGTTTGCAGATAATGTTAAATGGAATAAATTAGGAAGTCTAACACCCACATTTACCAATCTAGTATTAAATACAACACTCACAAAAAAAATAATGGGAATTGCCACCCAAAGAAGCATTCCTAAATTAGCTAAAACAACCGTTTACAGTTGGTATAAACGAAACAAAAAAAGATTACTTTCTCAGCCTGTAAAATTTGGAGAAATCTTTTTATTTGTGGATGAGTTTACAAATTATTACGACGCTAATATTGGTATTGACACCATTGAATTATTAACAGAACTTGGCTATAAAGTAACCATTACAAAACACGAAGAAAGTGGAAGAAGTTTTATTTCAAAAGGAATTTTAGACAAAGCAAAAGAAAAGGCAGATTTCAATGTTGATTTTTTTAAAGCTAAGATAACTAATAGCAAACCTCTTGTTGGAATAGAACCATCAGCAATTTTATCATTTAGAGATGAATATTTAAGATTGGCTGATGATAAAAATGCTGCTAAAGAAATTTCAAAAAACACTTTTACCATTGAAGAGTTTATAAAAAGAGAATTTGAAAAAAACAACATTTCTTCTGAAAGCTTTACTGCAAAAACAGCAACGTTAAAAATTCACGGTCATTGTCAACAAAAATCATTAAGTAGCACAGAACCTACTTTTAAAATGTTATCAATTCCAAAAAATTATAGTGTTACTATCTTAAATTCAGGATGTTGTGGTATGGCAGGCTCTTTTGGCTATGAAAAAGAACATTATCAGATAAGCATGCAGGTTGGAGAAGACACCTTATTTCCAAAGATAAGAAATGCTGTTAAAGAAACCATTATAGCAGCTTCAGGAACAAGTTGTAGGCACCAAATTAAAGATGGTACAAATGTCAATTCTAAACACCCAGTTACAATTTTAAAAGAAGCTTTATTATAATGAAACTAATTATTCACACTTATAAATTAAAGCTAAAGCACCCATTTACAATATCAAGAGGAACAAGAACAGAAATTCCTTCCATAATTGTAGAACTTTCTCACAATGGTAAATCGGGTTTTGGAGAAGCGACCGCAAATCCTTACTACAATACAACTGTAGAAAAATTTGAAGAAGAACTTATTGAAAAACATAAAACTATTGAAGTTTTTTCCAATCAAACTCCAGAAGAATATTGGACATATCTACTTCCCCATTTTGCAAATAATATGTTCTTATTATGCGCTTTAGATGAAGCTTATACAGATTTATATACTCGTTTACAAAATCTAAAACTTTACCAGTATTGGAGTTTAAAACTTGAAAACCTTCCTCAAACTAATTATACCATTGGAATTGATTCTATTGAAAAAATGACTTCTAAAATGAAGGAAGTCCCTTGGCCAATTTATAAAATTAAATTAGGCACTAAAGATGATATTCAGATTGTAACAGAATTAAGAAAACATTCAAATTCAGTTTTCAGAATTGATGCAAATTGTGGTTGGGAAGTTACAGAAACTGTAAAAAACTCTGTTGAATTAAAAAAACTAGGTGTCGAATTTATTGAACAACCGCTTCCAGCAGATAATTGGAAAGGCTCGAAAGTTGTTTACGAAAATTCACATTTACCAATTATAGCAGATGAAAGCTGCATTATTGAAACTGATGTTGAAAAATGTTACAATCACTTTCATGGAGTTAATGTTAAATTAATGAAATGTGGTGGCTTAACTCCTGCAAAAAGAATGATTACCAAAGCTAAATCTTTAGGCTTAAAAACTATGGTGGGTTGTATGACAGAATCTTCTGTAGGCATTTCAGCAATTGCACATCTAACACCATTATTAGATTATGTAGATATGGATGGAGCACTATTACTTAAAAATGATATTGCTAAAGGAGTTACATTAAATAATGGAAACATTGTATTTTCTAAATTAAACGGAACTGGAGTTCTATTAAACAAATAAAATCTAAGTTAAAATGAAAAAAATAATATTTGCAAGTCTATTCCTATTACTCGCTAAAAGCTACGGACAACAAATTGACCCTTTACTAACTACTGATGTTGAGAATCAAGAAAAGTGGGTTGAAAGCACTATGAATAAATTAAGCTTAGATGAAAAAATTGGTCAGCTTTTTATGATTCAAGCATATTCAAATAAAGATAGAAAACATAAAGCCTACATAAAAAAAATGATTAAAAAATACCATGTTGGTGGCTTAATTTTTATGCAAGGAACTCCAGAAAAACAAGCACAATTAACAAATTACTATCAATCAACTTCAAATATCCCTTTATTAATTGGTTTTGATGGTGAATGGGGTTTAAATATGCGCTTAAAAAATTCCTTTAGATATCCTTGGAATATGACTTTAGGTGCTGTTCAAAATAATAAATTAATTGAACAGTTTGGTGAACGATTAGGAGAACATTGTAAAAGAATTGGAATCCATATTAATTTTGCTCCAGTAGTTGATATCAATACCAATCCTGCAAACCCAATTATTGGAAATCGTTCTTTTGGTGAAAACAAATATAATGTAAGTCAAAAATCAATTGCATTTACCAATGGAATGCAACGCAAAGGTGTTTTAGCAAATGCGAAACATTTTCCTGGTCATGGTGATACTTCAACAGATTCGCATAAAACACTTCCCTTTTTAGATTTTAATTTAGACAGACTAGAATCTATAGAATTATTTCCATATAAAGAATTGTTTAAAACCAATTTGGCTAGTGTTATGGTAGCACATTTAAACGTGCCTTCTCTAGAGCCTAAAAAAGGAGTTCCAACTTCAATTTCATATAAAGTGATTACTGAACTTTTAAAAGAAAAAATGGGATATAATGGACTTATTTTTACCGATGCTTTAAATATGAAAGGTGCTGCTAATTATGCAAAACCAGGTGATATTGATTTAGCTGCCTTTTTAGCTGGTAACGATATGTTATTAATTCCTGAAGATGTTAAAGTAGCTGTAAAAAAGCTAAAAGCTGCGCTTAAAAATAAACTTTTTACAGAAGAACGACTTGACGAATCTGTTAGAAAAATTTTAAAAGCTAAATACTGGGCTGGGTTGAACAACTTTAAGCCTATAAATGAAAATGGCATACAAGAAGATATCATTACTGTAAAAGATCAATTACTTTATAATACTTTAATGAAAGAAGCCATAACGCTTGTTCAAAATAAAAAAGCTATTCTACCTATAAAAGAACTAACTAATAATAAGATTGCATATGTAAAACTAGGTGATTCTGACAATGCTGATTTTACAACTACCTTAAAAAAGTACACGCAAGTTGATATAATTTCTGAAGAAAATTTAACAGTATTACTGCAAAAATTAAAACCTTATACAACCGTTATTATTGGCTATCATAAATCCAATGAAAATCCTTGGAAAAGTTTTAAAATGACAAAAAAAGAGCTTACTTGGTTACAAGAAATCTCTAAAAATAACAGCGTTGTCCTTGATGTTTTCGCTAGTCCATATACCCTTTTAGATATTCAAGATTTTAGCCATATTGATGCAGTTTTAGTTTCCTATCAAAATAGTAAAGCATCTCAAGAAATTTCTGCTCAAATGATTTTTGGAGCATTAGAAATAAAAGGAAAATTACCGGTTTCGATAAATCAAGTTTTTCCTGAAGGAACTGGAATAACTACTTCCAATTTAATGAGACTATCTTACAGCATCCCAGAAGAAGTAGATATGGACAGTAAATTACTTTCTAAAATTGATTCTCTAACAACTATGGTTGTTGATTCTACAATGGCACCTGGCGGACAAGTATTAGTAGCTCGTTATGGAAAAGTAGTTTATCATAAAAGTTTTGGTTATCATACTTATGACAAAAAACAACCCGTAAAATTAACCGATTTATATGATTTAGCTTCGGTAACAAAAATTTTAGGTGGTCTTCCAATGATAATGAAAGGCGAAGAAATGGGTTTATTTAATTTAGAAACTACTCTTGGTGAATTTTTACCATATTTAAAAGGCTCTAATAAAGATACTATTACTTTTAAAGAAGCTTTATCTCATGTGGGTAAAATAAGACCATGGATACCATATTATTTAGAAACCGTTGATAGTATTTCAAAAGTTCCTTTTAAGAACTTATATAGATCAACTAAAAGTGATGAATTTTCAATTAAAGTTGCTGAAAATTTATTTTTAATTAATTCTTATACCGACTCTATTTACAAGAAAATAGCTGAAGCCCCTCAAAGAAAAACTGAAGGGTATAAATACAGTGGACTTATTTTTTACTTGTTTAAAAAATACATTAAAAATACATTTCATAAAGAAATGGATGTGTTAAATAATGAAAATTTCTATATGCCTTTGGGTTCAAATTCATTAGGATACAATCCATTAGAAAAATTTAGCCCTACTGAAATAGCTCCTACTGAAATTGATGATTATTACAGGCATCAAACTTTAAGAGGCGATGTTCATGACATGGGTGCAGCAATGATGAATGGAGTTAGTGGAAACGCAGGATTATTTTCAAATTCTAATGATGTTGCCAAAATGATGCAAATGTATTTACAAAAGGGGTTTTATGGTGGCAAAAGATACTTTGAAAGTAAAACTATTGATAAATTTAACCACCGATATTATGAAAATGACAGTATAAGAAGAGGGCTTGGTTTTGACAAACCTAGCTTAGATCCAGAAATTAAAGCAAGTAGTAAATATGCTTCTGCTAATAGCTTTGGGCATAGTGGATTTACGGGAACATTTGCTTGGGCTGATCCAGACAATGGCATTTTATATGTATTTTTATCCAATAGAGTTTACCCTGTTATGAGTAATAATAAACTTGGAGAGAAAGATATCCGTTCTGAAATTCATAACCTAATTTACGAAGCAATTCAAAGAAATTAAACTATTAATGGATCCTAAAGTGAGCAGAAATTTTACAATCTTTTTAACATTTTTTTTATTGGTTTTGTAAAATAATTTGTATATTTGCATCGGTAAGTGGTAACACTTGCCAATCTTTTTCATAGCAATTTTCCTCACTCATCTTGAGTGAGGTTTCTTTTTTATAGACTTTTCCTTAGTTTATTTATAAGTATATTTGTCGACTTAATTAAAATTAATTATATGATTTTTGGAATTTCAATTACAGAGTGGGTGGGATATTTAGCTTCTTTAGCTTTAATTATTTCTTTTATGATGAAAAATGTAAATACCTTAAGAGTGATAAATTCTATTGGAGCTATTTTGTTTGTAATTTACGGATTTATGCTTGCAATTTCTTGGCCTATTATAATTACCAATACTTTTATTCTACTTGTAAATTTTTACTACCTCTTTTTTAAAAGAAAAACCGATTAAATTAATTTTGTTGTTTTTAAACTGACGTTTTTTGCTGTACCACTTCAAATAATTCACCACCTTCACATTTAATTGTTTTGTATGGAAATTTTAATATTAACGCATAATCATGGGTAGCCATTAAAATTGTTTTACCACTATCGTGAATTTCTTTTAATACATTCATTACATCTACAGAAGTTGAGGGATCTAGATTCCCTGTAGGCTCATCTGCCAAAATTAAATCTGGATCATTTAACAAGGCTCTTGCAATAGCTACTCTTTGTTGTTCTCCTCCAGATAATTGAAATGGCATTTTAAAATCTTTAGTTTCCATTCCTACTTTTGAAAGTACTTCTTTAATTTTAGATGCAATTTTATTTTGATCTTTCCAGCCGGTAGCTTTAAGTACAAATTTTAAATTTTCAAAAACACTTCGGTCGTTTAATAATTTAAAATCTTGAAAAACAATTCCTAACTTTCTTCTTAAAAAAGGAATTTCTTTTTCTTTTAAAGTATTTAAATTAAATCCTACAATACTACCTGTCCCCTTTTCTAAAGGCAAATCGCCATACAAGGTTTTCATTAAACTACTTTTTCCACTTCCAGTTTTCCCAATTAAATAAACAAACTCTCCTCTATTTATTTGTAAGTTTACATTAGATAAAACTAAATTTTCTCTTTGAAAAATTTCTGCACTTTGTAAAGAAAGTATTGCTTCAGCCATAGAATTGTAGATTTTTAACAAAACTAACCATTTAAATGTTAAGTTTCAACTTGTACATAATTAATTCTTAAACTTCCTAAAAACTATAGAAAAGGTATAATTATTGTTATAACTTTTGAATAAATATTTTAGACCTATAATGCAATTTCGTAGATTTTTTGCGTTATTACACTATAGTTTTAAACTTTCAATTTTTGCAAATTATGAATTATAGAAAAGCTGTTCTACCATTTTTATTAGTATTTGTAACACATTTTATAACCGCTCAAAAAACTGATATTTACACCAATTCTCTTTCTGAATACAATCATGCTATTGAGCTTTATCAAAACAAAGCTTATGTAGCTGCTCAACATAAATTCAACAACATTAAAGGTAAATTCGATAACTCTTCAGAGTTAAAAGCTAATTGTGAATATTATGCCGCTAATTGTGCTGTGAGGCTGGGTCAACGAAACTCGGATGATTTAATGCAAAAATTTGTTGATAAATACCCTACAAGTACCAAAAGAAATAGTGCTTTTATTGATGTAGCCGATTACTATTTTAAAATTGCAAAGTATTCTTACGCAGCAAAATGGTACAAACGTGTAAATACAACCAATTTATCTCTAAAAAAAGAAGAAGAATACAATTTCAAATACGGATATTCTTTATTTGCAACCAAAAATTATTCTGAAGCCAAAGAGCATTTCTTAAGTTTATTAGACTCTCAAGAATATGGTGCTCAAGCAAAATATTATTACGGATATATAGCTTACAATAATGATGATTATGCTACTGCAGACAAATATTTAGGAGAAGTAGTTGAGGATAACTCTTATAAAACAGATGTTTCCTATTATTTAGCTGATATGAATTTTAAACTTGGAAAATTTGAAAAAGCTATAGAAAACGGATTACCATTGTTAAAAAAATCAAGAGGAATTGAACATTCTGAAATTTCAAAAATAGTGGGTGAAAGTTATTTTAACCTTCAAAAATATAAAGAAGCCATTCCGCATCTAAAAAATTACAAAGGTAAAAGAGGAAAATGGACAAATACTGATTTTTACTTATTAGGTTACGCCTATTACAAACAAAACGACTTTGAAAATGCTGTTAATAATTTTAATAAAATAATTAATGGAACTAATATGGTAGCACAAAATGCATACTACCATTTAGCTGAATGTTATTTGAAACTTGATAAAAAAGCTGAAGCATTGAACGCTTTTAGAAATGCAGCGCAAATGACGTTTAAACCTGAAATTCAAAAAGATGCTTGGTTAAACTATGCTAAATTAAGCTATGAAATTGGAAACCCTTATAAAAGTGTGCCTGAAGTATTACAAGAATACATTGAGTTGTACCCAAATTCTTCTCATAAAGATGAAATTAACGAGCTTATCATTAGTGCTTACATAACTTCAAAAGATTACAAAGGCGCACTAGTCTTTTTAAAAAATAAAAAAAGCTCCAAAGAACGTACTCTATTTCAAAAAGTTGCTTTTTACAGAGGTGCCGAATTGTTTGCTGAAGGAAATTATGATTTAGCAAAAGAAAATTTTGAAAACTCACTTTCAATTCCATTGGATGCAACTACCACTGCAAAAGCAATGTACTGGAAAGGAGAATCTAATTACAGATTGAATAATTTTATAAGTGCCATAAATGATTTTAAATCTTTTAAAGCCAACTCTGAAGCTCAAAACCTACCAGAATATGACTTATTAAATTATAATATGGCTTATGCCTACTTTAAACAAAAAGAGTACACTAATGCCATCACTGCTTTTAAACAATATACCAGTAAAAGCTCTAATGATGAAGTTCGTTTAAATGACAGTTACTTGAGAATTGCTGATAGTTATTTTGTAACTAGAAATTATTCGAATGCTATAAATTATTACAATAAAGCTATTGATGCTAACGGAATAGATACCGATTATGCACAATTTCAAAAAGCTATCAGTTATGGTCTTGTTGGAAACTCCAATGCTAAAATTAATGAATTAGTAGCTTTTTTAAACAAACATGGAAGATCTACCTATAGAGATGACGCATTTTACGTATTAGGAAATTCCTATATTGAAAAAGGTCAAAATCAATTAGCTATAGAAAGTTTTGATCAATTAATTTCCAACTTTAGAAGAAGTCCATTGGTTTCAAAAGCTATGCTTAAAAAAGGGTTGATTTACTATAATACAGATCAAAATGAACAAGCCTTAACAACCTATAAAAATGTTGTGAAAAGATTTCCAAATACCGCCGAAGCAAAACAAGCCGTAAAAAATACTCGTCAAATTTATGTTGATTTAGGAAGAGTGGACGAATATGCCTCTTGGGTTAAAAATATAGACTTTATAAATGTTTCTGATGCTGAGTTGGATAATGACATGTACGAATCAGCAGAAAAACAATTTCTACAAAACAATCATAAAAAAGCCATTACTAGTTTTTCAAAATACCTTCAAAATTTTCCAAATGGAATTCATCATTTAAAAGCTAATTTTTACTTAGCTCAATCTTATTTTTCGGAAAAAGAACACCTTAAAGCTATTCCATACTATAGTTTTATTGTGCAACAAGAACAAAATGAATTTACAGAAAAGTCTTTAGAAAACTTATCACTAATTCATTTAGAAAATAATGATTGGACCAAAGCCATTCCAGTATTAGAACGTTTAGAAACAGAAGCAAACTCGCCTCAAACCATTACTTTCGCACAATCCAACTTAATGAAAGGTTATTATGCCAATGAAAATTATACAAAAGCTGAAAATTATGCGGAGTTAGTATTACAAAACTCGAAGTTAGAAGATCGTATAAAATCTGATGCACATATAATTATTGCGCGATCAGCCATAAAAACGAAAAATGAAAATAAAGCCAGAAGTGCCTACAAACAAGTAGAAAGTATAGCTTCAGGAGAGCTAAAAGCTGAAGCCCTTTATTACAGTGCTTACTTTGAAAATAAAGATGGTAGCTATAGAGTATCCAACCAAATAATTCAGAAAATTGCCGCTGATTATGCCGCATATAAATATTGGGCTGCAAAAGGTTTAATTATTATGGCAACAAATTATTATGAATTAAAAGATGCCTACCAAGCTACTTATATTTTAGAAAGTGTTCTCAAAAATTTCTCAGAATTTGACGATGTAGTTGAAGAAGCTACCACAGAATTAAATAGAATAAAAAAGGAAGAAGCAAAAACAAATGAGTCTGTAAAAAATTAAAGTTTTTCTACTTTCAAACATTCATAATTAAATGTTCAAACTAAAAATATTCACAATGCGAAAATTATATATATCAGCATCCTTTTTATTAATTTCTAGCATATTATCATCTCAAGAAACAAAAAAAGACACCCTTAAAACAGAAGAAATTAATGTTGTAAAACCCTATTCTCCAACTATTTCAGATGCTTTTAAAGTGAAATCAAACCCTGTTATAAATCAAGCTGAAAATATTCAAAAAGAAAAGGTAAGTTACAGCATATTCTCTTTTCCTGTTGCTTCAACATTCACTCCATCAAAAGGAAAAGCTCAAAAGGTAACCAGAGCACCAAAAGAACGTTTATTTGAAAACTATATTTCAGCAGGTTTTGGAAATTTTACCAGCCCATTTTTTGAAGCCTACTTACATACTGGTGATGCTCGTTATAATGACTTCGGTTTGTTTATTAAACATCTTTCTTCAGAAGGTGGTATTAAAGATTTACTGTTAAATGACAATTTTTCTGATACAAGAATTGATGGTTATTACAAACAATTTGATCGCGACTTTAATTGGCAAATTAATGCTGGTGTACAAAGAGAAATGTACAATTATTATGGATTGCCTGAAAATAATTACAGCGATACATTTATAGAATCTATGGATGAAAAACAAGTGTATAAAAATAGTTACATAGGTGGAAAAATTGATTTTAAAGATTCTTTTTTTCAAGGTGCAACAGCTGAAATTGTAAACTTTTCTGATAATTACAATAGCAATGAAATAAGATTGATAGCAAAACCAAAATTCGAATTTCCAATTTCAACAGAACTTATTAATAGTGAGTTTTTAGTCGATCTAGTTTCAGGGAAATTTAAACAAGGCTACAATGCTACTAACGATATCAACCACAGTTTTTTAAATTTAGGTTTTAGTCCAAATTTAGAAATATTAAGAGAAAATTTAAGTATAAATTTAGGTGCTAAACTGTATTATTCTAATGATTTAGAACGTAAAACCAATGAATTTTACGCATATCCAAATGTGACAGCTTCTTTAAAATTAATTGATGAAGTGCTTATTTTAGTTGCTGGTGTTACTGGAGATCTAATTCAAAATACATACAGAGATTTAGCAAATGAAAATCCTTATATTTCACCTACTCAAACCATTTTACAAACCGATCAACAATACAAAGCCTTTGCTGGAGCCAAAGGAAAATTAGCGTCTAATATTGGTTATAACTTTAATGTAAGTCATACAAGTGAAAAGAACAAGCCATTTTATATACTAAATCAAACAAAAACTGATGGAGATATAACTATTGATAACGGCTATGAAGCTGGAAATTCTTTTAGTGTTGTTTATGATAATGTAAAAACCTTAGGAGTTTTTGCAGAGCTAACCATAGATGCTTCTAATGAATTTGATTTTTCTAGCTCAATAAATTATACAAATCATACAACTGAAAATTTAGCTGAAGCTTGGAATTCACCGGAATTAACAGCTACTATTTCAGCGGATTATCAAAATAAAAGCTGGTTTGCTGGAGCCAAACTATTTTATAAAGGAGAAACCAAAGATTATCAAATGCCTTATGGCTCAATTGCAACAGATGCTGGTACATTAATTACCAATGATTCTTATATAGATTTAAATTTAAATGGAGGCTATATTTTTTCAGATAGATTAACAGCTTTTGCTAAAATTAACAATGCCTTAGGAAAAAAATACCACCCTTTTGTAAATTATCAAGTACAAACATTGCAAATTTTAGGTGGAATTACTTATAAATTTGACTTGTAACATTAGGTATTTAATATTAAACTTTTTTTATGTAGTTTTAAACATCTTAAAAACTATATAAAATGAAACATTTTTTTTTAGCAATAAGTTTTCTTATTGCTTTTGTTTCTTGCAATAATAAAAAGCAAACAAGCCAAACCTCAGAAACTTTAGATTACCAAAAAGATTCTACTACCATTAAACAACTTTTTAACACCGCATTAACTCAGGGTAAAAGCTACCAATGGTTAGACTATTTATCTAATGAAATTGGAGGAAGACTTTCAGGTTCTCCCGAAGCTCAATTAGCTGTTGAATGGGTAGAAAAATTAATGAATGACCTTGATTTTGATAACGTTTGGTTACAACCCCTAATGGTTCCTCATTGGATACGAGGAGAAAAAGAAGAAGCTTTTTTTACAATTAACAATCAAAACTACAATGTTCCTATCTGTGCTTTAGGAGGGTCTATAGCAACACCTAAAAATGGAGTAACTGGTGAGGTTATTGAAGTACACAGCCTAGAAAAAGCTGAAAATTTAGGCGAAAAATTGAGAGGAAAAATTATTTTTTTTAACAGACCTTTTGACGATACACTAATTCATACTTTTAAAGCCTATGGTGGTTGTGTAGATCAAAGAGGAAGCGGAGCAAGGGTTGTGGGTAAATATGGTGTTTTAGGAGTAATTGTAAGATCAATGACCCACAGTATAGATGATTTCCCACATACAGGAGCTATGAGTTATAGAGATATTCCTGAAAATGAAAAAGTGCCAACTGCTGCAATTAGTACAAAAGCTGCTAATTTATTAAGTGAAAAACTAAAAGAAAATCCAACTTTAAAGTTTTTCTTTAAACAACATTGTGAAACACTACCAGACGCTCCTTCTTATAATGTGATAGGTGAAATTAAAGGAAGTGAGTTTCCAAATAAATATATAACTGTAGGAGGACACCTAGATTCTTGGGATCTTGGTGATGGCGCACATGATGATGGCGCTGGAATAGTTCAATCTATTGAGGTATTACGCCTTTTAAAATTAAACAATATTAAACCAAAACATACCATCCGAGTTGTCTTATTTATGAATGAAGAAAATGGGTTACGTGGTGGCAAGAAATATGCTGAAGAAGCCAAAAAAAATAATGAAATTCATGTTGCAGCATTAGAATCAGACTCTGGAGGATTTACACCTAGAGGATTTACATTTGATGCCAATTCAAAAAATATTGATTTGTTTATGAGTTGGAAACCTTTATTTGCTCCTTATGGATTACATGACATAGCAAAAGGACATGGAGGAGCTGATATTGGTCCTTTAAAATCTGAAACCATTTCTTTGTTTGGTTACAGACCAGATTCTCAACGTTATTTCGATTATCATCATGCTTCAACAGATACTTTCGATAAAGTCAATAAAAGAGAACTCGAACTTGGCGCAGCTTCTATGGCTTCATTGGTATATTTAATAGACACTTACTTAAATTAACAAACCATGAAAAAACTACTTGTATTAGGCATTTCATTTCTTACCATATGTTGTGTAAAAAAAGAGATGGTAGACACCATTGTAATAAATGCAAACATTTATACGGTAAATTCAAATTTTGATAAGGCTGAGGCTTTCGCAATAAAAGATGGTAAAATTATTGACGTTGGTACCTCTCTAGATATTCAATCTAAATACGCTGCAACCTATATTAATGATGCTAAAGGAAAAACCATAGTTCCAGGGTTTATTGATGCTCACTGCCATTTTTTAGGTTTAGGATTACAGCAGCAAAAAGTTGATTTGTCTGGCACCGAAAGTTTTGATGAAGTTATAGAACGAATTGTAGCTTTTCAAAAAGAAAAAAATGTACCATACATAACTGGTAGAGGTTGGGATCAAAATGATTGGAAAATAAAAGAATTTCCAACAAAAGACAAATTAGATGAGTTATTCCCAAATACGCCCATTTCGGTTAGAAGAATTGATGGCCATGCAACCTTAGCCAATCAAGCTGCAATTGATTTAGCAGGAGTTACAATAAACACCCCTGAAGAAGGTGGATTCATTTTAAAAAAAGATGGAAAGTTAACAGGTATTTTTATTGACGGGCCTATTGGACTTATTGAATCTAAAATACCAAAAAAATCAGACTTAGAAATCGTAAATGCATTAAAAGATGCTGAAAAAATTTGTTTTGATTATGGCTTAACCACAGTAGATGATGCTGGAATTTCTAAAAAAGTAATAGAAATAATTGACAGCCTACAACAAATAAATGAATTAAACATAAAAATATATGCAATGGTTTCTGCTAGCGATGAAAACATTGATTATTTTACCCAAAAAGGAATTATTAAAACCAATTTACTAAATGTACGTTCGTTTAAAGTTTATGCTGATGGTGCATTAGGCTCAAGAGGTGCCGCTATGAAAAAAGAATATAGCGATCAACACAACCATTATGGTGCATTGGTAACTCCATTGGAAGATTTAAAACGTTTTGCCAACAAAATTGCAGCTTCAGATTATCAAATGAATACACATGCGATAGGAGACTCTGCCAATTATGTAATGTTAAAAACCTATAAAGAAGTTTTAAAAGATCAAAAAGAAAAACGTTGGAGAATTGAACATGCTCAAATCATTGATTTAAAAGATTTTGATTATTTTAAAAATATAATACCTTCAGTACAACCTACACATGCTACATCTGATATGTATTGGGCAGAAGATAGAGTTGGAAAAGATCGAATTAAAGGTGCTTACGCCTATAAAGATTTATTAAATACCTATGGAAAAGTTGCTTTAGGTACTGACTTCCCAGTTGAAAAAGTAAGTCCCTTTTTAACATTTTATGCTTCTGTTGCTCGTAAAGACTTAAATAATTACCCTGGCAATGGTTTTCAAATGGAAAATGCTTTAAGTAGAGAAGAAACATTGAAAGGTATGACCATATGGGCAGCATACGCCAACTTTGAAGAAAACGAAAAAGGAAGTATAGAAGTAGGGAAATTTGCAGATTTTATTGTATTAAACAAAAATATTATGGAAATTGAAGAAGCTCAAATTCCTTATATTCAAGTAGAAGAAACTTATGTAAATGGTAAAAAAGTTAATTAAACCTAATAGTTACTTAAAGGGTTTTGCTAAAATAAAAATTATGAATGAGAGTGCTTGTGAGTTATAATAAATTATTCCAAATTTTGACTCTCGAAATTTTACTTCAATTATACAAATAATATGGTATATTTTTTGATAATAATATTTAAATTTATTAATCTCTTTAACATTCTAAATAAACAAAAAATAATATGAGAAATTATGTAAAAATTACCTTCCTTATTTTAACAATATCACTATTTACAAAAACTACTTATAGCCAATCTAAAATTAAAAAAGTTTCTTTATCTGGGTACATTAAAGATCAAAATAATAATGTAATAAAAGATGTTATTTTCTTTATAGATGAAGTAAAAACAAAAGCTAAAATTAATACTTATGGAGCTTATAAACTTAAAGTAAATCCTAGCGCAAAAAAAATTAAAGTTTTTTCATATGCAAGAGGAGTAATTGAAATTGATTATAATGGACAAAAAAAAATCAATTTTATTTATAATAATTTTAAACCTAACTCGTCTAATAAAATTACAAAAAAAAAGAAACAAAATACTTTTGAATATAAAGATATTTATGAAATGATAAGAGCAAAAGTACCTGGTGTTAAAGTTCAGTCTAACAATACTATACTTGTAAGAGGTACTACTTCATTTCAAGGTAGTACTCAACCTTTGTTTATTGTTGACGGATCGCCTGTTTCAAGTATTGATAATATTTCTCCTCAATTTGTCGATAAAATTTCTGTTTTAAAAGGACCTGAAACTGCAATTTATGGCGTACGTGGATCAAACGGTGTTATCTTAATAACTTTAAAGAAAAAAATTTAATTACGTTTTTTGAACTTTTATCATAAACACCCATACCAACCATTTATCCCAAAAAATGCTACTAAATTAATTGTTGGGACTTTACCTCCGCCTAGGTTTTCAATTCAAAAATTAAAACAAGGAGATGTAGATTTTTGTTATGGCTGTATCGATGGGCACTTGTGGAAAATTTTAAATGAAATATTTCAATTAAATCTATACTTTGAAACATCTGATATTGCTATCCAACAACGAAAGGATTTTTTAACTGAAAAAAGCATTGGCATCTGTGATATTGTAGCATCTTGTAATCGTGAAAAAATTGATGCTTCAGACTTGGGAATGAAAAATATTAAATTAAGAGATTTAAACTATTTCATCTCTAAAAACCCTAAAATTGAAACCTTATTATTAACTGGAGGAAACAGTAAAAATGGCCCAGAATACCATTTAAGAAAGTATTTAAAAACTAAAAAAATTGAACTTATTCCAAGTTCTTTAGATACCCCTAGAATTCATAATTTTAGTTTTGAAGATACTTCAAAAGTATTTCGAAAAATTAAAGTGGTTTCACTAACTGCACCATCTGGAGCTGCTAACAGAGCTGTTGGAAGCAATCCAACTTATAAATTATTAAAACAGAAAAACCCTAATTTCAATACATTTGACTTTAGGGTTTTACAATACAAAAAGTTTTTTAATCAATAATTGAAGTCACAAATTCATTAATTTTTGCAATTCCATTTTGATTTAAATGTTTGATAAAAGCAGAACCTATTATTGCTCCTTTAGTTTTATCAGTAGCTTGTTTAAAAGTAGCTGAATTTGAAATTCCAAAACCTACAATTTGAGGCGTTTTTAAATTCATTGCAGCAATACGTTCAAAATATTCTTTTTGAACAGTTCCAAAAGTATTTTGCGAACCTGTAACGCTTGCTGAACTTACCATATAAACAAATCCTCTAGAAATTTTATCAATAAAATAAATACGTTCTTGTGATGTTTGAGGAGTAATTAAAAATATATTTATCAAATCATATTTTTCGAAAATAACTTTGTAATTTTCACTATATTCTTTCACAGGTAAATCTGGAATTATCAATCCGTCAATCCCAATTTCTTTACATTTTTTACAAAAATTTTCAATTCCATATTGCATCATAGGATTAAAATACCCCATAATAATTAAAGGAATTTTGACATTTTTACGTATATCTTTTAATTGATCAAATAAAATTTCAGTGGTCATTCCGTTTTCCAAAGCTTTTGTAGAGCTTTCCTGAATTGTTGGGCCATCGGCTAAAGGATCGCTAAAAGGCAAACCAATTTCAATCATATCTACTCCACTATTTTCTAAACTTTCAATAATTGAAACTGTACTGTTCAACTGTGGAAAACCAGCTGTAAAATAAATAGATAATAGTTTTTTATCTTCTTGTAGTTTTTTATTTATTCGATTCATTTTTTACAACTTAAAATAGTTAATATACGTATTTAAATCTTTGTCTCCTCTTCCTGATAAATTCAATACAACTACATCTGTTTTTTTAAATTTTTTAGTATTAAAAACTGCCAAAGCATGGGAACTTTCTATTGCGGGAATAATGCCTTCAAATTCACATAACTCAATACCTGCTTTCATAGCTTCATCATCAGTAACTGAAATAAACTCTGCTCGTTTACTTTCGCTTAAATGTGCATGCAAAGGGCCAACCCCAGGGTAATCTAAGCCTGCAGAAATAGAATAAGGCTCGGTAATTTGACCATCTTTAGTTTGCATTAGCAAGGTTTTACTCCCATGAATAATACCTTCATTACCTAATACGCTTGTAGCTGCGCTTTCACCAGAATCTATTCCAAGCCCAGCGGCTTCAACAGCAATTAAACCTACATTCTCCTCTGCTAAATAATGGTAAAAAGCACCAGCAGCATTACTTCCTCCACCAACACAAGCAATTACATAATCTGGATTTTCTTTACCTTCTTTTTCAGTTAACTGTTTTTTAATTTCTTCTGAAATGATCGATTGAAAACGAGCCACCATATCTGGATAAGGATGAGGACCTACGACAGAACCAATAATGTAATGCGTATCCACAGGGTTATTAATCCAATCTCTAATAGCTTCATTTGTAGCATCTTTTAATGTTTTACTACCAGATAATGCAGGAATCACAGTTGCTCCTAACATTTTCATACGAGCTACATTTGGTGCCTGCCGTGCAATGTCTATTTCACCCATATATACAATACACTCCATCCCCATTAAAGCACAAACTGTAGCTGTTGCAACTCCATGTTGACCAGCTCCTGTTTCAGCTATAATTCTTTTTTTACCCAAACGTTTTGCCATTAAAATTTGCCCAATAGTATTGTTTACTTTATGAGCTCCTGTATGACATAAATCTTCTCTTTTTAAATAAATTTTGGTATTGTATTTATCTGAAAGTCGCTTTGCAAAATACAATGGTGTAGGACGACCTACATAATCTTTTAACAAGCTTTTAAATTCTTTTTGAAAAGAATCAGATTCCATAATCTTTAAATAATTTACTCTAAGCTCTTCTACGTTTGGATATAGCATTTCTGGAATAAAAGCTCCACCAAATTTTCCATAATATCCATTTTCATCTACAAAATAACTCATTTTAAGTTTTCTTTAAATTCTTTTATATCGTTTATATTTTTTAATGCAGGTTTAATTTCAAAACCACTATTAATATCAATACCCGCAAATAATTTATGGTTCATTTTTTTTATTTCATTTGCATCAATTTTAGTAATGCCTCCACTTAATAAAAAAGGAGTGTTACCTTTATAATTTTTTAAAATTTTCCAATTGAATTTAACACCGTTTCCGCCATAATCTTTTCCTTTGGTGTCAAATAAAAAATAATCACAAATAGCTTGGTAAGCCTCTGTTTGTGAAAAATCAAAAGCATCATTTACAGAAAATGCTTTAAAAACCATTAAATTATTCTCTTTTAATAATCTACAATATAAAGGAGATTCATTTCCGTGCAATTGAACAGCATCAAGTTGGCAAAGTTGGGCAACTCTCAAAACTTCATCAATTGTTTCATTTACAAAAACCCCTACTTTTTTAATGGTTGAAGGAATTTCCACTTCTGGAAATTTAGTTACAAATCGTTTCGATTTTTTATAGAAAATAAAGCCTATAAAGTCTGGTTCCAAAATTAGTAAGTTTTGAATATTTTCTTTATCACGCATTCCACAAACCTTTATTTTCATCAACTATTTATTTTATTTGGTTAATAAACTCTTTACAAGCCAAACCTGGATTCTCTGTTTTCATAAAGTTTTCTCCAATTAAAAACCCTTGAAAACCATATTCTTTTAAACCTGTAATAATTCTAGGATCACATAAACCACTTTCGGAAACTTTGATACATGAATCTGGTATTTGGTTTGCTAATTGTATTGAATGTTCTAAGTCAACTTCAAACGTTTTTAAATTTCTATTATTAATTCCAATAATTTTATGATCTAAATTTAGTTTATCCAATTCTTCTTGATTGTGCACTTCATATAAAACATCTAGCCCTAAATCTTCCGCAAGTTGTCCGTAATTTTTAAGTTCTTCTTTTGTTAAACAAGCTGCAATTAATAAAACAACATCAGCTCCTATGGCTTTTGCTTCAACAATTTGAAATCCGTCAACAATAAAATCTTTTCTCAAAATTGGAATTGAATCATTTACCGAACGTGCTTGCATAATATCTAATACATTTCCTCCAAAAAAATCTAAATCTGTTAAAATAGATTGCGCTGCAATGTTAGCTTCCATATAACCTTTTGTTACTTCAACAACTGAAGCTGTATCATTAATAACTCCTTTTGAAGGCGATTGCCTTTTAAACTCAGCTATAATTCCTGAAGAACCTATTTTTAACAGACTTTTTTTAAGCGATATTGGTGTACGATTAAAATTAGGACTTTTTACTAATTTTTCAACCATCACTTCTTTTTTAAGTAGTGCTACTTCTTGTTTTTTATGTGCTATTATTTTATCTAAAATATTCATCTTTTGAGCTATGAATTTTTAATTACTAATTAATTTTTCTAAACATTGCTTTGCTTTCAAACTTTTTAACGATTCTTTTGCCTCTTCAAAAGCAGCGTCAAAGGATTTTGATGGATCAAAAGTTTTTAAAGCATAAGCAGTATTTGTTAAAACTACATTATTTTGAGCTTCAGTACCTTTTCCGTTTAAAATGGAAGTGAATATTTTTGCAGCTTCTTTAACCGTAGCTCCTCCAAAAATTTCAGTTTGTTCCAACCTTCTTAACCCTAAATTTTCAGGAGTAGTTAGTTGTTCGTTGTTTTTGGTCAATAATTTAAAACCGCCTGTTAACGAAATTTCATCATAGCCATCTAAACTAAATACAATACCATAATTTTTTGAAGTTTCTTGTAATAAGTAGTTGTAAATTCTAGCAACTTCTAAATTAAATACCCCTACTAATTGATTTTGTGGGTTACTTGGGTTTACAAGAGGTCCTAACATATTAAAAAAAGTTTTAACACCCAATTCTCTTCTAATTGGACCTACGGCTTTCATTGCTGGATGAAACAATGGCGCATGTAAAAAACAAATATTTGCTTTATCAATTTGATGCTTTAATTCAGACTCATTATTTGTAAATTGATAGCCTAAATATTCTAACATATTAGAGGATCCACTTATTGAAGAAACTCCATAATTTCCATGTTTAGCAACTTTATTACCTGTTCCTGCTACAATAAAAGAAGTGATGGTTGAAATATTAAATGTATTTTTCCCATCACCTCCAGTACCACATAAATCAATGGTGTTAAATTCTGACAAATCAATTTTTATTGCTAATTCTAACAATGCCTCTCTAAAACCTGCTAATTCTTTTACAGAGATTGGACGCATTAAATATACGGTTAAAAACGAAGCCATTTGAGAAGTATTATACTCTTCATTTGCCATACGAATAAGTACTTCTTTAGCTTCATTTTTAGATAGCTGTTGTTGTTCAAAAAGTTTATTTAAAATATTTTTCATTTTGTATGGGCTTCTATAAAGTTTCTTACAATTTGTTCTCCTACTGGCGTTAAAATTGATTCTGGATGGTATTGAACGGCACTTATATTGTATTTTTTATGCTGTAAAGACATTATTGAACCATCTTCATCTACAGAGGTAATTTTTAATTCTGAAGGAAATTTCTTAGAAGAAGCTATCCAGGAATGGTAACGAGCTGCCTCAAATTCAGTTGAAACGTTTTTATAAATTACAGCATCGCAATTAGTAATTTTCATTTTAGTTGCTACACCATGAAAAACATTTTCTAAATTTTCTAAAGAGCCTCCAAAAACTTCTGTAATAGCTTGTAAGCCTAAACATACTCCAAAAATTGGTTTTGAAGCTGCATAGGTTTTGATAACCTCTTTTAAAACTCCTGCTTCATCAGGTAAACCAGGCCCAGGAGATAAAATAATTAAATCGTAATTAGCTACCTCCTCTACAGAAATTTCATCATTTCTATAAACTGAAGGATACACTCCTGTAATATCTTCAACCATATGCACTAAGTTATAGGTAAAAGAATCGTAATTATCTATTATTAATATTTTCATAAGTTTAATCTGTAATCGTACTCTTATTTTAAATTTCTTCTGCTAAAACCAATGCTTTTTTTAAAGCAGCAAGTTTATTATTTACTTCTTGTAGTTCACTTTCTTCTTTAGAATTAATCACAACACCTGCACCAGCTTGATAAAACAAGGTGTTATTTTTACTTACAAATGAACGGATGGCGATTGCTAAATTTACCGTATTGTTTAAACCGATAAAACCAACTGCTCCTCCATAAAATCCGCGAGATTGATTTTCATAGGTATCGATTAACTCCATAGCTTTATATTTTGGAGCTCCGCTTAAAGTTCCTGCTGGGAACGTATCTCCAACAATTTCAATTGCTTTTCCTTTAGGAATTCCTTTGACCGTAGAAACTAAATGAATTACATGGCTAAAAAATTGTACTTCTTTAAAAATCTCAACACTCACATCGGTTGCGTGTTTACTTAAATCGTTTCTCGCCAAATCTACCAACATTACATGTTCTGCATTTTCCTTTTTATCGTTTGATAGTTTTTCGCCTAAAGCTAGGTCAGAATTCATATCTCCAGTACGTTTAAATGTTCCTGCAATTGGATTAATTACTGCACTATCTTCAGTTATTTTTATTTGGGCTTCTGGTGAAGAACCCATTAATTTATAGCTTCCATAATCAAAATAAAACAAATAAGGTGAAGGGTTAATAGACCTTAACGCTCTATACACATTAAACTCATCTCCTTTATATTTTTGTTGAAATTGACGCGATAATACCAATTGAAAAACATCTCCTCTTTTACAATGTCCTTTGGCTTTTGTAACATTATTCTTAAAATCTTGATCGTTACAGTTTGAAGATTCTTTTCCAACAGTTTCAAATTTATACAAACCATAAGTTCTGGCATTTATTAAAGATTCAATTTCATGTATTCTTGAAGTTGTTCCTTTTTCTATATTTTCAATGAGTGTAAGTTCATTATTATAATGATTAATTGCAATTACAAATTTGAAAAAACTAAATTGAAAATCTGGTATTTCAGAAGCTGCTTTTTTAGTTGTAAATTTTATGGTGTCAAAATACTGTACTGCGTTGTAAGAGATATGCCCATAAAATCCATTAAACGATTTTATTTCATCTTCGCAATCAACTTCTATAGTATTCGCATATTTTTCAAAAATATCATAAAAATTGTTTGCTATTACTTCTTGTTTTACTTCTTTATTCTTATAGTAATAGTTAAACCTATTTTCATCAGCTTTAAATGTAATAATAGGTTCAACACATAAAAAAGTATAGCTTTCCTCTTTACTGTGGTAATCTGAACTTTCTAACAATAAACTATTGGCATATTTATCTCTAATTTTTGAATACATTCCTACAGGAGTAATGGTATCAGCCAATTGCTTTTTTGTAATTGTTTTAAACTTTATTTTTTTCATTTTTTTAGAATAAAAAAAGGACCTATCGCGAGATAAGTCCTTTTTGTTTTATATTAAAATAGTAATATAGTAATTCTTCTCGCTTATTGCATAAGAGAGTTCCACCACCAATTCATATTTAAACTATTGTTCTTCATTTATTGAACGACAAATTTAATATAGATTTTTAAATGACCAAACTAATATCTAAAAATTATTTCTTTATTTTTGAAAAAACAAATCTAATGAAAACATTAAGTCAACTTCCAATAGCTCTATTTTTACTTTTATCAATTTCCATAAATGCTCAAGGAAAACTAAAAGGAAATAAAGAAGTTACTACTGAAAATAGAGAAATTTCGGATTTTACAAAAGTTGAAGTTCTTGATAAAATTTCTGTTAAATTAGTATATAATGAAAACCAATCGGTACTTGTTGAAACAGATTCTAACTTACAAAGTTCTATCATAACTGAAGTAGTTAATGGGACTCTTATTATTAAATTAAATGAAAAAATTAGTAAATACCGAGAAATGACCGTTCATTTATCTGTAAATAATAATTTAAAAGAATTGTTTGCTTATAATAAATCCTCATTAAAATCTGACAATTTATTAATTATAGATTCGTTAAAAATTAATGCTTTTGATGATGCTGAGATAACTCTTAAAGTAAACACAAAAACTCTTGATATTCAAGCTAAAAAAACTACTAAACTTAATTTAGAAGCAGTGAGTAATGAAACGATAATTAATACGGAAGAGTCGGCAAATTTAAAGGCTACAATTGACACTAAAAATATCCTTATCAATGTTTTGGATAGATCCGATATCAATTTAAAAGGAACTTGTAGTCATTTAGAAATGGAATCTAATGGAAATAGTACATTTAAAGGTAATAACTTTAAGACTAAAACAGCTATTGTTAAAACCAACAACAATTCAAAAGCTTATATAAACTCCTCAGAGTCAATAGACATTTCTGCATTCAACTCTTCTGAAGTTTATTTATATGCGAATCCTAAAATTACATTAGCTCATTTTTTAGATAAAGCATCACTTTATAAAAGACCTTCAAATTAATCCTATTTTTAGTTACAATAAACTTAAAATTTGAACAACAATAATTAGTAGTACCATAGCAATTGGATACACTGTTGCATAAGCTACTGAAGGAGCATCTGTATCAACCATATTATCAATAGCGGCTAAACCTGGAGTACTCGTCATACTTCCAGTTAATGTTCCAAGTAACGTAAGCATATTTAATTTAAAAAATGTTTTGGCAACAATAGTTGTTATAATCATTGGTAATAAGGTTATTAAAATTCCATAAACAAATAATTCTAAACCAAATTCTTGAAAGGTACTTACCAAACTGGTTCCTGCACTGGTTCCAACAGCAGCTAAAAAGAACAATAAACCAAACTGCCTTAATAATTGATTTGCTGCACCAGTCATTGTCCACATAATAGGACCTGTTTTACCAGTTCTACCTAATATAAGTGCTACTAATAAAATTCCTCCAGTGAGACCTAAACTAAATGAAAATGAGTCGAAATTTATACTTAATTTACCTACCAAAATTCCTAAAATAATCCCTACGGCTATTGGTAAAAAATCTGTATTGGAAAGCTTACTTGTATCGTCTCCAAAAATACGACTTACATGTTTCATGTTTGTTTTATGACAAACAACAATTAGTTTATCCCCAAATTGTAATTTAGTAGAAGGGCTTGGAGATATATTAATACCAGATCTTCTAATACGAGTAATGGTTGCGTGATATGTATCTAAAATATTAAGTTGTCCCAATGTTTTTTTAACAACATCTTTATTAGTTACTAATATAGATCTTATATCAAAATTTGTGTCTAACGGGATTTCTTGTCGAGTTTCAGAACCTATTAATAATTTAACACGCTCCAAAGCATCGCTTGTACCTACGGCTTTCACCACATCTCCTTTATGAAAAACAATTTCAGGCTCTGGTGCAATTACAATATCATTATGCATTATTCTTGAAATGACAGCCTTGGTCATAAATCTAATATTTAACTCTCCATAAGTTCTACCAATCACATTTTCATTTTCTACAATAAAATGCTTTTTAATAATTTCTGGATAACCAGCAGAAAGTTCTTCTTTGTACTTTTTTTCTTCGTCTTTGATGTTCACTTTTAAAATACGAGGTAAAAAACTAACAAAAAGAATGACTCCAATTACACCAAAAGGATATCCAATACCATACCCAATTGAAGCTAACGGAGACTCCGTGGCATCGATAGCTGCAGCTAAACCAGGAGTACTTGTTAAAGCTCCGTTTAACAAACCAATTATCAAATTTTTGTCTATTCCAAAAAAATAAAAAATGACAAAAGCTATCAGACCTGAGCTTACTATTAAAATAGTGGATAGTATTGCCAATTCTCTCCCATTCATTTTAAATGATTCGAAAAAACTTGGTCCTGCTTGAATTCCAATCGTAAAAATAAAAAGTACTAAACCTAAATATTGAAAATCTCTTGGAATTTCAACACCATAGTGTCCAAAAACTAATGCTACAAAAATTACCGCCGATACATCAAGCGAAATTCCTTTAATTTTTATTCTTCCTATTATAAAACCAATTACTATAATAAGAAACAATACAAAATAACTATTAGAAAATAATTCCATTACATTAAGTTTTATAAGACAAAATTAATTACTATTGAGGTTTAATTACTTGAATATATAAATAATTTACGAAAACGATTACACATTGATATAAAAACAAAAACCCAAACACTTGGTTTGGGTTTTAATTTTTAAAAAAACCATATTAGTCTAAAGACCCTAAATATCGTTCAGCGTCTAAGGCTGCCATACATCCTGTTCCTGCTGCCGTAACTGCTTGACGGTATTCTTTATCTTGAACATCACCTGCTGCAAAAATTCCTGGCAAATTAGTTTTTGTAGACTTTCCTTTAGTAATTAAATAACCTGTTTCATCCATATCTAAAACATCTTTAAATATTTCTGTATTTGGTTTATGACCAATTGCTATAAACACGCCTGTTACATTAATTACTTCTTTTTCTCCAGTAACATTGTTTACTGCTCTAACTCCTTCCACAACATTATCTCCTAAAACTTCATCTATTTCAGTATTAAATTTCACTTCAATATTTTTAGTTTTTTCAACTCTATGTTGCATTGCTTTTGAAGCTCTCATATAGTCTTTTCTTACTAAAACGGTTACTTTATTACAAATATTTGCTAAATAAGTTGCTTCTTCAGCAGCAGTATCTCCTGCTCCAACTACAACCACATCTTGTCCTTTATAAAAGAATCCGTCACAAGTTGCACAAGCAGAAACTCCACCACCAATTAAACGTTGCTCACTTTCTAAGCCCAAATATTTTGCTGTAGCTCCAGTAGAAATTATTACGGTATTAGCTTCAATTTGAATAGAGTCATCTACTGTTACTTTGTGAATCCCTCCAATTTCTTTACTAAAATCAATTTTAGTGACCATTCCAAATCTAACTTCAGTTCCAAAACGTTCAGCTTGATTTTTTAAATCTTCCATCATAGCTGTACCATCTGTACCATTAGGATATCCTGGAAAATTATCAACTTCTGTTGTAGTTGTCAACTGCCCTCCCATTTGCATTCCTGTATACATTACTGGTTTTAAATCTGCTCTAGCGGCATAAATTGCAGCAGTATATCCAGCTGGACCCGAACCTATTATTAAACATTTTATTCTTTCAATTGTATCTGACATGATTTATTTATTTTTTATTTTCAACCAACAAATTTATAGCAATTTATTGTAATACTTGGTGAATGTTTATAATTTTTTATAATGTAATTATAAGCTTTCATAATGTATATTATTAACTACAAAATATTGATTTTTTGTAGTAATTTTGAGAACCTTAAATATTGAAAACATGAGTAAAACAACCCATATAAATAACATTGAAAAGCTTGAAGAACTATTAAAAACAGAAGAAGCTATTTTATTATACTTTTCAACAACCTCATGTAATGTGGGTGAAGCTTTTGAGCCTAAAGTTAAAAGTTTATTAGCAACTAATTTTCCCAAAATTAACTTTTATCATATAGATTTAAATTTCTCTCCTGAAATTGCTGCTAACTATTCTGTATTTGTAGAGCCTACAATTTTAGTTTTTTTTGAGGGAAAAGAAACTATTAGAAAAAGTCGAGCAATAGGTATATTTGAATTAGAAGAAGCCTTAAAAAAACCTTATCAACTTATTTTTGAATAAATACTTGTTAAATGTATTTTTAGTTTTATATTTGCAGTCCGAAATTATTACGGGGTGTAGCGTAGCCCGGTTATCGCGCCGCGTTTGGGACGCGGAGGTCGCAGGTTCGAATCCTGCCACCCCGACGAACTTAGAAATAGGTAACATCAAAACACTGTTAATCGTATGATTATCAGTGTTTTTTTTTACACATTTTATTTGATACCAAATAAAGATAACTAAAATCATTAAAAAGGTGTGCAAATCGGTGTGCAATTGTTTACTGAAAATGTGCTAACTTTAAAAAACTTTAAGGCATAATTTGACTTTCGTCTTTACAAATTAATGTTTAACTAAAGTCATTTAAAATGAAAACAAAAAGCACATTCACGATTATTTTCTTCACAAGAAAATCAAGAAGCTATCCCAACCAATTATCCATTTATGTACGTATTACAATAAATGGTAGGCGTTCAGAAATGAGTGTAAAAAGAAGTGTTTCCCAAAATGGGTGGGATTCTTCAAAAAACAGAGGTCGAGGCAATTCAGAAAACATAAGGGTTTTAAACGCTTATTTAGCCCAAGTATATAACAAACTACTCCAGTGTCACAAAGAACTCATTGAAAAGGATAAAGTAGTCACATCCGATGCAATTAAGTATCGATACTTGGGAGAAGAGGATGATAGTAAATCCTTAAAAGAATTAATTGCGTCCACAATGGCAATATGATTCACGTTCTGAAAGCAGGAACAATGAAAAATTATTATACCACAGAAAGGTATTTACAGAAATTTTTATGGAAGAAAAAAAGAGTAAAAGACATTTTTTTAAAACAATTGAATTTTAGATTCATTACAGACTTTGAACACTACCTAAGAACCTATAAAAATTCTAAAAAACAATTGATGCTATCCAATAACGGAGTCATGAAACATTTGGAGCGTTTCAAAAAAATGATAAATCTAGCTATAAAACTAGAATGGATGAACAAAAACCCATTTAGTCAATTTCAACTAAAATATGATAAATATGATAAAGCATATTTGAATGAAAGAGAATTAGAGCTGTTAGAAACTACAGTATTTACAAGTGAACGCTTACAAAAAATAAAAGATTGTTTTGTGTTCTCTTGTTATACTGGATTGTCCTATATCGATGCAAAAGAACTTACAGAAAATAATATTGTAAAAGGGTTAGATAATACTAATTGGATTTATACCAAACGAGAAAAAACAGACGAACCAGTGAAAGCACCCATACTCCCAAAAGCATGGACAATATTAGAAAAGTATAAAGCTAAAGAAGAGCTAGATATTAAAACAAATTTGTTACCCATAAGTTCCAACAAAAAGACCAATGCTTATTTAAAGGAAATTATAAAAGATTGTGGTATTCATAAAAATATTTCTTTTCACGTAGCTAGACACACTTTTGCAACAACAGTTATGTTATCTAATGTTGTAATTAATAGCTCGATTGAATTTTAGTCAGAAATAAAATGAGATTAAATTGAATTTAATAAAATGATTTTTTTGTAAATTACAGATTGATTATTGAATCGAATAGAATTTAAGTAACGAATTTATTTTAAAAATCGTTTAACGAAAAATTAAACATTAATGATAAATTCTGAGTTCACTTCCACTCTACCGATTTGAAAATTGAAGCGGAAAGACTCAATGAGTTGTAAGATTTTAAAAATCATAAAGGATTTGAGCATTGAAACGAAAAATTGCAGAACGAAAAACAAGTAAAACGATAAATTATGAATTCTAAACCAAATTATAAATTTAATAGCAAGGATTATTTATTTTTAACTATATGCTTAATTATTTTTTTTTACCGTAATTATGTATATATGGGGATGTGGAAGTTTAAAAGGTACTGAACTCATTGCTTCTGTTATTGGAGTTCTTATTGCAATTCCAATTGTATTGTATATCTTAAAAAAATTGTATGAGGAACAAAGATGATAAAACTCGGAAAACACTGAAATTCAATTATCAGTATTACGTGTCGCTAAAAATTACAACACCTCATATAATTTATGCTTAAATTTGATTTAGTACAAACGACAAACATTCAATAAACAATTTGCTACGGCAGAAAAATCTCCGATTTTCCAGTCGTACAAATCTTATACAAAACCGTTGTGCCACATTTGAAATGATGTACTTTCCTGAAATAGGTTGACTAAAAGTTAGACAACTTAAACAACGAAAGTATGAAAGAACAAAAAGTACCCTGTCGAAAAAAATCCTATGAGAAAATAGGTTTCGATTTAAAATTACTCATTATTGACCA
>NZ_CANLRG010000005.1 GCF_947493565.1 uncultured Lutibacter sp. | reverse complement strand
GGCTGTTAAATGCTCTTTTAAAGGTTCTGGATTGTGTGGAAACTCTCCATTAGGCTCACAGTACAATTCAACACAGTCCACTCCTAATTTTGATAATAACGCCGGGATTGCAATCCCGCCTGTTGAGTTTACAGCATCTACCACTACTTTAAAGTTCGCTGCTTTTATGGCCGCAACATCTACTAAATCTAATGCTAAAACCTCTTCTATATGCTTATTGATGTAATTTTTCTTCTTCCTATAAACTCCTAAATTATCTACTTCTGAAAAAATATAACTGTCTTCAGAGGCTATTTCCAACACCTCTGCTCCATCTTTTGCATTTAAAAACTCTCCTCTTCCATTGAGTAATTTTAAAGCATTCCATTGTTTAGGGTTATGACTTGCTGTAATGATAATTCCGCCATCGGATTTCTCTAATGGAACGGCAACTTCTACTGTAGGAGTAGTTGACAATCCTATGTCTATTACATTTATCCCTAAACCTACCAAGGTATTGCCTACCAAACTACTTATCATTTTTCCTGAAATACGAGCATCTCTTCCCAAAACTACGGTAAGTACTTCCTTGTCGGATTGTTTTTTTAACCACATTCCATAGGCGGCTGCAAATTTTACCGCATCTAAGGGTGTTAAATTTGTAGAAACTTCTCCTCCAATGGTACCTCGTATTCCCGATATTGATTTTATAAGTGTCATAGATTTAGTTTAAGTTTTGCAAAGTTAAATTTTATAGATTTAATAACGAAAAAAAAAGCTGTATCAAATGATACAGCTTTTTAAATTATAATGTATATGAAAATCTTATTTTCCTTCCATTTTTTTCTTTAATGCAGCTAAATCTCCACCTAAATCTCCAAGAGTTGTTTTATCTGCAGTATCAGCTTTTTTCTGTGCTGCCTTGATATTTTTCTCTTCTTGAGCTTTAAATATTGAAGTATGAGATGCAACTACACGTCTAAATTCTTTGTTAAATTCTATAACTTTAAATTTATCCGTATCACCTTTAGCTAATTTAGAACCGTCTTCTTTAACTGTAAAACGACTTGGAACAAATGCTTCAACACCGTCTTCTAAAATTACAATAAGTCCTTTATCACTTTTCTCTTTTACAGTACCTTCATGAATAGAATCAATTGCAAAAGTATCTTCGTGAGCATCCCAAGGATTATCAGTAGTTTGTTTATGACCTAAGTTTAATTTACGTCCTTCTACATCAAGCTCTAAAACTTCAACTTCTAATTTATCTCCTACAGAAACAAAGTCAGATGGGTGTTTAATTTTCTTAGTCCAAGAAAGATCAGAAATATAAACTAAACCATCAATACCTTCTTCTAATTCCACAAAAACACCAAAGTTAGTATAGTTACGAACTGTACCAGTATGTTTTGAACCTACTGGATATTTATCAGCAATATTATTCCAAGGGTCTGGGTATAATTGCTTAATGCCTAAAGACATTTTTCTTTCTTCTCTATCTAAAGTTAATACTTGAGCTTCAACTTCGTCACCAACAGATACAAAATCTTGCGCAGAACGTAAATGTGTAGACCAAGACATTTCAGAAACGTGAATTAATCCTTCAACACCTTGAGCAACTTCAATAAATGCACCGTAATCAGCAAGTACAACTACTTTCCCTTTTACTGTGTCACCTACTTTAATATTTTCATCAAGTGCTTCCCAAGGGTGTTTACTTAATTGTTTTAATCCTAATTGAATTCTTGTTTTCTCATCATCAAAATCAAGAATTACAACATTTAATGTTTGATCTAACTCAACCACTTCACTTGGGTGGTTAATTCTAGACCAAGATAAATCTGTAATGTGAACTAATCCGTCTACACCACCTAAATCAACAAATACACCATAAGAAGTAATGTTTTTAACAACACCTTCTAATACTTGTCCTTTTTCTAATTTACCTATAATTTCTTTTTTCTGAACTTCAATATCAGCTTCAATAAGTGCTTTGTGAGAAACTACAACGTTTTTGAACTCTTGGTTGATTTTTACCACTTTGAATTCCATTGTTTTCTCTACATATTGATCGTAGTCTCTAATTGGTTTTACATCAATTTGAGAACCTGGTAAGAATGCTTCGATTCCGAAAACATCTACAATCATACCACCACGAGTTCTACATTTAACAAAACCATTAACTACTTCACCTGTTTCGTGTGCATTATTTACACGATCCCAAGCTTTAATTACTCTTGCTTTTTTGTGCGATAATACCAATTGACCAGTACTATCTTCTCTTTTGTCAACTAAAACTTCTACTGTATCACCTACAGCTAAGTTTGGATTGTAACGAAATTCGTTTAAAGATATCACTCCTTCTGATTTAGAGTTAATATCAATAATTGCTTCGCGATCGGTTTTTCTAACCACTACACCATCAATTACTTCACGCTCGTTTACTAAACCTAAAGTACCTTCTAGTGCTGCTTCAAAAGCTTTAATATTTTCTTCATCAACTGCTTCAATTCCTTCTTCGTATTTGTGCCAATCAAAATTTGCTAAAAATTCTTCTGGATTCACTTTTTCTACTTTAGGAGCTTCTGCTACTTCTTCTTTAGTTTCTTTTTTGGCTTTTGCCGCTGTTTTTTTTACTTCAGTAGCTTCTACTTGCTCTTCAGTTTTTTTTGTTTCTTCAGACATTCTGCTGAGATAATTATTTGTATCTTATTGTTATTCAGATTTTTAAACGATAATAACTCCAAGAGATTATTTATAATTTATTTTCTGTTAATTCCTTTTAAATCTGTTCTCGTAAAAAGGAGTGCAAATTTAAGGAATTTATTTTATTATAACAAAAAGAAAATGAAGCTTTTATCTGTTTTAATTAGTCTATCCAATTTTTAAAATCTTTGACTCGTTCTCTACTAACTATAATTTCAGATTCATTATAAGTATGAAGAATTAATTTTAAACGACTATTTGTGTATGAAATTATATCTTTTATAGCATTTATATTTACAAAATATTTACGGCTAACTCTAAAAAAGGCTTCTGGGTGCAATTTTTCTTCTAATTGATCTAAAGTATCTTCAACTAAATAGGTTCTTCCATCAATAGTAAACATATTGGTAGCTTTGTTTTCGCTATAAAAACACTCAATTGTTTTAATTGAAATCATTTTTAAATGTTGCCCAATTTTTACTGTAAAACGCTTTTTATAGTCTTTTGAAGAAGGTGCTATCAAATTTTTAAGTTGTTCAATATTTAGGTCTAATTTAGGTGTTGAAAGTTGTGTTTTTTTAAACTGATTTATGGCATTTTCAAGTTCATCAGCATCAATAGGCTTTAATAAATAATCTACACTATTTAATTTAAATGCTTTTAGCGCATATTCATCATACGCTGTTGTAAAAATAATTGCGCTATTAATTTGAACCTCTTCAAAAATTTCGAATGAGAGCCCGTCTGATAACTGAATATCTAAAAATAATAGTTCTGGATGTTCATTGGTATGAAACCAGTTTACGGCTTCTTCAACCGAATGTAACATTGCAATAGCTTCAATATTAAATTCGTTAAGCATTCTACTTAGCCTACGAGCGGCTGGTTTTTCATCTTCTACTATGACTACTTTCATTATTGTTTATTGCTGTTATGGATGTTGACATCCTTTTTATTATTCCCAATATTGTTTTTTATCTTTATCCATAATTTCTTTAATCTTTCTATCTTCCCAGTTTTTCCCTAAAATAAAATCCATTCCAAAAACTCCAAATGCGTGAAAAGCTAATCCAATTCCCCAAAAAAACATGGTTCCGTATGAACTCCAATCTAATAAAAGTCCAACACCTTCACCAGATATAAATCTTGCTAAAAATATAAATACATTTACTCCTAAATACACAAATAAATGAACGTAAAATCCTTTAATAGCTTTTACTTTTTTTTGTGCTCTTATATATTTTTGTTCTTCTGAATAATTATTTCTTTCCATTGTATTTTACTTTAGTTGTTTAAATATTCTAAAATTCTATTTGAATTTTTCTTTATCCATTAATTCTTTAATTTTTCTTTCTTCCCATGCTCTGCCCAAAATTATGTTTACTCCAAAGGTGTTAAAACCGTGAATTATAATTCCAATTCCCCAACCTAACATTGGAAACCAAAACCAATGATACCCTGGTGATGTTTTTAAGTTTATAAATATTAAAAAAGGGATGACCAAACAGTAGGATAATAAGTTCCAGTAAAAACCTTTAATTTCTTCAACTTTCTTTTTTGCTCTAATGTATTTTTGTTCTTCTGAAAAATCTGCTTTCATCTTTTTTCTTTTAAATAGTTAATCTATGATTGTTTAATTTAGTATTTATAATAATCTACTAATTATTCCCAGTACTGTTTTTTATCGTTTTCCATAAATTCTTTAATCTTTCTGTCCTCCCAGTTTCTTCCAAAAACTGAGTTATAGCTAAAGGCTTTAAATCCTTGAAAAACCATTCCGATTCCCCAACCTAGCATTGGAAACCAAAACCAGTGAAATTGAGGTACATATTCTAAATTAATATAAATTAATATAGGAATTACAATACAATACGCTACTATACCACTGTAAAAAGCTTTTATTTCTTCTACTTGTTCAACAGCTCTCATATACTTGCTGCTTTCTATATTTTCTGATGTTCTCATTGTTGTTGTTTTTTGTGTTAATAATGGCAACTTAACTGTAAAATAAGTTGAATCTTTTTCAATTAATACTTTTTTTAAAGTTAGTAAATTGTACCTTTCTACTATATTTTTTAAACCAACTTTTGTTCCTTTTTCTATGATTGTTTTTGGGTTGTAATTGTTAATTATAGTTAAAAATCCTTTTTCTTCTTTAATGGTTACCTTTAAAGGATTTTCTTCTGAAACTACGTTATGTTTTATGGTATTTTCCAATAATAATTGTAAACTCAGTGGTATTATTTTTAATTCTGGATTACTTGCTTTCTCTGGAATTTCAAAAGTAACTGCATTTTCAAAACGCATTTTAAGCAATTCCATATAGGCTTTAGCAAATAACAACTCTTCATCTAATTCAATTAAATCTTTGTTCTTTTGTTCTAAAACATAGCGATATACTTTAGATAACTTTGTTGTAAATTTTTCTGCTTGTTTTGGGTTTTCACCTATTAATGAAGTTAGTACATTTAAACTATTGAATAAAAAATGCGGATCTATTTGACTTTTTAAAGATTCATATTTTGCTGTTTCAGTTTTTGCAACAATTTGTTGTTCAGTTACTTTTTTTTCAGAAAGCGCTTTATAAAAGAAAATTATGTGAAATATTAAGCTAATAATTACAATTACTACAAATCCAAATAGATAATAATTATAAGCATATGGATCATTTATAAACGAATCTAAAGGCTTACTTAAAATTACAACTAACGTTATAAATCGTAAAACTACCATTCCTAACATCGTTACTATTATTGAACCAAAAGCACCAACTATCAGCCTAATTTTTGAATTATTTTCCCAGTTAAATTTAGCTTCTAAATATTTGAAAAAAAAGGCGTTTAACGTTGTTAATGAAACCGCATATAATAAATGAATACTTAAAGAGATTAATAACTGATTGTACGACACATTAAATCCGTTTGAAAGCAATAACCTATCAATTACAAACACAATCAATCCAATTATTACTGAAACTTTAAGAATATATTTCACATCAGTTTTCATAATTCACATTTCTATTTTGAATATTTGCAATTTAAAACTTAATTTCTAAAGTTAAATCTTTTCCAGATACTTCAAATTTAGAATTTTCAAATTGAGGTGGTCCAAAATTAAACGAGTTATTTGAAGTTCCAAAGTTTTCTTTTGGCATCCCGTTTTCTTCAAAATCCATACGTTTATTTCCGTTTTCATCATGAAAACAAACTATGGCATAAACTCCTTTTGGTACATTCTCAAAAATTACTTTACTTACACCGTTACTTATTGTTGATCCTTTTGCAAATAATGGCTGTTTTAAAAAGCCATCCTCTTTATACAGAGCAAAGTTTACAGTACCATTATTGTTTAAAGCATTTGTAACTGAAACAGTAATTGTTGATAAATTAGATTTTTTTGGATTTTCTTGTGCTTTTACTGCTACCGCCGAAGAAAATAACAGTAAAATGGTTAAAATTAAATTTTGCATACTAATTATTTTTAAAATTATTATTATTTTGTTTTTGACACTTCAAAAGTCATTGAAATAAATGCTTCATAAAATTTTATATTACTGAATTGTCATTTATTTGTGATGAATTGTAAAATCAACGCATCATCATTTATATTTTCATTCATTCTACTTTTTAAAAACTAACATTCGTCATATTTTTAATACAAAAAGTTTGTAACTTTATAGGACTTTTTACAAAAACAGTTAGATTATGAAAATATACGATGATAAACACATTAAAAATGTTGCTTTTGTAGGCGCTAATAAAAGTGGAAAAACTACGCTAGCAGAAACAATGCTTTTTGAAGCTGGATTAGTCAACCGCCGTGGTAGTGTAGAAAACAAAAATACTGTTTCAGACTATCACGAAATTGAACATGAAAGAGAAACTTCCATTTTTGCCACTCCACTTCATACCGAATGGCGCAACTACAAAATTAACATTATTGACACTCCAGGTTTAGACGATTTTATTGGTGAAATTGCTTCAACAATGCGTGTTGCAGATTCTGTTGTGACCGTTATTAATGCACAACAAGGTGTTGAAGTAGGTACCGAAATTATTTGGAATTATGTAGATCGATTTTCACTTCCAACCTTATTTGTAATTAATCAAATAGACAGTCCTAATGCAGATTTTGACGAAAGTTTTAAAAGCATTGTAGATTTAGTAGGTAATAATGCTGTAAAAATTCAATACCCACTAGTTGTTGATGGTGCACAATGTATTATTGATGTACTAAAAATGAAAATGTACAAATTTGGTCCTGAAGGAGGAAAACCTGAGAAATTAGAAATCCCTGCAGATCAAATTGATATTGCAAATGAGTTTCATAATGAATTAGTAGAAAAAGCAGCAGAAAATGATGAAGATTTAATGGAACTTTATTTTGATAAAGGTACGCTTAATGAAGATGAGATGAGAGAAGGTATTAAAAAAGGAATGTTAAATCATGAACTTTTCCCTGTTTTCTGCGTTTCTGCATTAAATGATATGGGTAGCGGTAGATTAATGGGCTTTATAGATAATGTAGCACCTTCTGCAGCTGATTTAAAACCAGAACAAACAGTTGAAGGTAAAACTCTAGAATGTAAAGCTAATGAACCAACCTCATTATTTATTTTTAAAACACTTTACGAACCTAACCTTGGTCAAGTAAGTTTCTTTAAAGTAAAATCAGGCGAAATAAAACAAAATGATAAATTAGAGAATTCCAGAAATGAAGAAATTGAAATTTTAAATCAATTATACATTATGGATGGTAAAAATAGAGAGCCTGTTGAAAAATTAACAGCTGGAGATATTGGAGCCACCTTAAAATTAAAATATACCGAAACTAATGATACTTTAAGAACCAAAGGCTCTAATATTACTATTAAACCTATAAAGTTCCCTGAACCAAGAATTAGTAAAGCAGTAAGTGCTGCTGATAAAAATGATGAAGAAAAACTAAGTGATGCCCTAAAAAAAATTCATCAACAAGATCCTACAGTTATAATTAAATATTCTAAAGAATTAAAACAGCTAATCCTTTCTTGCCAAGGCGAATTACATTTAGCAACAATTGATTGGACTTTACAAAATATTTATGGAATAAAAGCTGAATTTGAACAACCAAAAATAGCTTATAGAGAAACCATTCAACGCTCAGCAACTACAAGCTACAAGCATAAAAAACAATCTGGTGGATCTGGACAATTTGGTGAAGTACATATAAAAATTGAACCTTATTATGAAGGAATGCCTGAACCTGAAGGTTTTAATATTAGAGGTAAAGAAGAAATTGATTTAGATTGGGGAGGAAAACTTGTATTTTACAACTGTATTGTTGGTGGTGTAATTGACGCCCGTTATTTACCTTCTGTATTAAAAGGTGTTTTAGAAGTTATGGAAGAAGGTCCATTAACTAAGTCTTATGCAAGAGATATTAGAGTAATGCTTTTTGATGGTAAAATGCACGCTGTAGATTCTAATGATATTTCATTTAAAATTGCTGCTGCTCATGCATTTAAAGATGCTTTTTTAAATGCTAAACCTAAATTATTAGAGCCTGTACATGAATTAAATGTAAAAGTTCCAGAAGAATTAATGGGAAATGTTATGACTGATTTACAATCTCGTAGATCAATTATTTTAGGAATGGATAGTGATGGAAAATACCAAACTATAAAAGCTAAAACTCCTTTAGCTGAAATGTATAAATATTCAACTACTCTTCGTTCAATTACTCAAGGTAGAGGAAGCTTTACCACTAAATTTTCCAATTTTGAATTAGTACCAAACAACGTTCAAGAAGAACTCGTAAAAAAGTAAACCTAAATATTAATTATATATCAAAAAAGGACTCATCAAATTAGTGATGAGTCCTTCCTGTTAGTAGTATACTGATTAATAGTTATTAATTCAACCAATTTTAATAATTTCGAAAGTTTTAGATGGTGTTAATACTTAGTACATTATTATTATTTAAACTATTAATCTGTTGTGAATTTAATAAAAATTTTTCAATATAAAAAGAATTTTCCTGACAATTATCATATCACTTATGTTTTACTTAAAAAACACACAAAATTATTGCGATTTATTCAATTTAAAAATTAAGTTTTTATAATACTATAAGATTTTTTGAAATTCAGTATCTTTGCAAAACTATTTATGAAATGATCGTTGTGTATTTTTAATAAAATACTACGTGAATTACATCTGAAAACAAAAACAAAAATTCTATACAGATGAAATTATTTTTAATTACACTTGCTTTGTTAGGGATAGGAGTTGCTGGAATTGCAATTAAAATTTGGGCAAAAAAAGATGGTAAATTTGCTGGTACTTGTGCTAGCCAAAATCCACACCTTAACAAAAATGGAGAACCTTGTGGATACTGTGGAAAAACAGCCGACCAATGTGAAAATAGATAATTGATGCTCGAATATTTATTTATTGCTTTTATAGTAATTTTTTGTATTCAATTTATTTTTTACTTTTTCATTTTTGGTACGATTACATTTTTCAAGAATAAACCAACCAAAAGCAACTTTTCCAAACCTATTTCAATTATAATTTGTGCAAAAAACGAGGCCGAAAATTTAACTAAAAACCTTCCTCATTTTTTAAATCAAAATTATCATACTTTTGAATTAGTACTTATAAATGATAGTTCTTCCGACACTACTTTAGAAGTCTTAGAAAAATTTAAAAAAAAAGCTACTATTCCTATAAAAATTGTTGATGTTAAAGCTAATGAACAGTTTTGGGGAAGTAAAAAATATGCACTAACCTTAGGTATAAAAGCAGCTTCTTTTGACCATCTATTATTTTCAGATGCTGATTGTTATCCAAATTCAACTCATTGGATTACAGAAATGTCACAATTTTTTAATTCTGAAAAACAATTAATTTTAGGCTATGGAGCTTATAAAAAAGTTTCAAAATCTGTGTTAAACAAACTTATACGTTTTGAAACTTTATTAACCGCTATCCAATATTTTTCGTACTCAAAAATTGGCTCACCATATATGGGTGTTGGGAGAAACTTAGCCTATACAAAATCTTTATTTTTTGAGAACAATGGTTTTGTAAATCATATGAAAATAAAATCTGGAGACGACGACTTATTTGTCAATCAAGTAGCTACAAAAAATAATACTACTTTTAATAGCTCTCCTAAAAGTTTTACAATATCAACACCAAAAACTACTTTTAAAGAATGGGTTCAACAAAAAAGAAGACATGTATCTACTGCGTCTTTTTACAAGCCATTTCATAAATTTATGTTAGGCTTATTTTATAGCACTCAAATTAGCTTTTGGCTATTTAGCATTGTTCTTATTTCTTTTCTTTATAGGTGGGAAATAGTTTTACCTCTAATACTAGTTAGAATTTGTATTCAATATTTAGTGATAGGGTTTTCTGCTAAAAATTTCAATGAAAAAGATTTAATTACTCTCATACCTTTCTATGAAATATTTTTGATATCGCTACAAATGTTTATCTTTATAAAAAATCTTATTTCAAAACCCTCACATTGGTAAAAAAAAATCAGGATATTGCCGATTTAATTGAAAAAGCTAGAAAAAAAGATCAAAAAGCTTTTAACACATTGCTTAATACTTATTGGAGTGATATTTTTAGGTTTCAATTATCTAAAACCGATAATGAAGATGAAGCAGAAGATATTACTATCAAAACTTTTTCAAAAGCCTTTGATAAAATTCACCTTTATAACGAACGTTATAATTTTAAAACTTGGCTAATTTCTATTTCAAAAAATATTTTCTTAGACCATTTACGAAAACAACGCACAGATACTATATCAATAAACAAAAAAGAATCTGAAGCATACAAAATTTTTGATGAGTCTCCTTCAGCAGAAGATCAATTAATAATTGAACAAAATTTAGCTCAACTTCTTCATTATTTAAAACAACTTAAACCACATTATCAAGAAATTATTAACTTAAGATATTTTAGAGAAATGAGTTATAAAGAAATGGCTGATAAATTAAATGAACCTATGAGTAATATTAAAGTAAAATTACTTAGGGCAAAAAAATTACTTGCAGAAATTATCACTAACGCTTCAAAAAATTGAAATCATCTTTATTACATGGAATTAAAAAATTAGGTCCTGGTTTATTATTTGCAGGTGCAGCTATCGGAGTTTCTCATTTAGTACAATCAACTAGAGCTGGAGCCGACTTTGGTTTTGGATTAATCTGGGCTTTGGTTTTAATTCATTTAGTAAAATATCCATTTTTTCAATTTGGACCTCGCTATGCAACAGCAACTGGTGAAAGTTTATTAGATGGCTACAAAAAATTAGGGAAAGGAGTTTTATTAACCTATTTCATTTTAAATTTAGCAACTATGTTTACCATACAAGCAGCTGTAACCATTGTAACAGCTGGCTTAGCCGCAAATTTATTTGGAATCACCTCAAACCCTGTACTATGGAGTATTATTATTACTTCAATATGTTTTATATTATTAATAGTAGGAAAATATCAATTGCTTGATAAATTGATGAAGCTTATTATTATTACTTTAACCTTAAGTACTATTATAGCACTTTTAATGGCTTTTTTAAATTCAGAAACTATCCAAAACTTTTCGCAAATAATTCCTAATGGAACGGTTGAAGTAAGCTTTTTAATTGCTTTTTTAGGTTGGATGCCTGCCCCATTAGATGTTTCAATATGGCAATCTCTTTGGGCAATAGAAAAACAAAAAGACAAAAGTTATAATTTTAATACCAAGCAAGCAATATTTGATTTTAACATTGGTTTCAGTGGCACCTTAATTTTAGGGACATGTTTTGTTTCATTAGGTGCCTTAGTAATGTTTAATTCTGGTGAAACTTTTAGCGGTAGTGCAGTACAATTTTCAGAACAATTAATCACACTTTATACGAATAACTTAGGAGCTGAAATGTATATATTTATAGCTGCTGCAGCTTTTACCACTATGTTTAGCACAACCATAACCACACTTGACGCTTCTCCAAGAGCAATGACCAAAACGTTTGATTTACTCACTAATAAATCTTATAAAAATATGTATTGGTTTTGGATTTCATTTTTAGCAATTGGTACTATTATAATTCTTTTATTTTTTATGTCTGAAATGGCAACTTTAATCAAAATAGCAACAATCCTATCCTTTTTAACCGCTCCATTTTTTGCCATCATCAATTATCTTTTAATATCTGGAAAATACACTCCAAAAGAATGGAGACCCTCTACTCCATTAAAAGTTTTAAGCTGGTTTGGAATTATATTTTTAATAGGGTTTAGCATTTGGTATTTATTTAGTTTATAAATTCTTTGTATTTTTGCAGTCAATTATTAGAATAAAATGACTGAAGATACCATCACACCTGAATCCAAAATACAAAAGCCAAAATGGCTACGCGTTAAATTGCCTGTAGGTAAAAAATATACTGAGTTAAGAAACGTTGTTGACAAATACAAGCTAAACACAATTTGCACAAGTGGTAGCTGTCCAAATATGGGAGAATGCTGGACAGAAGGAACTGCTACCTTTATGATTTTAGGGAATATTTGCACACGCTCTTGTGGTTTTTGTGGTGTAAAAACTGGAAGACCCGAAACAGTAGATTGGGAAGAACCTGAAAAAGTAGCTCGTTCTATTAAATTAATGAACATTAAACATGCAGTAATAACTTCTGTAGACAGAGACGATATTAAAGATGGTGGTTCAATAATTTGGGCAGAAACTATTAATGCTATTAGAAGGGCAAATCCAACTACAACTTTAGAAACTTTAATTCCAGATTTTCAAGGAAATAAAACTAATATTGATAGAATTTTAGCAGTAGCACCAGAAGTAATCTCTCATAATTTAGAAACTGTTAGACGTTTAACTCGAGAAGTACGTATACAAGCAAAATATGATAGAAGTTTAGAAGTTTTAAAATATATGAAAGATCGAGGGCAACGTAGAACAAAATCTGGTATTATGCTTGGTTTAGGTGAAACTGAAGCTGAAGTAATTGAAACAATTCAAGATTTAGCCAACGCAAAAGTTGATATTTTAACCATTGGTCAATACTTACAACCTAGTAAAAAACACTTGCCAGTAAAAGAGTTTATTACTCCAGAACAATTTGCCAAATACAAAGAAATTGGTGAGAAAATGGGATTTAAATACGTTGAAAGTGGAGCTTTAGTCCGTTCTTCATATAAAGCTCAAAGGCATTTAGTATAATGATAATTTATACAACTTACTTTAACTTTTAATTAACAATACTACTTTATTTTTGGCACAAGTATTGGTTAATATAATTTGAAACAAAGAAGTGGTAAGCTTTGTTTTCATTTTATAAAAATTTGAGTTAGTTAATAAAAAAAAGCGCTTAAAGCGCTTTTTTTTATTTTATTAGGTTTCCTTCTTCAAGTAAAATATCATAAACATAACCTTGTCCAAAATCTTTATCTAAAATAATAGTTCCTTTAAAGGTTACAACATCACCAACATTAACTAATTCAGTAGTCGTTATGGTCAAATCTTTTTTATTTTCAAATTGAGTGCCATCAATAATATGTACCCAATTTTTATTTAAAATACCATTATTAACTTTAACAACTTTTCCTTTTACAATAATTTCTTTTCCTGAAAATGTTTCTTTTTTAGAAAACAGCTCTTCTATTGAAACTCCATTTTTAGCTTTTTCAATTTTAACATCAGTAATTGTTTTTTCTTCGGTAGTAGCATGATTATGAGGTGTCATTTGTTCTTTAATAACAGGACCTTCAGTTGTTCTAATTCCTTCAACAAAAAGAATTTCTTCAAAGGTTTTATTCAATTGTTTGCTCTCAAAATCTTTCATCATCATACCGCCATCATAATAATAGGTTTCACCAATTGTTACTTTAACATTTGGTATTGCCATCCAATACTTTTTACCTGATTCATCAACATATACATAAGCATAAGTTCCAGCATCTTTATATTCAGTAATTGTAATTTTATGTGTTGTAGCTTTTGATAGACTGGTATTTGTATTAATTTTAGAATAATCACTCTTTTCTTTACAACTAAAAAATAATAATACACTAAATATTACTGCTAAAAATTTGATTCGATTTTTCATTATTTGCCTGTTGTTTTTAATTTAAATTTTATTCAATAAAGCTACAGTTATTTTTATTAATAATGTATGATATTCATCACCAATTAATTTCACTTAACCCTTTGTTTTTCAAATAATTATTACTTTTGCTAAAATGTTTATTCCCAAACCAATACCCTCTATTAGCACTTAAAGGTGAAGGATGACCACTTGTTAAAATACAATGCTTGGTAGCATCAATTTTTAAACCTTTCTTTTTAGCAAAACTTCCCCAAAGTAAAAACACAACATTTTCTTTTTTTTCTGAAATTAATGAAATTACAGCATCTGTAAATTGTTCCCAGCCTTTTTTTTGATGCGAACCAGCTTGGTGCGCTCTAACTGTTAAAGTAGCATTTAATAAAAGAACCCCTTGCTTAGCCCAGCGTTCTAAATTACCACTTTTGGGATATGGAATTAGTAAATCGGTTTCAATTTCTTTAAAAATATTAATTAAAGAAGGTGGATGAGCTACTCCATCATTAACTGAAAAACACAAACCATGTGCCTGATTTATTCCGTGATATGGATCTTGTCCAATAATTACAACCTTTAAATCTTTAAAAGCACATAAATTAAAGGCTTCAAAAATTTTATTTCCTTTAGGGTAACAGCTAGTTATAGCATATTCTTCTTTTACAAAATTTGTAAGTTCTTTAAAATATGGTTTCTCAAATTCAGGTTGAATAACTTCTTTCCAACTTTCTTCAATTTTCACATTCATTACAATATTTCTTTTTATTTTTCACAAAACTAATAGATTTTTTTACAAATTGCATAACATTCTATATTCGTGCTAATACTATATTTTATGTAAATTATATTCCTATTTTTGTGGCAGTTTTAAAAAGTAGTAATTTGTATGAGTAATATTTCGGAAAAAACTTTAATTGATTTAGAATTTTTTACCATCTTAAAAACAGTAAGTGAACTTTGTATTTCTGATTTAGGGAAAAATGCCGTATTACAAATAAAACCTTTTAAAAGTAAAGAAAAACTACTTTCAGAATTACAAAAAGTAAATGAGTATTTATCATCTTTTGAAAATGACAATAGAATCCCTAGTCATTATTTTGATGATATTCAAAAAGAAATTCATTTACTAAATATTGAAAACAGCTATCTCGAACCCGCTTCGTTTTTAAAAATATTAAATACCGCTAACACCATTTTTGAATTAAAAAAGTTTTTCAAAAAATTTAAAGATATTTACCCTCATCTTTTTCATTTTACAGAAGAAATTTTACTTGAAAAATCCATTTCAGAAAACATTACAGAAACAATCACTCCATTTGCTGAAGTAAATGAGAATGCCTCTCCACTTTTAAAACAAATTAGAAACGATATTAATTCTGTAAGGTCTAAAATTGGTGCTAGTTTTAACAAAGCTCTTAGTTACTACAACAATGCTGGTTATCTAGATGAAATTAGAGAGTCAGTCATCGAAAATCAACGAGTATTGGCCGTACAAGCAATGCATAGAAGAAAAGTTAAAGGAAGCTTGTTAGGAAGTTCTAAAACGGGTAGTATTGTATTTATTGCTCCAGAAGCAACCTTACAATTTAGACGAGAATTACAAAATTTATTATTTGATGAACACGAAGAAGTTGTAAGAATTTTAAAAGCACTCACTAATAAAATAAGAGTTTATGCAACTAATTTAGTAGATTATCAAACCTATTTAGCAAACCTTGATGTTATTGGAGCAAAAGCAAAGTATGCAAAAAAAATAAGCGCTTGTTTACCCAAAATTACTTCAGAAAAGAAGATTTTTTTAAGAGATGCTTATCACCCAATTTTATTATTAAAAAACAACGAGCAAAAGCTTAAAACTGTTCCGCAAACACTTGAATTAAATCAAAAACAACAAATAATTGTAATATCAGGACCAAATGCTGGTGGTAAAAGTATTACTTTAAAAACCATTGGTTTACTGCAAGTAATGCTCCAAAGCGGCTTATTAATTCCAGTACATGAGCGCTCATCAACTTACTTTTTTGACAAAGTACTAACAGATATTGGAGACAATCAATCTATTGAAAATCAATTAAGTACCTACAGTTACCGTTTAAAAAATATGCGTAACTTTTTAAGAAGTTGCAATAATAGTACTTTATTTTTAATTGATGAGTTTGGTACAGGAAGCGATCCAGAACTTGGCGGAGCTTTAGCTGAAATATTTTTAGAAGAATTTTATGCTAAAGGCGCTTATGGTATTATTACTACACATTATGCAAACCTAAAAGTTTTGGCAAACGAATTAGATAATGTGGTAAATGCCAATATGCAATTCGATGAAAAAACACTACAACCACTTTTTAAGCTATTTATAGGTCAGGCTGGAAGTTCATTTACTTTTGAAGTTGCTCAAAAAAATGGCATTCCATTTAGTTTAATTAACAAAGCTAAAAAACGTGTTGAAGTTGAGAAAATTAGATTAGATAAAACCATATCTAAACTTCAAAAAGAAAGAAATAAGCTTCAAAAAACTTCTGAAACTTTAGAAAAAGAAAAATCTAAAGCCATAGAACAAACAGATCATTTAACTGAAAAGCAGCAAAAAATTCAAGAAAAATTAGAGAGTTTTCAAGAACTTTATGACAGCAACCAAAAAATGTTATACTATGGAAGAAAAATTAACGAATTAGTAAATACCTATTTTCAAACCAACAATAAAAAAGCCTTAACTACTGAGTTTAATAAATGGATTGCTATTGAAAAAACAAAGTATTTAAAAAAGAATCCGCCAAAACCTAAAACAAAAGCTCAAAAGAAACAAGTTAAGGTTGAGAAGAAAAAAGTTGAAGAAAAATTAAAAACTATTGAGAAAGAAGTTTTTGTAGAAGTAAAAAAGGTACGTGAAATAAAAGAAAAAGAAACCAAAAAAATTGCGAAACAAAAAGCAAATTATATCTTTAAAATTAATGACAAAGTACGCATTATAGACAGCAATGCATGTGGTATTATTGATAAAATTGAAAAAAATAGTGCTTTTATAAATTATGGAGTTTTTACAACAAAAACTACACTAAATAAATTAGAATTAGTAGAAGCTGCTAAAAAATAAGAACTTTATTAATCGTTTTGGTAACGCTCCATTTCTCTATCATAAAAAGCACTCGCTTGCTCAATTAAAGAAGCAACCTCATTTTCTAATTCTTCTTGATCAGCTCCTTGAAAGTCTTCAAACCATTCAATTTCATCATCAACTAAATTGATGATAAACCTTGGAAATTCAGTATGAATAACAAAAATATCTTCATTAAAATCGGTATTATCTCCCATTAAAAATTTAGGTAAGTTCATTTTTGTCTTGTATTAATTTATTAGTTAAATAATTGAATCTGAAAAAAAGCATTAAAGCTGATGAAGTTAGCGCTACTAAAAGTCCAATCCATATTCCAAAAGTACCAAAACCAGCAATTGTTCCCAAATAATAGCATATTGGAAAACCTATAATCCAGTAAGCTATAAATGTAATTCCTGAAGGTACATTAACATCTTGTAAGCCTCTTAAGCCTCCTAAAATAACAGCTTGTAAACCATCCGATAATTGAAACAACCCTGCTATAATTAATAAACTTGAAGCTATTTCAATTACTTCTACATTTTCAGTAAATATAAAAGGTAAAAAATCTTTAAAAATTATAAATCCAATTGAAAAAGTAAACATGATGATAAATATCATTAAAAAGTTTGAAAAAGCGATACGCCTTAACTCTAAATAATTTTTTAGTCCTTTTTGGTTTCCAACTCTAATAGTTGCCGCAACACCTACTCCAACTGCCACCATAAATGTTGAAGATGATAGCTTTAAGGCTATTTGATTTGCTGCCTGTGGAAAAGCTCCTAATGTTCCTGCTAATAATACTGATGCTGTAAACAAACCCACTTCAAAAAGCATTTGTAAAGCCGTTGGAAAACCTAATTTTATAATTCTTAAAAAACGTTCTTTTTTTAATTCTTCAAATTTTAACCTTTTTAAATAAATGGCAAATTTATCTTTCTTAGCTAATACTATATAAATGAAAAATACCATTACAGTTCTTGAAATTAAAGTTCCTAAAGCTGCTCCAACCAGCTCTAAACGAGGAAAAATCCAAAAACCATAAATTAAAGTAAAGTTCAAAACAACATTCACAATATTTGTTAAAATAGTAGCCCACATGGCATATTTAGTTTGAGACAAACCATCAGCAAACTGCTTAAACCCTTGAAAAACCATTAAAGGAATCATCGAAAAGGCAACAATTTCATAATACGGAATTGCCAAAACAACCACTTCTTCTGGCTGATCTAAATGATACAAGATTGGTTTTAGAAATAACAATCCAACAAACATTACTAATCCAATTATTGATGTTAAAATAATACCATGTTGAAAAATACTTCGTCCTTTTTCTTTGTTTCCTTCACCATCCGATTCAGCTATTAATGGTGTTATTGCAAATGAAAAACCCAACCCTATTGAAAGAGTAATAAAAAATATACTATTTCCTAATGAAGTTGCCGCCAACTCTACTGCTCCTAGCCTACCAACCATTATATCATCAATTAAACCAACTAATAAATGCCCTAAAGAGCCCATCATAATTGGAGTAGCTAATTTAATGTTGTTTTTAAACTCTGAAGTGTAATTTTTAAGATTCAATTTGATTGTTTTTCAAGATGCGAAGATACAAGATTTAAATTACCTAATCTTACAAAATCGATACTACAATAAATGAAAACTCATTTTATAACACTATTAAAATTTGTACCTTTGCAAAAGAAAATAAATAACCATATAAAAACGATAAAAAATGGCTGTATTAGTAGGAAAAAAGGCTCCTAAATTTAATGCTCAAGCTGTAGTAAACGGCGGAGAATTTGTTGAAAATTATTCATTAAAACAATTTGAAGGTAAAAAATATGTTATACTATTCTTTTACCCAAAAGATTTTACTTTCGTATGTCCAACTGAATTATTCGCTTTTCAAGCAAAATTAGCAGAATTTGAAAAAAGAAATGTACAAGTTGTAGCTGTATCAACTGATACTGAACAATCTCATTGGGGATGGTTACAAATGCCTAAAGACCAAGGAGGAATTCAAGGAGTTACTTATCCATTAGTTGCTGACACTAATAAAACTATTTCCAAAAACTACGACGTTTTAGCTGGTGATTATTACTATGATGATAATGATCAATTACAAGCTGATGGAGAATTAATTGCTTACCGAGGTTTATTTTTAATTGATAAAACTGGAATTGTTCGTCACCAAATTGTAAACGATTTACCATTAGGAAGAAATGTAGACGAAGCCATTAGAATGGTTGATGCGTTACAATTTACTGAAGAACATGGAGAAGCCTGTCCAGCAAACTGGAATTCAGAAAAAGAAGGACTTAAAGCTACCCATGAAGGTATTGCTGATTATTTGTCTAAAAACTAATTATCTCAAATAAAATTTAAAAACTCTCGATTTTATTCGGGAGTTTTTGGTTTTTAAACTAACTTTGATATTTAAAATTAAAAAACATACTTATGGCTAAAATAACATTAAAAGGAAATCCTATTAAAACCATTGGAAAGTTACCTAAAATTGGTAAAAAAGCTCCAAAATTCTCGCTAATCAAATCTGATTTATCTAAAACAAAATTGAAAGATTTTAAAGGTTCTAAAGTAATTTTAAACATTTTCCCTAGTTTAGATACAGGTACTTGCGCAGCTTCCGTTAGAAAATTTAATGAAGAAGCTAGTAAACTTGAAAATACCAAAGTACTTTGTATTTCAAGAGATTTACCATTTGCTCAAGCTCGCTTTTGTGGTGCTGAAGGGCTAGAAAATGTAATTACACTATCAGATTTTGCTAAAGGAAAATTTGGAAAATCTTATGGATTAACTATTGAAGATGGTCCGCTTGCTAATTTACATTCTAGAGCTGTAGTAATTTTAGACGAAGAAGGTATTGTTACTTATACAGAGCAAGTTCCTGAAATTGTTGATGAACCTAACTATGAAGCTGCTTTAAAAGCACTTTAATAGCATGGACTCAGAAAGTAATTTTTTTTTAAATAGAATCAAAGCTGTAAAATACGCAGCCAAAGGATTTTGGATTTTAATTACTTCTGAAAAAAGTATAATAGCACAAGTTATAATTGGTATTTTAATTACCATTGTTGGCTTTATAATGAATATTTCTGCTACCGAATGGATGTTCCAAATATTTGCAATTGGACTTATTTTGGTAGCAGAATCTTTAAACACAGCCATTGAAAAAATTTCAGATTTTATTCATCCTGAATATCATAAAAAAATCGGACATATTAAAGACATTTCTGCTGGTGCTGCTTTTTTTGCTGCAATATTTGCCGTAATAATTGGTTTAATCATTTACATTCCCAAATTTATTTAGGATTTTAACTGCAATCACTTTAATTTTATATTTTTGTGACATAATTAATTAAATGGCAAAAAAGAAAACTAGTACAAAAACTTCAAAAAAGCCACGTTTCCAAAAATTAAAATCTTTTTTTGGAAATAGGCAAACTCAAACCATTTTGGGTTTGTTTGTAATGGTATTTTCTATTTTTTTATTTTTCTCATTTATCTCCTATTTTTTTAATTGGCAACAAGATCAAAGTCAACTCTCAAATTTTGCTGATAAACAGATAACTGTAAAAAATTTATTAGGTAAAATTGGTGCAACTTTAAGTCACTTCTTTATTTATAAAGGTTTTGGAGTGGCAGCCACTTACTTACCAATATTATTATTTTTATCTGGACTTCATTTTTTCTTAAAAGGAACTTTCAAAAAAATAAAAAATGCTTGGGGTTGGGGTATTTTAGGAATACTTTGGTTTTCAATTTCTTTTGGGTTTTTAGCACATAAAAACTCCTTATTTCCAGGAGTTATTGGGTATGAATTAAATATTTATTTACAACAATTTTTAGGAAAAACCGGATTAATACTAGTTCTTTTATTTCTACTGATTTCATATTTAGTTATCCGTTTTAAATTAACTCCTGAAAAGGTAAAAAGTAGTTTTCCTTCGAAAAAAGAAATCAAAAATTTTGACATTGAAAATTTTGAAATCAAAGAAGAAACAACTTTAAATTCAATAGATAAAAATGACGTTACTTCTTCCTTAGAGCTTTCTTTAGATAAACCAGAAATAAGATTAACAAAAAATAATGATTCACTTAAAAATGAATTAGATATTCAGCAAAAAAACAAAACAGAAGAAACAAAAGAAGCTATTGAAATTGATGTTGACACTATTTTAGAAGAAAATCATGTTACTGAAAATTTATCTGATAAATTAGTAAAAGATTATGGTGAATTTGACCCAACACTAGAACTTGGAAATTATAAATACCCAACTTTAAATTTATTGAGAGACTATAATGAAAGTATCTCTGTAGATCAAGAAGAGTTAGAGGCTAATAAAAATAGAATTGTTGAAACCTTAAATAATTACAATATAGGTATTGATAGAATAAAAGCTACTGTAGGACCAACCGTAACTTTATACGAAATTGTTCCAGAAGCTGGTATACGAATATCTAAAATTAAAAATTTAGAAGATGACATAGCCCTATCACTTTCAGCTATGGGAATTAGAATTATTGCTCCAATACCTGGTAAAGGAACTATTGGAATTGAGGTTCCCAATAAAAAACCAACTATGGTTTCTATGAAATCAGTAATTTCCTCTACAAAATTTCAAAACTCTGAAATGGAATTACCTATTGCCTTGGGAAAAACAATTTCTAATGAAACTTTTGTAATTGACTTAGCCAAAATGCCTCACCTACTTATGGCTGGTGCTACAGGTCAAGGAAAATCGGTTGGATTAAACGCTGTATTAACCTCACTTTTATACAAAAAGCATCCTGCCGAAGTAAAATTTGTATTGGTAGATCCTAAAAAGGTTGAGTTAACATTATTCAATCATATTGAGCGACATTATTTGGCCAAATTACCTGATACAGATGAAGCCATTATTACAGACACTACAAAGGTTATTAACACTTTAAATTCATTATGTATTGAAATGGATGCACGTTACGATTTGTTAAAATCTGCTATGGTGCGTAACATTAAAGAATACAATGCAAAATTTAAAGCTCGTAAATTAAATCCAGAAAATGGTCATAAGTTTTTACCATATATTGTTTTAGTTATTGATGAATTTGCTGATTTAATAATGACAGCTGGTAAAGAAGTTGAAACACCAATTGCACGTTTAGCACAATTAGCTCGTGCTATTGGAATTCATTTAATAGTTGCTACACAAAGACCTTCGGTAAATGTGATAACTGGTATTATTAAAGCAAATTTCCCAGCTAGAGCAGCTTTTAGAGTAACTTCCAAAATAGATTCTAGAACCATTTTAGATGGTCCAGGGGCTGATCAACTTATTGGTAAAGGAGATATGTTATTTTCGGCTGGTAACGATTTAATTAGATTGCAATGCGCATTTGTTGATACTCCTGAAGTTGAAAAAATAACCGATTTTATTGGTTCACAAAGAGCCTATCCAGATGCCTATATGTTACCAGAATATAGTGGTGAAGAAATTGGCACAAGTCTTGATATAGATATCAGCGAAAGAGATGCATTATTTAGAGATGCAGCTTTGGTAATAGTGCATGCACAACAAGGATCTGCTTCATTATTACAACGAAAACTAAAATTAGGATACAACAGAGCAGGCAGGTTAATTGACCAGTTAGAAGCTGCCGGAATTGTTGGTCCTTTTGAAGGAAGTAAAGCAAGACAGGTTTTAATACCAGATGAAATGGCATTAAACCAATTATTAGATAATGAACCTAAATAACAGTTTAAAGAATTATAGGATAGAATGAAAAAAATAGTTTTAATAATAGTAAGTTTTGTAATTAGTTTTACAGCAGTGAGTCAAAATTCTGAAAAAGCAAAAAAATTATTAGATGAAGTTGCTCAAAAAGTAGAAGCTTACAAAAGTATTTATATAGAATTTGATCACAAATTTGATAATTCTGATGCTGATGTACATCAAGAAACCAGAGGAAATGTTACTTTAAAAGGCGATTTATACAATTTAAATTACATGGGAACTGAACAAATTTTTGATGGACAAAAAGTATATTTAATCATCCATGAAGATGAAGAAGTTATCATACAAAAGCCTTTAAAAAACGGAGAAAAAACCTTAACACCTTCAAAAATGTTTTCATTTTATAAAAATGGATATACTTATGAAATGAGTGATTTAAAGACCCTAAAAGGTGTAAAAATTCAATATGTAAAATTAACTCCAATTGATACTAACTCTGAAATTAAGAATGTTATGGTTGGTATAGACATTAAAACCAAACATATTTACAATATTATCGAAACTGGAGAAAATAACACAATCACTACACTTGAAGTAAGAACTTTTAAAACAAATCAAACTATTTCAGAAAAGCTTTTTATCTTTGACAAAGCGAAATACAGAGATCAAAAACATTATACCATCTCTGAACCAAATTAATTGAGTTGAAATTATTTGATAAATATATTTTAAAAAGTTTTTTAGAACCTTTTTTAGCCACATTTTTGGTGGTTCTTTTTGTTTTGGTTATGCAAGCCTTGTGGTTAGCATTTGATGAAATTGCTGGTAAAGGAATTGATATCTTTTTTATACTCAAATTTTTGGGATATTTAGCACTTATTTTAACTCCAACTGCTCTACCTATAGGTATTTTATTATCGTCAATCATGGCTTTGGGTAATTTATCTGAAAATTATGAATTTGCTGCTATGAAATCAGCAGGTATTTCATTAAGTAGAGTTATTAGACCCCTAATATTTTTAACATTATTTTTAAGTGCTTTAAACTTTGTTTTTCTAAATAATATTTACCCTTGGGCTACCTTAAAGCAAAAGAATTTATACTTAAACATGAAGAAGAAAAAGCCAGCTTTAGCGTTGGTTCCTGGAGCTTTTAATACCGAAATTCCTAATTTTAGTATCAAGTTTGATGAAAAATATGGCGAAGAAGAAAACTTATTGAAAAATGTTCAAATAGCTGATTTAAGTGCTGGAAAAGGTAAAATAAAAACCATTACAGCTGAAAAAGGAACTATATCAACTGAAGAAGGTAGTAAATACATGACACTTACCCTAGAAAATGGGTATTATTATGAAGATCATATTAAAAAAGTAATGCGCACTAAGGAAAGAGCTAAAATGCCCGCTTCAAATGCTTCATTTAAAACCTACACTATAAACATTGATATTTCTTCTTTTAATGATGATGATAATTTGGATGACGAAAAAGTTAAAGAACATCACGGAATGCTTAGTGTTAAACAGCTAGATTCTATTTCCAAAGAAAAAAAAATAGCATATGATGAATACATTAATACACAAGCAAAAAACTTTTTTTCCATCATTAATGCTGATGAGTTATACCAACACCCTGATTCTTTGATTAATAAAAACTTAAAACCAATCATTTTAGATAATTTTGATTTAAAAAATAAAAGCATTGTTTTAGAAACTTCACTTCAAACATTGAAACGTTCTTTGGATAGAAACACATCTCAGAAAAAAAACTTTAAAGACCGAAGAAAAATCCTCAATTTATACGATTATGAATTTAGCTATAGAATATCGTTTGCTTTAGCATGTTTGGTCTTATTTTTTATAGGCGCTCCTTTAGGTTCAATCATTAGAAAAGGAGGCTTTGGATTACCAATGATTATGGCTATCACTATTTTTGTGATTTACTTTTTCATATCACAATTAGGAAAAAATTTAGCAGAAGAAAGTGCTATTTCTGCAACATTAGGTAGCTGGCTTTCAACATTAATATTATTGCCTTTTGGTATATTACTTACCAAAAGAGCAGCAAAAGGTATGGGAATTTTTAACATAGATGCTGTATTTGAAAATATTCTTAAATTCTTTAAAAAATTTACAAAAAAAACAACCGATTAATACATGGAAACTTCAACCAACAAAATAAAGTTAAATTCAATTCAAGAAGCAATTGAGGACATCAAAAACGGCAAAATGATTATTGTTGTAGATGATGAAGATAGAGAAAATGAAGGCGATTTTATTGCAGCAGCAGAATGTGTAACACCTGAAATGATTAATTTTATGGCGCAACATGGAAGAGGTTTAATTTGTGCTCCTTTAACAGAAAAACGTTGTGATGAATTGGATTTACCTTTAATGGTTAATAAAAATACCGTTTTACATAACACTCAATTTACAGTCTCTATTGATCTAATAGGAGATGGTTGTACAACTGGAATTTCAGTACATGACAGAGCTAAAACCATCAAAGCTCTTACTTCTAAAAAAACAACACCTGAAGACTTTGGAAGACCTGGGCACATTTTTCCACTAAGAGCCAAAGAAGGAGGGGTTTTAAGAAGAACAGGACATACTGAAGCATCTATAGATTTAGCTAGGCTAGCAGGCTTTAAACCGGCTGGAATACTAGTTGAAATCTTAAATGAAGATGGTACTATGGCTCGTTTGCCTCAATTAATGAAAGTTGCAAAGAAATTTGATTTAAAAATAATTTCTATTGAAGATTTAGTTGCCTATAGGATGAAATATGATTCTTTAATTGATAAAATTGAAGATTTCAATATGCAAACTAGATTTGGAGAATTCCGTTTAAGAGCTTATAAACAAACTACCAACAACCAAGTACATATTGCATTAACAACTGGTTCATGGGAAGAAGATGAACCTGTTCTAGTTCGTGTAAATTCTTCTTTAATTAATAATGATATTCTTAGAGTTCTTACTGCAAAACCTGACCATAAGTTCTCTAAAATATTTAAAATGATGAAAGATGAAGGAAAAGGTGCTGCGGTATTTATTAGTCAAGAAAATCAATCTTTTAACTTGATAAACCGTCTATCATTATTAAGAGAAGCGCAAAAAGAAGTTGAAAATAAAGTCCCTCAAATTAAACCAGATGATAAAGATTTTGGTATTGGAGCTCAAATTTTACATGATTTAGAAATTTCAAAACTACGTGTATTATCTAATGCTACTTCTATTACTAAGCGTATAGGAATGACAGGTTACGGACTTGAGATTGTTAACTATGTAAATTATTAATTAACAAATATAATATTGCAATGAAAAAGTATTTACTGATATACTTAGCCAGTTTTTTATTTTTTAGCTGCAATTCAAACAATTCTAAATCAAAAGAAAACATTACTTCTAAAAATAATGGTTTTGTTTTACAAGGAGAAATTCAAAATTTTGATGCAGACACTATATATTTAAATAAAATAATTGAAAATTCAATTTATAAAATTGACTCATCAGCAGTTTTTAAAAATAATTTTACATTTAAAGGCGTAGTTAATGTCCCTGAACGTTTTGCATTAACATTTAACAAAAATGCAGCTGTAGTTGTTTTAGTTATTGAAAATTCGACATTTAAAATTGTTATAAATGCTAATGAAATTCAAGATCCGATAATAACGGGCTCAGAACTTAATCTAAAATTGAACGAATACAAACAAGCTTCTAAAAATATTTTTAAAAAAATCAGTTACTTATTTCCACACTTTCAAAAAGCTCGACTTGAAAATGATGCTGAAAAATTAACAGCAATAGGAAATGATATGAAAAAAATTGAAAATGAATTTACCAATTATAGTTTCAAATTTATTGAAAATAATAAAAACTCATTTATAGCTGCAATGGTATTACGAGATCAAATAAAAGCAAGTGATATTGATACTTTAAGAGTAAAAGAAAGTTTTCAAATTCTTTCTGATGAAGTAAAAAATTCACCTGATGGTTTACTCGTTAAAGATTTTTTACAACAATAGAAAGACAATTATTTTAAATAACTTAAATCAGTTTCAGGTGGTAATTCTTTAGCAGGTTTATTTTGCTCAAACAATCTCGCATGTAATTTCCCTTTTAAAACAACTTTAGAACCATTAACTTGTAACCAACTTCCCTCTCTTAATCCTAAAACTGGGGTTGTATTTAAGGTATGATATTCATTAATTCTAGTTTCTCTGGTTTCACCCATATGCGTTGAATTCGTATCAGGATCCAAATAATGTGGGTTAATGTTAAAATTAATAAATCCAAAGGTGTTAAAACTTGGTGGATAAACAATAGGCATATCATTAGTGTTTTGCATTGTTAAACCCGTAATATTGCTCCCTGCACTAGTTCCAAAATAAGGTACCCCGTTTTCTACCACATTTTTTATTACAGAAATTAATTTATGCTCATACAACTGTTTTACCAATAAAAAAGTGTTTCCACCTCCAACAAAAATTCCTTTAGCATTATTAACTGCTTCAAAATTATTTTTGAACACATGAATTCCTTTAATTCGAATATTTATTTTTCCAAAGCCTATTTTAGCTTTTTCTGTATATTCATCATAAGTAATACCGCTTGGTCTTGCATAAGGAATAAACAAAATTTCGTTAATCCCTTTAAAATGTTCCGATAATTCAGGTAACATGTATTCCAAATATGCTTTTCCGTGAACTGTTGAAGTGCTTGCTATCAGTAATTTTTTCATAAAAAATAAGCTTTTTCAAATGTACTAAATTTCATTGTTTTAACATAAGTTTACAAAAGTATTAATACTAATTTAAGATTTCATTAGCGTACTTTGTTTTAATGAAACTTAAACCAACTAACTTACTTGTTTTCGTTTTTCTTGCTATGAAATTGAGTGCTCAAGAAAAATCAACTACCATTACTGGAGTAATTGCGAGTTCTCACAAACCCATTAGCGATGTTCATATCATAAATTTAAGTAATAAATATGGTGCTGTTAGCGACTTAAATGGAAGTTTTAAAATTAAGGTAACCATTGGGAATATTTTATTAATTTCATCTATTCAATACGAAACTGTTAAAATTAAGATTACTAAAAAACATATTGCATCAAACTTTTTAAAAATAGAACTAAAACCCATTGTAAATATTTTAGACGAAGTTTTTTTACATGGTTTATCTGGAAATTTAGATATAGATATTAAAAACACTCCAAAAGATACCATTCCTAAACATAATTTTATTTTTAACAAAAGTGATATTTTTAAAATAAAAGAAGATTACTCCATTAATTTTTCAAAACCTCCCAACGCAGAAGCTTTTACTAATCCACTATATTTAGGAGGTGTTGGCGCATCAGCTTCCATCCCAGATTTTCAATATATAACAGAACAAAAATTAAAGAAAAGCTTAGCCCGAAAAAAAAGTTTTCCCAATAAAATAATTAAAGAATTTGGAATTGATTTTTTTACCAATGATTTACAAATACCTAAAGATAAAATTTACCATTTTATAAGCTACTGTGAATCTAGAGATATTATAAAAAAATATTATGACAAAAAAATAATGGAGGTTATAAAAATTTTAACAGATGAAAGTAAAACCTATCATAAAATTGAACATTAGACTATATTTTTTTATATGTATTTCATTCTTATTTTTAAGAACTGTTTATTCACAAAATAACCGTATTGAAATTAAAGGAGTTGTAAAATATGACGCTATTCCTCTACAAGATATAAATATCATCAACAAAACTACAAACCTTGGTACCTCCAGTGATTCAAAAGGAGTATTTAAAATACCTGTAAAAATTGGTGACTCTTTGCTTTTTTCTTCTATAGTATATAAAAATAGAATTGTAAAAATTACAGCAACACATATAACTTCAAAAAAAATAATTGTGCATTTAGAATCTGATTTAAATGAATTGGATGAAATAGAGCTAAGAAAAATACCTCAAATTGATTGGAGCAAGGCTTCTGTAGTTCTAGGCACAATTTATAATAACGATAACAACACGGCTGCCAAACCCCCAAATGCTGAAAATTTTACCAATCCAATTAGTATCAAAACAGGTATAAATTTTGTAGCAATATTTAAAAATCTCACCCAAAAAAGTAGAATTAAAAGAAAAAAAGAAAAACAAAAATTAGCACAAATTGAATTTTTAAAAAGTAATTTCCAACAAACTATTAAAAATTCTTATGGTGCAGATTTTTTTACAGAATGGTTAAAAATCCCTAAAGATCAAATCCATTTATTCTTAGATTTTTGTGTAGGAAAGGGTTTAAATGAATTATATGATAGTGATGAATTTATTGTCAAAAACTTTCTGGTAAAACAAAGTATACTATTTCATCAGCTTAAAAAATAGCATAAATTTTAAAACCAACTTATTGTTTTATGCAAAGGTTTTTGTTTATTCGCAATTAAAATACTCAAAATGAAATTTTCAAAATATTTACTTTTTTTTCTTATTATTCCGCTTTTTTCATTTACTCTACATAAATATTATGTTAGTTTATGCGAAATAGATTATGTTGAAGATCAAAAAGCTGTACAAATTACCCTTGGGTTATTTATAGATGACATAGAAACCACATTAAATAAAACTCACAATACCAATTTTAAGATAGCTACTAAAGATGAATTACCAAACCTGGATAAATACTTTGAAGAATATTTAAACAATCATTTAAATATTAACATTAATAATAAACTAGAAAAGTACACTTTTATTGGCAAAGAATATGATGACGATGTTGTTCGGTTTTATTTAGAAATTTCAAACATCGAAAAATTACAAACTATTGAAGTTACCAATACTTGTTTATTAAAAGATTTTAAAGATCAACAGAATATTATCAAAATATATGCATATAAAAAGCATAAAACATTTTATTTAGATAAAAAAAATGATAATTGTTTGTTAAAGTTTTAACAAACAATTATCATTCTTATTAAAAATAATTATTTTAGATATTTAATAACTAATTCAAATTAAATGAAAAAAATAGGACTAATTGCATGTATTGCAATGTTTGTTTGTACCCCATTTTTTGGTCAAGAAACAGAACAAGAGTTAGAAAAACAACAAGCTCACTACAACATTAGTAAATTTAAACAGCTTCATGAAGAATTACCAACTCCAAATAAGCAGCATACAGCATCTGGTGCACCAGGTTACGAGTATACACAACAGCAGGTTGATTATAAAATGAATATTGTTTTAGATGAAGAAAATAATAAACTTTTGGGGAACGAAACCATTACTTATCATAATAATTCAAAAGATATTTTAGATTATTTATGGGTTCAACTAGATCAAAATATGAGAGCTCCAGATTCTGAAACACCAGATATAAGTGGTGGTGGTCCCGATGTATTATACAATCCTGCAAAATTTACCAAAATGTTTATGGGAAAACCATTTCAAGGAGGGTTTAATATTGAATTTATTAAAGATACCAATGGGAATGATATTAATTATATGATTAACAAAACCATGATGCGAGTGGATTTACCTCAACCTTTAGCTTCAGGTGAAACATTTGTTTTTAATATAAAATGGTGGTACAATATTAACAATTATATGGTTGACAGAGGGCGTTCTGGTTATGAAGCTTTTCCTGATGGAAATAATTTATATGTGATTGCTCAATTCTTTCCACGTTTAGCCGTTTATAATAATGTGGAAGGATGGCAAAATTTACAGTTTTGGGGAAGAAGTGAATTTGCATTAGAGTTTGGAAATTATGACGTTACTATTACAACTCCAAAAGATCATATTTTAAACGCTACTGGAGTAATTCAAAACCCTAAAGAAGTATTTACCAAAGAGCAATATAAAAGATACCAAACAGCACAAAATACCTATAATAACCCAATATTTATTGTAACACCTGAGGAAGCCAAAAAAGCCGAAAAAGGAAAATCTAAACAAACAAAAACTTGGAAAATTTATGCTGAAAATGTGCGTGATTTTGCTTTTGCTTCATCGCGTAAATTTATTTGGGATGCTATGGCTGTTCAATTAGGAAATCAAAAGGTTATGGCATATTCTTTATATCCAAATGAAGGAAATCCCCTATGGGAAGAACATTCAACTAGAGCAGTTGCAAATACTTTAGAAGTATATTCGAAACACACTTTTGATTATCCATACCCACATGCTACTTCAATTAATGCACAACGTCAAGGAATGGAATACCCTATGATTTGTTGGAATGGAGGAAGACCTAATGAAGATGGTAAATATTCTGACAGAACTAAAAAAGGAATGATTGGTGTAATTACTCATGAAGTTGGACATAATTATTTCCCTATGATTGTAAACTCCGATGAACGTCAATGGACTTGGATGGATGAAGGAATTAATTCATTTGTAGAAATTTTGGCTGAATACAACTACGATCCAGAATTATTCCCAATGGATAAAAAGGCAAAAGATATTACACGTTATATGTCTGGAGATCAAAGTAGACTATCGCCTATTATGTCACAAGGAGATAATGTGTTCAATTTTGGAGCTAATGCCTATGCCAAACCCGCGGCTGGTTTATTTATTTTAAGAAATACTATTATGGGACCAGAATTATTTGACCATGCTTTTAAAACCTATGCCAACAGATGGAAGTTTAAACACCCTACTCCTGCAGATTTCTTTAGATCTATGGAAGATGCTTCTGCTATGGATTTAGATTGGTTCTGGAGAGGCTGGTTTTATACTACTGGTGCTAATGATATAGGAATTAAAGAAGTTAAAAAATATCATATCACTGATAAACCTACCAAACAAGCTGAAAACCTTGCAAAAAGATACGGTATAACTGTTGACCAATTGCCACCTGCTTTGTATTTAATTTCTGAAGATAGTGAAGAATTTTCAGAAGAATTAAAAGGAAAAAAAGCGGAAGATTATAGTGTACTTAACGACTATATTGAAAACAATTTTTCTACTGAAGAAAAAGCCACATTAAAGGCTCCTAAATACTTTTACGAATTAAAATTTGAAAAACCAGGTGATTTAGTAATGCCAATTATTGTAGAGTTTGAATATGAAGATGGAACCAAAGAACGCAAACAATATCCTGCTCAAATTTGGAGACTAAATGATAAGGAGGTTACCAAAGTATTTCCATCTAGTAAAGCCATTACCAAAATTACTATTGATCCTGATGAACAAACTGCTGATATAGATACAAGTAATAACAGTTGGCCTAAAAATACAGAATCTAAATTTGAACAGTTCAAAAAAAGTCAAATTAAAAGTTAACCATAAAGGCTGTATTAGAATTAACTTTAATACAGCCTTTACTTTGTAAGTAAATATCACTACTTCTATAAAACTAATCAAAAATGAAAAAACTACTAACCTCACTTTTAATACTAATATTTACTATAACTTCAACAATTTCACAAGAAACCAAAAAACAACAAGGGCACTATAATACAAGTAAATTTAGGCAACTACACCAAGAGTTACCCACACCAAATAATGAACATACAGCATCTGGAGCTCCAGGATACGAGTATACACAACAGCAAGTTGATTATAAAATGGACATCATTTTAGATGATGAAAACCAAAGAATATATGGTGAAGAAATCATAACCTATCATAACAATTCAAAAGATGCTTTAGAATATTTATGGATTCAATTGGATCAAAATATGAGAGCATCAGACTCTCAAACACCAGATATCCAACAAGAGCGAAGCAGTGTTTTATATACTCCATCTCAATTTTCAAAGAAATATTTAGAAGCTCCCTTTGATGGAGGTTTTAAAATTGAATATGTCAAAAATATGGATAACAGTGATGCCTCATATCTTATTAATTTTACAATGATGCGTCTTAACTTAGATACTCCATTAGCCCCTGGAAAAAAACATTCTTTTAAAATAAAATGGTGGTACAACATCAATAATCACATTGAACAAGGTGGACGTTCAGGGTTTGAACACTTTCCTAAAGATGGAAATAACAGCTATGTAATTGCTCAATTTTATCCAAGATTAGCCGTTTATAATAATGTCTCTGGTTGGCAAAATCTTCAATTTTGGGGAAGAAGTGAATTCGCTTTAGAATTTGGAGATTTTGAAGTTAATATTACTACTCCTGCAGATCATATTTTAGGCGCTACTGGTGTACTTCAAAACGAAAAAGAAGTACTCACTAACACGCAACAAAAAAGGTTAGCTAAAGCTAGAAAAACATTTGATAATCCAGTTCTTATCGTATCTCAAGAAGAAGCTATTGAAGCAGAACAAAACAAATCTAACAAAACAAAAACTTGGAAGTTTGTTGCTAAAAATGTAAGAGATTATGCTTTTGCTTCTTCAAGAAAATTTATTTGGGATGCTATGGCTGTTGATATCAATGGTAGAACTGTTATGGCATATTCTTATTATTCAAAAGAAGCCAATCCATTATACGGAGATCATTCAACAAGAGCCGTTGCGCAGACACTAATAACCTATTCTAGACATACTTTTGATTATCCTTATCACAAAGCCATTTCTGTTGACGGACAAATGGGAATGGAATATCCTCAAATTTGCTTTAACCCAGGAAGACCTAATCCCGATGGGACTTATAGCGACAGAACCAAATACAGAATGATTAGTGTTACAATTCATGAAGTTGGACATAATTTTTTTCCAATGATAGTAAATTCCGACGAACGTCAATGGACTTGGATGGATGAAGGTTTAAACTCTTTTGTTCAAATGTTGGCTCAAATTGATTATGAAAAAGAATATCCGCTTAGTAGGGGCTTACCTAAAAATATTGTCCCATATATGAAAGGCGACCAGTCTAAATTAGCCCCAATAATGACACAAGGAGATCATGTACATAATTTTGGAGCCAATGCTTATGCTAAACCTGCAACAGGCTTATGGATTTTAAGAAATACTATTATGGGACCAGAATTATTTGACCATGCTTTTAAAACCTATGCCAACAGATGGAAGTTTAAACACCCAACTCCTGCAGATTTCTTTAGATCTATGGAAGATGCTTCTGCTATGGATTTAGATTGGTTCTGGAGAGGCTGGTTTTATACTACTGGTGCTAATGATATAGGAATTAAAGAAGTTAAAAAATATCATATCACTGATAAACCTACCAAACAAGCTGAAAACCTTGCAAAAAGATACGGTATAACTGTTGACCAATTGCCACCTGCTTTGTATTTAGTTTCTGAAGATAGTGAAGAATTTTCAGAAGAATTAAAAGGAAAAAAAGCGGAAGATTATAGTGTACTTAACGACTATATTGAAAACAATTTTTCTACTGAAGAAAAAGCCACATTAAAGGCTCCTAAATACTTTTACGAATTAAAATTTGAAAAACCAGGTGATTTAGTAATGCCAATTATTGTAGAGTTTGAATATGAAGATGGAACCAAAGAACGCAAACAATATCCTGCTCAAATTTGGAGACTAAATGATAAGGAAGTTACCAAAGTATTTCCATCTAGTAAAGCCATTACCAAAATTACTATTGACCCTGATGAACAAACTGCTGATGTAGATACAAGTAATAACAATTGGCCTAAAAATACAGAATCTAAATTTGATAAGTTTAAAAAAGAAAAACTTAAAAGCTAAGAAAAAAGCTCATTGAAATCAATGAGCTTTTTTTATTTAAAAGTTTCTGTATTTTTTTGAGAGTTCAAACACCTGTTCTAAAATACGCTGTTCAACAGTATCAAATTCTTCATTTTTACGTTGCATTACAAGATTGGCCGTTTCTTTTGCTTTGTTTATATGGTACACCGTAAATCCTGCCGCTCCTCCCCAACTAAAAGATGGAATAAAATTTCTTGGAAAATTACTTCCATAAATATTAGTACTAACTCCAATTACTGTACCTGTATTAAACATGGTATTTATAGCGCATTTTGAATGATCTCCCATAATTAAACCACAAAATTGCAATCCTGTTTTAGCAAAATTTTCAGTTTTATAATTCCATAACCTAACTTCAGAATAGTTATTTTTTAAATTTGAATTATTGGTATCTGCTCCTAAATTACACCATTCACCAATTACAGAATTTCCTAAATATCCTTCATGACCTTTACTTGAATATCCAAATAATATTGAATTATTAACTTCCCCTCCTATTTTACATTTTGGTCCAAGTGTAGTTGCTCCATAAACTTTAGTCCCCATTTTTAAAACAGAATGCTCTCCCATAGCAAAAGGTCCTCTTATTAAACTACCCTCCATTACCAGTGTATTTTTACCAATATAAATTGGTCCTTTACTAGCATTTAAAACAGTAGACAATAAAACTTCTGCTCCTTCTTCTATAAAAATATTTTCTTTATTAAGGTATTGAACACCTTCAGGTATTGGTTGAGATACTCTTCCTTCAGTGATTAGTTCAAAATCATTTTTTAACGCAATGCTATTGTAGGTAAATAAATCACAAGTATTTTTAATTTGAATGATTTCGAAGTCAAATTCAATTTGCTTGTAAGTATCAAAATTAACTTCTTCTTGTGTATCTGAAGTAAAAAAGGCTATTACTTCATCATTTTTAAAAATAGCCTCGTTTTCCTTTAAATTTTTAATTAATTCAACCAAAGTTTTATTGGGTAAAAAAGAAGCATTTATCATTATATTATGCTCCATTTCTACCATAGGAAATTTTTCTTCCAAATACTCTTCTGTAATTGTTGTAGTTGTAAACCCTAAATACTTTTCCCATTTTTCACGAATGGTAAGAATTCCTATTCTTAGTTCCGCTACCGGTCTTGTGTAGGTTAAAGGCAATAAAGATTTATGAACTGTACCATCAAATAAAATATAATTCATTTTAAACTATTTTTTACAAATGTACAGTAAGTTTTTATTTTTGAAATTAAAATTTGTATTTACAGTATTTTATTCTTTTTTAAATAGGTATCAATAATATCTGCAGTATCGTAACAAGCACTTACTGAATTAATTTCAGAACAATAACGAGAGTCTATTTGATGGTTTTTACAACCAATAGCACTCATTTCTATTGATTTAAAATTTTTATCTACCGCAATACATTTGCCATATAATGTAGCAATAGTTTCATTTTTCTCAATTTTTACATCATTCATTGTCAAAAAACCTTTTAAATAGTTTTCAATTGCGAATTGAGAGTTTTTGCAAATGGAGTAACTAACAATATCTTCAGACGGTTTAAACAATTCTTCTTTTGCTAGTTCTAATTTTTTTGATGCTTCTTTAAAAAAAGCTTCTGATCGTGATTTCATATCAATAGTTTTTAAAGAGTGATAAAAAAAGTGCTAGGTGTTTTTAACCCAGCACTTTTTAAAATAGTTATTATAAATTTTTGTAAAGCTCTAATCTTTCCCATTGAACATCAACTTGCTCTTGAGCTTGATTAAGTAACTCTTTTGCTAAATCTGCATTGTCTTTTACAACTCTGGTAAATCTAGCTTCTTCATACATAAACTCTTCTAATGGAGCTGAAGGAGCTTTGGAGTCTAATTTAAATTTCTTTCCTTTTTCTGCTAAAGGATTGAATCTAAATAATGGCCAATAACCTGTTTCAACTGCTTTTTCCTGATGTTTTGCACCGTCTTTTAAATCATATCCGTGTTCCCCACAATGAGAATAAGCAATAATAATAGACGGTCCTGGATAAGCTGCTGCTTCTTCAATTGCCTTTAAAGTTTGATTGTCTTTAGCACCAATTGCTATTTGAGCTACATACACATTTCCATAAGATACTGCTTGTAATGCTAAACTTTTCTTATTGCTTAGTTTTCCATTCATTGCAAACTTAGCACTTGCACCTAATGGAGTAGCTTTAGAAGCTTGTCCTCCAGTATTAGAATATACCTCGGTATCCATCACTAAAATATTAACATCTTCACCAGAAGCTAGAACGTGATCTAATCCACCGAAACCGATGTCATAAGCCCAACCATCTCCACCAAATATCCAAACACCTTTTTTACGCAAGTATTCAGAGAGGTTTCTTAGTTTTTTAGCTTCATAACTATCAATAGTGTCTAGTATTTCATTTAGTTCATCTATTTGATTTATTTTTTTAGCTTTTAGAGCTTCAGTATCTTCTGGGTTTGTAATAATATCATTCACCAAAGTGCTACCAATTTTACTTTCTAAAGATTTTAATAAATCAACAACTATTTCTTGTTTTTTAGTCAAAGCTAAACGAATACCTAAACCAAATTCTGCATTGTCTTCAAATAAAGAGTTTGCCCAAGCTGGTCCTCTACCATCTTTATTTGTTTTATAAGGTGTTGTTGGTAAATTACCACCATAAATAGAAGAACAACCAGTTGCATTTGCAATAGTTATACTATCGCCATATAATTGTGTAACTAGTTTAATGTAAGGTGTTTCACCACATCCAGAACAAGCACCAGAAAATTCGAATAATGGTTCTAAGAATTGAGAACCTTTTAAAGTAGAAGTTTTTAGCTCTGTTCTGTCATAATCTGGTAAATTAATAAAGTAATTCCAATTTGCATTTTCCACCTCTTCTACTTTACGCACATCAGTTAGGTTAATTGCAAAAGTATTAGGTACTTCTTTACTTTCAGCTGGACAAACAGCAACACATAAATCACAACCTGTACAGTCTTGAGGTGAAACTTGTAAGATATAACTTTCTGTTTCGCTAGTAAATGGTCTTCCTTTAGCTGGTACACTTTTTAATGTTTCTGGGGCATCAATTAATAAATCGTTAGAAACAACTTTTGCTCTAATAGCTGCATGAGGACAAATACTAACACATTTGTTACATTGTGTACATAAATCAGCATCATCCCAAACAGGAACAAAATCTGCAATGCCACGTTTCTCGTATTGTGTAGTTCCAGTTGGGAACGTACCATCAATTGAAAAAGCACTTACTGGTAATGAATCTCCTTTACCTGCTAAAATAGTTCCTAAAATTTCTTTTACAAAGTCATCTGCATTTTCTGTCATCATTGGTTTTAAGCCATCATGATTAGTGGTATGTCTTGGATATTCAACTTTTTGAAGATTTTCTAAAGATTTATCAACTGCATTAAAGTTCATTTCAACAATATTGTCGCCTTTGTGAGAGTAGGATTTTACTATAGCATCTTTAATTTTTTTAATTGCTTCGTCTTTTGGTAATACTCCTGAAATTGCAAAGAAACACGTTTGTAATATGGTATTTGTACGTTTTCCTAAATTTACTTCTTGAGCTACTTTAGTTGCGTCAACTACATAAAAATCAATATTATTTTCAATAATTCTTTTTTGAACTATGCTTGGAAGCTCTGTCCAAACTTTATATTTTGAAAATGGGGTATTTAATAAAAATGTACCTCCTTCTTTAATATGTTCTAAAACATCGTATTTAAAAATAAAGTTAAATTGATGACAAGCTATAAAATTAGCTTTGTTAATTAAGTAAGAAGAATAAATTGGTTCAGGTCCAAAACGTAAATGAGAAACCGTTTGTGCACCTGCTTTTTTAGAGTCATATACAAAATATCCTTGTACATAATTATCGGTGGTTTCTCCAATAATTTTAATTGAATTTTTATTAGCTCCAACAGTACCATCAGAACCTAAACCATAAAACATACAGTTAAATGTTGATTTTTTTGTTTTAAATTCAGAATTATAAGCTAAACTAGTATTACTAACATCATCATTGATACCGATAGTAAAGTGATTTTTTGGAGAATTATTATCCAACTCATCTAAAATACCTTTAACCATAGCAGGTGTAAACTCTTTTGATGAAAGTCCGTAACGTCCTCCAATTATGGTTGGCATATAGTCTCCCATCTCAACATACGCACTTACCACATCTAAATATAAAGGTTCACCTATACTTCCTGGCTCTTTAGTTCTGTCTAAAACCGCTACTTTTTTAACAGTTTTTGGTAGTTGCTCTAAGAAATGATGAATGGAGAATGGACGGAATAAACGCACAAATAAAGCACCTACTTTTTCTCCTTGCTCAGCTAAAGTTTCTATAGTTTCTCTAACAGCTCCTTCACCTGATCCCATAATTACAATTACTTTTTCAGCTTCAGGATGACCTATATAATAAAACAAACTATATTTTCTACCTGTTTGTTTATAGAATTCATCCATTGTGTTTTGTACAATTTCAGGTACATTTTGATAATAATTATTGGCAGCCTCACGAGCTTGGAAAAACACGTCTGGGTTTTGTGAAGTACCTCTTATTACTGGGTTGTCAGAATCTAAAGAACGTTTTTTAAGTTTCATCACCTCATCTTCTGGCATCATCGCTTTAATAACTTCATCAGGAATAGCGTCAATTTTAGATATTTCATGTGAAGTTCTAAATCCATCAAATATATTTAAAAATGGAACTCTACTTTTTAAGGTAGCTACCTGAGAAATTAATGCAAAATCATGAGCTTCTTGCACAGAACCTGCAAACAACATTGAAAAACCTGTTGCTCTTGCCGCCATAACATCAGAATGGTCTCCAAAAATTGATAATGCATGTGTTGCTATTGTTCTTGCTGCTACATGAATAACTGTAGGTAACAATTCTCCAGCCATTTTATACATATTAGGTAACATCAACAACAATCCTTGTGAAGCGGTAAATGTTGTTGTTAAAGCGCCTCCTTGTAATGAACCATGAACAGCACCTGCTGCACCACCTTCACTTTGCATCTCTACAATTCTAGGGACATCGCCCCAAATATTTTTTTGATTTTTAGCACTATATACATCCACATGCTCACCCATAGGTGATGCTGGAGTAATTGGATAAATTGCACAAACTTCGTTTGTTTTGTGAGCAATTCTAGCAACTGCCTCATTCGCATCACAAATTAATTTTGAATTTTCTCGTCTCATTTTACTTTATATTTACACATAATAATTTGAAAAGCAGTTGGTAATGGGATTGCTTAACAAACTAAATAATTCTACTATTCTTTTTTTGATATAGTAAAATTATAGTAATAATGTAAGAGTTATAATGATATATATCAGCTAAAAAAGGTGATTTGCTAATTAGAGCAATTCAAAATAAAATTTTTAATTTATTTATTTTCAATTACTTATCTTTTTTTAAATCTAGTAGTAGAAACATTTTGTAACAAAAATGACAAAAGGACAGCAATAGTTTTTAATCGTATTTTAAATTGTTTTTCAAATAATTAACTAAAATTTAAACATACTTTTATATTTAAACGTTTAAATTAAATAAAAAGAATTTTGCAGCTAAATTCCTAAAGATAAAGTGATAAATCTACTTCTGAAAATGGGAATTAAAATGCTTTTAAAATACGTTGTTTTACGATGCCTAAGATTCTTTTATTTATTTCTTTAGAAAAAATTTTATAAAAATTGAATTCTGCTACAGAAAACTGACCAATTACAAACCCTTTAACCTCGCTCTTTAAATTTTGGTCTTTTAAAAAAGCGGTTGCAATAAACTTATTTTTTTGGTCTTCTGTTAGGTTTATGAATTCTATTTTTTTTGATTTGGCATAATTCTGAAAATAAACAACTATTAAATCATTTAAAGACTTAATGATTGGACGCAGAGATTCATTCTGAAACTTTTCAATATCCTTTGTTTTATCAAGTATTAAAGCATTAGGTATTACTGGTCTTGTTTTCATTCTAAAGTAATAGAATCGATGATTAATTTAAATGATTCATTTTTTTTATTTCCTATTAAAAAACCAATTTCTTCTAATTCATTTCCTGAAAAATTTGGTAAGTCTAATTTTCTACCTCTAAAAACAGGAGAAAAATCTGATAAATTAATTTCAATTGTCTGCCAATCTCCATTGGTTTGAATATAATTAACATACGAGTATTGATTAAATCTGGATGGTTTTATTCTGAATTGATATTTTTTCCCATCGCCTTTTAAACGGATTTTAATTTTATTAAATTGGGAAATATCTATTTTATCAAAACGATGCCTTAATAATGAAAACCCACCATTGTTTTCTAAAGAAACTTCGCCTTTAAAAACAGCATTTCCTTCAGAATTTTTACTAATTGTACTTGTAGATTTTCCACCCATTACCACATCATTAACAATTGTCCAACTTGTAAGACTGGTGTTTTTTGAAAATTTTACAATGGTATAGTTAGTTTGAAGTGTTATTGACATTAGTACTATGTATTTTAAAATTAGCATTGTTTAATTTTTGTATTCTCCGAATAGATCAATTAACTTTTTGGTTCTGTAATTAAATATTTCGGTTAGTTTTGGTTTTACTAAAATTGAATGAACCAATCTTCCTAAAAACCCAAACGGAACTTTATAATCTATAATATCTTCCATTTCAACTCCTCCATCAATTTCTTTTATAAAGTGTTTATGATGCCAAAGTGCGTAAGGTCCAAATCGCTGTTCATCTACAAAATACTGTTTATCTATTACGTGTGTTATTTCCGTTACCCAATTTGTTTTAATTCCTAAAACAGGAGTTACAATATATTGTATTATTTGTCCAGCAAACATTGGTTTGTCTGCACCAGAAAGTATATCAAAACTCATATAATCTGGTGTTATGGTTTTTAAGTTTTTAGGACTCGATAAAAAATCCCAAGCTTCATCTACCGTAATTGGTAACTTTTGCTTTGATGATAACCGATAAACAATTCCTTTTGATGAAAATTTCATTGAATTAATTCTTTATATATGTATAAGCATTTAAACTAGTTGCAATTAGCAACCATATAAAATAAGGTGCTATTAACAAGGATTTTAACTTCATATCGGCTAAAAAACTGAATAGATAATAACCCACTAATACGGTTAATAAAATAATTACTATTAAGGCAATACCTATAGCGTGCTGGTTAAAAAATATAAAGTTCCAAGATACGTTTAGTACAAATTGTATTATAAAAAGTGTCCAAAATAAGTTTGTTTGTTTAATATTCGCCAAATACGATAAGTATATTGAAAAACAGATCATTATGGTTGTCCAAGCCGCACCAAAAACCCATCCTGGTGGTGTCCAAGGAGCTTTATTTAAGGTTAAATACCAACCAGAAGATGGACCATTATTCATTAACCAACTACCAATACCTAGTGCTGCAAAATTTATGATTAAAAATAATACTAACCACATTAATTGTTTCATTATAGTTGCTTTGTGATTTTACTGCTCATTGGTTTTGTAAGTGAATAATAGAAATCGATATATTTTCCATTTTCATCAATTAAATACTTTTGAAAATTCCATTTTACCGAAGAACTTTTTACACCATTTAATTCTTTTTTTGTTAACCAAGCATATAAAGGATGTTGATTCTTTCCTTTAACATCAATTTTTTCGGTCATTAAAAATGTAACTCCATAATTTTGTTTGCAAAATGTTTGAATTTCTGTAAGCGTTCCTGGTTCTTGCCCACCAAACTGATTGCAAGGAAGCCCGATTACCACCAATTTATCTTTATACGTTTGGTGTATTTTTTCTAAACCTTCATACTGCCCTGTAAACCCACATTCCGATGCAGTGTTTACAAACAATATTTTTTTGCCTTTAAAATCGCTTAAATTAATTGGTTCACCTGTAATGCTATTTATTGAAATATCATATAATGAAGGTTGTGTGCTCATTGCTGTGTTGTTTAAATTTGTTTCGTTTATAAAAAATACTGAAAGTATGATACTTGTTATTAAACCTACTATTTTCATTTATCTATTTTATTTATGATTAATTTTTAAATGTAGTGATTCCGCAATCCATTTCAAATATTTGACCAGACATTGATGCTGATTTTTCTGAAATTAAAAATGAAGCCATTTCAGCAACTTCTTCAGGACTTAAATATTTTTTTAACGGATGCCTTTCTATCATTTGTTCTTTTTGTCGGTCGTTTCGTAATAATTTAGAAGCTAATGTTGTATCCGTAACCGTTGGCGCAATTGCATTTATTCTAATTTTTGGAGCATATTCTGCAGCTAATGATATTACCAAACCTTCGATAGCAGATTTTACACTTGCAACACTTGTATGAAATGGCATACCTAATTTTGAGGCAACTGTACTAAACATTAAAATACTTGCTTTATCGGCTTCTTTTAATTTTGGAATATATTTTTGAATCGCTTTTACTGCACCAATAAAATTAATGTCAAAATCGTTTTTAAAATCTTCTATTTTTAAACGTTCAAATGGTTTTAAATTTATACTTCCAGGGCAATAAATTAACGAATCTACTTTTTCAATTTCGGGCAATTCATCAGCTAAAACATCACACGCATAATGCGTTAAATTTTGATGCATTAATTCTGGTTGCGATCTACTTACATTTATTATTTTATGAGTTTCAAGCAACGAATTTGAAATGGCCGCTCCTATTCCTTTACTTCCTCCAATTATAACAACTGTTTTCATACTTTATTTTTAAATTGTAATGCGTAATTTTAAGCGTTTTTCAATTTTTTGTTTAATTACTGTTAAGCGCTTCATAATATCCATTAATTCAGGGTTTTTCGTTTTTTTATAAATCTCATTAATACCTAATATTAATGCTTTTACTTCTTTTGAAGCTATAATTCTATCGTTTGTAGATTTTAATGAAATTTTACGCTGTTCAAATTCTAACGCTTTCTCTACCAATTCCATAATTTATAATTTTAAATAATTTTGAAGTTCAACAATTTTTTCTGGTGTATTAAATACGCCTCCATAATAGCTAGTAACCGTAGCTGAAGAATCGTCTTTAATTCCTCTTGAAGCTACACATAAATGCTTTGCATCAACTATAACTGCAATATCTTTGGTGTCTAAAATTTCAGAAAGTTCTAAAGCAATTTGGTTTGTTAAACGCTCTTGCACTTGTGGTCTGTTAGCAAAATATTGCACAATTCTATTAATTTTCGACAATCCAATTACTTTTCCTGAAGAAACATAAGCTACGTGTACTTTTCCAAAAATGGGTACAAAGTGATGCTCACAATTAGAATAAAATTGAATGTTTTTTTCAACCAACATTTGGTTGTACTTGTATTTATTATCAAACAATGCAATTTTGGGTTTATTTTCAGGGTTTAATCCTGAAAATATTTCTTCAATATACATTTTCGCCACTCTTTTAGGTGTTCCTTTTAAAGAATCGTCGGTTAAGTCTAACCCCATAACATCCATTATTTGCGAAAATAAATCGGCTATCTTTTCTTTTTTTTCTTCGTCAGAAATATCAAAAGCAGTTTCTTTTAAAGGTGTTTCAATTCCTGTATATAAATGATCGTCTCCAATTTCATCAAAAGTAAAACCGTTTAATCTTGATCCGTTAGTAGGGATATTCAACAAAGTTTCTTGGTGTTTCATAAAGCTTAATTTTTAGTTCGTAGTTTTCCTCTATTAAAGGTCTTAATATGTTATAGGTAACAATTGCAATATTTTCTGCAGTAGGATTTAAATCTTTAAATTCAGCAACATCTAAATTCAAGTTTTTATGGTCGAATTTATTTAATACGTGCTCCTTTATTAAATCCGACAACTGTTTGGTATCTATAACATAACCTGTATCTTCATTAACTGTGCCAATTACTTTTACTTCTAATTCGTAATTATGCCCGTGATAATTTGGATTGTTACATTTACCAAATACTTTTAAATTCATTTCATCTGTCCAATTAGCATTGTGCAACCTGTGAGCCGAATTAAAATGTTCTCTTCTTGATATTGCTACCTTAAAATTCATTATGTTTATTTTATTTTACACAAAGTTAAACATTTTATTTTAACATTTAACTATTGATTATTTATTTTCTCTATACATTAATAAACTTTTAACATAGTAACCATTTTTTTTAATTGATTATTTTTGTTTAATTTGTATAAATATTTATTAGACAATATATAAAATTATGGGACGCACAAAACAATTAAATTCAACAGACATTATAAGTTTCTATATAGATTATGTTTTAGAGAACAACTCGAAACCCTCATCGGTTTATGCATTTGCAAAACAAAACAAATTTGAAGAAGCTATTTTTTACAAATTCTTTGGATCGTTTGAAGCTGTTGAGAAATCAATTTTCAATGCCTTTTTCGAAAACACCATTGCTGCATTAGCAAAAAGTAACGATTACGAAACATTTGATGCTCGCAACAAACTTTTAAGCTTCTATTATACATTTTTTGAAAACTTAACTGCCAACAGAAGTTATGTTGTAGCAACTTTAGATTCAAAAAAGTTAGATTTAAAAAAATTAGAAGCACTATCTAGCTTAAAAACAAGCTTTACAAATTATATAGATGCGCTTGGAATTGAAACCATAGATTTAAAACAAAAAAACATTGTTCAAATTCAACAAAAAAGCATTAAAGAAACTGCTTGGCTTCAACTGTTAATTACCATAAAGTTTTGGTTAGATGATAGCTCTGCCAATTTTGAAAAAACAGACATTTTTATTGAAAAATCTGTAAACACTAGCTTTGATTTAATTGACTCAACTCCTTTAAAAAGCATTATAGATTTTGGGAAGTTTTTATACAAAGAAAAAATGAACATTAACTAAATTATTATGCTAAAAACTATAGATACAATTCCAGTTTCTAAAATACAAAGAGCGACCAAACTAATGCAAACTGGCGCAAAAGTTGGTGTAAATTATTTAAAGTATTATGGAGATAAATTAGTTAGTACAGAAGACGAAGCTAAAGCAAAACTCAACAAAAATAATGCTGAAGATATATACGACGGATTGAAAAAGTTAAAAGGTAGCGCTTTAAAAGTTGCTCAAATGTTGAGTATGGAAAAAAGCGTTTTACCACAAGCCTATGTAGAGAAATTTTCTCTGTCGCAATTTTCTGTACCACCATTATCTGCACCACTAGTTGTAAAAACATTTAAAAAATATTTTGGAAAAGCTCCAAACGAGATATTTGACACCTTTAATGCTAATTCAGTAAATGCAGCAAGCATTGGGCAAGTACACAAAGCTGAAAAAGATGGCAAACAGTTAGCTGTTAAAATTCAATATCCTGGTATTGCAAACAGTATTTCTAGCGATTTAACTATGGTAAAACCTATTGCCATTAGTATGTTTAATATTAAAGGAAAAGATTCTGATAAATATTTTAAAGAAGTTGAAGATAAACTAATTGAAGAAACCAACTATTTAATTGAAATTCAGCAAAGTAAAGAAATTTCAGAAGCGTGCAAACACATTCCAAACTTATATTTTCCAAAATATTATGAAGAATATTCTTCGGAAAGAATTATTACTATGGATTGGATGCACGGTGAACATTTATCTGAATTTACTGCTTACAATACCGATGAAGAAAAAGCAAATAAACTAGGACAAGCTTTGTGGGATTTTTATATGTATCAAATTCATAAATTAAAAAAAGTACACGCAGATCCACATCCTGGAAATTTTTTAATATCAAAAAACGCTGATTTAATTGCCTTAGATTTTGGCTGTATAAAAACCATTCCTAATGATTTTTACGTTCCCTATTTTGAATTGGCTAAAAAGGAGAACATAAACAATCCTGAAATTTTTAAACAAAAATTATTTGAATTAGAGATTTTAAGAGCTGATGATTCTCCTGAAGAATTAGCCTTTTTTACTGCAATGTTTCACGATATGTTAAGTTTGTTTACGCAACCTTTTCATCAAGAAGTATTCGATTTTTCCGATCCACACTTCTTTAAACAAATTGCTGAATTGGGTGAGCGTTATTCTAAAAGCACTGAACTTAAAAAAATGAATGGTAACAGAGGCTCAAAGCATTTTATTTACATAAACAGAACATTTTTTGGATTGTATAATTTAATGTTCGATTTAAAAGCAACTGAAGTTCACATCAACAATTTTAATAATTTATAATGAAGCATTTTAATATTGATGAAATACATCAATTAGCGCATTTGTATAAAATAAACCTTATTAACAGTTGCACTGGTTACAAATCGGCCAACTTAATTGCAACAAAATCTATAAATAACACTACAAATGTTGCTGTTTTTAGTTCGGTAATACATTTAGGCTCTGCGCCGCCGCTACTTGGCTTTATTTTAAGACCTACAACTGTACCCAGAAATACTTACCAAAATATTATAGAAACTGGTTTTTATACTATAAATCACATTCATCAGGAAATTTTAGAAGATGCGCATCATACTTCAGCAAAATACAAACGCGAAATTTCAGAGTTCGATGTTACCAATTTAGAAACCGATTATAAAAATAATTTTATTGCGCCGTTTGTAAAAGATTGTCCTATTCAAATTGGAATGAAATATATTGAAGAATATGATATAAAATCGAATAACACAAAACTTGTTGTAGGAGAAATTTAAGAGTTGTATATTGAAGAAAAACTATTAAAAGAAGATGGTTTTGTAAATTTATCTGAAGGAAATATTGCAACCATAAACGGATTAAACGGTTATGCAGTTCCTACTTTAAAAGAGCGCTTTGAATACCAAAGACCTAAAAAGTAGTTACCTTTTAGAATATACATTAATTATTGATTAAAAACACCAACAATGGATAATGTAAAGTAGCTGTCATTCCTGCGAAGTCAGGAATCTATTTTCGTAACACTTGTATTCCTGCTTTCGCAGGAATGAAAAAAATAATATAATTATGAGATTTTAATCTTCAACTTAATAAAAAATGAAAATTCTAGTTACAGGAGCAACCGGTTATATTGGAAAACGTTTAATTCCTTTGTTATTAAACGATGGTCATACTATTGTTTGCACTGTGCGTGATAAAAATAGAGCGCCTAAACATTTTGTAAATGATAAAAATATACAAATTGTAGAAGTCGATTTTTTAAAATCAGATACTTTTAATAATATTCCCAAAGATATTGAAGCTGCTTATTACTTAATTCATTCTATGTCAAATTCCTCAACCGAGTTTCATACTTTGGAAGAAAATTGCGCTCAAAATTTTAAAAATTACATTGAAACAACTACCACAAAACAAGTAATTTATTTAAGCGGAATTACAAACGACACTAAATTATCTAAACATTTATTGTCTCGTAAAAATGTTGAAAACAGATTGGCTTCTAATAATTATGCTTTAACCACTTTTAAAGCAGGAATTATTGTTGGATCTGGTAGTTCTTCTTTTGAAATTATTAGAGATTTGGTTGAAAAATTACCATTTATGGTAACTCCAAAATGGTTGAATACCAAAACTCAACCAATTGCTATTAGAGATGTTTTGGCATTTTTGCAAAGAGCTATTGGTAAAAAAGAATTGTACAATAAATCATTCGATATTTTTGGACCTGAAATATTGACGTATAAGCAAATGCTTTTACAATTTGCCAAAATAAGAGGTTTAAAAAGACGCATTATTACTGTTCCGTTAATGACTCCAAAATTATCCTCGTATTGGTTATATTTTGTTACTTCAACTTCATATAAATTAGCAGCGTCATTGGTAAACAGTATGGGTATAGAAATTATTGGAAAACCCAGCAACATCTACCAATTATTAAAAGTAAGACCAATTTCATATCGAGAAGCTGTAGAAAATGCTTTTGTAAAAATTGAACAAAATAGCATTGTCTCTAGTTGGAAAGATTCTTTTATAAGTAGTGCTTTAGAAAGCGATTTACACAAACATATTAATGTTCCAACGTACGGTTGTTTTACAGATAAGAAAAAACGTACCATAAAAAATGAAAAATATACATTAGAAAAAATTTGGTCTATTGGAGGCAAAAACGGTTGGTATTATGGTACTTTTCTATGGAAATTACGCGGTTATTTAGATTTGCTTTTTGGCGGCATTGGTTTAAGACGCGGACGTACGCATCCAACAGAACTAAATAATGGCGATTCGTTAGATTTTTGGCGTGTAATTTATGCCAATAAAGAAGCAAAAAAATTATTATTGTATGCCGAAATGAAACTGCCTGGAGAGGCTTGGTTGGAATTTAAAATTGAAGATAATGTACTTTACCAAACTGCAACTTTTAGACCGCAAGGAATTGCAGGTCGCTTGTATTGGTATGCAGTTACTCCATTCCATTGGTTTGTTTTTAATGGAATGATTTCAAGATTAGTAAATCCACGTTAACTTATTGTACTAAAGATTTTTTAACAACCTCTAGATAACGTAAACGCGCAAATTTATGTTCAACAATTTCAGGAATATTTTTATAATTTGGGTTCCATTTTTTAACGTATTTTAAATCTGGATCAAATTTTTGTTGCTGCGTTGTTGGATTAAAAACTCTAAAATAAGGAGCCGAATCGCAACCTGTTCCAGCAACCCATTGCCAGTTTCCGTTGTTTACCGCTAAATCGTAATCCATTAACTTTTCAGCAAAATAAGCTTCTCCCCAACGCCAATCTATTAACAAATGTTTGTTTAAAAAACTTGCAACAATCATTCTAACTCGGTTGTGCATATAACCAGTTTGGTTTAATTCGCGCATTCCTGCATCAACAATTGGATAACCTGTTTTTCCTTCGCACCACAATTTAAATTCTTCCTCTTTATTTCGCCAAGGAATAAAATTATATTTCGGTTTAAAATTTTCATTCACCACATTTGGAAAGTGATACAAAATTTGCATAAAAAATTCTCTCCAGATAAGCTCGTTGCAATAGGTTTCGTTTTTAGTTTGCGCATATTTAAATAATTTACGCGTACTTATTAATCCAAACCTTAAATACACAGAATTATTAGAAGTGGCAACCGTTGGAAGATCTCTAAAGTTTTGATAATCTAAAATTGCATTTTTATTTATTGGCCTTACTTTTATTGTGCTTTTGGTAAAACCAATGTCGCTTAAAGAAGGGAAATTAAAGCTAGATTTTAAAAAGTTTTCTTTATAATTTTCTGAAGGAAGTAATTTTAGTTCTTGCGAATTGAATAAATTCCACCATTTATTTTTAAAAGGCGTGTACACTGTATAAGGTTTTCCGTCAGCTTTTAAAACTTCACCAGCTTCAAAAATAACCTGATCTTTATATTGGTGCACTTCAACATTGTTTTCAGCACATAAATTGGTTATTTCAGTATCTCTTTTAATTGCATAAGGCTCATAATCTTTATTAAAATATACTTTTTTTATGTTGAACTTATTTAAAAGCTCTTTCCAAACAGTAATTACTTCACCTTTTTGAATGTAAAATGAAGAATTATTTTTAGTTAAATCTGTATTTATGTTACTCAACGTATCGTGAATAAAATTTACGCGAGCATCGTTTTTTGGCAATTCATTTAAAATGGCTTCATCAAAAATAAAAATTGGAAGTACTGGATATTTTGAGTTTAACGCATAGAACAAGGCTGTATTATCGTGTAATCTTAAATCTCTTCGAAACCAAAAAATAGCAATTTCTTGTTTGTTTGTCATTTAGTTTTTATTAAAAATTGGCTTAAATTTTTCAATCAATACCGTTGCGCCATACAACATACTAAAGGCATAAAAAGCATCTTCAACCGGAACAGTTCCCATTCTAATTCCTAAATTTTCAGCATTGTTATACCAAACAACTTGATCTTCAATAAAACTTCCTGTTAACAGTCCGTTTACTATAAAAAACGGAATTAAAACCACAAGAAAAGTTAGATAAAACGATTTTAAAATAGTGTCTTTAGTTACCAACGCATAGATTAAAAGCGCTGCAAAAACGGAAAAATTTATAAGCGTATACCACTTATCGTAATTAAAAAACACAATTACAATTGCCACAATTAACAAACCAATGGTAATTAATTTTGTAAGCTTTTTTGGCAATGCTAAATTTATAAAGAAATACAACAAAGCGTAATGCGTAAAAATACTTGCATACGGAATAAAGAAAAAGAAAAGTACCTCTTCAAAAGGTAAATTTACAATAGTTGGACCCAATAAATATGCTGGATTAAATCCCCAAACCCCCATATTTGTAAACCAGACATCCCAAATTAAAAATGGTATAGCAACAATAGAAATAGCTAATAATACTGATTTCCAATACTGTATGAATCGCATTTTTTTTTCAAAACTATACAAAAATGGGATTGACAGCGAAGCTACATTTATAATAAAGTATAAAGCGGTCATATTTTAAAGTACTTAAAAGGAACGAATAACATACCAAAACATTCACCTTCTTCTTTTCCTAAATGTTTGTGATGTACTTTATGTGCTTTACGCAAGCCAATTAAATACTTATTATTTGTTTTATTGAACCATTTAAAACGCTTGTGAATTAAAACATCGTGTACTAAAAAATAGGCCATTCCGTACAACATAATTCCCAAACCAATAAAAAATAAATAGTTTAAACCTCCTTCAACACCAAAGTAAAATAAAGCTATACTTGGAATTGCAAAAATCACGAAAAAAACATCGTTTCGTTCAAACCAGTTTTGATATCTTGGTTGGTGGTGATCTTCGTGAAAATACCACAAAAAACCGTGCATAACGTACTTATGTGTTAGCCAAGTAACACATTCCATCAGTAAAAAAGTAGCTATTGTAATTAAGGCAAATATCATAATTTATCTAGTATTTGATGAATTTTATTTTTTCTAACTTCACTTAAATCGTCTACCAACAACATAGTATTTAATATTTTAATTTTAAAATTGTTGTTTAAGTTTGAAGTTACTATTTTATTAAAAATTATATTAAAATCTTCTTCAATATTTTTATTATAACCCAAAAAATCAGGTATTTGCTTTTGCATTAAAAAGCGTATATACCTAATCTCGATACTTGTTGGGTTTTCAACAATATCTTGATCCAATAATTTTTTTCCTTGTTTAAAATACTTCAATTTAGCAAAAGGCCCTTTTACATAGCGCGACTTCATTAAAATCATTGCCGCAGTATAGCCTATTGCTTCCGGAGAATCATCACTCTCTAATAAACTTATGTGTTCTTTTGCTTGCTCTAAAGACATTATATTCGGAAAATCTTGCCTTGCGCTCTCAAGCGGTGTTTGAAAATTTAAAGTTAAAAACGATACTACTATTATTGTAAAAATTTTCATTATAATAAATTAAGTTTATAAACTACAAAAGATTTTGCTAATAAACTTATTTTTAAAGGATTAGAAACTCTAATACGTGTGTTTAAAATTTCAGTTGATGGTGTTTTACTCAATTTATTCAACAATCTTTTATAATATACATAGGCTGTATACACACCAAATTTTGCTTCCATTGGAAGGTTTTTTATTCCAATTAAAGCATCGTTGAAATCAGCCTCAATATCTGCAATAATCTGAGCTTTTTCATTGGCATTTAATTCTTTTAAATTAACACCTGGAAAATATGAACGATTTAACAATTCATAATCATCTTTTAAATCACGTAAAAAATTAACTTTCTGAAAAGCAGAACCCAATTTCATTGCAGAATATTTTAATTCATCATATTTTTTATCATCACCTTTTACAAAAACTTTTAAACACATTAAACCAACAACATCGGCAGAGCCATAAATATACTCGTTATATTCTTCAACAGTATTGTAGGTTTCTTTGTTTAAATCTGCTTTCATACTTTTTAAAAACGATTGAATTAAATCGTCTGTAATATTGTATTTTTTAACCGTATGTTGAAAAGCATTTAAAACAGGATTTAAGCTAATATTGTTCTTATGAGCTTTATAATAATCAGCTTCAAACTCGTTTAATAGTATTTCTTTTTCATGGTTATGGAAAGAATCTACAATTTCATCAGCAAAACGAACAAAAGCATAAATACTGTAAATGGCTTCTCTAATTTTAGGAGACAACATATACACCGCTAATGAGAATGAAGTGCTGTATTTTCTGGTAACAATTTTGCTACATTTAAATGAGGTTTCGTCGAATAGCTGTTTCATTAAATTGATTTTTTTAGTTGATTTTTTATTTTGAGTTTTTTATAACTAGATCTGAAACTATTTTTCCGGAAATGATTGCTGGAGGCACACCTGGTCCCGGAACTGTTAATTGACCAGTAAAATATAGATTCTTTACTTTGTTACTTCTAATTTTAGGTCTTAAAAAAGCAGTTTGAAATAATGTGTTTGCCAAACCATAAGCATTACCTTTATAAGAATTGTAATCTTTCACAAAATCATTTACACAATACGACTCTTTAAATACCACTTCATCTTTTAAACTTTGACCAGTTAACTTTTCTAATCTATTCATAATTTTTTTGAAATATTCTTCTCGAACTTCAGGAATATCTGTTAATCCAGGCGCTAAAGGAATTAAAAAAGTCGCCGCTTCCTTTGAAATAGGGGCAAAACTATTATCGGTTATACTTGAAAAACTTGCATAAAAAAGCGGCTCCTTTGGCCATTTTGGCGTATCGTATATATCTTTAGCATGAACGTCAAAACTCGTATCGAAAAACAAGGTATGATGTTCTACATTTTTTATTTTTTTATTGAATCCTACATAAAATAGTAAAGCTGAAGGTGCAAAAGTTTTTTTCTCCCAGTACTTTTCCTTGTACATTCTGTTTTCTTTATCTAATAAAGTTTCCGAATGGTGGTAATCTGCACCGCTTATAACTATATCTGATTGTATAAATTTTGAATTTGAATTAACACCTTTTACAACTCCATTCTCGACTACAATTTTTTCAACATTTTGATTCGTTAAAATCCCAACACCTAATTCTTTAGCCAAGTTTACAAAACCATTAACAACTTCATACATTCCTCCTTTTGGGTGCCACGTACCAAGACCAAAATCTGCATAATTCATAAAATTATAAAAACTTGGAGTGTTTGATGGTTTAGCACCTAAAAACAACACTGGAAATTCTAAAATCTGTTGAAGTTTATGATTCTTAATTCTTTTGCGAACTGTTGAACTAATCGATGTAAAAAACTGATTCGCTTTTGAAAGTGTCGTAAAATTGATTAATTCTGAAATTGATTCTCCCGGCTTATACACCAAATCATTAATTGCAACCCCGTAATTAAATTTAGCTGAATCTAAGAATGATTTTAAATGCTTTGAACTTCCTGGCTCTTCTTTCTCAAATACTTCGTAAATTTCGTTTAATGTGCCCGGAATTGTAATGGAATCTTCCTTGCCAAAATAAACTTGATATGCTGGAGACAATCGCTCTAATTCATAATAATCTGAAGGCTTTTTATTAAAATCTTTAAAAAACTTTTCAAATACATCTGGCATCCAATACCACGTTGGTCCCATATCGAACTTGAATCCTTCTTTCTCATACTTTCTGGCTCTTCCTCCTAACGTGGAGTTCTTTTCTAAAATAGTCACATTATAACCAGCTTTTGCTAAGTGACAAGCTGATGCAAGTGATGAAAATCCTGAACCTATTATTGCTATATTCTTCATTTGTTTAACAAATATACGATTTTATTAAACAAATGCAACTTTGTTCAATATTTTTTATAATTCTTTTAACAAGTTTTCGATAGAATCGAACATTTTTACGTTTGGAAGGTCTAATTTTTCATTCATCTCAGAAACTTTTTTTCCTAACAACCAAATTTCATTTTCGTTATTATTTAATACAGAATTATTTACTACATCTATATATTCCAAAACAGATAATCTTGATGGCTCAACAGTTAAATAGCTAATGAAACAAATATTGTTGTAAACCTTTTGTACATCATTTAAATTGGCAACGGGAACACTTTGTCCTAAATAAATAGATTGGTAACCATGTAGCAATAATTCAAAATGTAAATACAACAACCCTAACTCATGTATTTCATTTAAAGGTAAATACAACACAAAAACCTTATCGAAATTAGTTGGAGATGACAGTTGCAAGCGTTCAATATTAATACTAATTTTTTGCTTAATAAGGTTAGTAATAAAATGTTCGTGGGCAGGCGTAATAGAATTTACTTGCCACAAAAGTCCAATTTCATTTAAAAACGGAATAAAAATATTTTTAAAAACATCTCTTAAAGATGATTGAGCTATTAAATTATTATAAGTAACATTAAATAAGTTTTCATCAAAATTTAACATAGAAAGCTTTAAAGAATTCGAAGCCTGGCTGTCAACTCCGTTCTTTGTTACCAATTCTCTAACCGACGCATTTAATTTTGATTCGGGTAATTCTGCTATTTTTGAAATTTTTAATCCATTAGCATTTAATAAGGAAACGTTTAATAACTTTTGTAAGTTACTAATATCATAATAGCGAATATTAGATTCTGTTCTATTTGGCTGCAATATATTATACCGTTTTTCCCAAATTCTAATTGTATGTGCTTTAATCCCTGAAAAATTTTCCAAGTCTTTAATCGTAAATTCAGTCTTTATGTTGTTCAATGTTAAATATTTTTAATTGAACAAAAGTACTATAATTTTTTAATTAAACAAAAAGTGCTCCATAATGAAGCACTTTTTGTTTAATAATTTACTAAAATTTACTTACTTAAATACATCTTTCTTCTGGAGTACAACTCGTAAAACTGATCATCCTTTAAACTATCAATAAATAAAATACTTTCACCTGTTGATTTCATCTCTGGCCCTAATTTTTTATCTACATTCGGGAACTTGTTGAAAGAGAAAACTGGTTGCTTAATTGCAAATCCTTCTAATTGCGGATTAAAATTAAAGTCTTTCACTTTTTTATCTCCTAACATTACCTTTGTTGCATAATTTACATAAGGTTCTTGATATGCTTTTGCAATAAATGGAACAGTACGAGATGCTCTCGGATTTGCTTCGATAATAAATACTGTATCATCTTTTACCGCAAACTGTATATTTATTAATCCTTTTGTTTTAAGCGCAAGTGCTATTTTTTTAGTATGGTCTTTAATTTGCTGCATTACAAATTCACCTAAATTAAAAGGTGGTAGCGTTGCATTTGAATCTCCTGAGTGCACACCACAAGGCTCAATATGTTCCATTATTCCAATAATATAAACATCTTCACCATCACAAATAGCATCTGCTTCAGCTTCTATTGCTCCATCTAGGTAATGGTCTAATAATAAAACGTTATTAGGAATTTTACGTAGTAAATCTACTACATGTTTTTCTAATTCTTCTTTATTTATTACAATTTTCATTCCTTGCCCACCTAAAACATATGATGGACGTACTAAAATTGGAAAATCTAAATCATCGGCTATTGCTGATGCTTCATCTGCAGTAGTTGCAGTTCCATATTTTGGAAAAGGAATATCTAACTCAACTAATAATTCAGAAAATCGCTTTCTATCTTCTGCTAAGTCTAAAGCTTCAAAACTTGTTCCAATAATTTTAACTCCCCATTTCGCTAATTTCTCTGCTAATTTTAAAGCTGTTTGTCCTCCTAGCTGTACAATTACACCTTCTGGTTTTTCGTGTTCAATAATATCGTATATGTGCTCCCAAAAAACAGGTTCGAAATATAATTTATCTGCGGTATCGAAATCTGTTGAAACCGTTTCTGGATTACAATTAATCATAATTGTTTCATAACCAGCCTCTTTTGCAGCCAATACTCCATGAACACAACAATAATCAAACTCAATCCCTTGACCTATTCTATTTGGACCAGAACCTAAAACTATAATTTTTTTGTTCGTAGTTACAACACTTTCATTATCTGCATAGCTTCCATTAGAAGTTATCATTTTATTTTCAAAAGTAGAATAATAATACGGTGTTTGAGCTCCGAACTCTGCAGCACAGGTATCAACTAATTTATAAACCCTATTTATATCTAATTCGGTACGTTTAGCTTTTACTTCACTCTCTAAACAACCCAACATATGTGCTATTTGCCTGTCTGCAAATCCTTTTTGTTTTGCTTCAAGAAGTAATTCATATGATAAAGACTCTAAAGTTTTACTCGAAATTTCGTTTTCCAAAGCAAGTAATTCTTCATATTGCTTTAAAAACCACATATCAATTTTTGTAATTTCATGAATCCTACTCAAAGGTATTCCCATTTGAATAGCATCATAAATTACAAACACTCTATCCCAACTAGGGTTCTTCAATTTTTCAATTATTAGATCGTAATTTTTTTCACCTTTACCATCTGCTCCTAATCCATTTCTTTTAATTTCTAGCGACTGCGTTGCCTTATGAAGCGCTTCTTGGAAAGAACGACCAATACCCATTACCTCTCCAACAGATTTCATTTGCAACCCTAAAGTTCTATTTGAACCTTCAAATTTATCGAAATTCCAACGAGGTATTTTTACTATTACATAATCTAATGTTGGTTCAAATAATGCAGAAGTTGTTTTAGTAATTTGATTGTTTAACTCATCTAAGTTATAACCTATAGCTAATTTAGCTGCAATTTTTGCAATTGGATATCCTGTGGCTTTTGAAGCTAATGCAGAAGAACGAGAAACACGTGGGTTAATTTCTATGGCAATAATATCTTCTTTTTCATCTGGACTAACAGCAAATTGAACATTACAACCTCCCGCAAAATCTCCAATTGAACGCATCATATGAATTGCCATATCACGCATTTTCTGAAAAGTTGTATCACTTAAAGTCATCGCTGGAGCTACGGTAATAGAGTCTCCTGTATGGATTCCCATAGGATCCATATTTTCAATAGTACAAATAATTACAACATTGTCGTTACTATCACGTAACAACTCTAATTCGTATTCTTTCCAACCTAACAATGCTTTATCTATAATAACTTCGTGAATTGGAGAAGCTTCTAAACCTCTACTTAATAATTCATCAAAATCATTTTTATCATAAACAATTGAAGCTCCATAACCTCCCAATGTAAATGAAGGACGAATAACTAATGGGAAACCATATTCTTGTGCTATTTCTTTACCTTTTAAAAATGATGTTGCTGTTGTTGATGGGGCTTGTCCAACACCAATTTCAATCATTAATTTTCTAAATTGTTCTCTATCTTCAGTAATGTTAATTGCATCAATATCAACTCCAATAAGTTCTACATTAAAATCTTCCCAAATTCCCTTATCATCAGCTTCAATACATAAATTTAATGCTGTTTGTCCTCCCATGGTAGGTAAAACAGCATCAATATTAGGATGCATTTGTAAAATCTCAATAATCGACTTTGTAGTTAATGGTTTTAAGTAAACATTATCGGCTAAAGAAGGGTCTGTCATAATAGTTGCAGGATTAGAGTTGATTAAAGTCACCTCAATTCCTTCTTCTTTTAACGATCTAATTGCTTGAGAACCAGAATAATCAAACTCACAAGCCTGACCAATAATAATAGGCCCAGAACCTATAATTAAAATTGATTTTATGTTAGTATTTTTTGGCATTTGTTAAAATAAAATATGAATGTGTAAATATCTATAAATTTCGTTTTTTATAATAAAATAGTTTTAAAAACTTATCAAAAGGATATAAAAAAAGGTGTTACTAATAAAAAGTAACACCTTATATATAAAACTATTGTTTCATTATTTCTTTGGTCTCGGATCAGAAGAAACACTTAATCTTTTTCTACCTTTAGCTCTTCTTCTAGCTAACACTTTTCTACCTGTTGCACTAGCCATACGCTCTCTAAATCCGTGTTTATTTCTTCTCTTTCTTTTTGACGGCTGATAAGTTCTTTTACTCATTACAAATATCTTTAAAAATCGTGTTTCTTTTGTTGTTAATTGCCTTGCGAAATTCGCTCGCTAAAAGCGTGGGCAAATATACAATTAGTTTTGTTTCTAACAAATAGAATTTTAAAAAAATTAATTTTAATCGAAAATCTAAAAAAATTGAAATTCTTAGAACCTAGTTTACTTTTAAAAACTCCACAAAATTAGTATAAAAAATAATTTTAAAACCTCTTTTTTAAATAAAATCATCAAAATAAATCATTCAAAAAATAGCTAATTACTAAAATTAAACAAATTCATTTAATAATTAGCTTTATAATTATTTTAAATAAAAAATTTTATATTTGATACACTAGCCCTTTAACTTTAAACTTTATTATATGAAAAAATTAGTAGCAGAATTTATTGGAACCGCTTGGTTAGTATTGGGCGGATGTGGTAGCGCTGTATTTGCAGCTGCCTTTCCTGATTTAGGAATTGGTTTTATGGGAGTGGCTCTAGCTTTTGGTTTAACGGTTGTTACCATGGCATACGCTATCGGCCATATTTCTGGTTGTCATTTAAACCCTGCTGTTTCAGTTGGCTTATGGGTTGGTGGTCGTTTTAATAAAAAAGAAGTATTACCCTACATTATTGCTCAAGTATTGGGAGGAATTTTAGGTGCAGCCATTATTTATTTAATTTTATCTGGAAAAGAAGGCTTTGATATTGGAGGGTTTGCAGCAAATGGTTATGGAGAGCATTCTCCTGGAGGTTATGACTTTAAAGCTGCTCTTGTAACAGAAATTGTAATGACATTTATGTTTTTAATCATTATTTTGGGAACTACACACTCTAAAGCACCAAAATATTTAGCAGGTTTGGCTATTGGTTTAGGATTAACACTTATTCATTTAATTAGTATTCCTATCACTAATACCTCTGTAAATCCAGCGCGAAGCACAAGTCAAGCTCTTTTTGTAGGAGATTGGGCTTTAAGCCAATTATGGCTGTTTTGGGTAGCACCTATTATAGGAGCCATTTTAGCCGGATTGGTTTATAAATTTATTTCTCCAGAGACTCCAACTAAAAAATAACACTACTCATTTAGCCGAGTTACTAAAAACTAATTGGTACTTATTCTAACAAAACCCTTTAAAAATTATATTTTTAAAGGGTTTTGTTTTTGTAAACTAAAATAGCTTTAGTACTTTTGCCCAAACCTAATAACAATGAAAAAAACTAAATATGTTTTTGTAACAGGAGGCGTTACTTCATCGCTTGGAAAAGGGATAATTGCAGCTTCTTTAGCAAAACTTTTACAGGAAAGAGGCTACTCTGTTACCATCCAAAAACTAGATCCATACATTAATATTGACCCAGGAACTTTAAACCCATATGAACATGGTGAATGCTATGTAACCGATGATGGAGCTGAAACAGATTTAGACTTGGGACATTATGAACGTTATTTAAACATCCCTACTTCTCAAGCCAATAATGTTACTACTGGAAGAATTTATCAGTCCGTTATTGAAAAAGAGCGTAAAGGCGAATTTTTAGGAAAAACAGTACAAGTAATTCCTCATATTACTGATGAAATTAAAAACCGAATTCAAATTTTAGGAAATACTGGAGAATTTGACATTGTTATTACTGAAATAGGTGGAACCGTTGGTGATATTGAATCTTTACCTTATGTAGAATCTGTTCGTCAACTTCTTTGGGAATTAGGAAAAGAAAATGCAATTGTTATTCATTTAACTTTGGTTCCATACTTAGCAGCTGCCGGCGAATTAAAAACTAAGCCTACACAACATTCAGTAAAAATGTTAATGCAAAGTGGTGTAAGTCCAGACATTTTAGTTTGCAGAACTGAACATGAAATTGCCGAGCCTATAAAAAATAAATTAGCATTATTTTGTAATGTAAAAGAAGAAGATGTTATTGAATCTATTGATGCAGAAACCATTTATGATGTTCCTAATTTAATGTTTAAAGAAGGGTTGGATAGTGTAGTACTTAAAAAACTTCATTTAGCAAACGATAAGCTTCCCGACTTAAAAGCTTGGAACAACTTTTTAAATAAATTTAAAAACCCAAAAAACACTGTTCAAGTTGGTTTAATAGGTAAATATGTAGAGTTGCATGATGCCTACAAATCAATAACAGAAGCATTTATACATGCAGGAGCAGTTAATGAAGTTAATGTAAATATTAATTGGATTCATTCTGAAGAATTAACCGTTGAAAATGTTCCTAATAAATTAAAAAACTTAAACGGAATATTAGTTGCCCCAGGGTTTGGAGAACGTGGAATTGAAGGTAAAATTGAAGCTGTTAAATATGCTCGAGAACACTACATTCCTTTTTTAGGAATTTGCTTAGGAATGCAAATGGCAGTTATTGAGTTTTCAAGAAATGTATTAGGTTTTGAAAATGCTAATTCTACTGAAATGAGCAACGAAACCAAGTATCCTGTAATCGATTTAATGGAAGAACAAAAAAGTATTACAGATTATGGTGGTACTATGCGATTAGGAGCTTGGGATTGTAAATTAAAAGAAGATAGCAAGGTTTATAACATTTATAAAAACTCATTAATAAGTGAACGTCATAGACATAGATATGAGTTTAATAATGATTATCTAGAACAAATTGAAAAAGCAGGTATGATTGCTACCGGTAAAAACCCTAAAACAAACTTGGTTGAAGTTGTTGAAATTCCAACACATCCTTGGTTTATAGGCGTGCAATACCATCCAGAATATAAAAGTACTGTGTTAAATCCACACCCATTATTTGTAGATTTTGTAAAAGCAACTTTGGAACACTCTTTGAACTCTTAGAGAATCATTAATAAATAACATATAATAACGTTACTTTTAGTACATTTGTCGGGCTTTTTGATTTGTTTTCAATTAGCGTATGACAAAATGACATTTTAAAACTCTCATGGAAGAAAAAAAATTTGATATCAATTCACTTATAGGATTTGTTTTATTAGGAGCAATTATGATATGGTGGATGTACAGCAATCAACCTACAGCTGAAGAATTAGAAGCGGAACAAAAAGCAAAAACAGAACAAGTCCAAGAAGAAGCTTCACAACAAAACGAAGCAACTCTAAACAATGTTAATGAAATTACAGTTCAAGCTACCGACTCACTATCACTAGTTAAAGCTCAAAGTCAATTAGGTGCTTTTGCTTATTCAGCAGCACTTCCATCGGCTAAAGATGGAGAAACTGTTATTGAAAATGAACTGCTTAAATTAGTTATCGCTAACAAAGGAGGTCAGATTAAAGAAGCTTTGATAAAGAAGTATGTTACTTACGATTCTTTACCATTATATATGATTAAAGATAAAAACGCTTCTTTTAATATAAATTTTGGTACTGCAGACAACAGAACACTTAATACACAAGATTTATTTTTTGAACCAACAATTAGTAAAAATGGTGAAGCAGATGTACTTTCAATGAAGTTGAAAGTTGCTGAAGATAAATACTTAGAGTATCGTTATGAAATGAAGCCAGGTGAATATATGGTTGATTTTACCATACGCTCACAAGGATTAAGCAATGCCATAAACAGCTCTCAAGAAATTGTTTTAGATTGGAATTTACAAGGTTACCGCCATGAAAAGAGTATTCGTTATGAAAATCAACAAACTGAGATGTATTATGAGAAAGAAGATGAAGATATCGATTATTTATCCATAGGAGGCGAAGATGATGCAGAAGAAAACAATGTAAATTGGGTAGCCTTTAAACAACATTTTTTCTCAACAATATTAATTTCTGATCAAGCTTTTGAAAAAGCAAATTTAGCATCAAAAACATTGACAAAAGACGAGGAAATAGATACCACATTTACCAAAGCATTTTATTTAAAAGCCCCTTTAACATTGCAAGGAGGTGAACTAAACTACAACATGAATTGGTATGTTGGTCCTAATGATTATCAAATTTTAAAAAAATACGATAGAAACATTAAAGAAGTTGTAAATCTAGGTTGGGGTATTTTTGGTTATATCAATCGTTTAATTTTTATACCAGTATTTAACTTTTTACAAGGTTTTATAGGAAACTATGGGTTAATTATTATTTTACTAACAATTGTAGTTAGAATTTTAATGTCTCCTTTGGTATATAAATCATACTTGTCTAGTGCAAAAATGAAAGTACTAAAACCAGAAATGGAAGAAATTAATAAGCGTTTACCTGGAAAAGAAAACGCTATGAAACGTCAACAAGAAACTATGGCGGTTCAAAGTAAAGCAGGTGTTAGTCCTTTAGCGGGTTGTATTCCTGCCTTATTACAAATGCCAGTTTTCTTTGCGTTATTTAGGTTTTTCCCATCAAATATAGATTTACGTCAAAAAGGATTTTTATGGGCCGATGATTTATCTGCTTATGATTCTATTTATAAATTACCTTTTCATATTCCAATGTATGGTTCACACATTAGTTTATTTCCAATTTTAGCTTCCGTTGCTATATTCTTTTATATGAGAATGAGTCAAAGTCAACAAATGAATATGCAACAACCTACACAAGAAGGAATGCCTGATATGCAGAAAATGATGAAAATGATGATGTATTTTTCACCTATTATGATGTTGGTATTCTTTAATATGTATGCCAGTAGTTTAAGTTTATATTATTTTGTTTCTAACTTATTAACTATTGCAATTATGTTAGTAATTAAACATTACATAATTGATGAAGAAAAAATTCATGCTCAAATTCAGGAAAACAAAAAGAAACCTAAAAAAGAAGGCAAGTTTAGAAAAAGACTGAATGAAGCTATGAAACAAGCCCAAGAACAACAAGCACAACAAAGAAAGAAAAAATAAAATTTTAACATTTTTTAACATTTCACAAGGCCTTAATTTTTAAAAATTAAGGCTTTTTTTTGTATCATTGTTGTTGCAACTCCAACTAAAAATTTCAATGTTAAAAAGCCACTACAAAGTATTACCTACTTACCATTTAATTATAGAACATCACACTGGTGTTTTGGATATAGAATCCTACAAAAAATTTAAAGCACTATTGCTTAATGATGCATCATACTCTACTAATTATAATTATATCATAAATTTTAAAAATGTTGAGTTTAAAATTAAACCTGAAGAAATTAAAGAATATGTAAGCTCATTAAAACAAAATCCTAAAATTTTTGGCAACAAAAATCTAGCCATTATTACTAAGACACCAGATCAAACTGTACCTGTAACTATCTATAAAATGAAACAACAAGGAATCAATCAATCTGTTGAAGTTTTTTCAACTTATGAAGTTGCTTTACAATGGCTTAATAGTAGCTTGACAGCTAAAGAATTAGACTCTTTATTCTTAAAATTAAAAAATCAACCATCCCTTATATAATTTTTTTCAAATAAAATTACTTATAGATTGGTTATAAAACCTTAATTTTATTTTAAGTTGAAATTAGCGATAGATTATAAATCTATAAATGAACTTTACGATGAGAAATTTATATAAATATATTTTAACAACAATTGTTTTTTTAATTCTAATTTCCTGTTCTAAAGATGATACTTCCACCAATTCAATTCCTCAAAATGAACTAAAAGAATTAACTATTTTCCACATTAATGACCCACACGGTCAAATAGCTAATTTTTCTAAAATTAAACATATTGTTGACCAAGAAAAAGAAAAAACCAATGTAATACTAGTTTGCAGTGGCGATATATTTTCTGGAAACCCTGTAGTAGACAATCACATTGAAAAAGGATTTCCAATGATAGATTTAATGAATAAAGTTGGATTCGACATCTCTGTAATTGGTAATCATGAATTTGATTATGGTGAAGATATTTTAAAAGATAGGTTAAATCAATCTCAATTTAATTGGGTTTGTGCCAATGTAGCTATGAATAACACAAACATACCTGAACCTGATGAGTTTAAAACTATTACAATTAATAATCTTAAAATTACTTTTTTAGGACTTGTAGAAACCAATGGAAAAGAAAATGATGTTATTCCCTCTACACATCCATGGAGAGTTAAAAATTTAACTTTTGAAAAATATCAAAATGTTATTAATAACTTTGCCCAAGTAAAACAAAGTGAAAATTCAGATCTATATATAGCACTTACGCATTTAGGAGAATCTTCAGATATAAATATCGCTAATAATTATCCTTATTTTGACTTAATTATAGGAGGACACTCTCATTCAAAAGTGAATACTTCTATAAATAACATCCCTATTTTTCAAGCAGGCTCATACTTAAATTATTTAGGAAAAATAAGCTTAAAAGTGAAAAATAAAAAAGTTGAAAGTTTAGATTATACACTTATAAATTTAAACACTTATCAAAACAAAGACAACTCAATTCAAACTTTAATAGAAACATATAATGATACGGCAAATTTAGATGATATTATAGGTTTTTCAGAAGTATATCATAATAGAGCTAGTGTGGGAAGTTTTTATACTGATGCTTTAAGAAATGAAATGAACGTAGATATTACATTTCAAAATACTGGAGGTATTAGAAACGATTTAGATGAAGGAAATATATTAAAGCGTGAAATCTACAGCATTGATCCATTTAATAATGGAAGCGTAACTTACACGATGAGTGTTGCTGAAATTAAAAATTTTTTAAAAGGTAGTAAAGCATCTATCTATTATTCAGGTGTTTCTTCAATCACACAAGAAAATAACACCATAATTATTAAGGATCAGAACAATCAAACCATAGATGATAACACCATACTAACTGTTGGTGTAAACGACTATATACCAGCCGTATACGACACTTATTTCACTCAAACACCCACTTTATTACCCTATACTACTGCTGAAACTTTAATAAACTATCTAGAGCATCACAATACTCCTATCAACTATACCAGTATAAATAGCTATTTTAAATATCAATAATTATAATAGTTACTGTTTGTCTAAAAAGTTAAGAACATTAGCCTCAATACGTTCAATTATATTACTTACATCAGATTTAATAAAGGTTTCTCCCGTGATATTTTCATACAATTCGATATAACGCTCTGAAATTTCATTAATTTTTTCATCACTCATTTCAGGAACTGTTTGCCCTTCTAATCCTTGAAAATCATTAGCTATTAACCACTGACGAACAAATTCTTTTGATAATTGTTTTTGAGCTTCACCTTTAGCCTGTCTTTCTTTATAACCTTCTGCATAAAAATAACGTGAAGAATCAGGTGTGTGAATTTCGTCAATTAACAAAATTTTTCCATCTTTAGTCTTTCCAAATTCATATTTAGTATCTACCAAAATTAAACCACGTTTAGCTGCAATTTCGGTTCCTCTTTTAAATAAAGCTCTTGTATATTTTTCTAAAACTTCATAATCATCTTTAGAAACAATCCCTTTTGCTATGATTTCATCTTTAGAAATATCTTCGTCATGTTCCCCATCTTCAGCTTTAGTAGCTGGTGTTATAATTGGGGTTGGAAACTGGTCATTTTCCTTCATACCTTCTGGCATAGAAACACCACATAACATTCTTTTTCCTGCTTTATATTCACGTGCAGCATGACCTGATAAATAACCACGAATCACCATTTCTACTTTAAAAGGTTCACATAAAAGTCCTACAGCCACGTTTGGATCTGGAATATCTAAAATCCAATTAGGAACTATATCTTCCGTAGCTTGCATCATTTTGGAAGCTATTTGATTTAAAATTTGACCTTTAAATGGTATTTGTTTTGGCATAACCACATCGAAAGCAGATAACCTATCAGAAGCTATCATTACCAATAATTCATCATTAATATTATACACTTCCCTAACTTTTCCTTTGTAATATGATTTTTGCTTTGGGAAATTAAATGCTGTGTTGTTTATTGTATTACTCATTTCCTACTTCAATACTTTTATATGCTGAAATTATTTCTTTTACTAATCTATGTCTAATTACATCTTTATCATCTAAATATACAAAGGCAATACCTTTTACCTCTTTTAAGGTTAAAATGGCTTCTTTTATCCCCGACACTTGTCGTTTAGGTAAATCTATTTGGCCTGGATCACCTGTAATAATAAATTTAGCATTTTTACCCATACGTGTTAAAAACATTTTCATTTGGTTATGGGTGGTATTTTGCGCTTCATCTAAAATTACAAATGCATTATCTAAAGTTCTTCCACGCATAAATGCCAAAGGAGCTATTTGTATGATTCCTTTTTCAATATATGAATCTAAACGTTCAAAAGGAATCATATCTCTTAAAGCATCATATAATGGTTGCATATATGGATCTAATTTTTCTTTTAAATCGCCTGGTAAAAATCCTAAATTTTCTCCAGATTCTACAGCTGGTCTCGTTAATATAATTCTTCTAACTTCTTTTTCTTTTAAAGCCTTAACAGCTAAAGCTACTGCTGTATATGTTTTTCCTGTACCAGCTGGACCAATGGCAAAAAGCATGTCGTTTTTCTCCATTTTTTCAACCATTTTTCGCTGGTTCACTGTTTGTGCTTTTATTAGCCTTCCACTAACTCCATGAACTAAAACTCCATCGGCTTTTGCTGAACTTTTTTGTTCTTTTCCGTTAGATGTTAATATTCGTTCAATACTATTTTCATCTAATTTATTATAACGATTAAAATAATTGATTAACATTGTTAATCTTTTCTCAAAGTCGTCTAAAATATCTGGTTCTCCATAGGCTTTTAAATATGTACCACGAGCAACAATTTTAAGTTTCGGATAATATTTACGTAAAATTTCTACATTAGAATTCTGAGTCCCAAATAGATCGTTAGGGTTTATCTCTGTCAATTCAATTATACGTTCGTTCAAATGGCTAAAATGTTAAGTTTAATTAAAAATTTGTATGCAAATTAAAAGAATATTTGATTAAGTTTGCATAACAAATGTAAGGAATATAGAATAACAAATTTTAACTCTTTGTAAATAAGTTTTAAACATGTTATTAAGGATTTACAAAAGTTACACACCTAAAAAATTCGTGAAAATCTTATATGTCAATAATTACTTTAACTACTGATTTTGGAACTAAAGACCACTTTGTTGGAGCGGTGAAAGGAACTATTTATAGTGAGTTACCAAATGCAAGGATTGTTGATATTTCGCACCATATTTCTCCTTTTAATATTACCGAAACTGCTTATATTTTAAAAAATGCCTATAAGAGTTTTCCTGAAGGCAGCATTCATATTATTGGTGTAGATTCTGAATTAAATGAAGAGAACAAACATATTGCACTAATTTTAGACAATCATTATTTTATTTGTCCAGATAATGGGGTAATATCACTGTTAGCTTCTGAAATTAAGCCCGAAAAAATTGTTGAAATAAATATTCATGATAGAATTGAAACAAGTTTTCCTGTTTTAGATGTTTTTGTTAAAGTGGCCTGCCATATTGCCCGAGGAGGAACGTTAGAGGTTATTGGTAAAACAATCCTAAATTTTAAACAATTGGTAGAATTACAACCAAGTGTATCATCAGATAGTAGTACTATTTCCGGAAATATCATTTATGTAGATAATTATGGAAATTCAATTAGTAATATTTCAAAAAAACTATTTCAAGAAATTGGAAAAGGACGTGATTTTGAAGTAATTGCTAATAAATATTCCTTTAAAAAAATTAATACTAAATATTCTGATATTATAGATTTTTCGGTTTCCAAAGAACAACGTCAAAAAGACGGCACAAGATTGGCCATTTTTAATACTGCAAATTATTTAGAAATTGCTATGTTTAGAAGTAATTTAAATACTGTAGGAGGTGCATCATCTCTTTTAGGTTTAAATTATAGAGACGTAATTACTATAAAATTTAGTTGATAAATTATGTTAATACGAATTGTTAAAATGACTTTTAAAACTTCTGAAATTGATACATTTCTTGAAAATTTTAATGCAAATAAAGAAAAAATAAGAAATTTTAAGGGTTGTAACAGATTAGAATTATTGAGAGACAAAAATAACCCAACCATATTTTTCACTTATAGCTATTGGGAAACAGAAACACATTTAGAAACGTATAGAAACTCTGAACTATTTAAAACCGTTTGGTCAAAAACAAAAATATTGTTCAACAACAAACCTGAAGCTTGGAGCGTTGATAGTATTGAATGTTTAACTTAATTAAAAAAGTCGTTTATTTATGAGAACCATCATAAAAAAAGAACTTACTTCATTTTTTTCATCTCCAATTGGTTACTTAGTAATTGGAATTTATTTACTTATAAATGGATTGTTTTTATGGTTTTTTGATGGTGATTTTAACATTTTACAAGCGGGTTTTGCAGATTTAAATGCCTACTTTTTTTTAGCTCCTTGGATTTTCATTTTTCTAATTCCAGCAATTACTATGCGTAGTTTTTCTGATGAAATCAACAGCGGTACAATTGAAATTTTAAAAACCAAACCCTTAACAAACTGGCAAATTCTTTTCGGTAAATACTTTGGTTCATTAATTTTAGTATTTTTAGCAATTTTACCAACTATAATTTATGTGTATAGCATTTATAACTTAGGCGAACCGATTGGAAACATTGAGTTTGGAGCAACTATTGGATCATTTTTAGGATTACTCTTTTTAGCAAGTGCCTACACTGCTATTGGTGTTTTTTCTTCTGCAATTTCAAAAAATCAAATCGTTTCATTTATCATTGCAGTAAGTATTTCTTTTCTTTTTTATTATGGTTTTGAAGCATTTGCTAATTATAACTTATTAGGAAACTTAGACTATACACTTCAACAATTTGGTATGAACGAGCATTTTAAAAGCATCAGTAAAGGAGTGATTGACACTAGAGATTTAATCTATTTTGCAAGCATCACTTTTCTATTTTTAGTGATTACTAATTTTAAGATTCAGCATGAAAAATAACTACTCTAAAATAAGTTATTTAGTTGTTGGGTTATTATTAATCAACTTTCTAAGTTCAAAAGTTTATCAACGCTTTGATTTAACTGAAGATGGCAGATATACCATTTCAGAAACTTCAAAAAAAATTATCGAAAATATACACGAGGTAGTTAGTATAAAAGTTTATTTAGAAGGTGATTTTCCAGCTGAATTTAAACGCCTTCAAACTGAAACTAGATTGCATTTAGAAGAATTAAAAGCACTCAACAAAAAAATACAATTTCGTTTTATAAATCCTTCTGAAATTGGTCAAGAGCTTATAGATAAAGGAATGCAACCAAGTAGTTTACAAGTACAAGAAAATGGTAAACTTTCTGAAATTGTATTGTTCCCTTTTGCTGAAGTTAGCTATAAAAACAAAACCGAACAAGTTTCTTTGCTTAAAGATATTTTTTCAAATACCCAAAATGAACAATTAGAAAGTTCCATCCAAAACTTAGAGTTTGCTTTTACAAATGCTATTCATAAAGTAACCACAAAAAAATCTAAAAAAATAGCTGTATTAAAGGGCAATGGAGAACTTGATGATATTTACATTGCCGACTTTTTAAAAAAAATTGGAGAATATTATTATTTAGCACCTTTTACATTAGATTCAGTAGCTACTCAACCTCAAAAAACAGTACATCAACTTGCTAATTATGATATAGCAATTATTGCCAAACCGACTGAAAAATTTACAGAACAAGAAAAATATACGCTAGACCAATTTATAATGAATGGTGGTAAAACACTCTGGATGATTGATAATGTTCAAGCTGAATTAGACAGTCTTATGCAAACTGGTGAAACTTTAGCTTACCCAAGAGATTTAGGGTTAACCGATTTCTTTTTTAATTATGGCATTAGAATAAATCCGACTATTATTACCGATTTATATAGCTCGCAAATTACACTGGCTACAGGAAAAATTGGAAATAAAACTCAATTCAATTCATTTCCTTGGAAATATTACCCATTAGTTATTTCAACAAACAATCACCCTATTAATATCAATATTGAGGCTGTAAATTTAAAATTCCCTAATGAAATAGACACCTTAAAAAATCATATAAAAAAAACCGTACTACTACAAAGTTCAGCACTTTCGGCAAAAGTTGGAACACCTTCAATAGTTTCATTAAAATCTATCACTCAAAAAGAAGATCCATCAAAATTTACTTATGGAAATAAAACTTTAGCAGTGCTTTTAGAAGGTGAATTTATTTCAGCCTATTACCAAAGAGTGAAACCATTTAATTTAAACAACTCAATAGAAAAAAGTAATTTAAACAAAATGGTTGTTATTTCTGATGGTGATATTATTGCTAATGATATTGCTAATGGCCAGTCCTTAGAATTAGGTGTTGACAAATGGACGAATCAACAGTACGGAAATAAAGATTTTTTATTAAATACCGTGAATTATTTATTAGATGATACCGGTTTATTAAATATCCGATCTAAAAAAATTACCATTGATTTTCTAAATAAACAAAAAGCTTACAAAGAAGCTGAAAAATGGCAGCTCATTAACATTTTATTTCCCTTATTTTTATTGAGTTTGGGTGGACTTATTTTTAACTATTTTAGAAAAAGGAAATACCAATAAATCAACCATTTAACTTCTTAAAAATTTGTTAAAATTCTATTAGGAAAAATTGTAGCATTATTTAATGTTATATTTGTTACTAAACTTAAATATTACTATTATGCTAAAAAAATTATCAATTTTACTGCTTTTTGTTGGAGTAATATCAACAACAAATGCCCAAATTAAAACACCTCAACCTAGTCCTGCTTCAACAATTGAACAAGTTGTTGGATTAACAAATGTTACCTTAGAATATTCTCGACCTGCAATGCGAGGTAGAACAATTTTTGGCGACCTTGTACCTTTTGGAAAAGTATGGAGAACAGGTGCCAATGCCAATACAAAAATTACTTTTAGTGATAATGTTACTATCGATGGTCAAGAATTGAAGAAAGGAACTTATGCAATTTACACCATTCCAAATCAAACTTCTTGGGAGGTAATTTTTTACAGCGATGCAAACAATTGGGGTACACCTCAAAAATGGGATGACACAAAGGTAGCTGCTAAAACTTCTGTTGAAGTATATGAAATGCCGGTGAAAATAGAATCTTTTACAATAACTTTTGACGATTTAACTTCTAACTCAGCAGTTTTAGGAATACTATGGGAAAATGTATACGTTGGAGTAAAATTTGATGTTCCTACCGATGCCATTGCTTCAAAAAGTATTGAAAACGTTATGGCTGGTCCATCAGGAAACGATTATTTTCAGGCTGCCACTTATTATCATACAGAAGGTAAAGATTTAAAGCAAGCTTTAGCTTGGATACAAAAAGCTACTCAAGGTGAAAACCCTCCTTTTTGGTATTTACGCAGAATGAGTTTAATTCAAGCTGATTTAGGAGATGTTGAAGGTGCTATAGAAACTGCAAAAAAATCTTTAGCTGGAGCCCAAAAAGCCAATAATGCTGATTATGTAAAAATGAATAAAGAATCAATTGCTAAATGGATGAAATAATGATGAATAAATTAAAAATCACAATTTTATTTGCACTTATTACTACACTAACTTTTGCACAAAAAAGTCCAAGAAAACAAGCCAATGGAAACATTGGTGATGTAGTAATAGCAATAGATTATGGAGCACCAAGTGTTAGAGATAGAACTATTTGGGGAGAGCTTGTAAAATACGACAAAGTATGGAGAGCTGGAGCTAATGAAAACACCACCATTTCATTTGATAAAAATGTAAAAATTGGAGCTAAAACAATTCCTGCAGGAAAATATGGCTTTTTTATTATTCCAAAAAAGAATGAAGATTGGGTAATTATTTTAAACAAAAAAAATGATGCTTGGGGTGCCAATGGTTATAATAAAGAAAAAGACATACTTCGATTAAATATTTCTCCTAAATATGAAGATAACTCCACTGAAATATTGAATTATAGTATTGATAATAGAGGAATAGTTGTTTCTTGGGCTAACGTTAAAATTGTAATTCCTATTGAATAGTTACATTCAATAATTATATTTTTTAAAAGACTGTTAAAATAAAATTAACAGTCTTTTTTATTTTTTAGAAACAAAGAACATTTGTAATACTATAGCTATTCCCATCACTAATGCACAACCAAATAAATTTAGCCACAAATAAGGCATCCAATCTAAATACCACCCAACAATTACTATAGCTTGTGTTATTACTGCTGCTAAAAATACAGCATTACTTTTAACAAATTTTATGAAAAATGCTATTAGAAAAATTCCTAACACATTTCCATAAAATATAGATCCAATAATATTTACTAATTGAATTAAATTATCAAATAAATTGGCAAAACAAGCTACTAAAATTGCAATTAGTCCCCATCCAAGTGTAAACCATTTAGAGGCTTTCACAAAATGCTGGTCTGTTTTGTCAACAGTTATATTTCTTTTATATAAATCCATTGCTGTAGTGCTTGCCAATGCATTTAGTTCTGAAGCAGTACTTGACATAGCTGCAGATAAAATCACAGCCAATAACAAACCTATTAAACCTCTTGGCAAATTATTTAGTATAAAATGAATAAACACATAGTCTTTATCATTGGTTTCAACTGAATCATCCGCCTTTTTTATAATTTCTTTTGCTTTTGTTCTATTTTCATTCTCTAAAACATTTAACTTTTGAATATCAGCTACTAATTCTTCATTATCAAGATTACTTCCATAATTTAAATTAGTCTTGGATTTTAGCTCTTCAATTTCTAAGTGTTTAATTTCTAACTGTTTGTACTCTTCTGCATAAACAGAGTTTTGAACCGCTTCGTTTGCAGCTGGATTAAAATTTAAAGGAGATGCATTAAACTGATAAAAAACAAAAACCATAACACCTACCAATAAAATAAAAAATTGCATAGGTACTTTTAATAAGCCATTGAAAACAAGCCCCATTTGCATTTCTTTTACAGATTTACCCGACAAATATCTTTGAACTTGACTTTGATCGGTTCCAAAATAAGACAATGCTAAAAACGTTCCTCCAATAATTCCACTCCAAAAAGTGTATCTATTTTCAAAATTAAATGAAAAATCTAACACATTCATTTTGCCACTTGCTCCTGCTATTTTTAATGCTTTAGAAAATGAAATATCTGCAGGTAAATAACTTACTATTAAATAAAATGCAACAAACATACCTCCAAAAATTACAGCCATTTGTTGTTTTTGCGTAACACTTACAGCTTTAGTTCCTCCTGTTACAGTATAAATTATTACCAAAACGCCAATAATAATATTTAAAGTAGTTAAATTCCACCCTAGAACAGCTGATAAAATAATTGCTGGTGCAAAAATTGTAATTCCAGCAGCCAAACCACGCTGAATTAAAAATAAAATGGCTGCCAAACTACGAGTTTTTAAATCGAACCTAGTTTCTAAATATTCATAAGCTGTAAATACTTTTAATTTATGATAAATTGGGATAAAGACTAAACAAATAATAACCATAGCAATGGGCAATCCAAAATAAAACTGAACAAATCCCATTCCACTATGAAAAGCTTGTCCTGGAGTTGACAAAAATGTGATAGCACTAGCTTGTGTAGCCATTACAGATAAACCTATGGTCCACCATTTTGCCTCACTTCCACCCTTTATATAATCGGTTACATTTTTACTTCCTTTGGTTTTATATGCTCCATAAGAAACAATAAATAAAAGCGTTCCAATAAGTATAATCCAATCTAATTGCTGCATAATTTATGTAAGTATTTTCATTAAAATATAAAATAGCACTATATAAACTACATTTGCAATTAAAACAACTGTATATTCTTTTTTCCAACTGTATTTTGGAGTTTCCATAATTAATTTTTCAAGGATTGTTCTGTTTTGTTTTTACCTACTGAAAGCATATTAGCAAACAGTTTATATGCTCCAGAAACACCCGCTGGTAATTCTCTAAAAAAACTCAATCCTGTATAGATAAAATTACCTTCACCATATTTAGCAATGAGTAAACTTCCATTTTTAGGAGTTTCATTTGCATCATTCATACTTAAAATGGCTTCAAAATTTGAATCCCATTCGTTAGGAAAATACAATCCTCGCTCTTGCGTCCAACCATCAAAATCACTTGAATAAATTTTGTTAGGATAGTTTAAGATCTCGTGATTTGGATTTAAAATGGTAACCTTCGCATTTTCATCGGTAACTCTATCTCTTGATAATTGAAGTGGATATGGTGCAACACTATCAACTTTTAACCTAAAATTAGTATTATATTGGGTTATAAGTGTCCCTCCATTTTTTACATAATTATATAATTTTTTTTGGTAAAATTTAGCTCTGTAATTTGTATTGTATGCTCGAATCCCTAACACAACTGCATCAAAATTTACTAATTTTTCAGATGTAATATCATCATCTTTTAATTCCACTACAGTATACCCTATTTGTCTTAAACTTGTTGGAATAACATCTCCAGCTCCTTGGATATATCCTATTAGTTGCCCTTTTTTTTGAATGTTTAGCCTTACAACTTTTGCTTCCGAAGGCATTGTAATAGACTGATATGGTATATGATTATATTCTATTTCTACCAATTGATTGGAAAATGATTGATTTCCTATTTCAATAAATGGTGAAATTAAACCTTCAGAATGATTTTTAGGTGGAGTAATTTCAAACTCAAAAGTTTTTTCTTCATTCTTTTGAAGAGCATTAAAATATTGAAATTCAGGAAAAATTTTCCAATTTTTAGGAATACTTAAAGAAAGTTTTCCATTCAAATGGGTGCCATTAGACTTTACTTTAACTTTTATCTTTTGAGAAGTATCTTCAGCAAATATGAATACTTTTTCATTAAAAGAAGCTGAAATTTTTGGCAATACTTCAAAGGGTCTATATACTTCACCTTTTACAGGATCATTGTATTTATATATAATCGTTTTGTAAAAAGGGATAATCACCTCTTTAAAATCAACATTAAATTGTAGATTTAATGAATGTGGAGTTTCAGGAAGTCCTATGTATTCTTTATTTGATACTTGATACATTCCTAAACTTCCCTTTTTAAGAAGCCAATAAGGTGATGTAAAGTTTTCTTCAGATGGAATAATAATTTCTGAATCTTTTTGATAGCTTTTATTGTTTTCTAAAATAACCGAATTTACTATTGGAGTTTGATTTGATGTTACAACCGATTTTAAACTTATTTCAAAATTGCTTCTATTAATAGCTTCAATACTTATTGGCACTTTACTCCCTCTAGCAGTGGTTGATTGTTTTGCTACCACTTCTAAATACAATCCTGCACAAGCTGCTATAATAGTTTTAATTTCTTTCGTTTTTATAGGTTTCCAATGCGTATCTTTTAAATTTTGAATCAATTTATAAGCTTCCAATAAATTAGGAATACTTTCAGCAGGATTATTAAAATTATATTCGTCCGCAACTTTTTGTAATAGGTTTCCAATAGCTTTCCCACCTTCAACTCTATTCCAAGAAGTATCTATTCCATCAAAAACATTGTTAGCCTTAGGAAATTCGCCTTTTAAAAATTCTAAATATTCTATTTGACTTCCACGAGTTCCAGTACTTCCAAAACCTTGTGATTGATGCTGACTTCTACTTAAAGATGCTATTTCACTGTTAGACAAACCCTTATTAACGTAATATGTACCAATATTTAACTTTAACAAGTTTGTTTTATCAGCTTTTTCAAAATTTTCTTGACTTCCATAAAACCACCAAGATGTGTTAAAAAATAGCCTTTGAGGTTTCCACAATTTATCATTTTTTAAATGTGTTTTGTAGCTTTTATCAGCTGCCAAATCAAAAGCTTCAACACTTAAAACTGCTGAGGAAGTATGATGTCCATGTGTAGTTCCCGGTGTTCTGTGATTGAATCTATTTACAATAACATCGGGTTTAAATTTTCGAATAATTGCTACAACATCATTTAACACTTCTTCTTTATTCCAAATTTGTAAAGTTTCATTTGGGTGTTTGGAATAACCAAAATCGTTGGCACGAGTAAAAAACTGTTCTCCTCCATCAATGCCTCTAGCGGCTAATAATTCTTGAGTTCTAATAACTCCTAACAATTCACGTAATTCTGGACCAATTAAATTTTGTCCTCCATCACCTCTTGTTAAACTTAAATAAGCTGTTCGAGCTTTTACATCATTAGCAAAATAAGAAATCAACCGTGTATTTTCATCATCAGGATGTGCTGCAACGTATAATACACTTCCCAAAAAATTTAATTTTTGAATACCTTCATAAATTTCTCCAGAAGTTAATTTTTTAGGAGTCTGTGCAAAAATAAAAGTTGAATAGAAAAAAGTTAGAAATAGAGAAAAAACTATTTTATTCATAAAAGTGTTTGATTATTTTAGTAGTGATAACAAATATAAAATTTAATTCAAAGTATCTCATTTTATTAGCAGTATATTAACATAATTATAACTATTTTTAAAAAACCATTTATAAAACACTATAAATGTTAAATTTAACTGTTAAAAATTGAATTTAAACTGTTAATAAATAACTTTTTTAAAACAACATTTTTAGAATATATTTGTGAATTATTCTATATAAACTAATTGTAAATGAAATTTATAGTATCAAGTAGCCAATTATTAAAACAGCTTCAAGTATTAGGAGGCGTTATAAACAGCAGCAATACCTTACCAATTTTAGATAATTTTTTGTTCGAATTAAATGAAAACGAATTAAAAATTTCTGCCTCGGATTTAGAAACAACTATGAGTACAACCATTGAAGTTGAATCTGACTCTGAAGGATCTGTAGCTATTTCTGCGCGTCTTTTACTAGATACCTTAAAAACATTTCCAAATCAGCCTTTAACTTTTAAAACAGAAGAAAACAACACTGTTGAAATTAGTTCAAGTTATGGAAAATATGACATGGCTTATTTTGATGGAAACGAATTTCCTAAAGCAGTTTCTATAGAATCTCCAAGTAGTACAATAGTTCCTGGTGAAGTTTTAGCTACTGCAATTTCAAAAACTATCTTTGCAGCTGGTAATGACGATTTAAGACCAGTTATGAGTGGGGTATTTTTTCAATTCAGTTCTGAAAGCTTAACTTTTGTTGCAACTGATGCTCATAAATTGGTAAAATATTCTAGAACTGATGTTACTTCTAATGATACAGCGGAATTTATTATGCCTAAAAAACCTTTAAATTTATTAAAGGGAATTTTAAGCGGAAATGAAAGCGATGTAACTATTGAATACAATGATGCTAATGCCAAATTTACATTTGATAATGTAGTGTTAGTTTGTAGGTTAATAGATGGAAAATATCCAAATTATGAAGCAGTAATTCCAAAAGAAAATCCAAACAAATTAACCGTAGATAGAGGAACTTTTTTAAACTCTGTAAAACGTGTTTCTATTTTTTCTAGCAAAACTACACACCAAATTCGTTTAAAAATGGCAGGAACAGAACTTAACATTTCTGCTGAAGATATCGATTATTCGAACAAAGCTGAAGAACGTTTGGTATGTGATTACCAAGGTGATGATATGCAAATAGGTTTTAATTCACGTTTTTTAACCGAAATGCTAAGCAATTTAAACTCTAACGAAGTTTTAATAGAAATGTCTTTACCAAACAGAGCAGGTATTTTAACTCCAATTGACGGTGTAGATGAAGGTGAGTTTGTTACTATGTTAGTAATGCCAGTTATGTTAAACAGCTAAAATCCAACTAAAATATACCAAGTGAAAATCCGCTAAAAGCGGATTTTTTTTGTATCATTGTTTAAAATTACTTTATGAACTTTTTAGCTCATCTCTACCTCTCAAAAAACAATACTAATATTTTAATCGGAAATTTTATAGCCGATGCTGTAAAAGGCAAAAAATATAAAATGTACCCTAAAGAAATTAAAGTAGGAATTCTACTACATAGAGAAATTGATAATTATACCGATACGCATAAAATTGTTAAAAGAAGTATGCATCGTTTAAATGAACGTTATAGACATTATGATGGAGTGATTATAGATATTTTGTATGATCATTTTTTAGCAAAAAACTGGAACAACTATTCAGAAATTCCTTTAGAACTATACGCAGAAAACATATATCAATTTTTAGAAAAAAACATAGAAACATTTCCTGAAAAAATTCAATACTTAGTTCCTTTTATGATAAACTATAATTGGTTGGTAAGCTATGCTTCAATTGAAGGTATTGAAAAAATTTTAAAAGGAATGAATAAACGTACCAAAGGTGTATCACAAATGGATTTAGCTATTGAAGATTTAAAAATTAATTATCAGGAGCTTGAAGAGGATTTTACAGCATTTTTTGAAGATTTAATAGCCTTTACCAATCAAAAAACTACTTTTTTATTAACAAAATGAAAAACTATATTTTAATTTTACTCCTACCCTTTTTACTAATTCAATGTAAAAACAATTCAACAAATACAACTCAACAAAACAAAACTATAGGATTACTTGCAGATAGCGCTATGGTAGTTAGCGCTAGAGAAGAAGCTTCAAAAATTGGGGTTTCCATTTTAAAAAAAGGAGGCAATGCTTTTGATGCTATGGTAGCAACAGAACTAGCTTTAGCAGTGTCTTACCCAGTTGCAGGTAATATTGGAGGAGGTGGATTTATGGTTTACAGGCTTCATAATGGCGAAACTGGTGCTTTAGATTATAGAGAAAAAGCCCCTATTTTGGCGTCAAAAAATATGTATTTGGATGAAAATGGCAATGTTATAAAAAATAAAAGTACGCTTGGTGCTATGGCTGTTGGTATTCCTGGCACCATAGCGGGTATTTTTGAGGCTCATAAAAAATTTGGATCACTACCAATGGCTACACTTATTCAACCAGCAATTGAGTTAGCTAAAAAAGGAGTTATAGTCACCAAAAAACAGGCAAAATCTTTAAACGCCAATCGCAACAAATTTCAAAAAGCTAACAATTTCAAAATACATTTAGACACTCTTTGGAAAGCTGGTGATACCTTAAAATTTATTGAATTAGCCAAAACTTTAGAAAGAATTAAAACTAAAGGGAAGGATGAATTTTACAAAGGAGAAACCGCACATTTAACAGTTAATTATCTTCAAGAAATGGGTGGAATTATTTCTTTACAAGATTTAGCTTCTTATGAAGCAAAATGGAGAACACCTATTACATTTAGCTATCGAACATTTGAAATTACATCTATGACTCTACCGTCAAGCGGCGGAATTTGTTTAGCTCAAATATTAAAAGCTATTGAACCTTATAACATAAAAGAATTTCAACACAATTCAACCAAATACATACAACTTTTAACAGAAGCTGAAAGAAGAGCTTATGCAGATAGAGCTCATTATTTGGGAGATCCAGACTTTATTTCTGTAAGTATAGATAGCTTAATTAATTCAAATTATATCCAGCACAGAATGAATAATTTTTCTTGGGAAAAAGCAAGCAAGTCTAGTGATATTTCCTATGGTAAATTAAATGCGTATGAAAGTGATGAAACAACACACTATTCTATTGTTGATAAATTTGGCAATGCTGTGGCAGTAACAACTACTTTAAATACAAGTTATGGCTCTAAGGTATATGTTAAAGGAGCCGGTTTCTTTTTAAATAATGAAATGGATGATTTTAGTGTTAAGCCAGGAGTTCCAAACTCTTATGGCTTGGTTGGCTCTGAAGCAAATTCAATAGCTCCAGAAAAAAGAATGTTAAGTTCCATGACTCCTACCATTGTAGCTGAAAACGGAAATCTAAAAATGGTGGTTGGCAGCCCAGGAGGATCAACTATCATTACCTCAGTTCTACAAAATATTTTAAATATCACCGATTTTAATATGGGAATGCAAGAATCTGTGAACAAAGCTCGTTTTCACCATCAATGGTTACCAGATAACATTAGGATGGAGCCAAATGGTTTTGAAAATTCAATAAAAAACGAATTAAAAAGTTTAGGATATCAACTTTTAGAGAGAGAATCGTTGGTAATTGGAAAAGTAGATGCTATTTTAGTACTTCCAAACGGAAAATTAGAAGGAGGTGCAGATCCGAGAGGAGATGATAGTGCAGCGGGGTATTAACTATTAAAATTACAACTAATGAATTCAAATACTATTTCAAATGGAATCATTAAAGCCATTGCAATATTAACTGGTATTTTTATCCTTTTATATTTCTTATATAAAATTCAATCAATAATCGTTTACATTGCAATTGCAGCAGTTATTTCATTAATTGGAAGCCCTATAATTCGTTTTTTAAAACTCAGATTAAAATTTCCCAACACCTTGGCAGTCATTTCAACAATGTTAATTTTTATTGGAATTTTTTCAGGTTTAATAAGCATGTTTATTCCTTTAATTATTGAACAGGGTCAAAATTTATCTTTATTAAACATTGAACAACTTCAATCTAACATTCAAAATTTACTAATTCAAATAAATGATTATTTTTTAGCAAAGGGAGTAGATATTTTAGATGAATTAAAACATGCTGATTTATTTCAAAATATGACTGCAATACCCAACTTACTAAACTCGGTAATTGGTACTTTAGGAAATTTAAGTATTGGATTGTTTTCTGTAATTTTTATTACTTTTTTCTTAATGAAAGACACCCATATTATGGAAAATTCTATGTATGTTTTAGTGAATGACAAAAGTGAAAATAAATTACGAAAATCTCTTAAAACCATCAATCATTTACTATCTCGTTATTTTATAGGGTTGGTTGTTCAAATCACTATTTTGTTTATTATTTATAGCATTACATTAGCAATCTTTGGAATTGAAAACACTATTGTCATCGCATTTTTATGTGCTTTGTTAAATCTTATTCCTTATATAGGTCCTTTAATTGGTGGTATTATTATGCTATTTTTAACTATGAGCAGTAATTTAGGGCAAGATTTTCAAACTGAAATTTTACCAACCACAATTTATGTAATGATTGGCTATATTATTGCGCAACTAATTGATAATTTTTTAAGTCAACCTTTAATATTTTCAAACAGTGTGAAATCTCATCCACTTGAAATATTTTTGGTAATTATGATTGCTGGAATATTATTTGGAGTTACAGGAATGATTGTAGCAATTCCAACATATACAGCTATAAAAGTAATTTTAAAAGCATTTTTAGCCGAAAACAAAATAGTAAAATCGTTAACAAAAGATTTGTAATTTATGAAAACCTATATTGCTTTTTTACGTGGTATAAATGTTTCAGGTAAAAACCTTATAAAAATGGTTGAGCTTAAACAATTATTTATCGATTGCGGATTTACTAAAGTTACAACCTATATTCAAAGTGGTAATGTAATTTTTAATGTAAGTGAAACAACAACATCAAAAATAGAACAAACTGTAATTGATGCCATTAGAAAAAAGTTTGATTATGAGGTTAAAGTTTTGGTGATATCAAAAAATGAATTAGAACGTATTTTTAAATCCAATCCCTTTATAAAAAATAATACTGAAATTGACATTTCAAAGTTGTGCGTTACCATGCTAAGTCAAAAAACGACTATTAATAATTTAGCTCCAATTAAAGAACTAGCTGCAAACTCAAAAGATGAGTTTATTTTGGATGATAAAAAAATTTATTTGAATTGCCCAAGTGGTTTTGGTAAAACCAAACTTACCAATAATTTATTTGAACACAAATTAAAAGTTGACGCTACAACACGAAACTGGAAAACAATTACAAAACTTGTAGAATTAAGTAATCAGTAAATTGAATATTGATATTTTAAATATAGAGGTTCAAGATTTTATCAATAAAAATCTAGAAACTAACCTAACTTCATTAATTTTAAAAGGGAGTCCGTTTAAAACTATTTCCATACAAGAAATTGCTGAGCAAATAGAAGCAAAAAAACGCTGCCAAAAAAAATTACCAACTTGGTTTAATTCACCTAACATCTATTATCCCAATAAATTAAATATTGAACAAACCTCTTCTGAAATAACAGCAGCCTATAAAGCTAAATTAGTTTCAGGAAATTCTTTAATTGATATTACAGGAGGATTTGGTGTAGATGCTTATTATTTTTCAAAAAAAATTAAAAATATAATCCATTATGAAATAAATAGTGAATTATCTCAAATTGTTTCTCAAAACCTTCAATCACTCAACACTCAAAACATTTATACTCATATAGGTAATGGCATTGAATTTCTAAAAAATTCAACTAATAATTTCGATTGGATATATGCAGATCCCTCACGAAGAAATGATACTAAAGGTAAAGTATTTTTATTAAAAGATTGCTTGCCAAATATACCTGATAACTTAACTATTTTATTTAAAAAAGCTGATCATATTTTACTAAAAGTTTCTCCAATTTTAGATATTTCAAGTGCAATAAATGAATTAATTTTTGTAAAAGAAATACATATAATTGCAGTTAATAACGAAGTAAAAGAATTATTATTTGTATTAGAAAAAAACTACAATCAAACTATAAACACACAAACCTTAAATTTTAATAAAAATAATGTTCAACAATTTAATTTTAGCTATAAAAAAGAAGCTCAATCTACTTTTTCAGAACCTAAAAAATACTTGTTCGAACCCAATACAGCTATTTTAAAAGCCGGTGCATTTCACCAAATTTCAGAATTTTTAAAAGTTGATAAGTTACACGAACATTCTCACCTATACACTTCCAATTTACTAATTGATTTTCCAGGAAGAAGCTTCGAAATTTTGCATTGTATTTCTTATAATAAAAAACAACTAAAACATTTAATTCCTTCAAAAAAAGCAAACATAACAACACGTAATTTTCCTGAAACAGTAGCTCAAATCAGAAAAAAAACTGGGTTAAAAGACGGTGGTAATCAATATCTATTTTTCACCACTGATATAAATAACCATAAAATTGTATTGATCTGTAAGAAAATAGAAGTCCTTTAATTATTTTAATAACACATTTCTATACACCTTGTAAATAGGCTTTTAAAGTATAATCATTTTTAAGGATTGTTAAGTAATTTTACCTTTTACAAAATATCATTTAACTTTTGGGAAAAACCCAATTTTCAAAGTAAAATACTGTGTAACAATAGTTTTTGCATACATCAATTTTTTTTTAGTATTTTTAGCCTATTAGATACATTAAAATGGCAAATAAAAATATACGCTCTTTATCATCAAGAAAAGGATTGGATGATAATTTATTCGAAAATATTGCAGATTTATCGCATAGAGATGCTTCAAAAGAAGAGTTTCAAGCATTAGCAAAACGATTTATGGTTGATGACTCTGTAATTTTTGGAACTTCTTCTTTTTACGATTTTACAAAAGAAGAAAACCGAAATAAAAAAATACATGTTTGCAGTGGAACAGCTTGTATGGTTGCAAAAACACAAGTAGGTCTTCAAAAACATATTGAACAACATTTTAAAAAAGAAGAAATTGGACATGCGGCTTGTGTTGGGCGTTGCCATACCAACAGTGCATTTATGTATAAGGGCAAAACCTATACTACTTCTAATAAACAAGAGTTATCAGCTATTATTTCTAACAACAATCACCAAGCAAACAACTACCATATTAATTGTAACACCACCCCTATTTTAACTTCAAAAGTTGAAGATATTGTTAAATTTTATGCTTTAGTAAAAAAGTATAAAAACAATCCTAAACAAGTTATTCAAGAATTAAAAATTTCAAATTTAAGAGGACGCGGAGGAGCTGGTTTCCCTTTTTGGTTTAAATTAGATGCAGTTATTAAAGAAGATAACAACCAAAAATATATTGTTTGTAATGCTGATGAAGGCGATCCTGGAGCGTATTCAGACATGTATTTAATGGAGCATCAACCTCACAAAGTTTTGTTTGGAATGTATGTATCTGGACTTACTGTAGGAGCTAATACTGGTGTTTTATATATTAGAGGTGAATATCCAGATTCTATTAGAAATATCCAATATGCAATTGAAGAACTAAACGAAAAAAAATTAATTACCAATTTTAAATTTAAAATAATTAGAGGACAAGGTTCTTACGTTTGTGGAGAAGAAACTGCATTGTTAAATTCCATTGAAGGCTTAAGACCTGAAGTTAGGGTACGCCCTCCATATCCTGCTCAATATGGTTTATATGGCAAGCCAACCGTTTTAAGCAATGTTGAAACATTTGCAAATATTCATTGGATTTTAGAAAATGGAGGGGACAGTTACTCAAAACTTGGCACTAAACAATCAGCAGGCACTAAATTAGTTTCATTAGATAGTTTTTTTAATACCCCTGGAATATATGAAATTGAAATGGGGACTGATTTGCATACCATTTTTTATGAATTTGGAAATGGATTCAAAGAAACTATTAAAGCTTTTCAAATTGGCGGTCCACTTGGCGGAATTGTTCCAATGAACAAAATAGGAGAATTAACACTCGATTTTGAGAGTTTTAATACAAAAGGGTTCTTACTGGGGCATGCTAGTGTAGTTTCTATTCCATCAGAATTTCCAATGATAAAATTTTTAGAGCACTTAATGGAGTTTACTGCTGATGAATCTTGTGGCAAATGTTACCCTTGTAGAATTGGTTCATTTAGAGGAATGGAAATGCTTCAAAAAGCTCAAAACGAAAACTATCGAATAAACCGTCAATTATTTGATGATTTATTAGAAACCTTAGAAATTGGTTCTTTATGTGCATTAGGCGGTGGAGTTCCTTTACCTGTTAAAAATGCACTTCAATATTTTTCTGAAGAATTATCCCAATATTTCACTTCAAAATAAACAACTATGACAGCTTATATCAATAATATTGCATATGAATTTAACCAAGGTGAAACTATTTTAGAGTTCATTAGAAGAATTGAACAAGATAAAAATGCAATTCCTACGATGTGTCAGGATAATCGCTTGGAAAATTTTGGTTCTTGTAGAGTTTGTTCGGTTGAAGTAGCTCGTGAAAAAGATGGTGTAACCAAAACTATGGCTTCTTGCCACACTCCTATTTCTGAAGGATTGTACATTTATCCTCACACAGAACGCATTCAAAAATTACGTAAAAATATTGTTGAACTTGTGTTAACAGATTACCCTTCAGACAAAGTTTTTCCTTCTGATAACAAAAGTGCTACTCCGTTCCAAAAAACAATTGCACAAATTGGCATTCCTAATGTTCGATATCCACAAGGTAAAAACCATTTAAACATACAACCAGACAGAGAGCATCCGTATATAAAATCTGATTTATCTCAATGCATCAATTGTTTTCGTTGTGTAAGAGCCTGTGAAGAAATTCAAGGAGAAATGATTTTAGGAATGTCTGGCAGAGGTTTTGCAACTAACATTATTAAAGGATTTGATACTACTTTTAATTTATCTGCTTGTGTTTCTTGTGGTGCTTGCGTACAAACTTGCCCAACAGAAGCTTTAACTGATAAATTTGAAACCAAAACATTAAAAGCCGATAAAACTGTAAGAACAACATGTACGTATTGTGGAGTTGGTTGTCAGTTAGATGTTTCAGTAATTAATGGAGAAATTAAAGGAATTCAAGCTCCAGAAACTGCCGAAGTCAACGAAGGTCATACCTGCTTAAAAGGTCGCTTTGCGTTTCAATTTTACAATCATCCTGATAGGTTAAAAGAGCCTATGATTAAAAAAAACGGAAAATTTGAAGTTGTTACTTGGGATGAAGCTTATGATTTTATTGCTAAAAAATTAAAAGAAATTAAAAACAACTACGGAGCAGATGCAATAGGCGGATTTTCTTCATCTAGAGCCACAAATGAAGAAAACTATTTAATGCAAAAAATGATTCGTGTAGCTATTGGAACAAACAATATAGATGGTTGTGCTAGAGTATGCCATGCACCAACAGCATTTGGTATGCAGCAATCATTTGGTACAGGTGCCGCAACAAATTCCATTGAAGATTTAAAACAAACCGATGCTATTTTCTTGTTTGGAGCCAACCCTGTAAAAGGACATCCTGTAACTGGAGCCAAAATAAAACAAGCTTTTATGAAAGGGGTCACTTCAATAGTAGTTGACCCTATTAAAACATCTTTGGCTGAATTAGCTGATTATCATTTGCAAATAAGACCTGGTACCAATGTTGCAATTTTAAATATGCTTGCCTATTTTATCATTAAAGAAGACTTGGTAAATCATCATTTTATCAATTCGTACACTGAAAAATATGAAGAATTTAAAGAACATGTTGATAATTTAGACATTAATGAGTTAGAAAAACTAACAGGTGTTTCAAAAGAATTAGCACAAAAAGCCGCAATAGCTTACGCAAAAGCTGAAAGAGCTATGGAATTTCACGGTTTAGGGGTTACCGAACACTTTCAAGGAAGTAAAACTGTAATGCTTCTTTCCAATTTAGCAATGATGACTGGAAATATTGGTAGAAAAGGAGTTGGATTAAATCCTTTACGAGGACAAAATAATGTACAAGGTGCTGCTGATATGGGGGTACAACCTCACCAAGGTGCTGGGTATTTAGATATTAACGATCCTAAAATTCAACAATATTATGCAGAAAAATATGGAGTTGATAAAATGCCCGAACATGAAGGTTTAAAAATACCTCAAATGTTAAATGCTGCAATAAATGGAAAATTAAAAGCCTTATATATTATGGGTGAAGACACCATAATGACAGACCCAAACACAAACCATAGTATTAAAGCCTTTGAAAATTTAGAATTAATTGTTGTCCAAGAATTATTTATGACCGCTACTTCCGAAATGGCAGATGTAGTATTACCTGCTTCCTCTTATTTTGAAAAAAATGGAACATTTACCAACGGAGAAAGAAGAATACAACGTGTTAATAAAGTAATTGAACCTATTGGAAATACAAAACCTGATGGACAAATTATTATAGACCTTATGAGTCGTTTAGGGTATCAACAGCCAACAGGCTTAACTTATGATGCTAAAAATGTAATTAAAGAAATTGCTGATGTTATTCCTTTTATGAAAGGTCTAACTTGGGAACGCTTGGGAGAAAATGGCTTACAATGGCCAATTCTTGAAGATGGTACCGATACACCTATGTTACATATTAATGGAAATTTTAAAAAAGGAATAGGAACTTTTCATTCATTTGATTTCGAAGAATCTCCAGAGATTGTTTCACATGGCAAAAAATATCCTTTTATTTTAACAACAGGAAGAGAATTAGAACATTACAATTCTGGAACCATGACTAGAAGAACTGATAACCAAACAATCCTTTCCGAAGATGTATTAGAAGTTCACCCTAAAGATGCTATAAGCAAAGGAATCAATGATAATGAAACCGTTAGAGTAATTTCTGACAGAGGAAGCGTTGTTATTCCTATTAAATATTCTAAAAACGTAAAAAGAGGGGTTTTAAGAACTACTTTTCATCAACCTGAGGTATTTATTAATATTATTACAGGAAGTGTTGGAGATAAAGAAACTTTAACTCCAGAGTACAAAGTTGTAGCGGTTGATTTTGAACGTCTTTAATTATTAATTTATGCAAACACTAACCTACGAAGGTTTACAAATAAAAAAAGGAACACTAAAAAAAGTAAAAGATGCACTTGTTGTTGAAGCAGCTCTTCAAATAAATATCAATAGCGAGCCCTATACAGTAGTTATGAGAACTCCTGGTGATGATATAGAATTAATACGTGGATTATTATATGCTGAAGATATTTATAAAGAAAAAGACAACGTAAATTTTGAATTGATTGAAAAGAGAGAAAATGGCTTTTCTATAATTAATACAATTATTCCTAAAACCAAGTTAGGAAAAGGTTACTTAAATAAAAGAACACTACTATCTGTATCTTCATGTGGGATTTGTGGCAAACAAAAATTAGATGATATCTCGGTCAATGGAATTAAGCTAAATAATAATTTTGATTTTGATTTTAACCGAATAGAAAACATGTTTTCTAAAATGAAAGAACAACAAGACACTTTCGAAATATCTGGTGGATCACATGCAGCTGCCTTATTTAATAGCAACTATCAAATTTTAAGTATTAAAGAAGATATTGGCCGACATAATGCTGTTGACAAAGTTATAGGAGAACTATTACAAAATAAAACATTAGATAAAGTAAATTGTATGTTAGTAAGTGGTAGAGTTTCGTACGAAATTATCTCAAAAGCATTTATTGCAAAAATTCCTTTCGTAATTGCAGTTTCAGCCTGCTCAAGCTTAGCAGTTGATTTTGCAAAAGAATTTGGAATTTGCCTAATAGGATTCTCAAGAGGAAAAAAAGCTACAATATATTCCAATAACTAAATTTAATAAAAAACATATTTTACCATATAAAATACGTGATTTTATCAATAAATGGTATTATTTTTAATATTTTACTTGCAAATATCAATATTATTTTTTACATTTGCTCTATAAGAGCGTCCCTATATATTGCAAATTTTTACGGAGAGGATTTGTAATTCAATCGTTTTTAAGATAAAATCACCCAATTTTATCTATTAAAAATTGATTTTTGAGCTTTTAAACATCTCCAAAATAGAAATTTTATTAAAAATTTTAAGAATATTTTAATTTTTATAAAATCAAGCTAAAGCCTTGTAAATTATAGAAATTTAATACTATTCAGCCTCGTTATTTTTTAAAAACTACAAAAATAATGCAGGAATTCCTTTGTTTATACATAAGTTTTTAGTTATATTTGATGTTCTTACTAATCATTTAATTCTTACTAAAAATGAAAAAATTAAAATTAATTTTCGGATTGCTACTTGTAGCAGGATTTTTTGCAACAATTGTTTTAAGTTCAACTTCAGACAGCCAAGCTATTAAAAAGTCTGGTCAAATGTTTTTACCAACAAGAGGCTAGTCTTTATTTAAATATTTAGATTTAACATCTAAAATACCACAATAGTATCACATTATTGTGGTTTTTGTGTTTTTCATTTTGTGATTTTAATAATTTAACTATATTTGTTAGGCAAAATTAGTTATACAAGGCATGTTTAAAAATAATAAAAGATCATCGCTATTTATTGGAAGCATTATAATATTTTTAATCGTTATTACACCTTACTTATTATACTTTTACCAATCTGTCCCTGTATTATTTCCAGATGACCCTTATCAACCTGAAGACTGGAATACAATTATAGGTGTAATTAAGGGAGGGCATTATGTAAAGGCTCAAAACTACATCTACTACTTTTTTTCAAAATTTGTACCATTACTACTACTTTTTATCTGGTTCATTACAAATAAGCATTGGTGGGTTCATGCAATTTTAATTCCAATTTCAGTATACTTATTTCAGTTAATTGCGGTTATTAATGATAGCATACAGTATGTTGATACTGTAGAATTTATTTATACTATACCTATTGCAGCAATAATTATTGCCATTCTATATTTTATTCGAAGTAAAATGTCGCTATACATTAAAGCAATGGACTTAAAAAAAGAGATGGATCAAAAAATGAAGTTCCCAAAAAAGTTTAATGATTAAATACCTGAAAATTACCCCCTAGAAAACCCCAAATTATATTTATAAAATAATAATCAAAGTAAATTGGAAATTTGGAATTAAAAAATAGCGCATATTCAAACAATTTAATAGAAATTAAGCTCAACAACTATTTAAAACAAATAAATACTATAAATCAAAGAATTGTTTTTTTAAAAATTTTATTCATAATTGTAAGTATTGCGATGTTTAGCATTTGTATTTATAAATAATTTCTAGTACAATAACCCTTAATTAACTTTACTCTACAAATTTATATAGACAACTACTATATTCGGAATAGCTCTTGTAGTAACTTAATCATCTGTCTTTTGAAAAAGATTATTTTAAGATTGGACTTCCTATATTAGACTGGACATAAAGATGAGAGAATATGTTAGTTAGTTTTTATCTTAGCAATTATGAGAAGAAAATCTAAACATTACACTTTAGAATTTAAACAAAAAGCAGTCGAGTTAGTTATGCCAAAGGCAATGTAAAACAAGTATGTGAAGACTTGGACATATTTCCATCAGTATTTTACCGTTGGCGTTGAGAATTAAAAGATTACGGTAAGAACAGTTTTCCAGGCCGTGGTAATCCTAAAATGACCGATGAAGAAAAAGAGATAGCTCGATTAAAAAAGGATTTAAAAGAAGCCGAGTTAGAACGTGACATCTTAAAAAAGGCAATCAGCATATTCTCTGCGAGCGACAAGAAAAATACAGGTTTATAAAACAACCTCTTATGAGATTTCCTATCGAGACGATGTGTCAAATATTAAAAGTAAGCAAAAGCGGTTATTACCTACCATTGGTTACAATCAGGAGCAAGTAAATTATGGTTAGAAAATCAAAAAATAACTACGCTTATTAAATCTATATTTAAAGATAGTTTTCAAAGCTATGGTTCACCCAAAATAAAAACAGAGCTGGAGTCATTAGGTTATAAAATATCAAAGCCTAGAGTGGCTCGTATTATGAGTACTAATTATTTGTTTGCAAAACGAAAACGTAAGTTTAAAGCAACCACCGATAATAAGCATAATTACCCAATAGCAACTAATTTATTAAACCAAAATTTTGAAGTAAGCAGGCAGAATCAAGTTTGGGTAAGTGATATTACCTATATAAAAACCAAATAAGGCTGGTTATACCTTACTGTCATTATTGATTTGTTTAACCGCAAAGTTGTTGGATAGGCTCTAAGTGACAATCTGAGCACAGAGGATACTATTATTAAAGCTTGGTATATGGCTATAAAGAAAACAACCTTAACCCAGCCTTTAATTTTTCATTCCGATCGAGGCATACAATATGCCAGCCATAAGTTTACCTCTTTAATTAAAAGTTACAATGGTTTAGTAAACCAATCAATGAGTAGAACTTCGAAGCACATCACGAATACCTTAATTAAAAATAAAATGTAATGAGTAAAAGGTAATTGCTGGGATTATGCTATTGCAGAATCCTTCTTTAAATCATTAAAGGTAGAATGGGTTTATAGGCACAATTATAAATTGAGATCTGAAACGGAGTTATCCATCTTTGGATGTATAGAAACTTGGTACAACAATAAAAGATGACATTCCTTTTTAGGGAATAGAACTATAAGAGAATTTGAATTAGATATGTATAACCTCAAACTAGCAACATAGTCATTCAACTAATTGTTCAGTTTTTTGTTGCAAGTCCAAAAAAAGAGTATATTGTAAAGACTAAACCTTAATCGTTAAGAGCATTGCATATTATTTGCGACCATAAATATCATGTCCTGTCTGTCCCTTTTAAGATAATAATCATGATTCTCTATATTGGGAATTATATATCGGGTAATGCACAAAATTCATCAATAATTCAAGATAGGTTCTCATTTAACGATCTTACAGTAAACGATGGTCTTTCCCAAAACAGTGTGGTTAGCATAGCCCAAGACACTACCGGATTTCTTTGGTTTGCCACACAGGACGGACTCAATCAATATGACGGTAGGGAATTCAAAATTTTCCAAGAACAATTCGAAGACGTAACCAGACCTTCGTATAGTAAACTGGGCAAAGTCTACATTGATAAAAAAAACACCTTGTGGACCATTACCAACCCTGGAGTCTTACAATTTTATGATTCAAGAAATGAGAAGTTTCAAAAAGTGCAGGCCATTGATAGTGCCAGTATCATCTATGAAGATGCTGAGAAAAGTCTTTATGTGGGCACTTTTGGAAATGGCCTTTACAGGATACCCTATAATGTAGAGGACACTTTACAGGTTTTGGATAAAGTAGACCAAAGTCTGAGTATTTATGACCTCATAGAATACAAAAAAGACATTTGGATCGCCGCTTCGGGAGGGGTGTTCAAGTTGAATACAAAAGAAAACACCTTGGACAAGGTTCATAGCATGTCTGGAATCAATTTTAGTTCCTTTAGTCAAAAAGACGATAAAATCTATGTGGGAAGCTATGGAAATGGACTCTTTATGTCCTCATATGATGATGGTCTGGAACAGTTCAAGGGGTTCGGTCAGGAAATATTCCCAAAAGATTTAGTCATCCTGGATCTATTGGTGGATAAAAATAGTAGGCTTTGGGTAGCCACCTATGGTCAAGGACTGTACATTATTGATTTCTCTTCAGAAAGTATCAGCCATTTTATGGCAAACAAGAATAACCCGAACGCCATTCACTATAACGACATACTATCCTTATTTGAAGATAATTCAGGAACAGTTTGGCTGGGTACAGACGGGGCAGGTCTAAGCTATTTTGACCAATACCTTACAAAATTTAACACGCTTATCAGTAAACAACTCCCACAAGATATCCATGTGGATGTTATCAGGGCTATTGCAGAGGAGAATGGTACTATCTGGCTAGGAACATCGGGAAAGGGGTTAACAAAAGCCCGTTTGGATACCCGGGAATACAAAACCATCAAAGCTGAAACCTCCAATTTATTGGGAAATCGGATTATGTCCCTCTATTACGATGGTAAGACTCTTTGGATCGGTCATCAGGGTTATGGTTTGCAAATGATGGATTCCGACGGTAGGATAACCACTACCCCTGAAACGCAAAACATGACCATTTGGAAAATTCTAAATGCCCCAAAAGATCGCTTATGGTTATGTACCCGTAATCAGGGATTAATTCTCTATGACAAATCGAAAGGAAAAACGATCCAATATACCACGCATAACTCAACACTGACATCTAACAATATACGAACCGCCGAACCCGGAAAGCAGAATATCCTCTGGATAGGAACCGAACAAAACGGCCTCTTTTCTTTGGATATGACAACCCATATCATTACTGAAATCAAATCGGTGCCTGATAAAATTAAATCTCTGTATTATAAAGCAGATACCCTTTGGATAGGCACTAATGGGAACGGACTGAAATCTTATGTCCCATCCAATGGGAACATACAGCACTTTACCACTCGGGACGGCCTCCCTAATAATGTCATATATGGTATTCTACCGGATATAGGAAATAATTTATGGTTGAGCACCAATAAGGGGATTTCTAAATTTTCCAGTATAAACGGGAAACCCTCTATTGAGAATTATGAAAATTATGATGGCCTGCAATCCTATGAATTCAATACCGGAGCCTACTTTAAAGGAAGCGATGGCACACTCTACTTCGGTGGACTGGAAGGGCTAAACTGGTTCAAGCCGGAGCAACTGAAGACCAATCCTTTCAAACCCAAAACTGTAATCACCAATGTAAAGGTTTTCAATACAAGTCGTAACCTTACAGAAAATGTTCCTTTAAAGCACACGCAAAACACTATCACCTTCACCTTTTCATCTCTGCAGTTTTCTCAACCCAAATTGAATGAGTATAAATACCGTTTAGCAGGCCATGATGAAGGCTGGGTTTATGCGGGGAACAACAATGAGGTACGCTATACCAATCTACCCCCCGGCAAATATAATTTTCAAGTGATTTCTAGTAACTATGATGGGGTTTGGGGTAATGTACCTGCTGTCTATGATTTTGAAATTGAACAGCCGTGGCACTTTACAAATATGGCTGTGGCCGTATTTATCACATTTATCTTCCAAGGGTGCTTTATTGCCATTGGTATTTTTATGCTACTGCTGTATTTTAGATTAAGGAAGCAGGATTATGTATTGTACAGTGTTTATATTTTGATATTTGCCACCTATTTCTTTTTAAGAATAGACCTTAAATTAGAATTGCAGCTGTTTTTTAAAAATTATAATACCACCTATTATTTTTTGGCTCCACTGTTATTTTTAATATCAGGAATTTTTATTGCTTTTGTAGACTCATTTGCGGAAATTCGGGAACATCATGCCAAATTTTCACGAGAACTCAAGTGGTTTTCCATTGCCACCTATGTAGCTGCAATTTCTATATTCCTTTATGTACTCCTGACCAAAGATTTTTTATTGGTAAAAAGACACTTAAACTTGCTTTTACTACCCTTACATTTATATGGAATTTATGCCGTGATCAGAGCCTTCATTGTGGTAAAATCTCCATTACGGTATTATATTTTCCTTGGAAATTTTTTCCTTATAGGATTTAGCATGGTTGCTTTAAATTTAGGGAATCAGGATACATTTTCAGGGGGTGTGGAATCCAACAACGTTTTTGGCTTTTATAGTTTCAATATTTCCCAATTAGGAGTTTTCTTGGAACTACTTGTATTTTCCATGGGACTGGGCCACAAATTTTACCATATTGAAATGGAAAAAAACAGATTTCAAAAGCTTGATGAACTAAAGACAAAACTCTACACGGATATTTCCCATGAAATACGAACCCCACTCACCCTTATTTCGGGGCCAATAGAGCATCAATTGAGCCGAACAGATCTTTCCGATGAAGATGAAAAAGAACTTTCCCTCATTAAAAACAATGCCCAAAGACTACTAGGGCTGGTCAATCAAATGTTGGACCTATCCATGATAGATTCTGGCCATCTACAGCTCAATGTTGCCAAGGGAGATCTAAGGGGACTGTTGGTACAGCTGATAGAAGCTTTTAGATATATCGCCAAGGAAAAACACATCACCATTACCTACAGCTTCAAAAAGATTGACAATGCTTGGTTTGATAGGGACGTGATTGAAAAAATAATATCCAATCTATTGTCCAATGCCGTAAAATACGCTCCGAAGAATAGTGAAGTCCTAGTGAACGCGGAGCGGACAGAGGACAGTTTTGTTTTTTCCATTCTGAATTCCACCAACGAGATGGAAATTGAAGATTTGAGCAAACTGTTCCAACGTTTTTACCAGAACAATGAGTCAGCCGAAGGAGTCGGGGTGGGTCTGGCTTTGGTCAGGGAACTCGTGGCCCTGTCTATGGGAAGTATTATTGCAAACAATATTGGAGAAGACAAAATCCAGTTTACCCTTACCATACCCATTACCCAGGAGAGCTATGATACAAATACATTAAAACATTTCTCTATACCGGATAGTGACCCCGTAGACTCCGTCGAAGCCATATTGCAGCCAGCCCAAAAAGCTTCTTTACTTATTGTAGAAGACGATAAGGATGTTTTAAAATATACCATGTCTATTTTTAATGATGATTATAAGGTCATGAAGGCCAGAAATGGAAAAGAAGGTTTTGAAATGGCTTTGAAGAACCTTCCCGACCTCATTATAAGCGATGTCATGATGCCCGTGCAAAATGGTATTGAATTCTGCAAACAAATAAAGGGTAATCAATTAACCAGTCATGTACCTGTATTATTACTGACTGCAAAAGCCAGTGAAGAAAACCAGTTGAAGGGTCTTGAAACTGGTGCTGATGCCTATGTAACAAAGCCCTTTAATCCTAATATTTTAAAGGTTCGGGTGGAAAAGCTTTTGGAGAACAGAAGACGGCTTCGGGAGCATTACTCCAAAACTTTTAAGGTAGACCCCGGACTTGTTCCCACAAAAATAGAAGCCGAATTTTTAACACGTCTCCAGCAGGTTTTGGATAAACACATTACTTCTCCTGAATTTACGAGCGAAAGGTTCTCTAAACTCATGCACATAAGCCGCTCTCAATTACACAAAAAACTTAGTGCTATTACAGGAATGTCGACCACGGAATTTGTTCGGATGCAGCGCATTAACCTAGCTAAGGAACTATTACGCAAATCTGATGCCTCCATTTCTGAAATTGCTTATCAGGTTGGATTCAACACGCCTTCCTACTTCAACAAATGTTTTAAGGAAATAGAAGGCTGCACTCCTAATGAATATATTTGTAAACCACAGTAAATAAATGGTTTAAAACTGTTGTAAACATATGTTCTATCATTGAAAACATATATTCTATCCATAAAGTATTTTCCGTTCTAATTTAGTATTCCATTAAATGATCACATCAACTTAGGATATTCCTAAAGAACATAAACAAGAGACAAGAGAATGGAACACGATAAGATTTATATGAGTATAGACCATCTGAAAAATGGGAAATACCAACTCAACATTCTATTGGAAAACAAAGTTGTACAGACCTTAGTAATCAATAAAGAAGAAAATATCTCATCAAAAATGTAAGGGAAAGACACAGCCCCTTCTCAGTCTGTTATCTCAATGAAATATAAAGAACAATTAATACTACTATTATGAAAAAAAGATTTTTATTACTGATGATATGTGGACTTGCAGTATCTTATTCAGCAGAGGCTCAGTTTCTGAAGAAATTGAAGAAAAAGGCAAAGGAAGCAGTTGAGCGGACCATCTTAAACCGTACGGATGAAGAGGTTTCAAAAGGAACGGACAAGGCCATAGACTCCATTACCCAAGGAAAAAAAGGGAACAAAACAACTAAGAACAAAACCACAGGGAGCACTATAGGCGGAAACACCTCCAAGAACATAGGCGAGACCGAAAAAAACCTAGATAAGCAAAAGCAAAATAAGGCTAAAGAAGCTGCTATTCAGAAAAAAATGACAGGTATGCTTGCAGGTGCTTCTGGATTAAAAGGAATTCCCGATGTTTATGAATTCTCCTATAGGGCCACCATGAAAATCACCTCCCTAAAAGAGGAGACAGAAATCCAATATTGGATGGAACCAGGCCAACGTTATTTTGGCAACAAGTACGATCAGGGCCAGACCAATAGCATTGCCGTTATGGACTTGGAAAACCAAGCCATGGTCATGTTCAACGACGATGGGAAACGCAAGACCGCCATGAAAATTCCTTCCAGTAAAAAAATGATTGAAAAACTGACCAAAAAAATGGAGGAAAAAAACCAAAAAGCCATGGAGGACATTAAGATTACCCCCATTGCCGATAAGGTTATTTTGGGCTACGTATGCAAAGGCTATCAGATTACCAGTAAAGATGGCATCTCCAAAGTATGGATTACCAATGATACCCCGGTGGGGTATTTAGGCGGCATAGCCAATGCCGAGAATCTTCCATCTAGTATATTGCCGCTTGGTGAGAACACCATGTTCATGGAAATGCATTTTGAGTCTGCCAAGAAGAAAAAGGACAACTTTAGTATGGTATGCATCGAACTCAAGGAAGAAGGTATGACCATAAAGAAAGAAGAATACACCACCATGGGTGGGTTTTAATAAAATTGAACCATTATAAAATGTAACACATGAAAAAAATATTAGTTTACACCATACTCTTTCTGCTTATAAGTACCGGAACAAAGGCACAAGAACTTAACCTCGGTGACATCATGGGCGAAGCGCAGGAATTTTTTGGAGAGGCGAAGGATAAGGCCAAGCATGCGGCGGACGATAAAGCCATAGATGACCTCAAGAAGAAGTTTAAAAATCTAGCAACGGATTTAAGTTCGTTGGATATGTACTCTCCCGAATTAAAATGCATCTATCTGATGATCAAATATGAGGAAAACTTCGTGAAACTGAAAAAGGAAACCAACAAGACAGATGATTGTCTAATAAAATACGATTTGTATGGTATGCAACTCATGGCTATTGCCTCATCAACTACCATAATATACTGTACTGAAGGCCTGTACAATCTGATACTTGGAGATGGTAACCTAGGAGGTTCAATTTTCGATAGTCCTGAATATGTTATCGTATTGGGGGATTATTATGATTTAATTAGTGATCATGATGATCGAAAATATGGTCTAAATAATAGTCCCAAATATGGAAAAAGATACAACCAACTACACGAAGATTTTCAGAAAACCTTGCGCGAATTTCTTTTTGCCGAAGAGAGTTTAACCGTTTCCAATGATAAAGAAAAAAACAAAAGAAAACATATGATTCGTGCTCACGAGCGTATTTCGTATTTGCTTAACACATATTTTCACCCATTAGCCATCATAAAAGAAAGTGTGGATATCGGTAATACAATGAGCGCTTTACCATGCAGCAAAGGATAAAAATTTCAACTACCATGAAAATCATTATATCATCATTCATTATTCCAATGGTCTTGCTTCTAATTATTTCTTGTGGGAGTAAAGAAGATAATAAAACAGAACCAAAAACCTCTAGCACCAATGATTTGGTCAAAACAGTTGAGGACATCCAAGACAATAAGAGAACACTGGTTCATAAAACACCGCTTACCAAAGAACAGTTTGAAGCTTGGATGCCCAAAACGGTGTTGGGCATGCCCTTGACCTCTTCCGCCATTAACGTGATTTCGGGAATGGGTTCCTGTGGTGGTACCTACAGTGTAAACAATAGAAGGGTAAGGGTAATGGTCATTGATGGCGCTGGCGAAAAGGGAAACAACGCCGTGAGCACCTACCGGTTTTCCAGCACTAGAGAATACGATGAAAAAGGTTCCTGGGGCACTACCAAGACCACAACTCTCAATGGACTCAAAGTAAAGGAATCCGCCCTTAAGAGCGGTAAATTTAGCTTGTCCATGTTCTATAACAACCGATTTGCCGTTGATGTGGAAACCTATGAAGTGAGCCATGATGAATTGGAGCAAATCGTAAAGGATTTGAATTTAGAACAACTTCACTAATCCAACCAACCTTATCTGTATGAAAGACCATAGTACACCATTCGTTTCCAATGCCTCCCGCAGGGATTTTTTCAAACAATTGGTATTGGCCGGTTCAGGACTGTACCTATCGCCCTTGCTCTTTCAAAGCTGCAATACCGAAGATTTGGGCAGACCTCCCTTTGGGGTTTGGGAAGATATGATCAAAATGTTGGAGCAGAGTCCGGATCACTTGGTCGGCCGGCGCAAAGTGCTTGTAGCCTCCAAAAACCCTAAGGCCATGACGGAATTCGTAAGGGACAGTTTCCAAATACTGCCATCCAAACGTGATTTTTATAAATACATCGCTACCGAAACCCAGTATGGTACCGAGATGGCTTTGCGTTGTGGACTCGCCACACCTAGGGAAAAGGCCGAAATATTGAAAAACATGTTGGTAGAAGCCGGTTTTGAGGCCAAAGTGGTTTGGGAAACCACCACTATTTCGTTGGACAAGGTCAAGGACATTACTTTTAGACAATACATCCCGGAATTTGACCCGCCCATTTCCAACCGTAAAATGCGTAAATGGCATAAAGCTTTGGGCGTTACGGAAACAAACAGGAGCTTTGAAACCATCCCGGATTTTCAACAAAAAACGGAGGCATTGGCCAATGACCTATTGGGGCAGATCAAGGAAGAATATATCCGTGAGAAACCAACCGAACAAGGATTTGATGAAAAAGGCATTCCTTCGGTGGTCTTTTATGAAAACGAAGAAGAAAAATATGCGCACATATTTGACCCCGAAGTCCCCTTTGGCCAGCTGCACCCTACCAATGAAAATAAAGAGATCAAAGACGCCAGGGAATTTAAGGAACCTAAAGAACAGGACATTACAGCTACCCTCTCTTGCAGGAACGTTATGGATAAATGGAACGAAACCACATTGGTTTCAGGAACTTGGAAATTATCAGAATTATTGGGCAATCAGCTACAGGTACAATTTCTGAACAATATGACGTTCGGGGACCAGGCCACAAAATCAGTTTCCCAAATATCCAATTTTACCCCGTGTTTGGCTCTTCAGGATATCCATAAAGATGTTAGCTATGTAGAGAAACGCTCCTTTTTGGGCGAGCCCATTACTTTGGAGGGCGAAAAAGTATTGGAACGCTACACACCGATCGTACAGTCCGAAGAGGAGTTGACGGTGGCCTTAAACAATATTCGTTCATTGGAAGGAAAGGTTTATCCGCAAGCTTTTCCAAAGGTGAGACTGGAGCTGGAACCAAAAGATGCCGAGGGAAATATTGTCGGGGGGCTTTCCATAGGCAATTTTGAGCTTGTGGACAATGGGCAACCCATTGTAGGTTGGATGAAACAAAACTCCATTTCACCAAAAATACTTTTGATGTACGATACCTCCGGTAGTATGCCTAAAGCATATCGGGGAGATGGCATCAAGGAGTTTTTGACACAAACCGAGGGGATGATACGGGAAGCTTACCCTTCGGCCCAAGTATTCCTACAAGAAACAGATTCAACACTCTATACCTCCTTATTAAATGGAAAGCAATTTGATGCTGATTTGATTCTTTATGCTACGGACGGAGAGAACAGTGATGAGTACGATGCCTCATATGAGTCCATATATAATGCCGGACCACCAGCCATCCTGCTGAATGTATATAACAAAGAAATACATTATAAGCGTTTAAGGGAAAATATAGACTTTACGGAAATAGCTGCGGATGATCAGGAAACGACCATTGCAGAAATTAAAAAATACGTAGATCAGTTAAGTTTTCCCACTTATGTACTCACCTACAATTCTTTTGAAGAGGATAAAGATCACAAGCTCATCGTAAAAATCAAAGGGACCGAGCACCAGATTGAACTTCCTTATAACTTCCCTATGAACGATAATGTTCTGGGAAACCGTATGATCGGGCTCTACCTGACCATCAAGGGAAAAGGTATGGGTACAATTAAAAGAGTGTTGGCCGGGTATGAACCCCATTTGGACCGCAACGGAGCCCACATAAAACCTAACCGTCAAATGATACATGAAGTGCACGAAACGTTGTTAGGCGGTCTAGTCATGTCCTTTGAACGGGAAGCTCCCACCCTTTCGCTCCAACTTACCGAATACTTACAGACATTGATGAGTAATCGGGGATGGTTTGAGGCATATCAGGACAACAACATACCCAAGGCTCTGGAGGAATTGAGCAAGGGTACTTTAAGTTATCCTCAGATTCTATTGTCCATGATGCAGCCTTTACAAGATCAGGTCACAGAAAAAGCCATTACCTACCCCAAAGGATTTAGAACATGCATTATAAAGGTCATACCGGGCTATTACAATAAAAAAACTAGAATATCCTTCGATTATCTGCCCACCTCAGAATATCTCTCGGTAACACGGAGTGGAGAGGGAGGTTTTAGGGAAACCCTTAAAAAAACGGCACAACTGGCCATTTTGGAGGGTCATATGTTTGATGATAGTGCTTATTCCCATTTGAAAGGAAAACCCTTACTATTGAACATGGATAGCGGAAGTGATGAACAATTTGTAAAAAAGGCCTATAAGGAAAACTTTCTTCACTATTACTCTATTCTACTGGGCCGTTCGGAATTGAAATTTGTAGATACCACACTACAGACAAAATCTATTTGGAAGATAGACCGTACGAATGGAGAACTCTATGGCATATTGCCCGACGAAACGGGAGGAGGAGGCAGCACTACAGAAGAACAGCTGAAGGCGTTACAGGTCGTTGTACAGGAATATTCAAAATTGGTTGCCAGAATGAACCTTGGTATGACGATGACGGGAATTGGCACCATGCCCATTGGAATAGTTGCTACATATAGTATTACCCTTGTCAAGTTATATGCTTTGGCCTCACAAGCCCTCATAATAATGGATGCGGGTGGTATGGATGAAAAAATAAACGAAGCCCTGGGAGCTTTAGCATGCGATGTTTACAAAGAAATCCTTTATTCCAGCATGGGGAGAATCGGCACTGCCATAAGTACTCTTGAAAATATCAATGCAGCTTCTCCGGGGAACAGCACCATTGAAAAACTTATCGCAGGATTTTCAGTTTCATGTTCCTGAATATTAAAAGTCCAATTCTAAAATTGATGTTGAACCTAATAATGAATAAATATTAACTTTTAAATAATATAATTATGAAAACACCGATGAAAACAATGATTTTTTTGATTCTATTGGTATGGGCTGTAAACCCAAATGCTAACGCCCAAACCAAACTTTCCAATGGAAAAGACGTATTGTTGGTAGTAGATAATTCCAATAAAAAATTGACGGACATTATACCTTTTGATAAAAGCAATGCTAAAAACTTAGCAAGGAAATATCCAAAAAGTACCTTTTATTCCGGTAAACTATATAAGAATGGCGCAAGATCAACAAGGAAGACAAAATCTTTACCGCTTAAAGGTGCACGGAGTTTTAATATAGACTTACAGAATGCCCTTATTACAGCCAATGTAAAAAAACCCTATATTCCGGGAGATACATTCATTCCAGGTGATTCATTCATTCCTGGTGATCAATTTGTTATAATGTTTGATAAAAAAAGCCAGCAAGTGGTATTAAAGTTAAAATAACCTACCCTTATACGGTCTATAATAATCTTAGTCATTACAAAAAAAAGCCCGATACGATAGGTGTCGGGCTTTCAAGGAAGGTGATGCCTATAGTTTTACCTTGGTACGGTTATAAGCCATAGCCTCTGAAAACATCATCTTGATGTCAACAGAAAAAATGGACGAACAACTTACAGCTGCAATGCAACAACTTGCCTGTAATGTTTTAAAGACGATAATGGTTTCCAGAGCAAAAAAGTCCTTGTCCAAAGGCAATGGTGGAATTCAATTTCTAATCGCGGCTATGGGCAATAATGCGCCTGTTTGTAATTAACCCGGCAACAACTTTATTTATATTACATTTTTTACTGATTTGACTAAAAAAATTATCTGTTTTGGCCTCACAAGCCCTCATAATAATGGATGCGGGTGGTATGGATGAAAAAATAAACGAAGCCCTGAGAGCTTTAGCATGCGATGTTTACAAAGAAATCCTTTATTCCAGCATGGGGAGAATCGGCACTGCCATAAGTACTCTTGAAAATATCAATGCAGCTTCTCCGTGGAACAGCACCATTGAAAAACTTATCGCAGGATTTTCAGTTTCTTGTTCCTGAATATTAAAAGCTCATTCCAAACCTATTGTCGAATCAATTAATGAATAAATATTAACTATTAAACACTAAAACTATGAAAATTAATTTCACACAAAATCAATTACAACCTTATATAATAACATTGGAAGTAAAAACTAAACAACAGATTATGAAAATTTTTATTAAAACAATAGTCTTAGTATCCATTTCCTTTATTGGATATATGGGTACTGCCCAAACGCCCAAAAAACAGAAAAAACAGATGGAAGAATTAATGCGCAAACAGGACAGCGTCATGAATTCACCTCAAATGAAGGAAATGATGCAGAAAATACAGGAGATGCAAAAAATGTAAGATTCCATGAATGCCAAATATGCAACCGCGAATGAAACCAAGTCAACCTCAAATAAAAACAACGCGGACGATTGGTATTGGCAAAACACTCTGGCAAGTACCCAAGGAAAGTTCAACGGTTGGTCCAGAGGTGTTGTAGATATTGTGATGACGTATAAAGGTGTAAGGTTGCAGACTTTCAAAATTGGTTCCATTAAGGAAGATGGGAGCATTATATTCAATTTACCTTCTTCGGTCAACACAAAAACCACATTTGAAAGACAAATGGGACCTCAGGGCCTGTTTTTTGACATTTATGGGAACAGCCCCATTAATTATACCAATAAGAAAACAGGGTTTATAACCAATACAGCTTTATTGATCATGAAAGATGGGAAAACACTAGGCAACTTAACCATAGGGAATTCGGTTAGGGTGACCAAAAACCTGACTACTCAAAGTGGTATCGATTCCGGTGACGAAGGCTATATTTTGTATTGGGCATATGCCAATGAAAATTGTGCATTGGTCATGGATCAAGAATGGAGTGGAAAAGTTTATAAAGATGGGACAAACTCACTTGATGTTAAAACCAACGTGAACTATGATCTACATTTTAAACCTGGTTGGAACTTGGTCAAAACCGAAGTAATTGGAAAATATCCCTTGGAACATGAAAGGGGCTTAGATGTTTCTTGGTTCAAAAACCACAGACATACGGTAATTTCTTCCCTTCCTTCGGATGCAATCTATTATTTCAGGGCCTATGACATGTAGGAATAAAAAAGCCCGATACTGATGTATCGGGCTTCGAGGAAGGCAGTGTCTAGGCTCCCTACCTGGTGTGGTAGTACCATCGGTGCAAACAGGCTTAAACTTCCCTATTCGGAATGGAAAGAGATGTGCCCCCGTCGCTATGGTCACCTAAATCTTCAATATTGTATTGTCGGTTCATGAGTCCAGCCAAAGCATTACATATGTAGAAACTGTAATAGTACCTATATTTTCGTTTCTGTAGACTCCTGTACACCTCACAGCCACCCTTGGCGACCTATAAACTGCTCCCCTACCAATCCCTTGAGTTTAAAGACTCTGAAACCATCATCTTGTTATCAATGGTAAAATGGATGAACAACTTACAGCTGCAATGCGTCAACTTGTCTGTAATGTTTTAAAGGGAATTGCAGTTTCTACAACCGTGGAACCCGTATCAAAAAGTAATCGTGGAATTAAATTTCTAATCGCGACAATGGGTAACCTTCTGGAATTAACCCCTCAAAAAAAGGAAATAGCCTTTTGTCTCTATATACTTTATCACTGATCGGCATTGTAAATGTGATAAATTGATTGGGGTACTTACTTATATAATTTGTATCATATTGAAAAGTATAATCACCATCATTGGTTTCTGTTAAAACTCCTGCCAAAATGTTATTATAATAGATTTTAGCTTTTCTCATCATAACCTATATTTGAATTAAGTAAGCGCTCATCTACCAGAGTTAATACATGCCCGAACATTTTTAATACTAAATTTACTTTTTCTAAATTTAAATTGTTTTTCCCTTGTTCTATTTTCCGAACAACCGTTAAGGCAACTCCTGCCCTTTCTGCAAACTCTTCTTGAGTCAAGTGAACTTCTTTCCTACGCTCTTTAACAAACTCTTGTAATGATTTCATTATATGCAATTAAATATAATATTAAACAAGTATAATAAATTATATGTAAATACGTATAAAAAATAAATAAGTTAAAAGAAGGTTTTATTATTCTGAAAAATAACGAATATCAGAAAGAAAAAAACTAAATGGTTATTTAGAATTGATATAAATATCAAAAATATTAAGTCCCCAAAACTGTTCCTTAATAAACAAAAAAACCTTTAAAATCAATTGATTATAAAGGTTTTTTGTGATCGCGACAGGATTCGAACCTGTGACCGTCTGCTTAGAAGGCAGATGCTCTATCCAGCTGAGCTACGCGACCATCAGAATTAGTTAAATTCTTAAATATTAAAATTTAAAGTAGTCGGGGTGGCAGGATTCGAACCTGCGACCTCCGCGTCCCAAACGCGGCGCGATAACCGGGCTACGCTACACCCCGAAGTATTTCTTTAAATTTTTGCGGAGAGACAGGGATTCGAACCCTGGCAACACTTACGCGTTGACAGATTAGCAATCTGCTCCATTACCACTCTGGCACCTCTCCTAAAATATGTGTATGAACTTATTTTTGCGAGTGCAAATGTAACATTACAATTACATTTAAACAACATTTTTTTACTTTTTTTACATAAATTTTATACAATTTTATTCAGGATATTCAATTCGTAAATGATAAATATTCTTTAACTTCTTCTTTAACACCTTTTTAATTATTTGTAGTTCCTTAAATGTAATATCTGCATTCATAAATTGCCCATCTTCCATTTGTTTATTTACGATTTTTTCCACTAAAGCATCAAATGCTTGTGCTGTTGGCTCTTTAATGCTTTTAGAAGCGGCTTCTACAGCATCACACATCATTAAAATAGCTGTTTCCTTTGAAAAAGGAATTGGACCTGGATATTGAAAATAAGATTCATCTACATCTTCTCCAGTATATTCTTCTTCCTTTTTATAAAAATAATAAACTAACGAGGTTCCATGGTGGGTTCTAATAAAGTCAATAATTCTATCTGGTAAATGATGTTTTTTAGCTAATTCAACTCCCTTTATAATATGGTTTATAATTATATGAGCACTGTCTCTAGGCGTTAGTTCATTATGAGGATTTACATTAGTAGATTGATTTTCTGTAAAGTACATAGGATTATCCATTTTTCCTATGTCATGATATAAGGCTCCTGTTCTAACCAACATGGCATTGGCATGGATCTCATTTGCGGATGCTTCAGCTAAATTGGCAACTTGTAATGAATGTTGAAATGTTCCAGGAGCTTTTTCTGCCAATTCTCTTAATAATTTAGAATTGGTATTTGATAACTCTTTTAATGATTCATCAGAAATTAATCCAAATAATCTTTCAAATATATAAATTAAAGGTAAAACAAATAAAGTAGCAGCTCCATTTAAAGCAAAGTATAAAAATTTCTCCCAATTTAAATTACTTGCATTACCTTCTTGAATTATTGAAAAAGCAAAATAAGCTATAAAATACACAAAGGTAATTTGTAATACCGAAATAAATAAATTAGCTCTTTTGTACAATTCTGAAATGGTTAAAATGGTTACAATACCAGCTATAATTTGAAGAAAAATAAATTCAAAACTATTAGGTACAATAAACCCAAGCAAAAGCACGGTTAAAACATGTGAAAACAGTCCTAAACGGGCATCAAAAAAAGCTTTTAAAACTAGCGGTAATATCACAATTGGAGCTACATATACGTATTGTGCATCATATTTTACAATAATGGTTATTAAAAGAACTATTAAAATAATATTGAAAAAAATAAACGTTACTTTATTATTATTTTCAAAAATATCTAACCTATATTTTCTTAAAAATAAAAACAACATTAAAAATGCGAGAGCAACCAAAATAGTGTATCCAAAAACAATCCAGTTGTAATTAGATTTACTCCATATTTGAGATTCAAATTCATTTTTTATTGAATTTAATACTCTTAAATTTTCACCCTCTACAATATCACCTTTTAAAATAATTCGTTCATTTTCTGAAACCAAACCTTTAGTATATGAAATTTTATTTAAATTTTCTTCGAGTGTTTTTTGCGTAAAAACTTCATCAAAACTTACATTTGGCTTTATAGCATCATATAAAATATTGAGAAGCTGGTTTTGCGCTTCAGTATAGGGTTGAGTTCCAATTTTAGAATTCAGAAAATTTAATATTTGTGAGGAAGTAAAAAGTTTATATGGCTGAATTTCCTCAATTTTATTTCCTTTGCGTAAGGTAATTGCTGCTTTCTCTATTTTCGATTCACTTGAAGCTTCTATATAGCCATATTGGTATATTGTTGCAAGTATTGTTGTTATTCTAGTGTTTAAATCAAGTTTTTCTTCTTGTGATAATTCTGAGTTTTGAAAAACTTCGGTTGATTTTTGGGTGACTTCATTTTTTACACGTTCAACAATTTCTTCGTTATATTCAAAAAAATGTTTTGAATTTTGAGTGATTTGCTGCTTTTCATTCTCTATTTCAGTCTCCGTTTTTTGGATTGCAAAATCAAAAGGTGCATAGTAATTTTCATACTGCCAAGGTTTTCCTTTTTGAAATTCATATTTAAACTGACCTCCTTTAGGAAATAAGTAAACTACCAGTATGATGGTTGCTATGTATAAAAACAACTTATAAATTAAGGAATGATTTACAAGTAATTTATTGATGAGTTTTTTCACGAAGTTGTTATTTGCAATTCAAAAATAACAATATTATTTTATAAGTGTTTGCAAGAATAAGTATTTTTTAAAGTTTCTTCCAACCTAATAGGTATATTTTTTTTAACCCAATCTTTATAAGTAGTATATCTTTGAGCTTTGTGTATTTGAGAGGTTTTGTTTAAAATTTGTTGAATAATTGATTTTGGTTGAATTTTAAAGTCATTAACTTCTAATACAATAGAGGCTAGTTGTTCTTTCACCTTTGCCTTTATTTGATTGTTATGATTTATCAACCACTCTTCAAATTTATCTTCTGTTAAATGTTTGTCTATAATTACTTCAGTCATATGCTTTCCATGTAGTTTAGATTCTTGTATATTTCCTCTACCAGTTACTGCGTTTCCTATGGCAAATACATTATCAAATCCTGCTACATGGTAATCTCCGTTTCCCTTCATTTTTAATGAAGAATACTCGTACTCTAACCCACTTATCTGCTCTGGAATACTTCCTATTGATGAAATTAACAAATTGGTTTTTATTTCAAAAAAATTATTTTCAATTGGGACAATTTTATGATTATTAAGCTTCACTTTTTGAAAAATTACATCTGTTAATTTATCATTTTCTTCTGTAAAACCATAAGGAATACTTAATGGAATAAACTCAAATAAATATTTTTCAACATATTTGTTAAGCAACTTTTCTGATACTTTTTTAGCCGCCTCTATACTTTCTAAACTATCACTATTTGACGATTTTAAAGGCATTTCCCTTGCCGTTCTTCTGTATACTAATTTGGCTTTACCAATATTGAGTTCCTCAAAGTCAATATTATATTCTTTTAAAACGCTATCAATTCCTTTTTTTTCTATGGTAAATAAATCAACATCAATTCCTTTTTTCAGGTATAATTGTTTTTTTACCAATTCAATCATTACAATTTTAACTACATCTAATGAAGCTAAGCCTCCACCAACAACCACTGTATTATTTTTTATGAAATAATTTTTCCCTAAATAGTTTCTCTCGTGTTTATGGTTAAACCAATTAATCAATGAATTTTGATAAATTAGTTCTCTATCTCTAAATCTCTCCATATTTTTAACAGGAAATTTCCTATCTACCCAAGCACCATTTGCTAAAATTATTGCAGAAAAACCCCAGTTGTTTACCAAATCTAAAAAATCAATATCATCTCCAATTTTTGTATTTGGAACAAACCTGATGTTTGGGTGGTTAAGTTTCTTATCAATTTCTTCAATTTGCCTATCTCTTAACTTAAAATGCCAATTTGGCAAACCATCCTCAATTTTACCATACGGTAATTTATTCATTTCAAAAACAACCACTCTAAACCCATTTTTAGCCAACAAACTTGCTGCTTCAGAACCAGAAATTGACCCTCCAATAACTGCTATATAATGTTTTTTAAATGTGCCATTTTCAATCATAATAATCAGATTTTGAATAGTTCATGAAAATTATAAAACCTTTAGCTTTTGAAAGTAATAATTATTACAAATAATAAACTCTATTTTAAAAACTAAAAAATTGTCTAAAAATGCCTAAATTCGCATTTGAAAAAACAGTTTATAAAATTATGAAAGAAGTTGTCATTGTTTCTGTAGCAAGAACACCTATAGGAAGTTTTTTAGGAAGTTTATCCAATATTTCGGCTCCAAAATTAGGAGCAATAGCTATAAAAGGGGCGTTAGATAAAATAAACTTAGACACAAAACTTGTTGATGAAGTATTTATGGGAAATGTTGTTTCTGCTGGTTTAGGTCAAGCACCTGCTCGACAAGCTGCAATTTTTGCTGGAATTCCTAAAACGGTTCCATGTACAACTATCAACAAAGTTTGTTCTTCGGGAATGAAAGCTATTATGTTTGCAGCTCAAGCGATTAAAAGTGGTGATGCTGAAATTGTTGTTGCTGGCGGTATGGAAAACATGAGTAGCATTCCACACTATATTGCTGGAAGAAAAGCAACCAAATTTGGAAACATTAATGTTGTTGATGGTTTATTAATTGATGGCTTAACAGATGCATACGACAAAAAACATATGGGAACTTGTGGTGATTTATGTGCTTCTGAGTACAATTTCACTAGAGAAGATCAAGATAATTTTGCAATTGAATCTTACACACGGTCAGCTAATGCTTGGGCAAAAGGAAGCTTTAATAATGAAGTAGTACCCGTAGAAATCCCTCAAAGAAAAGGAGATCCAATAATCTTTTCTGAAGATGAAGAATATAAAAATGTAATTTTAGAAAAAATTCCTACTTTACGTCCAGCTTTTAATAAAGAAGGTACTGTAACAGCTGCAAATGCTTCTACTTTGAACGATGGAGCTGCAGCATTAGTACTTATGAGCTTAGAAAAAGCAAACGAATTAAATTTAAAACCATTAGCTAAAATTAAAGGATATGCAGATGCTGCTCAAGAACCTGAATGGTTTACAACGGCACCTGCTAAGGCATTACCAAAAGCATTAGCTAAAGCTGGAATCTCACAAAATGAAGTGGATTATTTTGAATTAAATGAAGCTTTTTCTGTAGTAGGATTAGCGAATATTAAAATCTTAGGATTGAACCCTGAAAAAGTAAATGTTAATGGAGGAGCCGTATCATTAGGTCATCCTTTAGGGATGTCTGGAGCAAGAATTGTAATTGCTTTAACTTCAATTTTAGAACAAAATAATGCCAAATATGGTGCTGCTGGTATTTGTAATGGTGGCGGTGGAGCAAGTGCTATTGTGATTGAACGAATTTCATAATTTTAATACATTTTAAATGAATTACGGAATTTGTAATTTAAGTATTGTGCCTCTTAGAATAGACCCCGACGATACAAGTGAAATGATTTCACAGGTTTTATTTGGTGATTATTTTAAAATTTTAGAAATACGTAAACATTGGAGTAAAATACGTCTTACTTTTGATAAATATGAAGGATGGATTGATCATAAACAATATCAAGAAATTTCTGAAGAGACATTTAATAATATAGCGAAAGAGCCTACTGTTTTAGCTGGTGAATTAATTGATTTTGCAACAGATGAAAACCATCATTTTTCTACAGTAATTTTAGGATCTAACCTACCTTTTTACTCTAATCAAAAATTACAAATTAATCAATCTAATTTTATTTATGAAGGTTGTGTTCATTCTAAGAAAAAAGCCAAAGAAAACATTGTTAAATTTGCCCAAAAATATATAAATACCCCTTATTTATGGGGTGGTAAAACTCCTTTTGGAATTGATTGCTCCGGATTTACACAAATGGTTTATAAACTTTGTGGATATAAATTACTACGTGAAGCATCGCAACAAGCTACTCAAGGCGAAGTTTTAAGCTTTATTGAAGAAAGTGAACCAGGTGATTTAGCTTTTTTTGATAACAATGAAGGTATTATTACTCATGTTGGAATTATTATGAAAGATAATTATATCATTCATGCATATGGAAAAGTTCGAATTGATAGAATAGATCATAGCGGTATTTTTAATATTGACACAAAAAGACATACTCATAAATTAAGAGTTATAAAAAAGATTATATAATAAAAAAGCTCACTTAAAAGTGAGCTTTTTTATTATATAACAATATTAAGTTTATTGCTTCAATTCTTCATAAACTGGTCTAATTTCATTTAGTTTATCCGTCATTTCAAGGTTTTCATATAAACCCATTAATGTTGTAACAACTCCAATATTAGTTTTATTCAATTCAAAAGCTTTTTCATAATAAGGAACTGCTTTCTTATATATCTCTAATTGTTCTGCTTGTAATTTATCATATTTAGCAAAGTCGGATAAACTTTTATTCATTTCTTCAATAATTGGATTAGCTTTATCAATAATAGCTGCTCCAATATTATTGTAAGCATCAGCATAATCAGGTTTTAATTCAATTGCTTTTTCAAAATATTTAATCGCCTCATCTACTTTTTTCTGATTCATATTCATTACACCAACGTTGTAATATAATGTAGGTTCAGTTGGGTTTAGCTCAATAGCTTCCTCTAAACGTTGCTTAAACATTTCTTCATCTCCTTTTTGATAATGAATGTTAGCTTCATCAATTAATAAAGAGTAACTACTTGGAAATTCTTCTCTTCCTTTGGCAATAATTTCAAGAGCTTTGTCTGTGTCTCCTAATTTTACATAATTTTGAGATAAATATTTAAACATCATATCTCTTTTAGATTCTTTTTTCTCCTCTCTTGGATTTTCAGCTAAACCTAATTTTACTTGCAAATCCATTGCTTTTTTATCTGCATATGTAACGTCTTTACCATCAGACTTGTTAGTTGCAATATACTCTGTAGCAATACCTGTGTAATTTAAATCTAAAAGTTTTTGATACGATTTTATAGAAGTATCATAATCTTCCCCAAAATAGTAAAGTAGTGCCGCGTTATCTAAAAATACGGTATCATTTGGACTTAATGCATATACTTGAGCAAATCCTTTTGCAGCTTTTAAATAGTCTTCAGGAGCCTTGGTAGTAACAGCGTTTTGATAATCTGACGATGCTGCTGTAGCAATATTAGATGTTAAGGTATTGATTAAACCAGCAACTTCGTTGGTATATTTTGCTTTGTTAATTTCTTTTTCATAACTAATTAACTTATTAAAAGCAGCTCCTACTTTTTCATAATCAGCTTGATTTGAACCATTTTGGTACAATGCTAAACCTCTTAAATAATAGTATTTTGCTTTAGTTTTTTCATCAGCATTGGCAATCAACCCTTCAGCTTGATTTATAGCCGACATAGCAGCAGTAAAGTCATTTGATTTAATTGCCTTTTCTGCAGTTTTAAGTTCATTCTTTTGTCCGAAAACAGTCATACTTAATAAAAAAGCAGACAGTATTAATATTTGTTTCTTCATTTTATTTATTTTATTCTTGATTTGTATTCTCTTCATTATTATTTTCAATTTCCGTGCCATTTTCAGTTTCATCAAATTCTTCTTCGTCTTCGTGCATTACTTTTGCTACAGCTGCAATAGAATCATTATCTTTTATATTAATAAGTTTAACTCCTTGAGTTGCTCTTCCCATAATACGTAAATCTGACACAGCCAATCTAATTGCAATTCCAGATTTGTTTATAATCATTAAATCGTCATCATCTGTAACATTTTTTATAGCAACTAAATCACCTGTTTTTTCAGTAATATTAATTGTTTTTACTCCTTTACCACCTCTATTTGTAATTCTATAATCCTCTAGGCTTGAACGCTTTCCATACCCATTTTCAGAAACTACCAAAATATTACTTTCATTATCATCAACAGCAATCATTCCAATCACTTCATCATTGTCACTTCCTAAGGTAATACCTCTTACACCTGAAGCATTTCTTCCCATTGGTCTAGTTTTGCTTTCTTCAAATCGAATAGCTTTACCAGACTTTAATGCTAACATTACTTGACTATTTCCTGTTGTTAATTTAGCTTCAAGTAATTCATCATTATCTTTAATAGTAATTGCATTAATACCATTTGTTCTAGGACGAGAATATTGTTCTAAAGAAGTTTTTTTAACTTGACCTCCTTTAGTTGCCATAATAATATAATGGTTATTTATATAGTCTTCATCTTTCAAATCTTCAGTAACTAAGAAAGCTTTTACTTTATCATCTTGTTCTATATTGATAAGGTTTTGAATGGCTCTTCCTTTAGAATTTTTACCTCCTTCAGGAATTTCATAAACACGCATCCAAAACACTTTTCCTTTCTGAGTAAAGAATAACATATATTGATGGTTGGTTCCAACAAATAAATGTTCTAGAAAATCTTCATTTCTAGTGGTAGCTCCTTTTTGACCTCTACCTCCTCTATTTTGAACTTTATATTCATCTAAGTTGGTACGTTTAACATATCCAGCATGTGAAATGGTAACTACTACTTGAGAGTTAGGAATCATATCTTCAATAGATAAATCTCCACCTGCGTATTCTATAACAGATCTTCTTTCATCACCATACTTATCTTTAATTGCAATTAATTCATCTTTAATAATTTGATAACGTCTTGATTCATCACCTAGGATATCTTTTAAATCGGCAATTAATTTTATGATTTCATCGTATTCAGCTCTTAATTTGTCTTGCTCTAATCCTGTTAACTGACGCAAACGCATTTCTACAATTGCTTTTGCCTGAATTTCAGTTAATTCAAAACGAGTTATTAAACTATCTCTTGCTTCATCAGCATTGGAAGATGCTCTGATAATTTTAATTACTTCATCAATATTGTCACTTGCAATTATTAATCCTTCTAAAATATGTGCTCTTGCTTCTGCTTTTTTAAGCTCAAATTCAGTTCTTCTTACAATTACTTCATGTCTGTGTTCAACAAAGTAATGAATTAGTTGTTTTAGGTTTAATTGTTGTGGACGACCATTAACTAAAGCAATATTATTAACACTAAAAGAGGTTTGTAGTGCTGTGTATTTGTATAATTTATTTAAAACAATATTAGGTATGGCGTCACGCTTAAGTACATATACAACACGCATTCCATTTCTATCCGATTCATCTCTAATATTGGCAATGCCTTCTAATTTTTTTTCATTTACAAGTTCAGCAGTTTTTTTAATCATTTCTGCTTTGTTAACTTGATATGGAATTTCGGTTACAATAATACACTCGCGCCCATTTACTTCCTCAATGGTCGCTTTAGCTCTCATCACTATTCGACCTCTACCTGTTTCAAAGGCTTCTTTTACTCCATCATAGCCATAAATGATTCCTCCTGTTGGAAAATCTGGGGCTTTGATGTACTGCATTAATTCAGAAATTTCAATTTCTTTATTATCAATATAGGCTAAAGTTCCATTTATAACTTCAGTTAAATTATGGGGAGCCATATTTGTAGCCATTCCAACTGCAATACCTGAAGCTCCGTTTACTAATAAGTTAGGAATTCTTGTTGGTAAAACAGTAGGTTCATTTAAGGTATCGTCAAAATTTAATTTATGATCTACGGTATCCTTTTCAATATCAGATAACATTTCTTCTGATATTTTTTGCATACGTACCTCTGTATAACGCATTGCTGCAGGGCTATCACCATCAACAGAACCAAAGTTTCCTTGACCATCTACCATCATATAGCGTACGCTCCAATCCTGAGCCATTCGTACCATAGAATCATATACTGAAGTATCACCATGTGGATGGTACTTACCTAAAACTTCCCCAACTACTCTAGCCGATTTTTTATAAGATCCTGTTGCTTTTATTCCTAATTCATGCATTCCATATAATACTCTTCTATGTACTGGTTTTAAACCATCACGTACATCTGGTAATGCTCTTGAAACAATTACTGACATTGAATAATCAATGTATGCAGATTTCATTTCATCTTCAATGTTAATTGGTATCAGTTTTTCTCCGTCTGCCATATGTTTTTTAATTTATTTTAGTTGTCTTTTTTTAACAAAGCAATATACAATTTTTCACTTTTTTACAACCTATTTGTCAGGTAGTTTTTATATTTTTTATTAACAATAATACACACACACCAAACAACTGTAAATGACTGGTATTCAATAATTTTAAGCTATCATATATGACAATTTTACTGATTTATAAAAAAGTGGTCTTGTTTTTGTGCATCAAAAAGAAAAAAATCAGTTAAATTTACATATTAAACTCATAGAAATGGACGATAATTTTTCACCAAAAGTTAAAGATGTAATAGCCTATAGTAAAGAAGAAGCTTTACGTTTAGGACATGATTTTATTGGTACGGAACACCTCATGTTGGGGTTGTTGCGTAAAGGAGATGGAAAAGCTATAGAAATTTTAAATTCATTAGATATAAATCTTGATCATTTACGCAAAAAAATTGAAGGTTTAAGTCCTTTAAACTCTGCTACTTTTTTTACCAATGAAAAGAAAAATTTACATTTAACAAGACAAGCCGAAAAAGCTTTGAAAACTACTTTTTTAGAAGCTAAATTATATAGAAGTGCATCTGTAAATACAGCACATTTACTTTTATGTATTTTACGTAATGAAAATGATCCTACAACTAAGTTGCTTAATAATTTTGATGCAACTTATGAAAATGTTAAAGCTGAATTTAAATTATTATTTATGGATGAAGAAATTGATTTACCAAAAGCTGAAAACACATCGGATGACGATTTTGATACATCAAAGCCAAATCCTTTTGAACAACCTAAGTCAGGTCAAACACCCCCTAAGAAGTCTAAAACACCTGTTTTAGATAATTTTGGAAGAGATTTAACACGCTTAGCTGAAGAAGGTAAGTTAGACCCTGTTGTAGGAAGAAAAAAAGAAATAGAACGCGTTTCACAAATTTTAAGTCGAAGAAAAAAGAATAATCCAATTTTAATTGGTGAACCTGGAGTTGGAAAGTCTGCTATTGCTGAAGGTTTAGCTTTAAGAATAAATCAACGTAAAGTATCCAGAATTTTATTCAACAAACGAATTGTTTCTTTAGATTTAGCAAGTTTAGTTGCAGGAACTAAATACCGAGGACAATTTGAAGAACGCATGAAAGCCTTGGTAAATGAACTTGAAAAAAATGATGATATCATTCTTTTTATTGATGAAATTCATACCATTGTTGGAGCTGGAGGAGCAACAGGTTCTTTAGATGCTTCAAACATGTTAAAACCAGCATTAGCACGTGGTGAAATTCAATGTATTGGAGCTACAACTCTAGATGAGTTTAGAACCAATATTGAAAAAGACGGTGCTTTAGAACGTCGTTTTCAAAAGGTAATTGTAGAACCAACCTCTGTTGAAGAAACTATTCAAATATTAAATAATATAAAAGAAAAATACGAAGAACATCATAACGTTGATTTTACAGATGAAGCCATTGAAGCTTGTGTTAAATTAACCAACAGATACATGACAGACCGCTATTTACCAGATAAAGCAATTGATGCTTTAGACGAAGCTGGTTCTCGTATTCATATCACAAATATTGTAGTTCCAAAAGAAGTTTTACAGTTAGAAGCTCAACTTGAAAAAATTAAAGAAGATAAAACTGCTGCTGTAAACGGTCAAAAATATGAAGAAGCCGCACGCTTAAGAGACGATGAAAAACGTGTTGAAGGATTGCTTTTAGCAGAACAAATAAAATGGGAAGAGGCTTCAAAATTACACCGTGAAATTGTTACAGAAGATAATGTTGCTGAAGTAGTTTCAATGATGACTGGCATCCCTGTAAACAGAGTTGCTGAAGCTGAAAGCCATAGATTACATGAACTTCCAAATTTAATTAAAGGAAAAGTAATTGGGCAAGATGAAGCTGTATCTAAAGTTGTCAAAGCCATTCAACGCAATAGAGTTGGACTTAAAGATCCTAATAAACCTATTGGCTCATTTATCTTTTTAGGTCAAACAGGTGTTGGTAAAACACAACTAGCCAAGGTGTTAGCTACCGAACTTTTTGACAGTGAAGATGCTTTGATTAGAATAGATATGAGTGAATATATGGAAAAATTTGCGGTATCTCGTTTAATTGGAGCGCCTCCTGGTTATGTTGGTTATGAAGAAGGAGGGCAACTTACTGAAAAAATTAGACGTAAACCATACGCAGTGGTATTGTTTGATGAAATTGAAAAAGCACACCCTGATGTTTTTAATATGCTACTTCAAATTTTAGATGATGGTCATATTACTGATAGTCTTGGAAGAAGAATTGACTTTAGAAATACCATAATTATCATGACTTCTAATATTGGTTCTCGTCAATTAAAAGATTTTGGTGCAGGTGTAGGTTTTGGTACAGCTGCAAAAGTTGCACAAGCTGATGCAAATGCCAAAAGTGTTATTGAAAATGCCTTAAAAAAATCTTTTGCACCAGAGTTTTTAAATAGGATTGATGATGTTATTGTATTTAACGCTTTAGAGAGAGAAGATATTCATTCTATTATTGATATTGAATTAAGCAAATTAATTAAACGAATTGAAGATTTAGGCTACCAACTTAATTTAACAGAAGAAGCTAAAGATTATATTGCAGATAAAGGTTTTGATAAACAATATGGTGCAAGACCCCTAAAACGTGCAATTCAAAAATATATTGAAGATGCTTTGGCCGAAGAAATTGTAAATTCTAAATTAAATGAAGGCGATACAATTTTTATGGATTTAAACAAAAAAACCAATGAATTAACCATAAAAATTACCAAAGGAAAAGGAAAAGACAAAGTAGAATAACGTATATTAACTCATAAAAAAATCCAGAATTTGTTAAATAAATTCTGGATTTTTTTTGCTTTAAATATTATACCTTTAAAAAGGTACATCTATAAATTCATCATCATGAAATTTTCTACAAAATTTTGGCTTACAATTTTCACTTTTTTACCTATTGTTTTCATCATTTTAATTTTTATTTTTTTCTTTTCCACTTTTCTAGAAAATATAATAGCATTAGAAACTCATCAAAAAGAATTTCCTATAGAATTAATTCAATCTTTTATCGGATTCTTTATTTTAATTATTTTAACAGCTTTAGTAAGTATAGGTATTAAAATATATTATATTGTTCACACTAATAACAATCCAACAAATGATACCAATAAAAAAATCATGTGGACATTAATTCTTATTTTTGGTGGAACAGTAGCTTCAATTGTATATTATTTTATTGAAATTACACCTTTAAAAACTATTAAATAAACCCTTAACAATATTTAAAATGAATATCAAATCAATCACAATTTTAACCCTAACCATCCTTTTTTTTAATATAACATCAGCACAAGAAAAACCAGAACCTGCTAAAGAAGTTTTATCTAATGCTTTTGACCAAGCTAAAAAAACAAACAAAAATGTTTTTGTTATGTTTAAAGCATCTTGGTGTGGTTGGTGTAAAAAAATGGATGCCTCTATAAAAGATGAAACAACAAAAAATTTATTTGATAAAAACTATGTTATTGAACACCTAGTTGTAAAAGAAGCCACAAATAAAAAGAATCTTGAAAATCTAGGAGCAGATGAAATTTTATCAAAATATGGAGGCGATAAAAGTGGTATTCCCTATTGGCTAATTTTTGATCCTAATGGAAATCTTTTAGCCGATTCTAAAATGGTTGAAGGCGAACTTGTTTTAAAAGAAAAAGGAAATAATATTGGTTGCCCAGGTACACAAGAAGAAGTTGATGCTTTTATATACAAATTAAAAGAAACTTCGACATTAACAAATGAAGAACTTAAAATTATTTCTAAAAGATTTAGACAAAATAGCTCTCATTAATTTTTAAAAAGCTGCCCTTTTAAAAAGCCTAGTCCGTAGCCTAAAAATTGTGTTAAAGTTGTTAGTACACTTGTAAAAGCTACGGATATTTTTTTGTTTTTTATAAATGAATCAAAAAATAAAATAACAAAATAGATGCCAAAAAATACTACAAATATCCAAATTTTTAAAAATAAAAATACAATTGATAAACCTAATAACATTATAAATAATGTTGGAAACCAATAGGTAATTTTTGCAGTTTCAGGATATTTTTTATTTAAAAAAGGTCGTCCTTTTCCAAAAGCAAAAGTTTGTTTAAAAAATTGTAAAAAGGTGGATCTTCTTTTATGGTATACAAAAGCATTTTCAATAAATTGTGTTTCAAAATTACACGCCCAAAGTCTAAATGTTAAATCTATATCTTCTCCAATTTTCATTTTACTAAAACCTTTAGTTATTTCAAAAGCCTTTTTTGAAATCCCCAAATTGAAGCTTCTTGGTTGAAATTTACCTACAGATTTTTTATTACCCCGAATTCCTCCTGTTGTAAAAAAAGAAGTCATACTGTAATTTATTGCTTTTTGAATGGTTGAAAACGATTGATGTGCAGCATCTGCTCCTCCATAAGCATCTGTATAATTTTTACGCAAAGCTTTTTCAACTTCAACTAAATAATTTGGCGGAATTATACAATCTGAATCAAAAATAATAAAGTAATTACCTAAAGCTTTTCTCATTCCAAAATTCCTGCTATCTCCTGCTCCACTGTTGGTTTTATAAAAATATGTTACGTCTAATTTTTTACAAAACTTCTTTACAACTTCATCAGCTTTTAAACTAGAACCATCTTCAATTACAAGTATTTCAAAGCTTTTGTTATATGTTTGTTTTGTTAGGCTATAAAGTAATTCTTCAATTTCTTGAGGACGGTTATACACTGGAACAATGATTGAAAATTGCAATTCCACAAATTAATTTTTTAGGAATTCAAATTTAGTGTTTTTTAAAAGAAACTATAAATTATGGCACAAAAAAAGCCCACTTTTAAGTTTAAAAGTAGGCTTGCTTTTAATTATTAAAAGTAATTAAACTTGAGGTTCTAATAATTCAGTTGGCACTAACTTGTATAAATCTAAATTTTCAATATTAAAATTATTGATATAATCAAACTTCTCTTTATTTTCTGAACTGACCAAATTGATAAATAATTTAGCTGATTTATTAAATTTTTCATCTCTCTGACTATTCAATAACAATAAATATCCCATAATTATATTACCAGCCATTTCAACCAATCTTCTTGAATGAAAATCTAATAATTCTGTATGATGAGTATCAATTACTTGTTGAGTAATTTCTTCAAATGAAACAGTCATTTCTTGAAGTTTCGTTTTTAAAGTTACATTTTCTTCAAAAACTTTTGCTTCGTAATTTTTAATTTGTTCTAAAAATACTCCAGTTGTTACACCTTTAATTGCAGCCACTGCTTGCAATTGAGTTGTTCCTTCATAAATTGAAGTAATTCTGGCATCTCTATAAATGCGTTCAATTGGAAAATCTTTCATAAATCCAGTTCCACCATGAATTTGTAATGAGTCATAAGCAATAACATTGCATGCTTCACTAGCCATTAATTTTAGAAGAGGTGTAAAAACATTGGCTAATTTGGCATAACCCTTCATCTCCATACGCTCCTCTTTTTCCAAAGGTCTTTCTTGCATTACATCTTCATAAACTTTGGTGAGATCAACAAATCGTGTAGTTTCATATAACAATGATCGTAAAGCATCAATGCGTACTTTCATATTTGTAATCATCTCATAAACAGCAGGGAAATTAATAATTACTTTTCCAAATTGTGCTCTTTCTTCTGCGTATTTCAATGCCTCTCTGTAAGCTGCATCAGCAATACCAACAGATTGTGCTCCAACTCCTAAACGTGCAGAATTCATTAAAGCCATTACATACTTAATCAATCCAAATCGTTCTTTACCCACTAATTCTGCAGGAGCATTTTTAAATACTAATTCGCAAGTAGGAGAACCTTTAATGCCTAGTTTTTTTTCTAAATGACGAACTTGGACAGCGTGATCATTTCTATCATATATAAACATAGATAATCCACGAGCATCCGTAGTTCCTTCTTCTGAACGTGCTAAAACCAATGAAATATCGGCATCACCGTTGGTTATAAAACGTTTAACCCCATTCAAATACCACTTTTTATCTTCTTCATTAAAGGTTGCTTTTAGTTTTACTGATTGTAAATCTGACCCCGCATCTGGTTCCGTTAAAACCATTGCTGCTGTTGCCCCATCTCTATTAAACCTTGGCAAGTATTTTTCACGTTGCTCTTCGGAACCAAATTCATAGATGGTTTCTGCACAATCTTGCAACCCCCAAATGTTAGCAAAACCAGCGTCGGCTCTCGCCACCATTTCGGCTGCCATTACATAAGGCAATAACGGGAAGTTTAATCCTTCATATTTTCTAGGCAAAGACATACCAATTAAACCTGCTTCATACAATGCTTTGTAATCTGCTGTAGTACCTTTTGCATAAACTACTTTGTTATTTTCAATATGAGGTCCTTCAACATCGACTCCTTCAGCATTTTTTGAAATGGTATCTGCACAAATTTCCCCAACAATTTCTAATATCTTTTCATAAGTATCAATAGCATCTTCATGATTAATTGGAGCATAATCATATTTTTCTGATTCTGAAAAATTGCGTTCTTTTAAAGCAACTATCTTTTTCATGATAGGATGCTCTAAATGAAATTTAAAATCTGGAGTATCTTTAAAAAAATTATCCATTTTTATATATTTTTATAGTTTGAGTTTTATAACTCTTTTAATATTATTGCTTATTATTTTGCATTTTGTTTGTAGTACTTAATCATTTTAGGAACAACTACTCCTAAATCTCCATGTATTACGTAATCTGCTAATTTATTTATAGGTGCTTCTGGATCATTATTTATAGAAATAATCATAGAGGCATCTTGCATTCCTGCTGTATGTTGAATGGCTCCTGAAATACCCGCTGCGATATACAATTTAGGACGAACAGTTGTTCCTGTTTGGCCAATTTGACGATCGTGCTCAATAAAACCTGCATCAACAGCTGCTCTTGAACCACCAACTTCTCCTCCCAACAATTCTGCCAATTCTTTTAAATAATCAAAATTTTCTTTAGAGCCTACTCCGTACCCTCCTGCTACAATAATTGGTGCTTCTTTTAAATTGACACCAGATTCTTTAATTTGACGATCTATAATTTCAACTACAAAATCTTCTTCATTTACAATTGAATGCACATCTACTTCAACAATTTCTGTGTTGTAATGTTCATCAAAAATTTCCTTTTTCATAACACCTTCCCTCACAGTTGCCATTTGAGGATGCATATCCCAATTGATAATATTAGCCATAATACTACCTCCAAAAGCTGGGCGAATTGCGTATAATAAATCTTTATATTCTTTCTTTTCCTTTTTTACAAAATGATCTCCAATATCTAATATTGTACAATCAGCTGTAAGTCCGCAGTTTAATTTTGAAGCTAGCCTTGGAGCTAAATCTCTTCCAACTGAAGTGGCTCCAAACAATACAATTTGCGGATCTTCTTCCTTTAATATATGTGCAGCTAACGCAGCATGAGGTAAAGTTCTATAAGGTTCTAGCCTCAAACTATTTCCAACAAATAATCTATCTACACCAAAAGGAGCAATTTGACTTTCAATTCCATGTAAATCAGAACCAAAAATCATAGCTTCTAAAGGGCTTCCTAATTTTTCCGCTAATCGTTTACCTGCTGATAATAACTCTTGACTTATATCTGCTACTTTTTGATTTTCAACTTCACAATAGACTAAGACACTTTTTATTTTTTCCATTTTAAAAGTTTTAAATTACCCTATGGTATGATGTTCTATTAATTCTTTTATCATCATTTCAATATCAGCATCAGATTCTGTTAAAAATTTAGCTTCATTTGCTGTTAAAACAATGTTTTCTACACTTTTTACCTTTGTTGGTGAGCCATTTAACCCAATTTTTTCCATATTTGCTTCAATGTCTTCAACACTCCACTCTGGAATTGTTAAATAGGGTCTTTTTTGATGTAATGAAAGTAACATTTCATCTGCTGAACGCAACTCTGTTTTGGTGCGAGCATATTTGTATTGCATCATTTTTTTAGCATGCCTTGATCTACAAGTTGGAGATGAGCCATGAACCGTCATTAAACAAGGGAATGGAGAAGAAATTGTTTCAACTCCTTTAGACAAACGTCTTCTAACAATAATTTTATCATTTGTTATTTGTACCACCTCTTCAACATAAGTTACTTGAGGAATATTTAATTTATCTGCACATTGTGGTCCTACTTGAGCTGTATCTCCATCTATGGCTTGTCTTCCACTTAAAACTAAATCATAAGGAGCTAACTTTTTTATTCCTTTAACTAAAGTATAGCTTGTCGCCAAGGTGTCAGCACCTCCAAATCTTCTGTCTGAAATCATTACACCAAAATCAGCACCTCTATAATATCCTTCTCGAATGATATCAGCCGCTTTTGGTGGTCCCATTGTTAATAAAGTAACAGTTGTTCCTGGAATTCTATCTTTGATATTTAATGCCAACTCTAACGCATGTAAATCGTCTGGGTTAAATACAGTGGAAAGTTTACCTCTATTTACAGTACCATCTGGTTTCATAGCATCCGGTCCTACGTGTCTCGTATCTGGAACTTGTTTAGCTAGTACTACAATTTTAAGTGGTCTCATAGTATTATTTTAAAAATTTATGTTTATTTCTCTCAAAATTAAAGTTTTTAATTGGGGAAAAACGTGATAATACTCATACTTCACATATTTTTAGATATCCATACTATTTCTGTAAAAACACAAAAAAAGCGATGATTTAAAAATCATCGCTTTTTTTGTGTTTAATAAACTCTAAACTTATTTTTATTTTATTCTTTTGATACTACTTGTTCTTCAGACTGGTTGTCTTTCATAAACTCTTCCATTATAGCAGTGCTAACTCCCATATTAGAAAAACCTCCATCATGATATAAATTTTGCAGTGTTACTTTTTTTGTAAGATCTGAAAATAGACTGATTGTATAGTCAGCACATTCTAACGCTGTTGCATTCCCTAAAGGAGACATTTTTTCAGCATAAGCAATAAAACCATCAAAACCTTTTACACCGCTACCAGCAGTTGTTGGTGTTGGAGATTGAGAAATTGTATTTACTCTAACTTTTTTATCACGTCCAAAGAAGTAACCAAAACTACGCGCAACAGATTCTAAATAAGCTTTGTTATCAGCCATATCATTATAATCTGGAAAAACACGTTGAGCAGCCATATATGATAGTGCTACTATACTTCCCCATTCATTCATTGCGTCTTTTTTGTATAACATACTCATTACTCTATGAAATGAAAGTGCTGACACATCAAAACCAGTTTTTGTAAAATTATAATCTTGATTGGTATAATGATTTCCTCTTCTTACATTAACCGACATTCCAATTGAGTGTAATACGAAATCTATTTTACCCCCTAAAATTTCCATTGATTTATCAATCAAATCTTCTAAATCCATCATGGAAGTTGCATCAGCAGGTATTACTTGCGACCCTGTTTTTTCAGCTAGTTCTGAAATAGTTCCTAAACGCAATGCAACTGGAGCATTGGTTAAAACAAATGTTGCTCCTTCTTCATGTGCTCTTTCAGCTACTTTCCAAGCTATTGATTTTGAATCTAATGCTCCAAAAATAATACCTCTTTTACCTTTTAATAAATTATGCATAGTTCTAATTTTGTTTTCGATTTTAGTGTAATTGGCTGCAAATATAGTAAATTCTTAATTTAACAGCTGTTTTGCATGTTCAACGGCTGTTTCTGAAAAGTTTTTACCGCTGAGCATTTCTGCAATTTCATTAACTCGTTCATGTTCATTTAACTGCATTAATTTTGTAACTATATTGTTATCTAAATCTTGTTTATAAACTTTATAATGCTGTTTGCCTTTAGCGGCAATCTGCGGTAAGTGAGTAATCGTAATTACTTGCATATTAGCACTCATTTGTTGCATAATGTCTGCTATTTTTTGTGAAACATCACCAGAAACCCCTGTATCAATTTCATCAAAAATAATGGTTGGTAAATTGGAATACTCAGATAAAATAGCTTTTACAGCTAACATTATTCTAGACATTTCTCCACCTGATGCTGTTTTTTTTAACGTTCCAAAATTAGCTCCTTTATTTGCTGAAATAAGTAAGCTCAATTCATCTTTACCGTTTGTAAAATAACTTGTACTATGAGTAATTTCAAACTTAAATCGGGTATTTTCCATTCCTAAATTAGTAAGTACCGTTTCTAATTTTTGAATTAAAATAGGAATTGCATTTTTTCTTTCGTTATATATAGAGAATGCTAATTTGTCTATTTTTTCAGCAACTACTTTTATTTCCTTCTCTTTTTCATTGATCAAAGTTGCAGAATTTTCAACAGCTTCTACTTTAATAGAAAGATTTTCTTTGATACTTATCAATTCTGAAATTGAATTTACAGCATGTTTTTTTTGCAAATTATAAATGAGTTGCAATCTATCATTAAGTTTTTCCAATTCTAAAGGGTCAAACTCTATAGTTTCATTTAAGTTTTCTAATTCATTAGTTATGTCATCTAACTCAATTTTTAAACTTAAAGACCTTTCATACAACTCTTTATACTCTAGAGCATAAGATTTAATTTTATTTAAATTAGATGTAAAAGAACTCAACAATGCCTGTATCCCAATTTCTTCATTGAGCGCCAAAGCTTGTGCTTCTGTTAAATTTAATTTAATTTCTTCTATGTTATTTTCTTTATCTAATTGTTGCTCTAAAATAGCTTGCTCATCAGGTTTTAAATTGGCTTTTTCTAATTCTTCAAACAAATGTAAATTATATTCATATTGTTCATTTGCAACTGCCTGATGTTCTTTTATTTTTTTTAGCTCTTTAGTTAATTTATTAAAAACTGATAATCCTCTTTTATAAGATTCAATTTTAGCTGAATTGTTAGCCAAACTATCAATAATTTCAAATTGAAAATTAACGTCAGATAACTGTAAGGTTTGGTGTTGAGAATGAATATCAATCAATTTTTCACTTAATAGCTGTAAAACTTGTAATGTTGTTGGGGTATCATTTATAAATGCACGCGATTTTCCACTTGGTAAAATTTCTCTACGAATAATCGTTTCTTGATCAAAATCTATATCATTTTCTTCAAAAAAAGGTTCTAATCTATAATTTTTAATTGAAAACTGAGCTTCAATTATGCATTTACTTGTTGTATCTTTTAGCGTTGAAGAGTCTGCTCTTTTCCCTAAAACCAAGCCTAAGGCACCCAATAAAATAGATTTTCCTGCACCTGTTTCACCTGTAATTATTGATAAATTATCTTTAAAACTAACCTTTAATTGTTCTATTAAAGCATAATTTTTTATGGAAAGATTTGTAAGCATTCTAATTAATTAGGATTAAGAATATTACTTTATTTTATTCCATTTCGCCGCATTAATTGGAGAAATTTTCAGTAAATCTTCTTTTAATTTAAACGTATCATAACGTGGTCCATCTGAAAATATGGAAACTATTTCATCTGCTTTTGAATCCATAAATACACGTAATAAAAATGCATTGGGTCTAGAATCATAAATTGATTTAAGTTTTAAAATAGTTTCTGCAATGGTCTTTTTCCCATTTTTACTATTGGTACTCATTACATCTAAACCTTTTAAATGATATTCATACAATGAAGTACGAAACATAGTGTAGGTTGGCGATAAAAGATTGTCTATTAATGTAAATCTAGATTTTGTACCGTCGTTTTGGTTCCAGCCTTTGTAACCACTTTGTTGCGCCTGTACTAAAACATTTTGTGCTTGTGTGTAAAACGGTGATCCACCTTCTAAAGCAAAAGTATCTGCATCCATTCCTAAAATAGTATACACATAAAATGTTACTACAGATACTAGATTAGACTCAAAAGTATTCTCATTATATTGCAAAGGTTCAAACTCAGTATATTGAAATGAAAAATTATCATCTTTAAAATTAAAAACTGGTGTTAAATAGGTAGAATTGAATACTGGGCGAGACGATTGTATTTGAATATGACCTTTAAAGTCGTTTCCTGTTTGCTCTAAAATAGTTAATGTTAAATTACAACTTATTCGTTCTTGTGCTTTATAATTAAAATTTGTCCAACGCTTTTGGTTTACAAATTCATTTAAGGAACTTTCTAAGGTTGAAAAAACTTGCTTGTTAGAACCAGGAATTTTGTCTGCATTTACTGTAATTGTACAATCTAACTCTTGAGCACTTAATTGAGTTATAAATGTTAACAAAAAAAATATTCTAATTATTTTATACATAAATTCTGTTCAAAATTTCTTTAAAAATATCCTCAGCTACTTCAGCCTTAGATTTTAGACTAAATTCTGAAATTTTTTCGAATTTATCAATGATTGTTACTTTATTTGTTTCATTTTTAAAACCTGCGCCTTTATCTTGTAAAGAATTTAACACAATTAAGTCTAGGTTTTTCTTTTGAAGTTTTATGGTCGCATTTTCAATTTCATTATTGGTTTCAAGAGCAAAACCTACTAAAAATTGATTTTCTTTTTGTTTTCCTAATGAAGCTAAAATATCTTTTGTTTGCACCATTTCAATTGTCATACAATCAGAAGATTTTTTGATTTTTGTTGCAGAAATTTCTTTAGGTTTATAGTCTGCAACAGCTGCAGATAGTATTGCAATATCAACAGATTGATAATGTTTGTGAGCTTCTTGATACATTTCTTCAGCACTTACAACATTATATCTATACACTAAAGAATGTGTAATTTTTTCATTAGAAGGTCCTGAAATTAAATACACCGTAGCTCCTAAGTTGGCTGCTGATTTAGCTAATTCAAAACCCATTTTTCCTGAAGAATGATTTCCAATAAATCTAACTGGATCAATTGCTTCATAAGTTGGTCCAGCTGTAATTAGTACTTTTTTATTGTATAATGGTAATTTTGTAACAATATCATTCTCAATAAAAGATACAATATTTTCTGGTTCTTCCATTCTGCCTTCACCTTCTAATCCACTTGCTAAAAATCCTGTAGATGGAGGAATAAAAATATTTCCGTAGCTCTGTAATTTTTCAATGCTTTTTTTTGTTGTTGGATGCTTATACATATCCAAATCCATTGCAGGTGCAAAAAAGACTTTACACTTGGCGGATAAATACACAGCTAACAACAGATTGTCGCAAACACCGTTTGCCATTTTAGACAAGGTATTTGCTGTAGCAGGAGCTATTATCATATAGTCTGCCCAAAGACCTAAATCTACATGGCTGTTCCATTCTTCCGTTTCTTCTTCTCCTTTATCATAAAAAGAAGTATAAACTGGATTTTGTGAAAGGGTTGAAAGGGTTAATGGGGTTACAAAATCAACTGAAGCAGGAGTCATAACAACTTTAACTTCTGCTCCCGATTTTATAAAAAGTCGCACTAAATGTGCCGTTTTATAAGCAGCAATACCGGCTGTAACACCTAAAAGAATTTTTTTACCGCTTAAAATAGACATGTGTTATTTAGTTTCTTCTGGGTTTCTGTAATAAATTTTACCTTCTAACCATTCTTCTACTGCAATTGCAGTTGGTTTTGGTAATTTTTCATAAAATTTAGAAACTTCTATTTGTTCCTTATTTTCAAAAACCTCGTCTAAACTATCAGTATAAGTTGCAAATTCTTCTAACTTTTCAATTAGTTCGTTTTTTAAATCTCCGTTAACTTGCTGTGCTCTTTTTGCTATTATTGTAATAGCTTCGTAAATGTTATTGGTTGGCTCTTCTATTTTAGTTTTATCATACGTTACAGTAGTAGAAGCTGCCTTTGTGTTTTTATAATCCATCAGTTTTCAGTTTTTAGTGCTAATAAAGAGTTTAATTCTTCAGTTAAGTTGTTTACTAATTTTTCAGTTTCATTTAAATAATCTGACTTTGGGTAATTACGCTTAAATCTTTCATGCGATTTTAAAGCATCTTTAATTCTATCTTCTTTTTTAGCAATAAAACTATTAATACCTAATTCGTAAGCCGATTTAAATTTGTAATACATCGCTTCTTCTCTAAAAGAAGTTCCTAAATAATCTGACAATAAATTGTCAAAAGCTACTATAGCCGCTATATAATCAGTTGTATGATAATACTGCTTAGCTATTTCAAAAGATTTTTTTTCTAATTTAAAAGTAAGCTCTTTAATATTTTTATTTGCTTCAATTACTTTGTCAGACTCTGGATATTTAAATATAAAATTTTGCAAAGCTGTTATGGCTTCTTGAGTATCTTTTTGATCCAAACTATATACTGGAGAAGCTAAATAGTAACTATGAGCTGATAAATATGCTGCTTCTTCTACTTTAGAACTTTTAGGGTAATTTTTAACAAACTTATCAAAATAATAGGCTGCTAAGCTATATAGTTTTGTATTGTAGTGAGATTGTGCGACCATATATTGAATGCGTTCCATTTGAGGTTTTCCTCGGTAACTTGGTGTAATTTTCTCAAACAATTGTATGGCTTTATTATACTTTTGTTCTTCATACACTTTGGTAGCCATTTGATACTGTTCTTGAACGGTACCTTTATTCAATACTTTTTGATATTCACCACAAGATGAAACACCAATACTTATCAATAAAATGAATATGTATATTTTATTTTTTTGCATTTGGCAAAATTAGTTATTTATTATGGATTATTAAAATGATTTTTTTTAGTATGTTCTACCACAAAAATAACTAGCTTTTACAATAAATATTGCTTAACAATCTTAATTGTTTGTTAATTATTGAGCAGGTGGAGGAGCTACTGAACTAACTACTGAAAGCTGTTTAATGTCATTATCAAATAAGTATAAGCCTCCTTTATCGTCACCAATTAAATTAATTTTATCTAAAATTGTTCGAGCTTGAGCTTCTTCTTCAATTTGTTCAGCCACATACCATTGTAAGAAATTATGTGTCGCATAATCTTTTTCTTCTAATGAAATATGAACCAATTCATTTATACTTTGTGAAACAAAAACCTCATGTTTAAATAACGTTTCAAACATTTCTTTAATAGAACCAAACTCGACAGCTGGGGCACTTAATTCAGAAACAATTGCATGACCTCCACGTTCATTAATATATTTAAAGAATTTTAACATGTGTTGGCGTTCTTCATCAGACTGATTGTACATAAATTCAGAAACTCCTTCTAAACCTTTTACTTCAGCCCAAGAAGCCATTGCTAAATATATTTGTGAAGATTCAGCTTCAATTCTAATTTGATTATTTAAAGCTGTTTGCATTTTTTCTGATAACATAATCTTATTTTTTATTTATTCTACTTGAAATTTAGAACTGTAAAAATACTAATAATTATCTATAAAATTTGCTAATTTTTGGTGTAATTTTGAAGTTGCATTTACTAAAGGTAAACGCACATTTTCTGAACAAATTGAAATTTTTTGCAATAATGCCTTTATACCAGCCGGGTTTCCTTCTTCAAAAATATAATCTATACTATCCATAATTTTATAGTGCAATTTATTAGCTTCACCTACATTTCCCTGTAAACCAAGCTGTATCATTTCTGAAAAATCTTTTGGAAGCCCTTGTCCAATGACTGAAATAACACCTGATCCTCCAGCTAAAGTCATAGGTAAAGCAATCATATCATCTCCTGAAATCACCATAAATTCTTTTGGTTTATGTTGAATTAAACGCATTGCTTGAACGATATCTCCTGCAGCTTCTTTAACAGCTACTATATTTTCAAAGTCATTTGCCAGTCTAATAATTGTAGCTGGTTCAACATTTTTACCTGTTCTACTAGGCACATTATATAAAATAATTGGTAATGGACTAGCCTCAGATATTGCTTTAAAGTGCTGGTAAACACCTTCTTGTGTTGGTTTATTATAATATGGAGAAACTGAGAGTATTGCTAAAAATGCAGTTAAATCTGTTGTTTTAATTTCATTAGCAACAGCCAGTGTATTATTTCCTCCAATGCCTAATACTAATGGCAGTCTTCCATTATTAACTCTAATAATAGTATTTTTAACTTGTTCCTTTTCTTCAGCTGTTAAAGTTGCTGGCTCACCTGTAGTTCCTAAAACAACTAAATAATTAATACCATTGTCAATCTGATGGTTTACTAAACGCTCTAACGCGTTATAGTCTACCGATTTATCTTCATTAAAAGGTGTTACTAAAGCTACTCCGGTCCCTAACAATTCTTTCATTATATTTTATTTAAAATCTCTAAATACTTCTTTAACTCTTTATTAAATAAGGTAATTTCAGTTGGTTCGCATTTAATTATTAAATCGTAAAATCTATTATCTAGATGTGCAAAACCAACTTTAAATATTACTTTACAATGCAATAATAATAAGTTGGTATATAAGTTTTCAACTTTACTATAGTTTATTAACAAATCGTATTTTTTTGTTAAAATTTCTTTTAGCCATTCGGTTTTAATTTTTCCATACCAGCCAAAATCTTTTGGGGATATACTATTTTCTACAACTTCACTTTTAGCCTTTTTTGATTTAACAACAAGTATTTCAATACTATCTTTTGAAATAGAAAAAAGTTGTGACAATTCATTTACAACGGCATCTTTCAAAGAAGAATCATCAATAACAACCATAATATTTTTTACTTTATTTGAAGTTGTTTTAGTTGAATTTTCTGTTAATTCTGCTATTCTTTTGTTGAAAAATATTTGATTGGTTTTTCGTTTGAATCCTGTAAAAATCATCTATATTTACGGTTGATTCACAAAATTAATTAAAATCATTAGTATTTCAACAATGAAAAAATTTATTATTTCATTTTTTACACTTTTACTTGTAATTAGCTGTAAAAATGAACCTCAACATTTGGTTAAAATTGAAGGAAAATTACTTCCTGTTAATGAAAAATTAGAATCTGTTAAAGAAATTGAAGTTTTTATTCAACCTTATAAAGAGAAAGTCGAAAAAGAAATGAATACTGTTCTTTCCTATACTAAAACAGATTTAGTTAGAACAGATAGTCAACTAGAAAGCAGCTTAGGAAATTTAATGGCAGATTTATGCTTTGAAAGAGCCAACCCCGTTTTTAACTCAAGAACTGGAAAAAATATCGATTTTGCTATGTTTAACTATGGTGGAATTAGAGCAGGAATTACTAAAGGAAATATAACTACCGAAAATGCTTTTAATTTAATGCCTTTTGAAAACAGTTTAGTTGTTACTGAATTAACTTATGAGAAAATAAATGAATTAGCTCAATATTTAATCAATGGTAAAAGAGCGCATCCAATTTCAAAACAAGTTAATTTAGTAGTTACCAAAGATGGTTTTGATTTAAAAATCAATCATAAAACAATTGAAAAAAATAAAACTTACTTTGTGTTAACATCAGATTATTTACAAAACGGTGGAGACAATATGGTTTTCTTTAAAGAACCTGTTACACTTCATAAATTAGATTACAAAGTAAGAAATGCAATTATTGATTATTTTAAAGAAATTGATACTGTAAAAGTTAAATTAGACGGAAGATTTAGAAAAGAGATTTAAAAATTATGGAAAGAAGAAATTTTATAAAACAATCAACGGCTGCTACAGCTTTTGTAACATTAGGTGGTTTATCCCTTCAATCATTTGCAAAAGAGAATAAAAAACATATTACTATTTTACATACAAACGACACGCATAGTCATATTGAACCATTTCCTAATGATCATTATAAAAGTCCAAATCAAGGGGGTGTTGCAAGACGTGCTACTTTAATTGATAGTATAAGACAAGAAAATCCTAACACATTATTATTAGATGCTGGTGATATCTTTCAAGGAACACCATATTTTAATTTTTATGGAGGCGAATTGGAATTCAAGCTTATGAGCATGCTTAAATATGATGCTGCAACTATTGGCAATCACGATTTTGATAATAGTATTGATGGATTATACAAGCAACTACCAAACGCTAAATTTGATTTTTTAATAGCTAATTACGATTTTAAAAACACTATTTTAAACACCCATGTAAAACCATATAAAGTTTTTGAAAAAGATGGAATTAAAATTGGTGTATTTGGTTTAGGTATAGAATTGGAAGGATTAGTTGACCCAAGAATGTACAAAGAAACAGTGTATCTAAACCCTATTGAAATTGCTCAAGATATGAGTCGAATTTTAAAAGAAGATAAAAAATGTGATTTAGTAATTTGTTTATCACATTTAGGATATCACTACAAAAACGAAGCAAAAATTAGCGATTTAGTTTTGGCTTCCAAAACAAAAGATATCGATTTAATTATTGGGGGCCACACACACACTTTTCTACCTAAACCTACCATTACAAAAAATAGCATTGGAGAAAATGTATTGGTAAATCAAGTAGGTTGCTATGGTTTAAATGTGGGTAGAATTGATTTTTATTTTGACGCCGATCAAAATAAAGCAAGTAAAGGAAAAAGCATCATTGTATAACTCAAATTATTAAAATGCGTATAGAATCAGATTTAAAATTAGGCTTTAAAGATGTAATGATTCGTCCAAAAAGATCTACATTAAACTCAAGAGCACAAGTAACCTTAGAAAGAAATTTTACATTTTTACATAGTAATTACCAATGGAAAGGTGTACCAATTATGGCAGCAAATATGGATACCGTTGGTACTTTTGAAATGGTTAAGGCATTAGCCAAACATAAAATATTTACTGCAATACATAAACATTATACGTTAGATGAATGGAAACACTTTATGAATAGTGTTCCTGATGAAATGATTGATTATTTTGCTGTAAGTACTGGAACTGGCACAGCAGACTCAAAAAAATTAACCAACATATTTAGTCAGCATCCACAAATTAAATTTATTTGTATTGATGTGGCTAATGGCTATTCTGAACACTTTGTAAACTTTGTAAAAAAAACAAGAAAACAATATCCTGATAAAGTTATCATGGCTGGAAATGTAGTTACTGGTGAAATGGTAGAAGAATTATTACTTGCTGGAGCCGACATTATTAAAGTAGGTATTGGTCCTGGATCTGTATGTACAACTCGTGTTAAAACCGGCGTTGGCTATCCACAATTATCTGCAATTATTGAATGTGCAGATGCAGCACACGGGTTAGGTGGTCAAATTGTATCTGATGGCGGATGTAAAATACCTGGTGATATTGCCAAAGCTTTTGGTGGCGGTGCTGATTTTGTTATGTTAGGAGGTATGTTAGCTGGACATACTGAAAGTGGTGGTAAGACTATTGAAATTGATGGAACAAAGTATAAACAGTTTTATGGTATGAGTTCTGAAACCGCTATGAAAAAACATGCAGGTAGCGTAGCCAACTATAGAGCTTCTGAAGGAAAAACAGTAGAAATTCCTTATAGAGGAACCGTTGAAAATACTGTTCAAGATTTTTTAGGTGGTTTACGCTCTACTTGCACTTATGTTGGAGCTAGTAAGTTAAAAGAACTCACTAAAAGAACTACTTTTATAAAAGTACAAGAACAGCATAACGAAGTTTTTTCTAAATAAAAAGAAAGCTTTATTGTAATTATTTAAAACTTTTTCGTCTAAACGAGAAAGTTTTTTATGATGAAAAAACACCTATTAGTTACCATAAGAATTATAATTGCTGTTATTTTAATCCAAACTCTTCGCTTTAAATTTACTGCACATCCCGATAGTGTTTATATTTTTTCAAAGGCAGGTATGGAACCTTATGGAAGAATAGGTATAGGTATTTTAGAATTAATAGGAGCCATACTCATTTTAATCCCAAAAACTGTTTGGGTTGGAGCAATATTAATCTTAAGTGTTATCAGTGGTGCAATATTTATACACTTTACCCTACTTGGAATTGAAGTTAATAATGATGGAGGCACCCTCTTTTTTATGGCTATAAGTACCTTTATATTAAGTAGTATTGTTTTATGGAATGAACGTAAAAATTTGCCATTAATTGGCAAAACTTTTTAGTTCAGCCTCCTCTACCTGTTCGCAAACCATTGATTTATAAATTAAATATTGTGCCGAAACATACGTAATCATTACAATTATTTCAAAAAATAATGAAGATTCATAAAATTTATTGATGGCTAATATAGAGTCAGAAATCATAAAAACAATAGCTCCAAATAACATCCATAAAGATTCTTTCGTTTTTTTAGTACTATAGTCTAAGAAAGATACCATTCCAAAAATTGAAATAGTTATTCCATAAATTACAACGGGAACTAACAATTCATTTAAAGCATTTTTAATTAAAAAAATTAAGCCTGTTAACACAATAAAAAATGGAATAGCTGCTAGTAAAGCTTTTAAAAAAGACGCTTTTTGTATTCTTTTAATAACAATACTTATAAATAATATATGTGCAACTAAAAATGAAATTAAACCTGCTTTAAAAGTAAAATCTCCTGAATAAATTAAAAACACATCTCCAAAAAAAGAAAAAACTAACGCAGTTGAATACCATTTGTTTCTATCTACCACAGAATTTGAATATAAAAACAATAGAGATAAAAGTATCAAAGGTTTAAATAAGAAAATTAAACTTTCTATTTTAAAAGCGATTCCAATAATATCTAAAATTGAAACTAGCAGAAATCCAATTAGAGCTATTTTTTTAATCATAATCTAAAGCAATTATTACCATGTTGGCAATATACAACTTTTATCTAATTTTTTCAATAATGGCTGAATACCAGTAATTAAACTTTGTTTCATCTCCTTAGAGTCTTCTTTATGACATTGTAAACAAGCTCCAACTAACAACAATTCTTGTTGCTCTTTTACAGTAAATGGTCTAAAATCTGTTCTAGTAGAATTAACCACATTTTTATCCACTTCTTTTAAAAAAGGAATCCAAGCATCTTCAGGTAAACCATCATTTGGATTTAATTCATAGGCTGGAGTAAAACTCCATGTTCCAACACCTTCACTAATTTTATAAATTAATTCACCATTACCATAACCTAAAGTAGCTGGGTTGGTATGACAACTTTTACAATCTCTAACTTTAGCAGTAGTTGTATGAGGCGAGTTTGGTGCATATAATCTATGAAAAGAAACATCTTCTCCTAACTCTTTTCCAGAATAACTACCCTTATCAATCGTTAAAATCATTCCAGGAACGGCAGGTTCAATATGTATGACTTCCGAATTTTCTCGAACTCCCATAGCTGGTAATGATGATGAAAACTCTGCTACAAATTCTTTCCATTGTCCTTTGCCATACTTTCTATCTAACAAGTCAAAAGCTCGTGGTTCGTTTTTATCATATTCATTATGGCAGCCTATACAACGTGTAGTCCAAGAAGAATGGCAAGTTGCACAACTTACATTTTTATGTGCATTATCTCTTGAACAAACCTCTGATTGTGGATTTAAAGGGTGCAACTCTCCATCTCTCTTTCCAATTAAAAAAGCATTTCCAAGCGAATCAACAAATGTATTTACTAATGGGTGCCCTCCTTTTTTAACTGCAACTATCTCTTTATCTGAATGTTTATAATCTCTGTGTAAAAAAACCAATAAACTTTCCGCATCTAAAGAATCATAAGGTACAGTATTGGGTTGCTCTTTAAAATGACAATCTGAGCATTGTACTTTAACAGCTTGTTCTTCATGAATATAACGCTTACCATCGCCCATTACTTCATGTGAAGAATGACAATCTATGCATAACATTCCTTTTGTATGGTGTACATCTTCTCCAATATATTTATAAACTCTTTTATCTTCTATTACCTTAAATCCATCTTTAGCTATCACTTCACTTTCATCTAGCAGTGTTTCTTGAAATCCTTCATAATTTGTTGAAATTCTACTAGATCGACTATGGCAACCAAAACAATGTTCATTGGTTACAAAAATATCAGTTGCTGGGTGAAATTGAGGTAATTCCTTTTTATTTGAAGTTAAATAAGTCTTTAAATCTTTTATTGCTTCATCAGAATAATTTAAATGACAAGCATTACAACCTCCACCTCTACTCAACTGTGTTATTGGTCCAAATTCTTCTTTTTGTGCTCCTAAGTGACAATTTGCACATAAATCTCTTAAATGTTTATCTGAAGCTGAGTTTTCAATTAATTGAATGTGGTATCTACCATTTGGGCTATCAGCTTCTCCAAAAATATATTTATCTACAGCCACCAAACCACTATTAGTGGTCATTAAAGAGTTTTCAATCTTGTTTAATTCATTTGGATGGCAAACTCCACAAGTTGCTTTAGCATCTTTTAAATTCCCTGGAATTAGAACCATTCCTTTATGAGAATCATCCTTATCCATAGTGTTTGGATTTCCTAAATGACAACTTATACAACCTATTAATTCTGGATTATGGTAATTAGAATATCCCTTGGTATTTTGATGACACTCTAAACAAGTCTCCTTTTCAATAGTTTCAATTTTAACATAATTATCTTCTTTTATTATTTCTTGTTGAAGCTTAAAATTTTTAACAAAAAATAGAGCTACAATTAAAATTGTAACTACCAAAAAAAACCAAAATTTAGAGTATTTTAATTTCATAAATAGAGCGTTTGTACAAATTTACAACAATTTAAAATGTTAGCTTTTTTTACTAAAAAATGTAATTAACTGATAACCAATCAAGGAGTTTAGTTATGCTACTTTTGTTACATATAAATATATGATTTTCAAGCTATTAATGTAACCATTGTTACTATTTTACGCCATTTTTAATGACATTTATCATACTATAAAAATACATCTGTAAATACCTTTACACAAGAAATAAATAATTAAACTTATGACTACTTCAAGAAGAAAATTTATTAAAATTTCTGCATTAGGTTTGGGTGGTGTAGCAGCTACTACAAGTGCACTAAATATGTTTGGTGCAAACTCATATTTAGATGAGCTTGTAAAACAAAATGTTACCAAAAAATTTAAGAGAACTCCTACTTATTGCGAAGTTTGTTTTTGGAAATGTGCTGCTTGGACTTATACCGATGAAGAAGGTAATATTCAAAAAATTATTGGTAATGAAAATGACTCACATTGCTACGGACGTTTATGTCCAAGAGGAACTGGTGGTGTTGGAATGTATAATGATGAAGATCGATTAAAAACTCCTTTAATTAGAACAACTATTAATGGAGAAGAAACGTTTAGAGAAGCCAGTTGGGAAGAAGCTCTTGATTTAATTGCTTCAAAATTTAGCAATATTAAAGAAAAATATGGCCCAGAAGCTATTGCCTTATTAAAACATGGGTCACCTGGAAAACATTTAGAACATTTATTTAAAGCTTTTGGATCAGACACCATCGCAGAACCAGCTTATGCACAATGTAGAGGTGCTCGTGAAGCAGGTTTTGCATTAACCTATGGATCTTGGGTTGGTTCACCTGAACCAACTGACATTAGAGACACCAAATGCTTAGTGTTAATTGGATCTCATATTGGTGAAAACATGCACAATTCTCAAGTGCAAGAAATGTCAGATGCAATTGATAATGGTGCTACAATCATTACAGTAGATCCACGCTTTTCAACAGCAGCTAGCAAATCAAAACATTGGTTAGCTATCAAACCTGCTACAGATATAGCTTTAATGCTTGCTTGGATGAATGTAATTATTGAGGAAGGTTTATATGATAAAGAATATGTTGAAAAATACACTACAGGATTTAATCAATTAAAAGACCATGTGAGTACTTTTACTCCTGAATGGGCTTATGGAATAACAACTATAAAACCTGAAGAAATTAGAAAAACTGCTAGAGCAATGGCAAGTGCTTCTCCATCAGTTATTATACATCCAGGACGCCATGTAAGTTGGTATGGAGATGATACTCAAAGAGCTCGTTCAATAGCTATTTTAAATGCTTTATTAGGTTCTTGGGGTCGTAGAGGTGGTTTCTACTTTAAAGAAAGTATTAAAGTTCCTAAATACCCTTCACCAAAATACCCTCATCCTAAGTGGGATTGGAAAAATATTGGAGAGAAATATCCTGTAGCTCAAATGGGTATTACAAGTGAAGTTATTAAATGTTCAATCCCTAGTAAAGATAATAAATATCCTATAAAAGCTTGGATGGTTGCCGGTACTAATATTACCAAATCTATTCCAGAAAAAGAAATGCTTGAAAAAGCAATGGATGAATTAGAATTTATGGTTGTAATGGATACCATGCCGATGGATGTTACTGGGTATGCAGATGTAGTTTTACCTGAATGTACTTATTTAGAACGTTATGATGATATAAGATCTGCAACTAATAGAGAGCCTTCAATTGCTGTTCGAGTGCCAGCTGTTAAACCAAAATACGATTCTAAACCGGGATGGTGGGTAGCAAAACAAATTGGAGAACGTTTAGGTTTAGGTGACTATTTTAATTATGATGATTATGAAGAAGTAATTGAATGGCAGTTACAACAAATGGGAACCTCTTTAGACGAAATGAATAAAATTGGAGTGAAAAATTTTTCAAGAACATCGGGTCCATTATACTTAAATGAAAATGAAGCCTATCATTTTCCAACAGCTAGTGGTAAAATTGAATTGTATTCTCAAGAATTAAAAAATTTAGGTTTTGACCCATTGCCAAATTACATAAAACACCCAGAACCTCCACAAGGCTTTTACCGATTAAATTATGGTAGAGCTCCAATGCATACATTTAGTAGAACAGCTAATAACCCTAATTTAAACGATTTAAAAAGTGAAAATAATTTATGGGTGAACCCAAAAGTTGCTAGAATTTTAGGCTTAAAAACAGGGCAAGAAGTTTGGTTAAAAAATCAGGATGAAATTACTTCTAATTTCCCAATTAAAGTTAGAGTTACGGAAAGAGTTCGTTGGGATTCTGTTTATATGGTTCATGGTTTTGGACACACCAATAAAAAATTAAGTCGCGCCTTTGGAAAAGGTATTAACGATACTCAACTAATTTCAAAAGTAGCTATCGACCCAATTATGGGTGGGACTGGTATGAGAGGAAATTTTGTATCAATTTTAACTGAAAATCCACATAAAAATATTGAGTTATGAGATATGCAATGGTAATTGACACCTTAAAATGTGTTGGATGTAGCGATTGTGTAGTTGCTTGTCAAACCGAAAATAATGTTCCTATTGGATACTGTAGAGATTGGATAACCGAAACTGTTAACGGTGCTTATCCAAGTATAGAATTAGAATTAAAATCTGAAAGATGTAATCATTGCGATAATGCTCCTTGTGTAAGATGCTGTCCAACAGGTGCTAGTCATCAATTAGACAATGGCATTGTATTAGTTACGGCTGATGAATGCATTGGATGTGGTGCTTGTATAGAATCTTGCCCATACGACGCTCGTTACCAACACCCTGATGGTTATGTAGACAAATGTACATTCTGTCATCATAGATTAGAAAAAGGACAACTTCCAGCTTGTGTATCTGTTTGCCCAACTAAATGTATGTATTTCGGGGATTTAGATGATCCAAATAGTGAAGTTTCGCAATTGTTAAAAAATAGAAAACATAAAACATTGGCTCCTGAAGCAGGAACTAAGCCTCAAGTTTATTATTTAATATAAATTAAAAATTATGCAAGAAGAATTATTTACAAGTGGAAGAAATATTCCAAATATAGATCCTTCATTACAAATATGGCACTGGCCAATATCTGTATACTTATTTTTAGGAGGCTTGGCTGCTGGATTACTGTTTTTTGCAGCATTAATTACTGTTTTAAAAAAGGACAAAGAATATCCTGCAGCGGTTAAGTTTGCATCAATTGTATCTCCAATTGCTTTAACATTAGGTTTATTGGCTTTATTTTATGATTTAACTCACAAATTATATTTTTGGAGATTATACACAACTATCAGAATTGAATCTCCTATGAGTTGGGGTGCTTGGGTATTATTAATCATTACCCCTATTTCATTTTTATGGGTATTTAGTTATTATACTGAATTATTTCCTAAATGGAAATTGAAGTTTAATTTTTTAAACACGTTCGAAAAATTCCTTCAAGAAAATAGAATGAATATGGCGATAGCTTTAATTCCATTATCAATTGTACTAGGTATTTATACAGGAATATTATTATCAGCTTTTAATGCCAGACCTTTGTGGAATAATGCAATACTAGGTCCATTATTTTTAACATCTGGTTTATCAACAGGAGCAGCAACCATTATTTTATTAGCTAAAAACGCTAAAGAAAGACATCTTTTCAGCAAAATTGATTTAGCCCTTATTGTTATTGAGTTAGGGTTGATAATCCATATGCTGATGGGAATGTACGCTGGTTCTGAAGTACAATTAGAGGCCATGCAACTATTAGTTGGAGGTGAGTTTACTCTTATGTTTTTTGGCTTTGTAATTATTTTAGGACTTATAGTTCCCGCTATTTTAGAACTAACAGAATTAATTGGGTACAAAGTACCAGTTGCTGTGCCAGCAATCTTAATTTTAATAGGTGGTTTAGTTTTTAGATTTGTAATGGTAGAAGCTGGACAAATAACTAGATACTTATATTAAAACAAATATTATGAATATTCAAAAAAATAAACATACATACTGGAATCCATACTTTGGTGGTTTTCTTCTAGGAATACTTATTCTTTTCACTTTTTATATGACAGGAAGAGGACTAGGTGCAAGTGGCGCTATGAAAAGTGGTGTAGTAACTATTGTTGATGCATTGGCTTCAAACCATGCAGAAAACAATGCCTACTACAGTAAATTTGTAAAAGATGAAAAATCTCCCTTAAACTCTTGGTTAGTTTTTGAAGCTTTAGGCGTTTTAATTGGAGCTTTTATTTCGGGTGGATTGGCCGGTAGAATTGGCTGGAGAACTCAACATTCACCTAAAATAACTAAAAACAGAAGATTGCTATTTGCTTTAGGTGGTGGAATATTATTTGGTATTGGTGCACAAGTTGCTCGTGGTTGTACAAGCGGTGCTGCTTTAAGTGGTATGGCGGTATTATCAACAGGTGGTTTTATAACTATGCTTGCTATTTTTGGAACAGGATTCTTAGTAGCATATTTCTTTAGAAAAAATTGGATTTAATAATTAAAAAATAAAAAAATATATGGGACCTTTAATTCCTAATGGAGTCATACCTTATGAGTGGAACAACATAATAGCAATTATCATTGGAATTGTTTTCGGATTTGTTTTAGAAGCATCAGGGTTTTCTTCTTCACGAAAATTAGCAGGAGTATTTTACGGATACGATTTTGCAGTGCTTAAAGTGTTTTTTACTGCTGCATTAGTATCACTTATTGGTATTTTATATATGGATTACCTTGGTTATATAAATATGGAGCAACTATATGTTCACCCAACCTATTTATGGGGAGCAATAATTGGAGGCGTTATCATGGGAGTAGGTTTTGTTTCAGCTGGTTTTTGCCCTGGAACAAGCTTATGTGCTGTTGCCATTGGAAAAATTGACGCTATAGTTTATGTAATTGGTATTATGGTAGGAATATTTATTTTTTCTGAATTATATACCGTATTTCAACCACTCTATGAAGGTTATTTTTATGGTAATATAACTTTAATGGATTCCTTTGGTATCAATCGTTATTGGTTTGTATTTGTTTTTACTATAATTGCAATCCTTGCCTTTGTAATTTCAGATTTAATCAGAAAAAGAAGAAAAAAAATATTTTATTAATTTAAAAAAATTAGAATGGTTAATAGAAAAGTAGCAAAAGTTTTAACTTTTAGATATAAAATACTCGCTGGCATATTTTTATTACTAGCTGCAGGTTTAGTACTACTTCCAAAGTACGAAAAACATGAAGGAATAAAGCCTGAAGAATTATTGAGTAATGCTATAAGTCCAGAAAGATATATTTCAACTGATGAATTAGCAAATAAAATTATAAATCAAGATCCATCATTTATAATGATTGATGTTAGAAATGAGAACGAATTTAATAAATACTCAATCCCTAATTCAATAAATATTCCATTAAAAAAATTATTAGATGAAGATGCTATTGGATATCTTAATCAAAATCAGTATGATGTTATATTTATTTCAAATGATCACTTTTACGCAGATCAAGCTTGGGTATTGTGTAATAGATTAGATTATAAAAATTTAAGAGTTCTAAAAGGTGGGATCAATAATTGGTATTTAACAATTATAAATCCTACAAAACCTACTGAAAATATGCCAGCAGAAGATTTTGAACTATATTCATTTAGAAAATCTGCGAGTATGTTTTTTGGCGTAGTTTATCCAGAACAGCTTAAAATAGAAAAAAAACCTGAAGTAAAAAAAGTAACTCCAAAAAAGGTAATTCCAATTAAAAAGAAAAAGAAAATGCCTGTTGAAGGAGGTTGTTAATTGTTAAATATCTATTATATGAAAGAATTAGAAAAAACTAAACGAATATCTATAGCTTCAGTACTTTTTATACTTGTAGTACTTATTGGACTTTTAACGTATAAAAGACCAAAACATATGTATGCAGTAAATTCTAAAACTACTTTAGAAAATATCACCACTGAAAATTATTTAATTTCCCTAAATGAAATTGAAAACTCAGATGTTATTTTAATAGACATTAGAAATCAATATGAATTTGAAAAAGGACATTTAAACAATGCCCTAAATATGTATGCTCCTGAAATTTTAAATGAAGAAAATACAGGTATTTTAGAAGAGTTAAAAAGCACAAATAAAACCATTATAATGTATGGAAATACTCCTGAAGAAGTAGTGGTTCCATTTATGATTTTACATCAATTAGGATATCAAAACCTAAAAATTGCAACTATAAAAAACAGTTACAGTCAAAACAAATTAATCACACAAAATATAGTTGTTGAAAAATCGGAAGCCGATATAAACGCATTTATAAGCGAATCCATTAAAAAAGCTGCTTTACAACCAAAACCAACACCTAAAGTTATTAAAACTCCTAAAAAAATTATTCCAATTAAAAAGAAAAAGAAAATGCCTGTTGAAGGCGGTTGTTAGTTTTTAATTATTGAAAAGCTGTTTTTTAAAAAACAGCTTTTTTTTTAAACTTACTTAAAAAAATTCCATCGTTTTGTTATTCAAAACCTATCAAAATAATACTTCCAAAAACAAAGTCATTCCCACTTTCAAAAAAAATAAAAAAATCATACTTAACTTTTTAGTTATCAGATAGTTAATTATGTTACTAAAGTTACTGTAGAGAATAAATATATATAACTTAAAAATGACAATTATCATAAAAACACATGTCATTGGTACTTAATTTTATAGTATAAAACAAACATTAATTACTGAATTAAAATTAATACACGATGAAAAAATTAACATCATATTTAGTACTACTTTTTATAACAGCTACCTTATTTAGTAGTTTTAAAAGTAATCAACAACAAGAAAATAACCCTCCAACAGAATTTGAACTTTTAGTTCAACATTTAGAGGCAAATGGAAACTTTATAAACAGTAATCATGCACCTGCAATTGTATTAGCTGATGAAATTAAAGAGAACCTAAAAAATAAAGAATATTTAGTATTAGATATTAGAAGTGAAAGCTGGTTCGATTATGGTCATATAAAAAATGCCAAAAATGTAAAAGGTCCTGAATTACTTAATTATTTTGAAAACGAAATTACACCTTCTGATTACAAAAAAATAACTATCGTATGCTATTCAGGACAATCTGCAGCTTATTATGCAAGCCTTTTAAGACTTTATGGTTTTGATAATGTATATAGTTTAAAATGGGGTATGAGTTCTTGGGCTGAAGAATTTGCTCAAAATATTTGGGTAAAAAATTCTAAAAATGATTTTGCTGATCAAGTTGAGAAAACTGCCAATCCAATGCCAGAAAAAGGTGAATATCCTACATTAAATACAGGTAAAACAGAAGCTTCTGAAATTTTAAAAGAAAGAATTAGAAAAGCCTTTGAAACACCTTACAAAGAGTTTATTACAAAAGTAGAAGATGTTTTTGCAGCTCCTGAAAATTTCTACATAATAAATTATGTGAATGAAGAAAAATATAATTTCGGACACGTTCCTGGCGCTATCAAGTATGAACCAAGAACATCTCTTTCATCAACAACTAATCTATATACTTTACCTACAAATAAAAAAGTACTAGTTAGCTGTGATACTGGACAAACAGCAGCTTATGTAGTAGCTTATTTAAATGTTTTAGGATACGATGTTGCTAATTTAGCGTATGGCGCTAATAGCTATATGAATAAAAATCTAGTAGAAAAAAACTGGAATGGCTTTAGCAGCAGTGAGATAAAAAACTTCCCTGTAGTAGAATAAACAACGCTTTTAAGCAATCAATTATACAAATCAAAACAAACAAATCATGAAAAAACTATCATTATTTTTAATAGGATTATTCTTAATTCCATCACTTTTTTTAACCTCCTGTGATAAAGGAGATGATCTAAATGTGGTATCAGCTCCTGCTTTTACACTTATGAAAGATTATTTGATTACAAATAATATGGATATTAATCAAATTATTACAAATACAGACGGTGAAAAATTTGTAACTGCCCCTCCTGCAACAGCTGCAGATGTTCCTGCATTTATCGCAAAATATACTATTCTAGATATTAGAAGCGCTGATGCATTTGCTGCTGGTCATATAGAAGGTGCAAAAAACATAGCATTTAAAGATATATTAACTGAAGGAGCTGCTGCTAGCAAACCTGTTCTAATGGTATGTTATACTGGACAAACTGCTTGCTATGCAACAGCTTTAATGCGTATGTATGGATTTTCACATACCCAAGCTTTAAAATGGGGAATGTCTGGTTGGAATGCAACTACTGCAGGACCTTGGAATGGAAAAATTGGGGTTGAAGAAGCTAAAGGACACTCAAATTGGTCTTATGGTGGAGCTCCAACAAATAATGTGTTTAGTGACCCTTCATTTACATCTTTATCAACTGATGGTGGAACAATTCTTAGAAAAAGAGTGGAAGATGCTGTAGAAGCTGGTTTTAAAACAGTTACTGGAACAGATGTTTTAAACAATCCAACTAATTATTATATCAACAACTACTTTTCTGAAGCAGACTACTCAGGATTTGGACATATTGATGGTGCTTACAGAATTTTACCTTTAACCTTAGCTGATAATAGCTATAAAGGCTTAGATCCTGCAACCAATGCAAAAGTGGTAACCTACTGTTATACAGGGCAAACCTCAGCTGTGGTTACCGCCTGCTTAAGAGTTTTAGGATATGACGCTTATAGCTTAACCTTTGGTATGAATGGTTTATACAATACAAATTCTGCATTTAGCTCAAACCAATGGGGAGCTGATAGCAAGCCTAAAGATTTACCATTAGTTCAATAAATAATCTAAAAATTAAAAATTTAAAGCCCTAAAATCTAATTCATAAATATAATTATTTGCATTCTTTAGCAAATACTAAGTAACCTACTTTTTAGGGCTTTTAAAAAACTAAACAATATGAAAACAAGAATTTTATTAATATTCATCGCACTATTTGCTTTTACAACTAATAGTTCTTTTGCACAAGGTTGCGAAGACGATGCTCCAGCCTCTAGTACTTCAGGGGTACCATCAACAAGTAATATGACTTTCTTCGGTTATATACAACCAATGTTTGAATCTCATTTTACTGATGCAAACGAAAATACCTTCAAATTTAAAAGAGCTAGATTAGGAGTACGTGGTAGAGTTAATCGTTCTTTCTCTTACTATGTTGCCCTAGAAACTAGTGACTTTGTATCATCAGATGGCAATGTTTATTTATTAGATGCCTTTATTACTTATGATAAACATGAGTGGACAAAATTTTCAATGGGATCATTTAAACAGCCTTTTGGTTTAGAAGTTACTACTGCTTGTCATGCCTTAACAACTATTGATAGAGCTATTGTTTCAGATCAATTAGTAGCACCTCAAAGAGATTTAGGGGTAATGATGTTAGGTGGAACTAGCAAAACAAAATTTCGCTACTCTTTAGCTTTAATGAATGGTAGAGGTTTAGGTGTTAAAGACAACAACACTAAAAAAGATGTTATTGGTAGAGCTTCTTATAAATTATTCGATTTTTTAACTGTAGGAGGTAGTTTTAGATATGGTTACCCTAATAATAACGACTTAGACAGAACCACCTATGGAGCTGAATTTTTAGTAAACTATAAAGATTTTGCTTTACAAGGTGAGTATATTTATGATGAAGGTGATTATAACAGAGCTGCTGATGGTGGTTGTGGATCTACTCCATTAGAATTAGGTGAAAAAAGAGCAGGTGCTTATGTAATGGCAACTTATAATGTAAATGAAAAATTACAACCTGTTTTTAAATATGAATACTTTGATCAAGATTTAGATATTAAAAAAGTTGGATACCAAGAAATGATGACTTTAGGTGTAAACTATTTTATAAATGCTAAAACAAGATTACAAGTTAACTACCAAAACAAAATTGAAACTGGATTAAGCATTGATAATGATGCTTTATTAATGCAACTTCAAGTAAGGTTTTAATTAATTAAGTAATTATTTGAGGAAAAGCTCCTAACAATTATGTTAGGAGTTTTTTATGTTTTTTTTCGTATTTTTGCTAAATGGAATATTCTCCATTTAAATATAAAATATGACAACAGATAAAGATATTTTAAGAAGTAAATTGAACGATTATTATTCATCAATTTTTGAAAAAGAATTGATTGATGAAATTGTTGAAAATGGTATTTTTAGAACCATTAGTAATGGGGAAATGTTAATTGATATTGATGATAAAATGACCCATGTTCCTTTGATACTTAGTGGAGCTGTTAAAATTATTAGAGAAGATAAAAATGGAGATGAAATAGCACTTTATTTTTTAGAAAAAGGTGATACATGCGCTATTTCATTTATAAATTGTATCAACCGCAGTAAAAGCATGTTTAGAGGTTTAGCTGAAAAAGAAACTGAAGGCATTTTTATTCCTGTCAGTTTAGTTGATGAATGGCTAAAAAAATATAAAACTTGGCGTTACTTTATTGTTGATAGCTACCATATGCGACTTATAGAAATGGTAGAATCTATTGATAGTTTAGCTTTTATGAAGTTAGATAATAGATTATTAAAATATTTAACAGACAAGGTTAAAATAATGAAAGAAAACACTTTAATTATTACTCACCAAGAAATAGCAGATGATATTAACACCTCTAGAGTAGTAGTTTCAAGATTGTTAAAACAGTTAGAAAACGAAGGTAAAATTAAAATTAGACGTAATAGAATTATAATTGATAATATCTAAACCTTAAATTCTATTTTAACATATTTAAATAATCACTTTCTGAAATAACTGGTATATTTAAATTTTCAGCTTTTGTTTTTTTGCTAGGTCCCATATTATCTCCAGCAATTACATAATCTGTTTTTTTAGAGATTGATGTTGCCACTTTACCACCATTATCCTCAATAGATTTTTTTAAGTCATTTCTATTAAATATGGTAAACACTCCTGAAACAACAAATGTTTTACCTTCTAAAATTGTAGTAGTGTTAGCTAGTGACTCAGCCGAAAGCTCTAACTGAACTCCATAAGATTTTAACCGCTCTACCAATTGAATATTTAGTAAATTTTTTGAAAAATCAATCACGCTTTGTGCTATCCGTTCTCCAATTTCATCCACAGCAATTAATTCTTCAAAACTTGCATTCATCAAATTATCAATTGATTTAAAATGTTTGGCTAATTTTTTAGCTACAGTTTCTCCAACAAATCTAATTCCTAAGGCAAAAAGCACTTTTTCAAAAGGTATTTGTTTAGAATTTTCAATTCCAATAATCATATTTTGAGCTGATTTTTCAGCCATACGCTCTAAAGGAATAATTTGTTCAACTTTTAAATCATATAAATCGGCATAATTATTTATCAAGCCTTCTTTAAACAACAATTCAATTGTTTCTGCACCAATACCATCAATATCCATTGCTTTTCTACTAATAAAATGTTGAATACGACCTGTTATTTGAGTTGGGCAGCCATATTCATTTGGACAATAGTGCTTTGCGTCACCCTCTTTTCTAATTAAATTTGTATTACAATCTGGGCAATGCGTTATGTATTTTGTGGGCTCAGAATTTGAAGGTCTTTTACTTAAATCTACACCAACTATTTTAGGAATAATTTCACCTCCTTTTTCTACAAACACAGTATCCCCCACTCTAATGTCTAACTTCTCAATTTGATCTGCATTGTGTAAAGAAGCTCTTTTAACTATAGTTCCTGCTAATTGCACAGGTTCTAAATTAGCGACAGGAGTTATAGCTCCTGTTCTACCAACTTGGTAAGTAATTTCTTTTAAAACACTGCTTTCTTGAGCGGTTTTAAATTTATAAGCTATGGCCCAACGCGGAGCTTTAGCAGTATATCCTAATTCTTCTTGTTGGTCTAATGAATTAACTTTAACCACCACTCCATCTGTTTCATAAGGTAAATTAAAACGCTCTAAATCCCATTTTTCAATAAATGTAAAAACTTCATCAATAGAAGTGCATAATTTTATTGTGCTAGGGACTTTAAAACCTACTTCTCTAGCCTTTTTTAATATCTCATAATGGGTTTTTACAGGATTATTATTGGTTACTATATGATACAATAAACAATCTAACGGACGTTTGGCTACTTCTGCACTATCTTGAAGTTTTAAACTACCACTTGCAGTATTTCTAGGATTTCTATATGGTTCTTCTCCAATATCAATTCTTTCTTCATTCATTTTATTAAACCCCTCAAAAGGTAAAATAATTTCACCTCTAATCTCAAAACTTTCCACAAAGGGCTTTTTTAAAACCAAGGGTATAGATCTTATGGTTTTTATATTAGTGGTTACTTCATCTCCTTGGAAACCATCTCCTCTAGTTACAGCGCTAACCAATGTTCCATTTTCATAAAATAAATTAATTGAAGCACCATCATATTTCAATTCACAAGTATAGGAAACCTCATCAACACCTAACATTTTTTTTATTCTTTTTTCCCAGTCTAATAAATCTTCTTTAGAATATGAATTATCTAGAGAGTACATTCTATTTTTATGAACAACAGTTTCAAAACTTTTAGTTACCTCACCTCCCACTCTCTGAGTCGGAGAATTTGAATCAAAAAATTGAGGATGCTCGATTTCTAGTTTCTCTAATTCCTTCAATTTTAAATCAAACTCATAATCTGAAATTGTAGGATTATCTAATACATAATAGTTGTAATTATGTTCATTTAACTCTGTTCTTAACCTTTGTATTTTTTGCTCAATTGTTAGCTTCATATTCAAAAATTCTTGGCTAAAAGTAATCATATTTTTTAACTTATATCAGACATTTTTTTAACGTTTTTTGCTTATATTTAAGCATATTATGTAACTAATGTAACAGTGTAGACTGATTTTTATCATAAATCACATTATGCTACTTAAGTAACTTTACAGTGTAATAAAAATTACATAAACAAGTCTTAAAAAAATATTAAACTACTAAAAATGAAAAACTTATTAATTCTTGGTGCTGGTACTTCAGGTACAATGATGGCAAATCATTTAAGACCTAAGTTAAATAAAAAAGAGTGGAAGATAACTATTGTAGATCAATATAAAACACATTACTATCAACCTGGTTTTTTGTTTTTACCATTTGATATTTATACAGAAAATCAAGTTAAAAAAGTTGGCGGAAAATTTATTCCTAAAGAAGTCAACTATATTCAGAAAAAAATTGAACAAATTTTACCTAATGAAAACAAAGTGCAATTAGAAGATCAAACTCTTAGTTATGATATTTTAATTATAGCCACTGGTTCTAAAATTGCTCCAGATGAAGTAGAAGGTATGAAAGGTAAAAATTGGCATAAAAATGTATTTGATTTTTATACGTACGAAGGTGCTTTAGCATTACGTAACAAATTAAGAACATGGCAAGGTGGAAAATTAGTAGTACATATTACTGAAATGCCTATAAAATGCCCTGTAGCTCCATTAGAATTTGCATTTTTAGCTGATTCATATTTTACAAAAAAAGGAATGAGAGACAAGGTTGACATCACTTACGTTACCCCACTTTCAGGTGCTTTCACTAAACAAACTTGTTCAAATTCATTAAGCTATCTTTTAAAAGAAAAAAATATAAAATTAGAAACTGATTTTGCCATTGAACATGTAGATAATGAAAATAACAAAATAGTGGACTATGCTGAAAAAGAGATTGATTATGATTTGTTAGTAACTGTTCCAACCAATATGGGAGATGAAGTTATTGAGCGTTCGGGAATGGGCGATGAACTAAACTTTGTACCTACACACCCAAACACCTTACAATCTAAAGAGCACCAAAACATTTTTGTGATTGGTGATGCTACCAATGTTCCTGCTTCAAAAGCTGGATCAGTAGCGCATTTTGAGGCTGAAACACTAACAGATAACATATTATTATTTATAAATAACAAACCTTTAAAAGAAGAATTTGATGGTCATGCAAACTGTTTTATTGAAACAGGACACAATAAAGCATTATTAATTGACTTTAACTATGAACAAGAACCCGTAGAAGGAACTTTCCCTTTTGCAGGCTTTGGACCTCTAAAACTATTAAAAGAAAGTATTTTTAACCATTGGGGGAAATTAGCATTTAGATGGATATATTGGAATATGTTATTAAAAGGAATAGCAATTCCATTTGTAAGTAGAAATATGAGTACTAAAGGAAAAAAAATATAATAAAAACTATAAAAATTAACAATTATGGAAGCAGTATTAGCAGGAATAAAAGTAATAGTAACTGAAGATGGCTACTTAGAAGATTTTTCTAATTGGAATAAAGAAATTGGAAATGAAATCGCTAAAAACGAAGGAATTGAAATGACTGACCGTCATTGGGAAGTAATCAATTGGATACAAGAACAAGTTAAAGCTGGCACGGCTTTATCAGTAAGAGGAGTTAAAAAAAGTGGAGTTGTTGATATTAAAGAATTTTATGCTCTGTTCCCTGGAGGACCTCTTAAAGTATCTACAAAAATAGCAGGTGTACCAAAACCTAAAAGCTGTATTTAAAATTTAAAATATCTGTCATGAGCAAAACAAAAGTTAAAAAAATGATGTTCATCTTATCAAAGGCAACAATCGAAAATGTATATGCTGCTTTTGTAATGGCGAACGGAGCTAGAATGGAAGGAATTGAAGCCGAAATATTTTTTACATTCTTTGGCTTAGAAGCAATTCAAAAGAAAAAATTAAATCATTTACACGTTGCAACAGTAGGAAACCCAGCAATGCATATCCCTACAATGCTAGGTGGATTACCTGGTATGGAAGCACTTGCAACTAAAATGATGAAAAAAGAAATGGAAAAACTAGATATGCCTCCTGTTGATGAATTTTTAGAAATTCTATCAGCTTCTGGTGTAAAAATGTGGGGTTGTAAACTAGCCGTGGACATGTTCCATTTAAAAGAAGAAGATTTAATTGATGATCTTGATGGAATCTTAACTATTGGAGATTTTTATAGCAAAGCAGATGTAGAAGGAACTCAAATATTATTCATCTAAAACAAGTGAAAATTTTATTTTTACTTGACTAATAAAAAAAAGCCTCAACAAATGTAGAGGCTTTTTGTTTAACATTTCATATACATTCTTTATTTTCATTTTTATTAGCTTTGTTAAAATTAAATTTTAATGGAGTTAACAATGACACTACAATATATTTCAGTTTTTAACTTTTTATTAATTGCTGCTTTAATTTTTTTAATGAAACGAAAAGTTAAAGTTCCAGTAATTATTTTTTCATTTTTTTTAGCTGGAAAGGGTATTACACTATTAAGTAATATACTTTTATCAGAAATAACTGAGGTTTCTACAGAAGTTCTGTTTGGTGTATTATTGAATTCATTTCTATTTTTTTATGCTCCATTTTTATACTTTTTCGCAAAAGCCATAACGAGTCTTCAATTTAATTTCAAAAGAAATTACTTACATTTTATACCTTTCATTATTTATGCTTTTTTTAATATAACTCAAGTATTTTTATTCAAGTTAAATATTAAGAGTAATACATTTGGCTCTTTTGCTTTAATCTTTAATGAAATTGTGGCTTATGCATATTATATACAGGTTTTTAGTTATACTTTTTTTGCTCTTAAGACTATTAAAAATTTAAATTTTGAATACAACCACCAATATAAAACAGTTCAATTCTTAAAAAGCATCTTATTGCTATTTATAATTATTTGGTTTGTATTTTTTATTCATTTTGCAATAAACAACTACTTCCAAAATCCTAATTTGTCAAACAACTTTAAATTTATTGGAATCCTTTTATTACTTATTTTATCGAACCTAACTTTAGTATTTATGGTAAAAAATCCTGAAGTATTTTTTTTACAAGAGGCATTTGAAACTAAAAAAAATAAAACTCAAAATAAGTTCATAAATGAAGCTAATTATAAAAAAATATGCGATTTAATGTTTGAAAAAGAATTGTATAAAAACCCAAATTTCAAAGTAGTAGAACTATCAGAATTAACAGGAATTTCTAGTAGAAATACTTCAGCTATTATCAAATCTTTTCACGGCACAAACTTTTATGATTTTGTAAATTCTTATCGAATTGAGGAAGCAAAAAAACTACTTAAAACTAATAATGAGGAGTTAACTATTTTAAAAATTTTATACGATGCTGGTTTCAATAGCAAATCTGTTTTTAATGCTGCTTTTAAAAAGAAAGAAGGTGTTACCCCTTCTGAATTTAAAAAAAACATGCTCCATTTTTGAATTAAAATTACTTCTTAAAATCTTCTAAAAAATTAATTTTTACTGTTAAAAAAAGTTAAAAATAGGTTCTAATAATTGCGAATACACAAATTAGGTCGCCTAAAACCATCAGTTCATATAGATTTGTCGCTATTGATTCACTAATTTTAAATTTTCAAAGACAATCATTATGAAAAAAAATACCTTACTATTATTATTTTGTGTTTTTACAATAAACCTCACAGCGCAATTTCATACGCTTAATATCCCTAAAAGAAGTCAGCCTGTTGTTGAAAAACAACGATTAGGAGTTACAGATATTACTATTACATACAGTTCACCAAAATTAAGAGATAGAGATGTATGGAACAATACAAATGTAATTCCTCAACAAGGAAAACCTATTGCTTGGCGCGCTGGCGCAGACATGAATACAACCATTTCTTTTTCAACTGATGTAACTTTAGAAGGACAAACTTTGGCTGCTGGTAAATACGGTTTTCATATTATTCCCGAAAATGATTCATACACTTTACTATTTGCTCATAAAAATAACCAATGGGGTAGTTATTACTTAGATATTGAAAAAGATGTAACACTACGAGTAAAAGTAAACCCTGAGACTTGTACAAAATCAGAACAATTAGATTTTGAGTTTCTAAATAGAACAGATAATTCACTGGTTATCGGGCTGGAATGGGGAGAAAAACGCATTCCTTTTAAAGTAGAAGTAGATTTAAACAAAACAGTAATAGAAAGCTTTAGAAATGAACTTCGTGGAATTAACACCTATCACTGGCAAGCTTGGAATGATGCTGCAAACTGGTGCTTAAATCATAATACCAATCTTGATGAAGCTTTAAAATGGATTAATCGTTCCATTAATGGTGGTTATAATGGGTTTGCAGCCAATAAAAACTTAACCAATTTATCCACAAAAATTAGTATACTTAAAAAGTTAAATAAAAATAATGAAATTGAAAAGGTAAAAAAAGAAGCTAAAGAGTTACATACTACTGCTAATGAAGCTAATAGCTTTGGTATTTTCTTGTTAAGAAATGGATTCTATAATGATGCTTTTGAATATAATAACAAAAAATTTAAACAATTTCCAGATTCGTGGTTTTTATTATTAAACAGAGGTTTAAGCAACTATTTTTTAAATAACACTAAAGATGCCTTAAAAGATGTAAAGCAAGTGATAAAAGTAGCTCCAGAGCATTTTCACAACCGCTTAAATGAAATTATCTTAGAAATTAAGTCAGGAACTTACAAACTTTAAAATAAAAATAATGAAATTACTTAAAACTATATTGGTTGTTATAGCTTTCACATTAGTGCAAACTTCTGTAGAAAGTCAAACACTTAAACGCAAAGGGATGTTGGGAATAATGATGCAAAACTTAACAGATAGTATTGCTTCTCAAAATAAATTAACTATCAAAAATGGGGTGTATATTAACACTGTAATGCCAAATTCTACTTTTTCAAACTTAGGTATAAAACAAGGTGATGTACTAACCAAACTAAATGGAATTTCAGTAAATACTATTCAAGATGTACTAACTATTACAAGTGAACTCTTTGAAGGTGATAGTATTGAAGCTGAGTTTTATTCAAAAAACAAAAAACAACTTAAAAAAACTGAATTACTAGGAAGACCTATTGAAAAATTTAATAACGGAAATGTTTTTTATGGAGAAGTGGCTTATAAAGACAATTTATTACGTTCAATTTTGGTAACTCCTAAAAATATTAAGAATCCGCCTGTTGTTTATTTTCTACAAGGTTACACTTGTGGTTCAGTTGAAACTGCCTCTGACCACAATCCAAGTAAAAAATTATTTAATGATTGGGTAAATGCTGGATTTGCAGTATTTAGAGTTGAAAAACCTGGTGTGGGTGATAGTAAGTGTAAAGTGAATTGTTTGGAGATTGGTTTTACTGAAGAACTACAGGCTTTTAAGGAAGGATATAAATATTTGTTACAACAACAAAGTATTGACTCAACAAATATTTTTTTATTCGGGCATTCAATGGGAGGCGTAATTGCACCACTGTTAAATAAATACTATAGACCAAAAGGAATAATTACTTACGGAACTGTAGCAAAATCTTGGTACGATTATATGGTTGATTTGTACACCATTCAACCGAAACATTTTGGCACATCAGATGCTGAAATTAAAGAAAATAATAAAGTTAATTTAAAATTCAATAACGATTTGTTAATCAATAAATTATCAGGTGAAGAAATGTTAAAAAACAAAGACTATGCTGAATTTTTTAACGTTAACGATTTTAAAAGGAATCAATACATTGGTCGTCATTTTAAATTTTGGCAATCTTTAGCCGATATCAACATCCCTAAAGCTTGGACTAAAGTAAAAACCAATGTATTGGCACTTCACGGAGAATTTGATATTCAAGCTATAAATTCAGATGGAGCTCAAGAACTGATTAACATAGTAAACAAAAATGGAGGAAATGGAACTTTTATTTTAGTTAAAAATGCTGATCACGGATTTATCAATTTTAACTCCATGCAACACAATGTTGAAACATTGGGTAATGGTACTTATATGAATTATGCCAGAGATAATTTTAATAAAAAAATTGGCGAAGAAAGTATAAATTGGATGAAATCAATCATAAAATAAGATGAAACTAAAACTAATATTATTTTTAAATTTTATATTCATTTCATTTACTAGTTGCTCACAAGAAGTGAATTTATTAATAAGTGACAAACAATGGAAGGAGGATTTGATTTTTTTAAAAGAAAAAGTTGAAAAGACGTTTCCTTCTTTTCAAAACTCAATACATAAAAATGAATTTAAACGTATTTTTAATGAAACGCTGAGCTCTGACATACAAACTATTGAAAAAAGAGTTTACGCTTTACAACGAGTCTTAAATACATTAAACGATGAAGGTTGTAATATTCCTTTATTCCAAGAGGGGCTTGACCTTCAGGTTTTACCAATAAAGCCCTACTGGTTTAATGATGGAATGTACATCTTAGACGCTTCAACTGATTACAGAGAGTTCATAGGAAAAAAAATTACAAAAATTAATGGATTTTCACTTGAAGAAGTATTTGAAAAAACTAACAACTATTTAAATGCTGATAACGATTACTATCGCAGCTATCTATTTCAAGTATATGGCTTTATGCCTTCACTTTTAAAAACAATAGGGTTAAGTGAATTTACCGACCAAGTTGTATTAGAACTCAATTCAGAAGAACAGATAACAATGAAGGCTGCTTCAATTTCTGAATATTCTAAATTAGATAGAAAACTACCAAATGATGGGTATTTTAATGTTAAAAATAAAAGCTACAAAGGAAAAAACTATTGGTTTGAACTTATCCCAAACACTAAAACTTTATTTGTTCAACTACAACAAATCGTTAATGATAAAAAAGATAATTCATTTTCCAAATTTGTTGATACTATTGAAAAATTGATAAACACAAATAAAGTTGAAAAACTAATTATCGACATTCGTTATGGAGGTGGCGGAAATGGTTTTAAGTTAAAAGGGTTTACCGATTTATTGAAAAGTTCAAAAAACATCAACCAAAAAGGGAAACTATTTGTTTTAACTAGCAAAGCTACAAGAGGAACTTTATTAGAGTTAGCTTCAATTTTAAATCAAAATACTAAAGCTATTTTGGTTGGGGAACCTACAGCTGAAGGTGTAAATACTGTTGGAGATATTACATATATAACTTTACCAAATTCAGGATTAAAAGCATCATTAACACATACTTTTTGGGCAACAAGTTGGAAGCAAGATAACAGTACTTATTTAAATCCAGAAATAAAAGTTAACTATCAATACTCTGATTATAAAGAAAATATAGACACTTGGTTAACAGCAGTTGAAAACTGTAAACTTAATTCAGATCAACAACAAATCCCGAAAGAAATCGCAAAACAACTTGAGGGTACTTATAAAATAAATGGAAGAAAAATTGCTATTAATACTCAAGGAGAACAGCTATTTTTAACAATGAATAGAAAAATGAAAAGTTTTTTTGAAATCAAAACAGAACTTTATTTTCAATCGGAAGGAATTATTTCAACAGACATAAAGAATGTTTACTTAAAATACATAAATAACAATGGAAAAATTAATTTAAACTCTTTAGTATGGAAAAAATTAGAATTAGAAATTCAATAATTCACTTTTTAGCTTTAACCTTTGTTATAATTAGTAGTTGCTCTAATAAAACTGATAATTTTCGGCTGTATGCAAATACAAAAACACCTGTAAAATTAGGTGAGGGAACATTATAGAGAGACTCTGTATGGATTGGAATATTTGGAAATCAAAAAGAATAAACGGTGAATGGCAAAAACCTATGCCTTTTTTTGAAAAAAATATAGAAGGAAATCGATTTTATCCGTATTTAACAAATAGTGGAAATCTCTATTTTTCAATAACACCTCACGGCTCGGGAAATAGTGACTTATACGTTTCTAAATATAAAAATGGGAACTATCAAAAACCTTCACCACTTATAAATATTAATTCAGAAAAATTAGAAGGTGATGCCTTTTTATCTCCAGATGAAAGTTATTTAATATTTGCTGGTTTTGGAAGAGGTCAAAATCTTGGTAAATCAGATTTATACATAAGCTTTAATGAAAATGGTACATGGTCAGTACCAGTTTGGATGGGTAAAGAAATTAATTCTCAAGGATATGATGGAAGTCCGTTTGTAACTAAAGATAGAAAATATTTAATTTTTACAAGTAGTAGAGGAAGTACTGATGAAAATACCTTTTTTAATCACTATATAATTCGTTTTAATTCTGAAAAATACAACCAAAAGTTAATATGAAACTAAAACCTATACTAATATTTTTATATATAACCCAACTCTCTGTTGCCCAAAATAGTTTTAACCAGTTACAAAAACTGTTTGTAAAAGAATATACTGCGTTAGAAATTCCAAATCTTCAAATAAATTATGTTCAAAATTTAAACTCCATTAAAAATAAAATGGATATCGAAAAACAAGAAAAATTCTTCTTGAAAATTAAAAAAAATTTAAAACAGGTTCCATTCCAGAATTTAACGGAGTATGAAAAGTTAGATTATCAAATAATGAAGTATGAAACAGTATTAAATTTAGAACGGATAGCTCTCGAAAAACAATGGGATACCTCAATCAAATTAGATGATAATAAAAGTATTTATACAATTAAAAACGGCAAAAAGTGGTATGCTTATTTATTAAAACGTTGGGTAAATGCTAACGTAAATCCTGATGATATTTTTCAATTTGGTTTACGAGAAATTGAATTTGTAAAAACTCAAATGACTCAACTTCAAAAAAAATCAGGGCACCATAAAATTAATTTTGATAAGTTCTTAAAGGATTCTTCATTCTTCTATTTTAAAGTAAGTGATATTCAAAAAGCATTTGAAAAAACCAAACTCTTGGTAAACAAAAAGGCTGATACATTGTTTCCGTACATTAATAAAGTTCAAGATGTAAAAATTAAAAAAGGTAACAATCCTTCTTTAACACAAGTACCTGCATATTATAACAATGGAACTTTTTTCTATAATTATTTTGATAAGCCATTCAACAAGCGTCAAATTGATTGGATTTATATTCATGAAGCAATTCCAGGGCATCATTACCAGCTTATGATAAACAATCTAATTCATAGAACAGAAATTCAAGCATTATTTTGGTATCCAGGTTTTGCTGAAGGTTGGGGAGCTTATGTTGAGTTTTTAGGAAAAGAATTAGGTGCATACAAAACCATTTATGATGAGTATGGGAAATGGGAATGGGATCTAATCCGTTCAGTACGGGTTGCTTTAGATGTAGGCATAAACTATTATGGTTGGTCTGACATAAAAGCACAAAATTTTTGGAAAAAATATATCATAAATAAAGACGACATTGGCTTACGAGAAATTGAACGAATGAAACGTTGGCCTGCACAAGTTGTAACATATAAATATGGCGCTAACATATTTTTAAATAAGTTGGATAAAGCAAAAAAAGAAAATGAATTTTCATATAAGAGTTTTCATAAACATCTATTAAAATATGGTGATATTCCATTAGAGTTATTATAAAAAACCTCAACAAATGTTGAGGCTTTTTTGTATAAAATAGTGTAAATATAAAGTAACAATATACTAATAGTACGTAAATCTTCGTACTTGTGAAATATACCTTGCCAACCTTATTACTTGATGACTATATCCGTATTCATTATCGTACCAGACATATAGAATTACGTTTTTTCCATCATTATTAGAAATGGTTGCATTGCTATCAAATATTGCTGGTGCAGAAGTTCCAACAATATCTGAAGAAACCAATTCATTGCTTAAAGAATATTTAATTTGCTCAACCAAATCACCTTCTAAAGCATACTTTTTCATTACTGAATTAATTGTTTCTTTACTTGCAGCATTTTCCAGTCTTAAATTTAAAATTGCTAAACTTCCGTTAGGCACAGGAACTCTAATAGCATTTGATGTTAACTTACCTTCAAATGAAGGCAATGCTTTAGAAACAGCACTACCAGCACCAGTTTCAGTAATTACCATATTTAAAGCTGCTGCTCTTCCTCTTCGATATTTTTTATGCATATTATCCACTAAATTTTGATCATTTGTATATGCATGAATCGTTTCTAAATGTCCGTTTATTACACCAAAACTATCTTCCATAACTTTTAAAACAGGTGTAATTGCATTAGTAGTACAAGAAGCTGCTGAAAAAACATCAACTTTAGTAGGTTCATATTCTAAATGATTAACACCGTGAACTATGTTTGGAACTCCTTTACCTGGCGCAGTAAGTAAAACTTTAGACACGCCTTTAGATGCTAAATGCCTGCTTAAAGCTTCTTTATCTCTAAAAGCTCCCGTATTGTCAATTACTAAAGCATCAAAAATACCATAAGAAGTATAATCAATTTCTTCAGGTGAATTTGCTGAAATTATATTTACTGTAGTTCCATTTATGATCAAAGCTTGTTTTTCAATATCAGCACTTACAGTTCCAGGAAAATCACCATGTACGGAATCATTTCTTAATAATGCTGCTCTTTTTTCTAAAACCGTTTCTGTTATTTCACCTCTTGTAACAATAGCTCTTAAGCGCATTAAATTACCTTTTCCTGTACGAGTCATTAATTCTCGAGCTAATAGCCTTCCTATTCTTCCAAAGCCATATAATACAACGTCTTTTGGCTCAATTCCATTTATTTTTTTTGCATCACTTAATTTTTCAGCAATAAAGTCTTCAATATTTTTACTATTACTCTCTATATGATACTCATACACCAATTTACCAATATCAATTTTTGAAGGCGATAATTTTTGATTCTTAATTTCACGCGCAATTTCAACAGCATCAAATATTGAAATTGGTTTTTCTACAAATTCACTAGCATACTCAACTAAGTTAAGTATTTCACTAACATTTCTATCAATTAATTGATTTCTAAAAAGAATTAGTTCTATGGTATCATCATACCATAAATCGCTAATAATTCTAATAAATTCTACTGTAGCTCTTCGCCTATCTGCTTGAAAGGCGAGTTCTTTTTCGTAAAGTTCGTTGTAAGACATTTTAGTTGTGTGTTGTTAAAAATTTTTGCAAAAGTACCAATTTCAAACGTTTTCGCAACTCTTTTTTGTAAAAAAAATCCTTTCAATTTTTGAAAGGATTTTATACACAATCTAACAACTACCTAAAAATATAGCGTTCTACCTCTCCATCTAAGTTTAACATTTCAATACGTAATACCTCGTTAGCTGCTTTGGTAGAAATCATTTCAGTAACATCATCAACAGAGTTTACTTTTTGATTATTGATAGAAGTAATTACATATCCTTTTCGTACTCCATAATACAACAATTCTTTATTGGTAATATCTGTAACTTTTACTCCATTAGAAACTTTTAGTTTTTTCAATTCTTTGGCATCTAAATTTTTCAATTCTAAACCTAAAGAGTTTACTTTACTCATTTCATTTTTACTCAATTTAACATTTGCAGTATATTCGTGTCCTTCTCTTACATAAGTTACTTTTATTACATCTCCAGGACGTTTGGTATTTAAAAAACCTGTTAAATTAGCATATGATGTTATTTTTACTCCATCAGCTTGAATGATTACATCGTCTTTTTTAAGTCCTGCTTTTTTAGCTCCAGAGTTTTCGGATACAGAAGAAATATAAAAACCTTCTGTTAAATCTATATCTAAATCTTGAGCAACTTTTCCATTTAACTCACCTCCTTGCACTCCTAAAATTGCCTTATGTACAGTTCCAAACTCCATTAAATCTTCAATTACTTTTTTTGCAATATTGGAAGGAACAGCAAATGAATAGCCTATAAAAGAACCTGTTCTAGAAGAAATTGCGGTATTAATACCTATTAATTCACCTCTAACATTTACCAAGGCTCCTCCACTATTACCAGGGTTAACTGCGGCATCAGTTTGTATAAATGAATCTGTAATTGGACCATTTCCTTCTAAATCTCTACCTTTTGCACTGATAATTCCTGCAGTAACTGTTGACGTTAAATTATATGGATTTCCAACGGCTAACACCCACTCACCTACTTTTACATTGTCAGAATTAGCAAAGGTAATATAGGGCAACTCTTTTTCATCAATTTTAAGGAGTGCTATATCATTTATAGCATCGTTTCCAATAATTTTAGCTTTATAAACTTTCTTATTATTTAAAGTTACTTCAATATCTGTAGCGTCTTTTACTACATGATTGTTGGTAATAATGTATCCATCGGATGAAAAAATTACACCACTACCTGTACCAACTTGCGAATAATGTTTAATTCCATTTCCTTGTCCGTAAAAAAACTCTGCAAAAGGGTCTCTCACTGTTTTATAAGACGTGTTTTTTACGTGAACTACAGCATTTAATGTTTTTTCAGCAGCTATGGTAAAATCAGTATCTTCAATGGCAGTTCCTAACGTATTTGTATAATTTGTCTTGACCGCCAATGGTTTTGACTCAACTGCTTTTTCAATAACAACTTGTGGCTTTTCAATAAATAATTTATAAGCACCTAAAGTAAGTGCTCCTCCTAAAGCCGAAAATAACACAATACTAATTATTCTTTTCATCTTTAATATTTTTATAAATTAACATTCAAAATTAAAATTTTATTGCTTTTCAAAAACTCCTTTAACGCTTTATTAACGCTCATTTAACCATATTTAACATTTCTTGGTTTCATCATTATCTTTAATCAAAAAACCTACAATGAAATTTACTACATTTGCACTAATGAAATTACATTTTTACAAATATCAAGGCACTGGAAACGATTTTATCATGATAGATAATCGAAATTTATCGTTTCCAAAAACTAACATTTCGCTTATTAACAAACTGTGTGACAGACGTTTTGGAATAGGTGCAGATGGTTTAATTTTATTAGAACCTTCGAATAAACAAGATTTTAAAATGGTTTATTTTAATGCCGATGGAAATGAAGGAAGCATGTGTGGAAATGGAGGGAGATGCTTGGTTGCATTTGCAAAACAGCTTGGTATAATAACTTATAAAACTACTTTTGATGCTGTAGACGGATTACATTATGCTACTATTGAAAATAACATAGTTAGCTTAAAAATGATTGATGTAACTGAAATAGAAATTGCTAAAGAATACACTTTTTTAAATACAGGATCTCCACACCATATCAGCTTCTGTAAAAATATATCGACTATAAATGTAAAAGAAGTAGGTTCAAAAATTAGATATGGAGCTCCCTATTTTGAAGAAGGAACCAATGTAAATTTTGTTGAACAATTAACTAACGATTCATTCAAAGTTAGAACCTACGAACGTGGTGTTGAAGATGAGACTTTAGCTTGTGGAACAGGTGTTACTGCGGTTGCAATTGCAGCTAATAAAACTAACATAACCAATTCTAACACTATTAAAATTGAAGTTTTAGGAGGGAACTTAGAAGTCTCTTTTGAAAAAAAGGATACTTCCTACACAAATGTTTTTTTAAAAGGACCTGCTCAATTTGTATTTGAAGGTAATATTACAATTTAATGGCAATTTTATTAGGTAAAAATATCAATTTAAGAGCTTTAGAGCCTGAAGATTTAAACTTTTTGTTTTCAACAGAAAACAATGAGCTTTTTTGGGAAATAAGCGGTACACAATTACCTTATTCAAAATACGTACTAAAAAAATATCTTGAAAACTCACATCAAGATATTTATGAAGCCAAACAATATAGGTTTGTAATTAGTGATTTTGACGACATTCCTGTTGGGATGATTGATTTATTTGATTTTAACCCACTTCATAAAAGAGTTGGAATTGGAATTTTATTACTACCTCAACACCAAAATAAAGGCTATGGATCCGAAGCTCTTGAAATGATCATCGATTATGCATTTACCTACTTAGATGTTCATCAAATTTTTGCAAATATTACTTCGGACAATACCAAAAGCATCAGGTTATTTGAAAAACATCATTTTAAAAAAATTGGTGTAAAAAAAGATTGGATTTATTCAAACCCTAACTTTAAAGATGAAGTATTATACCAACTGATTAAATCGTAACATGAATTTAAAAAAACTTATCCTATTAATCATTTCTCTATTATTAATAATAGCTGGTTTTTTAGCATTTAATTTTTACAATAAAATTTACAAACCAAATACTATAAAAGAAGGCTATTTATACATTCCTTCTAATAGTAATTTTACTGAAGTTGAAAATTTAGTTCGTCCATTTTTAAAAAGAGTAAAACCATTTACCTGGGTTGCAGCTAAAAAAAAATATACCAATACCATTAAACCTGGAAAATATCATATTGCCAAAGGAATGAATAATAATGACTTGGTAAATCTATTAAGAAGTGGCAACCAAACTCCTGTAAAATTATCATTCAACAATCAAGACAATTTTAAAAAATTAGCAGGAAGAATATCAGAGCAAATTGAAGCTGATTCCATTTCATTATTAAATGCATTTTATGATCAAAATTTTATAAACAAGCATCACTTTACAAAAAATTCGGCTCTTGGAATGTATATTCCAAATACTTATGAATTTTATTGGAATACAAGCGCTGAAGCATTTAGAGCAAAAATGCTTAAAGAATATCAACGCTTTTGGAATGATGAAAGATTGCAAAAAGCAAAAAAACTAAATCTAACAAAAAATGAAGTAATTACACTTGCTTCAATCGTACAAAAAGAAACTTCAACAGTGAGCGAACGACCAATGGTAGCTAAGTTATATTTAAACAGACTTAAAGATAATTGGCCATTACAAGCAGATCCAACAGTTATATTTGCTTATAAAATGCAACATGGAGAAAATACCACAATAAAAAGAGTTTTAAAAAAAGATTTAAAAATTAATTCTCCATACAATACCTATATAAATTTAGGATTACCTCCTGGACCAATTGCTATGCCTGATATTTCTTCAATTGAAGCAGTTTTAAATCCAGCCAACCATAACTACTATTATATGTGCGCTAGTATTACCAAAATTGGCACACATGAATTTGCAAAAACGCTATCACAACATAATAAAAATGCACTTAAATATCAAAATTGGCTTAATAAACAAGGCGTGAATAGATAATTATTAGTCTGTAAAAAAAAAGTTTATTAAAAACTTTACAACTCTAAGTAATCTTAATTTACAAAAGTTAAAAATTATTTAATAAAACAGAATATTTGTTAATTATTTATTAAAATAATTATTTTTTTATTAAATTTATTGCCAATATAAAAATATACATTACATTTGCACCCCGAAATTTATAAGGTAATTAAACCTTAAAATTATGAAAAAAGTAATACTATTTTTAAGTTTAATTGTATTAGGAATAATTATTTCTAGTTTTTCAAAAGACACAAAAAACTCGAAAATAAACTTTAATACAACTACATCTGTAGCCTATGTTCCTACAGAAGAAGAAGCAGCTCTTCAAGATTTCAACATTCCTTTTATTGGCAACAAATTTGTTGGGTTTAGAGAAGCTTTAGCATTTAAAGAATCACAAGGTAGATACGAAATTATTAATACACTTGGATATTTAGGAAAATATCAATTTGGAAAATCAACCCTTAGTAGATTTAAAATTTATGACACTCACTCTTTTTTAAGAAATCCAGAATTACAAGAAGATGCATTTTTAGCCTTATGCTCACTTAATAAATGGATTTTAAGAAAAGACATTAAACGAAGTGTTGGAAAAAATATTCACGGAATTGAAATTACAGAATCCGGCATTATTGCAGCTGCTCATTTAGCTGGAGCTGGAAATGTAAAGAAATTTTTAAGAAGCAAAGGTGCTTTTACTTTTGAAGATGCTTATGGCTCTTCAGTTAGGCACTATTTAAAAGAATTCTCAGGTTATGACACTTCTTTTATTAAAGCTAAAAGGAAACCTGTTTTATAATTAGAATAATTTTGGTTAAACAAAAAAGCCTCAACTTAGTGTTGAGGCTTTTTTTTAATCTTTATGAATTATAAAAATGGTGGGTCTTTTATGTAAATCAGGTTGCTGATGTTTCCAATCTTTAATTTCCATCGTTTTAATATATTCGTTTTGCAATGTTATATCACAAGCAATACATAATTTTGCTGTTGGAGTTAATGTACTTTTTAAATCGGCAAACATTTTTTCGTTTCTATAAGGAGTTTCAATAAAAATTTGAGATTGATTTTTTTCTTTTGAAAGTTTTTCAAGGCTTTTTATTACCTTTTTTCTCTCATTAGTTTCAATAGGTAAATACCCATTGAACGTAAAATTTTGACCATTAAAACCCGAAGCCATCATTGCTAAAATAATAGATGAAGGACCAACTAACGGAACCACCTTTATTTCTTTTTCATGAGCTAATTTAACAATTTCTGCTCCTGGATCTGCAATTGCAGGAACACCCGCCTCAGAAATCAAACCTACTGAAATACCTTTTTCACAAACATCTAAATAAGTTTTCACTTCAAATTCATCAGCATATTTATCCAATTTATAAATGGTAAGTGAAGGTTGTGATTTTTTTGGGGTAATTCGTTTTATAAACCTTCTAGCTGTTTTTTCATTTTCTACTATAAAGTGATCGACTTCTTCTATAACTTTTCTTACAGACAAAGGAAGCACCTCTAAAGGTTCACTATCTCCTAAAGTTGTAGGAATCAAATACAAAACCCCTTTTATATCACTCATTTGAATTTATTTTTTTTGAAATAATTTCACAAGCTTCATCTAACATTAAATATACATTTTTAAAACCATAATCTCCTCCATAATAAGGATCTGGAACATCTAAGTTTTCACCTGGAAAAACTTCATTCAAAATGTAGTTTACTTTCTTTTTATCTTCTTCACTTCTAGCCAATGCTATAACATTTGAATAATTGGAGTTATCCATTACATAAATTACATCAAATTTATCAAAATCATCAACGGTAAATTTACGAGCTTTTTGGGTAGAAATATCTATTCCGTATTGTCTTGCTATTGCTATTGAACGTCTATCTGGGTGTTCACCAACATGATACGCCCCAGTTCCAGCAGAATCAATAAAAAAACCTGGTTTTAAAAGTTTAGATTTTAAAATTCCTTCTGCTAATGGAGAGCGGCAAATATTACCGAGACAAACCATTAATACTTTAGTCATTTTATTAAAAAGTAAGTTTTTTAGTTAAATCATCTACGTACTTTCTAAACTGCTTGTCGGTTTCTGTCAAATTATCAACAGTTTTACAAGCGTGAAGCACGGTTGCGTGATCTCTTTTTCCAATTTGAGAACCAATACTTGCTAACGAAGCTTTCGTCATTCTTTTTGCAAAATACATTGCCAATTGACGAGCTTGAACAATATGACGCTTACGAGTTTTAGATTGCAAGGTAGCCACATCTAATTCAAAATAATTAGAAACAATTTTTTGAATATAATCTATAGAAACTTCTCTTTTGGTATTTTTAACAAATTTATCTACAATTTGTTTGGTAAGTGCTAGGGTAAATTCTTTTCTATTAAAAGAAGCTTGAGCAATCATTGAGATTAAAACCCCTTCTAACTCACGAACATTCGACTTTATATTTTTTGCAATATATTCAACTATTTCTTCTGGCATTTCTACACCATCTCTATAGAGTTTATTTTGCAAAATAGACACTCTAGTTTCATAATCAGGAGCTTGTAACTCTGCAGACAACCCCCATTTAAAACGCGATAGCAAACGTTGCTCAATATCCTGCATATCAACAGGCGCCTTATCTGATGTTAAAATAACTTGCTTTCCATTTTGATGCAAGTGATTGAAAATATGGAAAAACACATCTTGAGTTCCTGTTTTACCAGACAAGAATTGAACATCATCAATAATTAATACATCTATCATTTGATAGAAATGAATAAAGTCATTTCTAGTATTTCCCTTTACAGAATCTATGTATTGTTGTGTAAATTTCTCTGAAGAAATGTACAACACTGTTTTGTCTGGATATTTATCTTTAATTTCAACTCCAATAGCATGAGCTATATGAGTTTTTCCTAATCCAACTCCTCCATAAATTAGCAAAGGATTAAATGAAGTTCCTCCAGGTTTATTAGCAACAGCCATTCCTGCCGAACGAGCTAACCTATTAGAATCTCCTTCAACAAAACTTTCGAAATTGTAATTAGGATTTAATTGAGATTCAATTTTTACCTTTTGAATTCCAGGAATTATAAATGGATTTTTTAATTCTCGTTTATTAATATCTAGTGGAAACGCAACTCCTTGAGGTGTAATTGGGTTTCTATTAGAACTTGGTATTTTTACAGTATGTGGATTGTTACTACTGTAATTATTTTCCATTCTTACATCATAAATCAACTTTGCATCCTCACCCAATTGTTTTACCAAAGCAACTCTTAATAACTTAATATAGTGTTCTTCTAACCATTCGTAAAAAAATTTACTAGGAACCTGAATTGTCAATGCTTCACCTGATAATTTAATTGGTTTAATTGGCTCAAACCAAGTTTTATACGCTTGCTGCTTAATGTTATCCTCTATAAAAGATAGGCATTCCGTCCAAACTGATGATGCAGTTTTATTCATTGGTAATCTAAAAGGTGTATTTAAGTTAATTAGTTTTTAAAAAAGAGTAAACTCCTTTTCCTTTTTTGGTTGTACAAAAATGTGAATATTTTTCAGTATAAAAAAATTAAATATCTATTGATTATTAATTTTTTTTTACGTAACATAACACGTATAAATATACAAAATGATTTCAAATAAAATTCAATTTAGAGTAAGATATGGCGAAACCGATCAAATGAGTTATGCATATCATGGGAATTATGCTCAGTACTTTGAAATGGGTAGAATAGAATGGCTAAGAGAATTGGGGGTTTCGTATAAAAAAATGGAAGAAACTGGCATTATGTTACCTGTAATTAATCTAAATATAAATTACAAAAAGCCTGCAAAATACGATGATTTACTAACGTTAAAAACAACACTTGTAAAAACACCAACTGTTAAAATTGAATTTGAATACGAATTACGAAATGAAAACGACGAACTTTTAACAACGGCTAACATTACTTTGGCATTTGTAAATATGAAAACTAATAAACCTACTAAAGCTCCTGAATATTTATTAAACAAATTAAAAAAACTTAATGCTACACTTCCTTAATATTTAAACACCTTAAATCTTCAAATCTATCTTTAACTTTTTGTGAATTCTTTTTTCTAACCGAAATTATAAAATCACAATTTAATTCCATTTTTTGATTTAAAATTTCTAGATTTTCTTCTTTAATAATTCGCATCACTTTATTCATATACTGATATTCAAAAATTAACTGAAAATGAATATCTATCGTTTTTACAACAATTTCAGCTTCACCTAAAATTAATTTGGCAGCGGTTTTATATGCATTTATTAACCCACCAACCCCTAATTTAGTTCCTCCAAAATACCGAACTACAATTACCAAAATATTTGTTAATTCTTTAGATAAAATTTGCCCATAAATTGGTTGACCTGCAGAATTATTAGGCTCTCCATCATCGTTAACTCTGTACTGTAGGTTTTCAACACCTAACTGCCAAGCATAACACCAATGCCTTGCCGTGTGATGCTTTTTTTTAACACTTTCAATACATTCTTTTATTTCATCTTCTGAAGTAACAGGAAAAACATAACCAATAAATTTACTTCCTTTTTCCTTATATAAAGCCTCGCCTTTAGCTACATCAATAGTTTTATATGTGTCTTTTTCTAAAATATTACATAATTTAAGAATACAAATATATCAAAAGTAAAATTTTAATTTTCTGTTTTTAAATGAATATATTTGAATACTAAACTTAACCACTTATGAAAAAAATTTCTTTATTACTTTATTCACTTCTTTTAATTATTTCTTGTCAAGAAAAAGATTTAAAAAAAGAAATTAAAAAAACAAGAACTCCTAACTCTTTCGCAATAGTAATCCATGGAGGTGCTGGCGGAATAAAAAGAGAGTATTTTACCGAAGAACAACAGAAAGCATATGCCGAAAAATTACAAGAAGCTTTAAACGCTGGATATTTAGTACTTGAAAAAGGTGGTATTTCATTAGATGCTATTCAAGCTACAATAAATGTTATGGAAGACTCACCATTATTTAACGCAGGTAAAGGAGCCGTATATAACAGTGAAGCAGCTCAAGAAATGGACGCTTCAATTATGGACGGTCAAACCTTAAATTCTGGAGCAGTTGCTGGCGTAAACCATATTAAAAATCCAATTTTAGCTGCGCGTGTAGTTATGGATAGCTCTTCACATGTGATGCTTTCTGGAAAAGGTGCAGAAATTATGGCTGCTAAATACGGAATTGAAATGGTAGATAGTTCTTATTTTTTTACAGAAAAAAGAATGAATCAGCTTAAAAAAATTCAGGGAAAAGAGCAAACTCAGTTAGACCATACTGCGTTTTTAATAAAAAACGAATTAATTGACGATCATAAATACGGAACCGTTGGCGCCGTTGCAATAGATAAAAATGGAAATATTGCTGCTGGCACTTCAACAGGTGGTATGACCAATAAAAAATATGGACGAATTGGAGATTCTCCTATCATTGGAGCAGGCACGTATGCTAATAATTTAACATGTGGAATTTCTAGTACAGGTTCAGGTGAATATTTTATTAGAACCGTTGCCGCTCATGAAGTTTCAAATTTAATTCAATATAAAAAAGTAAGTCCATCCGAAGCGCTTCACGAAGTTTTATTCAATCAAATTGGTAAATTAGGTGGAGAAGGTGGAATGATTTTATTAGATAAAAATGGAGATGTTTACTGGGATTTTAATTCCTCAGGCATGTTTAGAGGCTACAAAAAATCAAACGGAGATACTAAAATTGAAATGTTTGAAAAAACAAACTAATCAACTATTTTTATAAATATACAACGTATCATCTGAAATTTTTCGGATTTCAGATGGTGCTTTTTTAAATTTTGGAGCTTTTAATCCATATTTAAAATTTGTATTCCCTTCAAATACATATGCTTCATCCCATAAACCTTTATCTATAAAAGCTTTTAGAGTATAAGCTCCTCCTTCAATTAGCACAGACTGTATTTTATACTTGTACAAAATCTTAATTATTTGTTGAGGAACATTTTCTGAAAAATTTATTTTCTCAAAATACGTATTTTTAAATAAACTTTTTTCGGGTAATTTATTCGTTAAAACTACGGTTTTAACACTATCATCTAATAAATTACAATCTTTTGGTACTTTTAAATTTTTATCAATAAGGATTCTTATTGGATTCTCTCCATACCAACCTCTAACGGTTAAATTTGGATTATCGTTTAAAGCGGTATTGGTTCCTACTAGAATAGCTTGTTCTTCTGCCCTCATTTTATGAACCAACTGTTGAGAATATTTATTAGAAATCCAATTAGGAGAATTACTCCCTCCTTTTTCTCTTTTTTTATCTATAAACTTATCTTTAGTTTCAGCCCATTTTAAGATTATAAATGGGCGCTGTTTTTGATGATAGGTAAAAAACCGTTTATTTAAATGATAACACTCTTGTTCTAACACACCTATAATAACGTCGCAACCATTTTTCTGCAAATGTAAAACCCCTCTACCACATACTTCACTGTTAGAATCTATAATTCCTATAACTACTTTTTTAATTCCACTTTCAACAATTAAATTAGCACATGGAGGTGTTTTTCCATAATGAGAGCAAGGCTCTAAACTAACATAAATAATAGCATCTTTTAACAGCGATTTATCTTTAACCGAGTTAATTGCATTCACTTCTGCATGAGGCTCTCCAGCTTTTTGATGCCACCCTTCACCTATAATTGTATCATTGTATACAATAACGCTTCCAACCATAGGATTAGGATACGTAGTGCCCAAACCATTTTTAGCTAATTGTATGCATCTTTTTATATATTTTTCGTGTATCTTCACGTCGTAAAAATAGTACTTTAAAATGACTCTTAATAACTTTACAATTAGAGAAATTAAACCTAAAGACAATCCTAAAATAGCCAAAGCAATTCGTGAAGTTTTAATTGAATTTGGCGTTCCTAAAGTTGGCACTGCATATGCTGACAAAATTTTAGACACCTTATTTGAAGCCTACAATGTTGAAAATGCAATTTATTATGTAGTTGAAAAAAATAATGAAATTTTAGGCGGAGCTGGAATAAAACAACTCGATAATTATACTGGAAAAGTATGTGAACTTCAAAAAATGTATTTCCTACCTGCTGCAAGAGGCATAGGACTAGGTAGTAAAATGATGCAAATATGTTTACAAAAGGCTAAAGATTTTGGTTTTGAGAAATGTTATTTAGAAACCCTTCCTTATATGGAAGAAGCCAGAAAACTGTATAGAAAAGTTGGTTTTAAAGACTTGGATAAACCAATGGGAGATACAGGACATTATTCTTGTAATTTATGGATGCTTAAAGATTTATAATGCAAATTCAAGAATTTAAACAGTTATTTTTTAAAGAACTTTCTGAAATTTATCCACAAACAGAAATTCAATCGTTCTTTAATCTTTTAATTAAACATCAATTAAAAATGGATCGTGTTGAGATTGCACTTCATCCAAATATAATAATTGACAAAGTAGCCCTAGCCTTTCTTCAAAATGCTTTAACTACATTAAAAAAGTATATTCCTATACAATATATAATTGGTGAAACGGAATTTTTCGGATTGCCATTTAAGGTAACTAATGACGTTTTAATTCCAAGACCTGAAACCGAGGAATTAGTACATTGGGTTATAAAGGACCACCTAGATAAGGTTCAAAATTCTAAATTAAAAATTCTTGATATTGGTACAGGAAGTGGTTGTATTGCAGTTTCTTTAGCAAAAAATTTACCTAATACTAGCGTTTATGCACTAGACATTTCTAAAGAAGCACTGAAAGTTGCAGAAGAAAACTCGTTAAAAAACAACGTAGCAATCCAATTTATTACTGAAGATATCCTCAGCCTTAAAAAACTACCACATCAATTTGATATTATTGTAAGTAACCCTCCCTATGTTAGAGAATTGGAAAAAAATCAAATGCAACAAAATGTATTAGGAAATGAACCTCATTTAGCCCTGTTTGTAAAAGATGAAAACCCATTAGTATTTTATGATAAAATTGCTGATTTAGCCAAAATACATCTTAAAAAAAATGGAACACTTTATTTTGAAATCAATCAATATTTAGGAGAAGAAACTGTCCAACTGTTACACCAAAAAGGATTTAAAGAAATACAATTAAAAAAAGATATTTTTGAAGTTAACAGAATGATAAAAGCTTTTCTATAATTAAGTATATTTGCAAAATGCGAATAGATATTATTACTGTTTCACCTGAATTGATTAAAAGTCCGTTTGAATTTTCAATAATCAAACGTGCCATTGATAAAAACTTAGTTGAAGTCCACTTTCATGATTTAAGAACTTATGCTTTAAACGAATATGGTAAAATAGATGATTATCAATTTGGCGGCGGAGCTGGTATGGTTTTAATGATTGAACCTATTGATAAATGCATTTCAAAATTAACATCAGAAAGAACATATGATGAAATCATTTATATGACTCCAGATGCGCCAACTTTAAATCAGCAAACTGCCAATACACTTTCTTTACAAGAAAATATCATTATACTTTGTGGACATTACAAAGGAGTAGATCAAAGAGTTAGAGATTTATTTATAACCAAAGAAATATCTATAGGAGATTATGTACTTAGCGGAGGAGAGTTAGGTGCTGCAGTTTTATGTGATACAATTATAAGATTAATCCCAGGAGTTTTAGGAGATGAAACTTCTGCTCTTACAGATTCTTTTCAAGACAATCTATTATCGCCTCCAGTATATACTAGACCCTCTGAATATAAAGGACTTAAAGTCCCCGATATCTTATTATCAGGCAATTTTCCTAAAATTGAAGAGTGGAGAAATGAGAAAGCATTTGAACATACAAAAAAAATTAGACCCGATTTATTGGAAGACTAATCTTTTTTACTAAATTTGCACTCTCAAAATTAACCTCTGACGATACTCGTGAATGTTGATTTATGAAAAACCATTAATTAAATTTTAAAATGGAAAGTTTAGTAAAATTTGTACAAGACGAATTTGTAGCAAAAAAAGAATTTCCTCAATTTCAAGCAGGAGATACTATTACTGTATACTACGAAATTAGAGAAGGAGAAAAAACACGTACACAGTTCTTTAGAGGTACAGTTATTCAAAGAAGAGGAACTGGAGCTTCAGAGACATTTACCATTAGAAAAATGTCTGGAACCGTTGGTGTAGAGCGTATTTTCCCTGTTAATTTACCAGCAATTCAAAAAATTGAAGTTAACAAACACGGTAGAGTACGTAGAGCTCGTATTTTCTACTTTAGAGGTTTAACTGGTAAAAAAGCTAGAATCCAAGAAAGAAGACGTTAAGATCTACTTTCTACAACAAAATTTAAGCCCAATTTTCAATTGAAAATTGGGCTTTTTCAGTTATTAACATTTGTTAATAACTACAGTTTACAACTTGTTGATATAAAACCCATTATAAATTTGGAAATTAGAATTTTACCTATTTATTTTACAAAAGAATTAACGGAGAAATGTTAATTTACATTGTTGAAATGCAAATTTTAATACTGTAAAACATTTTAAAGTAATATTCTTAATGTTCTTGAACATCGTTTTTAAAACCAACTTTAAAAGAGTAATGTGCCCAAGTATTTAGCATGAATAGATGGAAACATGGTTTTAAAAGCATTTTTAAAATAGTGTTTTAAAGCGAGTAATTTTTAGAAATTACAACAAAGCTTTAGACTTGTTTTAAACGAAATACTTAAGCTAATAAGAAGTTGTTTCGTAAGAAAGCAACAAGCTATTGAAAGACTTTAAAATTGTGTGATTCTTTAACAAGAAAAACAACAAATCAGTTTTAACAAGTTAACTTTAGACTTATTAAGTTAAATGTTTCAGCAAAAGGCCATAATAATGAGAAATCAATATTATGGCTTTTGTTTTTATCAATTATAATTCCCATAATTTTCTATATTTATTTTTATCAAAAAACTAAAAAAATACCATATTTATAACGTTTTCGATAGGTGTTTTTATATCTATATTTACTACATTTGCACTACTTCAAATTAAAAATAATTAGTACAGTTATAAATTGAATTTAAATTCAATTTATAAACTTAAAATATTAAAAAATGATGAGTAAAACCGCAAAAATTATTTACACAAAAACTGATGAAGCTCCTGCTCTAGCTACCTATTCATTTTTACCTATAGTTGAAGCTTTTACAAAAACTTCTGACATTGCAATAGAGGTAAAAGATATTTCTTTAGCACATCGAATTTTAGCTTTATTTCCTGAATATTTAAACCCTGAACAACAAGTTTCTGACGCATTAACTGAATTGGGAGAATTGGCAAAAAAACCAGAAGCAAATATTATTAAATTACCCAACATTTCTGCTTCAGTTCCACAACTAAAAGCCGCTATAAAAGAGTTGCAAAATTTAGGATATAACATTCCTAATTATCCTGAAGAAGTAAGTACAGATAAAGAAAAAGAAATTCAACAAAAATATAACAAAGTAAAAGGGTCTGCTGTAAACCCTGTGTTAAGAGAAGGAAATTCAGATCGTAGAGCTCCAAAAGCTGTTAAAAATTATGCGAAAAAGAACCCACACTCTATGGGTTCTTGGTCTCCAAACTCTAAAACTCATGTAGCTTCAATGAATGGTGGTGATTTTTACTCCAATGAAAAATCTGTGACCATTTCAAAAGCTGGGGATGTAAAAATAGTTTTTAAAGATAATAACGGAAACACTACTGTTTTAAAACAAAAAACTTCATTGTTAGAAGGAGAAATAATTGATGCAACAGTAATGAACAAAAAAGCATTAATTAATTTTCTTGAAGCTCAAATTAAAGATGCTAAAGAGAAAAATATCTTATTTTCTCTACACATGAAAGCTACTATGATGAAGGTTTCTGATCCAATTATTTTTGGACATGCAGTAAAAGTATTTTTTAAAGAAGTGTTTAATAAACATCATGAGGTACTAGAAAAAATTGGTGTTGAAGAAAACAACGGCTTTGGAGATTTAATCTCTAAAATAAAAACACTTCCTGAGGATCTAAAAACTGAAATTGAAACAGATATAAAGACTTGTTTTAAAAATGGTCCTTCACTTGCAATGGTAAATTCTGACAAAGGAATTACTAACCTACATGTGCCAAGTGATGTGATAATTGATGCTTCAATGCCTGCAATGATACGTACTTCTGGTCAAATGTGGAACGCCGAAGGAAAACTTCAAGATACTAAAGCTGTTATACCTGATAGTAGCTATGCAAGTATCTACCAAGCAACTATTAATTTTTGTAAAGAACATGGAGCTTTTGACCCAACCACAATGGGTACTGTACCTAATGTTGGATTAATGGCACAAAAAGCAGAAGAATATGGTTCTCACGATAAAACGTTCGAAATTACTGCTAACGGAGTAGTCCAAGTTATAGATGAATCTAACCATATTTTAATTGAACACAATGTAGAAACCGGAGATATTTGGAGAATGTGTCAGGTAAAAGATGCACCAATTCAAGACTGGATTAAATTAGCTGTTAAAAGAGCTAAGTCGAGCCAAACTCCAGCAATATTTTGGTTAGATGAAAACAGAGCACATGATGCAGAAATTATTAAAAAGATAAATTTATACCTTCCAAAACTTGATACCAAAGGTTTAGATATCCAAATTATGTCTCCTAAAAATGCTACCCTTTATACCTTAAAAAGATTAAAAGATGGTTTAGATACTATTTCAGTTACAGGAAATGTTTTACGCGACTTTTTAACTGATTTATTTCCTATTTTAGAATTGGGTACAAGTGCAAAAATGCTATCTATTGTTCCTCTTATGAATGGTGGAGGATTATTTGAAACTGGCGCTGGAGGTTCCGCTCCAAAACATGTACAACAATTTAATGAAGAAGGACATTTACGTTGGGACTCTTTAGGTGAGTTTTTAGCTCTAGCAGTATCTTTAGAACATTTAGGAGAAACTAACAACAACTCTAAAGCACTAATTTTAGCTGAAACGCTAGATGATGCAACTGATATGTTTTTAGATAATAAAAAATCTCCTTCTCGTAAAGTTGGTGAATTAGACAATAGAGGAAGTCATTATTATTTAGCTTTGTATTGGGCCGAAGCACTTTCTAAACAAAACAAAGACATCGAATTAAAAGATAAATTCACTAAAATTGCACTGGCTTTAAAAGAAAATGAACAAACAATTCTTAACGAACTTAACGGTGCTCAAGGAAAACCCGTTGACCTAGGAGGTTATTATGAACCTAATGAAGATTTGACAAAAAATGCAATGAGACCTAGCACAACATTTAACCAAATAATTAAATCTATTGATTAAGCCTTAAACAATTTAAAAATCAAAAGAGCGAAAACATATGTTTTCGCTCTTTTTTTACCAACTAATTATACTAAACCTTACAACTATTTATAATTATGACACTTTACATTAAATTAAGTCACAAAAAAACTACCTTTTTTAAAATATAACCAACATTTTATTATTTTTGGCTTTATGAGTTTTATCATGTAAATAGTGACTTAAAAAAATGTAATGAACATTATATTAACCGCATGCATTACTTGTAATTCAGGGAGTACTTTCAACATATAAAAGTGTAAAAAAACAATTGAAAAATTTACGAATGGCAACAGATAAAAAAGAACTTTTTAGAGGACTAAAATATGAATTAGCGGCTCTACCGCTATTGTTTTTGGCACCTATACTAATTACCATTGGTTATAAAGCTATAAAACAACAAAATAACTATTTATGGTTAATTATTGGTATTCTTTTAGCAATTTTAGCTGTTGTCTTAGGCTTTTTGGGTATCCAAATTATTTTAAATGCACTTTTTAACAAAAAATAAAAGTGAATACAACGTTACATAAAATTACTAAATGGGAATATTGGCCATCCTATATGTTTTACATTCCGATTCTACCTTATGCTTTTTATTTGGCTTTAAAAGCAAAAAGTTTTGGTTTTTTTTCTGCTGTAAATCCATCAATTGAAGGAGCTGGTAATGGTTTAGAATCAAAATTTAAAACTCTTCAATTAATTCCAAAAAAATATTGTCCTAAAACAATTTACATAGCTAAAGGTGAAAGTTTTGATGCTGTTTCTTTAAAAATAAATGAACAACAACTTACATTCCCTTTAATAATTAAACCAGATATTGGTTTTAGAGGATTGCTAGTAAAAAAACTCAATTCTGAAATTGAACTTATAAAATATGTAAACAAATACAACTCTATAAATTTATTACTTCAAGAGTACATTAATTTACCTAATGAATGTGGTATTTTTTTCTATAGATTTCCAAACCAACAAAAAGGAAAAATATCTTCTATCACATTAAAAAAATATTTAACTATAATTGGAGATGGTATTAACAATTTGAGTCAATTAATTAGCCTAGATTCTAGGGCTCGAATTTATTCAAAATTGATTTCTGAAATTAACAAAGAAAGACTTTCATATATTCCAAAAAACAATGAGGCATTAATTTTGAATATCATTGGAAATCATTCAAAAGGAACTCAATTTATAAATGGTAACCATTTAATTAATGAAAAGTTAACTACATTTTTAAATACTTTAAACACCCAAATAGATGGTTGGAATTATGGAAGAATTGATGTAAAATATACAACTTTTGAAGAATTAGTAGAAGGTAAAAATTTTAAAGTTTTAGAACTTAACGGTATTATATCTGAGCCTACTCATATTTATGATGCTTCCAAAGGAACCTACTTAAAAGCTCTAAAATCTATAAAAAACCATTGGAAAATTTTATATCAAATCAGTCTTCAAAATAAAAAAACAGGGAACGGAGAGTTTACTAACTTAAGCTATTTTATAAACTTATATTTTAGGTATAAAAAATATTTAAAACAAATTAAAAAACTTAACAATTCTTAATTTACCTTGGATTTAGGTGTTGTTGGATTAAATCCAAAATCTTCATCAGGCAATTCAATTCCTAATTGTGAAATTACATAGCCAACACTGGCAAAATGATGAATTGCATGACTGTGTGCTTGTATTAATATGGCACTTAAGGTATAATTGGTAGCTATAACTCCAAGACCTAAATCATCAGTTACAGAAACCATTGAATTAAAATCTACCTCTTTTAATTTATGAAGTTTTTTTATAGTTGAATTAAAATAATCAACTCCATGTTTGGTATAATTTTCAGCTAATGGATTTCTTTTTCGTTGAATTAAATTGATGTTTTTAGATTCAATTCCTTCAAATATACAATCAAAAACATCCAATATATGACGCATATGACCACCAATGCTTGAATGATATGGAGCAATTGACGTATTACTATATTCTTCATCAGAAATACACGTTAAAAGATTAAGACCTCTACGTAAATTGTGCTCTATAGCTTCAATCATATTTTAAATAATATTAATTTTTGTAAATATAAAAATATTTTTAGCGAAGTAACTTAAACAATGTTAAAATTCCTAAAATCAAAAATAAAATACTTAATATTAAATTAATATTTCTAGCTATAAATGCTATTTTATTATTAATTACATCCGCCAAAATAATATAGGTGTAAAACAATAAATAAGAGCCTAAAGCTGACCCAAAAACAAATAATATGATAAATGGTTGCTCAATTATTATTTTATTAATTGATGCTAAATAAATACTTATTCCTAAATAAAATGGCACAGCCAACATATTAACAACTGACATAGCAATACCTTTTAAAAAATAATTTCTAGCACCTTTGGTCGTTTTCGCATTCAATACCTTTCGAGATAGTATAAAAAAAAGGACAGAAAGTATAAAAAAAACAAAAACTCCAATAACTTTTAATACTTCAATTATTTTAGGGTTTTTCACAAAATAATCAGCAAAAAACAATGCAATTCCAGCTTGAAAAAATACTACTAAAGAAGCTCCTAAAGCAAATTTGATACTTTCTTTTTTATTTGTAGATAAGCTTATTTTCAAGGCCGTCATATTTAACATTCCTGGTGAAATTAAACCAATATAAGCCATTAAAACCCCATAAAATACATGTAAAAAATAATCCATCTTTTTAAATATAATTTTGCGAATATATTAATTTATAATGAGTCTTTCCTGTGACTTTTATTACAATCTTATATGAAAGATTAGCTTAAATTTGTATTAGAAATTAATTCTTATAACAATACTGCTGAAAGTTAAGATTTTTCTTAATTTTAATAATTAAAACCATCAAACTTAAATTCTGATGGTTTTTTATTTTTTATTAAAAATATGTTTTAAAAAGCATATTGATATCTTCTGAAATGTTCATCTTTTTAATTAAAAAAACATACAAAATAGTAATTAATATTACTTTTAAAAATATATTTAAAAGTGGGTGAAAAGAGAAATTCCAAAAATAAAAAAGTATAAAAATACAACTTATTAAACAAAGTAACTTCACTGTTTGTAAACTAAATGGTTTAATGTTAAACTTTAAATTAATGTAGCCTATTTTTATTATTGTATATAACACTACCACAATTAAACTTGAAAGTGCAGCACCTTTTATACCAATTAATTGAATTAGCCAGTTATTTAAAACAACAACAGTAATAGCCATTGCTAGTGACAAATAAAAAAATATTTTGTAATATTTAGAATTTACTAAAATTGCATTTCCCGTTCCAAAGGCTAATTCCATTAATTTAGCTAAAGAAATTATTAATACAATAGAGATACCCTTTGTAAACTCAGGTTTATTAATAAGTAAATATAAATCTTCTACATTTAAATTAATTAACAAAAAAAGTAACCCTCCTATTACCAATAAATTTATGGAGGTTTGTTTATACAATTTACCTACTTCAAACAGCTTATTTTCATTCATCTTTTTAGCAATAATTGAAGTGGTGATTTGCTGCATAGCTCGTGTAGGAATTGCTATTACACTTGCAATATATATACCCACAGAATAATAAGCTACTTCGGCAATTTGTTCCAGTTTTGGAATCATGAATTTATCTATTTCCAACAATATCCCAGCTGCAGAACCAGCAACAACTATATACAATGAAAATGATAAAATTTCTTTAATATTTGAAGGTATTTTAAATATTATTTGAGGCTTATAAACAATATATGCATATAATTTCATTAGTAAAGTTCTTACAGCATATACTACTACTATTGCATAAATAAATTGCTCGTTTGTAATCCATTCAAAATATACTGCAAACAATAAAAATGTAGTGCAAATACGTACAAATATCTCTTTAATAAAATTTCCAAAAACAGAATTGAATTGAACTTTGGTCCAAGCATAAAAAACTTCAAAATACCCCATTAAAATAGCAACAATAAATATTAAATAGGTGTATTTTTTTATTAGTATATTTTCTGATGATAACCAATTTGCAATAGTTTCATATAAATAAGTTCCAATCAAACCTACTGGAATTATTACTAACAACGGAATAAGTAGTGTTGAAATTAAAAAACCATCTTTTTCTTTTTGAGTTTTATAGGATGAATAGTATTTAATAACGGTATGCTGCATTCCAAAAACCAATAAAGGAAGTAATATGTTTGCAGCAGAAAGCAAAAAAGTGATTAAGCCAAAATAATCTTCATGTAAAAAATGGGTAAACAAAAACAATACATTTACTCCACCAATAGCAAAACCTAAAAATAGAATTATTGTATTAATAAATGATTGTTTTAAAACAATTCCCATTATATAATATTTAAAATTTCTTGATAAATGCTTTCACCTACATTTGTTCCATATAAATCTAAATTAAAATGAGCTGTTGACTTTTGAAAATTTTTGAAAGCATCTTCCATTTTTTGAGGGTTATTCCCAACAATTACAGCAAATTTATTTTCTACAAGCTCAATCCACTCAGTTTCATAACGAGCAATAATACAATGCTTTTTATTAAAATAGGCTTCTTTTTGAAGTCCCCCACTATCAGTAATAACTAAATTACAATTTTTTAATAACTCTAACATATCAAAATACCCCACAGGTTCAATTATTTTAATATCAAATACTAACTTATTTTCTTCTAAAATAGCTTTTGTTCTAGGGTGTAATGGTAATACAACTTGTTTTATTTTGCTAATTTTTTCTAGCCCTTTAAAAATAGCTTTTAAACTTTCCAAATCATCTGTATTTTCTTGGCGATGAATTGTAGCTAAAACAAAGTTATTTGGTGTTAGATTTAAATTGGAAATTATCGTTGATTTTTCTTTCGAAAATTTACTATAATACTCAACAGCATCTTTCATTATATCTCCACTTTTCACAATTTTTGAAGGCATATTTGAAAAACCTTCGTTTACTAAATTACTTACTGCGGTTTCAGTTGGACATACTAATAAATCAGAAATTCTATCGGTTAAAATACGGTTTATTTCTTCAGGCATAGTCATATTAAAAGATCGTAAACCTGCTTCAATATGAACAACTTTAATGTGTAGTTTTTTGGCAGACAATGCCCCAGCTAAAGTTGAATTTGTATCCCCATAAACCACTACTATATCTGGTTTTTCGAACTCTAAAACCTCTTCAATTTTTATTAACATTTGACCGGTCATAGCACCATGACTTAAACCATTAATTGCCAAATTATAGGCTGGTTTAGGAATTTCCATTTCTTCAAAAAAAATGTCGCTCATATTTACATCATAATGTTGCCCTGTATGAACAATAATTTCTTCAAGTTCTTTGTGGTTTGAAATCACTCTACTCAATACAGCAGCTTTTACAAATTGAGGACGCGCACCTAAAATGGTTACAATTTTTTTCATTCTGTAATTTGTTCTATTAGTTCTGATACTTTTTTTGTGAGTTCTCGTCTATGAAATTGTTCAATATTTTTTGAATGTATTTTTAAACTTCCTTTTTTAAATTCTTTATATAATTTTAAAAGTTGATTTTTTAATCCTATTTCATCTTCAAAATCAACTACAAAACCTGCTTGGGTGCTTTTTAAAATTTCAGCTAAATCTCCATCCAATGGAGCAACAGCTAAAACAGGTCTTTTGGCATTTAAATATTCAAAAATTTTACCTGTTAAAATGCCTTTTGCACTAGGTACATTATTTACTAATAACAATAATACTTGGGCTTTTTTTTGAAATTGAACTACCTCATTATGGGTAATATAATTAATTATATTTACTTTTTTGGTGAGCCCAAATTCTAATATTTTTTGTGTTACAGAAATATCAACTTTTCCAATTAATTTAACTTCTAAATCTTTTTTAAATTGTACATTCTCCCTACATATCTCGGATAAAACTTTCCACAATGTTTTTGAATTTCTATCAGCATTTAATAAACCTACATGAGTAATACTAAATTTTGAATCTAATTGAACTTCGTTATTTTTATTGGTAAATTCATCATCAAATCCATTAGTAATAACACTTATATTTTTAATAAACTTCCTATAATTATCTTTCATTGTATTACCAACAACCATCACATTATCGGCAGTTTTTAAAACTTCTTCTTCCAACTTATGATGTTTTTTTAGTATTCGATTTGAAAATGGTAATTGATGAAAATAGTCTATTTCTGTCCAAGGATCTCTAAAATCTGCAATCCACTTAACTTTTAATTGTTGCTTTAATTTTAGTCCAATTAAATGCAAACTATGCGGAGGACCTGTAGTAATTATAACTTCAACTTTATTTTTTGAAAGGTATTTTTTTAGATATTTTACAGATGGATTGACCCAAAATACTCTAGCATCAGGAACAAAAAAATTGGCTCTAATATATTGTATTATTTTACCAATAAAAGAAGGATTAGGATTTAAAAATCCAGAACTCTCCGTTTTCTTTTTGCCAAAATAAGAAAGAAAATTATTAGGTTCCCAAATCGGTTTTCTTAAAATTTCAATATCTTTTGGTATTTCGTTTATTAGTGTATCATCAATAATTGGGTAGTTTGGATTGGCTATTGTATATACTATAGGTTCAATGTTAAAATCTCGAAAATATTTTACAAACTTTAACCAGCGTTGTACGCCAGACCCACCTGCTGGCGGCCAATAATATGTTATAATTAAGACTTTTTTCATAGATTTAAATTAGCATATAACTCAATTAAATCTTTCGAAGTTTTCTCCCAATAGAATTCATTTTCGATAAAAGATTTTCCATTTTCTCCCAATTTAGATTGCAAAACTTTGACATGATATAATTCCAATACTTTTTCTGTGAAATCTACAATATCTTCTGCTTTATGTACTAATCCAGATGCTGCTTTTTCAACTATATTTTTTTGTGCCGTAGCATCACTAACCAATAACGGTTTCCCAAAACTCATATATTGAAAAAGTTTATTAGCATAAGTAGTATCATGGTGTAAATTTCGATGCAAAGGAGATATACAAATTGAACTAGCTTTAATGTAAGAAGGAAACAAATTTTCATTTTTCCACCCTTCAAAATCTACATAATCTTGAATTTCTAAATCTGCTACTTGTTGTTTTAAAAACACATCCGAAGAATTACTTCCAACGATTACCAATTTAATATTTGGAATTTTCTCTTTTAAAACATCCATACTTTCAATAGCAGTAGATAATCCTCTTCTTAAACCGGTATCACCAACATACAATAACGTAAATTGTGTGCTATATTTTTCAATAATTTCTTGATTAAAAGTTGCATTGTTTACATACGATTGATGAACCGTATTTGGTACAACTACTATTTTATTTGAATGAACCCCAACTCTATTTATAATTTCCTGTTTTGATTCTTCAGTAACAACCACAACTTTAGTTGCCTTTTTTATAAACTCTTCTTCTTTTTGTTTCCACTTTTTTATTGCAATTAAATATCTCCCAGGAAATTTTTGTAAATGAGGATAAAACTTCATTATTTCAGGCCTATTTTCATGTAAATCTAATATGGTTTTTAAACCTGTTTTTTTTATTGCTTTAAAAGCTGCTTTCGCAATTTGAATATCGTGTATGTGAACAATATCTATTTTATTTGAAATTAAAAAATGACGAATTTTATTAGACATTAATTTAGAATATACAGGGATGGTATAAGCTAAAGCTGAAGATTTATAAATAAACTTATTTGAAATATATCTTTTTACTTGAATTCCTTTTATTAGTTCTTCTCCTTTTTCATTTGCATATTTTAAACAAAACAAAAAAACTTCATGACCGTTTTCAATTAATGAAACAGCTTCATTCTCCACCCTAGGATCAGGTGGATAGGTTTTGTCTAAAATCATTCCTATACGCATCGTTACTTTTTTTCTGCATACACAGCGTAATAACGTGGTGTAAATTTTCTTAAAATTGGTCGTATTCCTATTTTGTTAATAGGACTTGTCCATTTTTGCCTTTGATAAATAACCCAACCTGTTTTTTCCAATAACCAATCAAACTGCCAGTCTTCAAACTCATGATAATGTCTATCTCTCATATCGGTTGAACTTTTATATGCCTTTGCAAACCATAAATTGAGCGGTATTGTTGCGATAATTTTTTTAGTTTCAATTGATTTTAACACCTCATAAGGAGACAGCAAGTGCTCAAAAATTTCAAAAGCAGTAACAGCATCTACCTTGTATTTTTTTACAATTTCTGGTACTTCATCTAAATCTTCGCCTAATGTATTAAATACGGTATATCCATTTTTTTCCATAATCTCAGAAAAAGGATTTCGTACACCTAAATCTAAAATTGTTGCAGGTGCTGGTAATACACTTTGTAAAAAATCAAGCGTATATTTATAACGTTTTACAGGTAATTTATGATACATCTTTTTTTCGTTTTTGAACAAAAAACCATCCAACAGGAATTAATAAAAGTAAAGCATATGATACTAATGAGATGCTTGTTCCTTTTTTAATTACAGACGGCTCAAATTTAAAAGTAATGGTGTGTTTTCCTTTAGGAATTTCCATACCACGTAGCACATAATTTACTCTATAATAAGGTTGCAATTTAGTATTAATATAGGCGTTCCATCCCTCTTTATAATAAATTTCTGAAAACACAGCAAACTGGTTTTTAGTTGATGAAACTTGATAAATTAACTCATTTGCTTTGTATGAAATTAATTTAATAGTTGCCAAAGAATCTATCTCATAATTGGTTTTGAAACTATTTGGAATACGATTTTTAGTAAGTACAGCCTCATTTTTCGTTTTTAAACTATCTAAGACCATCATTTCTTCATTGACATTTTCAACAACTTTTATAGTATTTACAAACCAAGCGTTTCCATTTGCTTGAATATTTTGCTGAACTGTTGCTCGCTGACTACCATCTTCAAAAATAAAATATTTGGTATTCAACATATTTAATACTTCAATATTGTTTTTAGCAATTTGAAAATCAAACAGTTCTTGATAAATACCCAATTTAGCAGCATGATAACCTCCTATAGATTTATGAAAATAGGATGTACTTCCATCGTTCATTGGATCAACCATAAAGTTAGCCACTCGGTAATAGCTTGTGTCTTTTAAAATTTCTTTATCAATTTCAGAAGCTACAAATGGCTTTTCAATTATACTTGCTGCTTCAAAATCATCGTTATTAACATAGCGTCTATCTACAGTTATTAAATCAAACAAAATCAAAACTGTTAAAGTAATTATTGTTGTATTTAATTTTAATTTATTTTTTAAATATAACCACAATATTCCAGCTGATAATGTAACTAAAATTAAGGTTCTCAAGCTGTCTGAAAAGAAAACTGCTTTTCTATCTGCCATAATTGCATCCAATAAACCAGGTAACATTTGATCGTAACTAGCATCTCTTAACCCTTCAAAAGCAAATAAACTTGAACCAAATAAAGTGAAAATTAAAGCAAAACCTCCTGCTATATAAAATGCTTTTTTTAATGCATTCAATTTATTTTCCGAAGAAATAGTATTGGAAAACCATTCCTTTAAAGCTAAAATTCCTAATAATGGAATTGCTAATTCTGTTATAACTTGTATAGAAGAAACTGCTCTAAACTTATTGTATAAAGGAATATAATCAATAAAAAAGTTAGTCAATATCTCAAAATTCTTTCCCCAACTAAGTAAAATTGAAAAAATTACCACTCCAACTAACCATTTTTTCAATTTCCCTTTCACTAAGAAAATTCCTAGTACAAATAAAAATATTAAAATAGCCCCAATGTATGCAGGTGCTTCTACTATGGGTTGTTGCCCCCAATACATAGGTGCAAACTCAGAAAATTGTTTTGCTTGCCGTGGATCAGTTTTATCTTTTAAAAATTCATAAATATTAGATTCTAAACCTACATTTTCATAATTGCCTCCACCCATAAAACGCGGAATGAATAAATTAAAGGTTTCGGAAATCCCATAACTATACTGTGTTATATATTCTTTAGAAAGTCCATTAACAGCTTCTTTTGTAGATCCATCTAGATTTATAGTTAATTCACTTTTACCTCGAGTACTATATTTAGCATATTCTTTTGTAGCTAATAAACTAGATGCATTAACTCCAACCGCAATGGTTACAGCAACAACTAAAATTCCAATACCTTTAAAATAGGTTGCTAAATCTTTTTCTTTAAAAGCATCAATTAAGTAAATTATTCCTAAAATAAGAACTGTAAATAATAAGTAATATGTCATTTGCGGATGACTTGCATTAATTTCTAATGCCATTGCAATGGCAGTTAATACAAAGCCCCACAAATATTTTTTTTGCAGCACCATTAAAATACCTGCTAAAACCAATGGCATATAAGCTATGGCATGTGCTTTTGCATTATGACCTACTCCTAAAATAATAATATAATACGTTGAAAAACCAAAGGCTAGTGCACCTAATATTGATAATTTCCAATCAACTTTTAAAACTGTGAGTAAAATGAAAAAACTTAAAAAATAAAGAAATAAATAATCCGCAGGTCTAGGTAAAAATCGCAATAAACTATCTAATTGTTTGATATAATTATTGGGGTATTTTGCACTTAAACTATAGGTTGGCATTCCACCAAATGCTGCATTTGTCCAATAAGGTTCTGTTTTATTTTCGGCTCTAAAGTCGTTTACTTCTTTAGCCATTCCAATAAAGTGCTTTATATCATTTTGAAAAATTTTCTTTCCCTCTAAAACAGGAGAGAAATAAGCTACAGAAACAACCGTAAAAATTACGAATGCTATTAGGTATGGAACAGTTTTTTTAATAGAAAAATTCATTTATTTATCATCTTTTACTTCTTCATAATCTACATAATCACCTACATTTTTGTTACTTTCTTTTGGTTCGGCTGGTTTTTTTGCAATTATAGTTTCACCTACTTTACCTTCATACGTATTTTGCTGTTGTTGTTCTTGTTGTTCTGTATATTTTTTTTGAACATTATCAACCATTTTTTTTAAAAATAAAGGCAAAATATACTTACTAATAAACTTCAACACATAATATACAATTATAATAATTGCTATAGTTCTTAACAATCCCATTTCATTCAAGTATTTTATAATTTTCAAAAATAACAATTTGAAAAGAACTAAAACGTTTAATTATATAAAATCTTATATTTGACACATTAAACAACCTAACTATGAAAAGAGTTTTTCTACTTTTTGTTTTCTTTCACATTTTTCAAATTTCTAAAGCCCAATACACGGAAATTATCAACTCTAAAAGACCTGGTTTTTCTGAAAGTCCTTATGGGATAGGTACTGGTGTATATCAAGTAGAAAGTGGTTTATTTTTTAAAGACAGCAACCATAAAGCGCCATTAGCCAATACAAAATCATTTGGAGGTGAATTGTTTTTAAGATATGCTCGATTTTCTGAAAAGCTAGAGTTTAATGCCCATATCGCTTATCAAAAAGATGAATTTAATCATGAATTTGAATCTAATTTTAAAACTAATGGAATTAGCAAAATTACTATTGGTGGTAAGTACTTAATTTACCAACAAAATTATAAAGACAAGTCCAAAGAAATTAGAAGCTGGAAAAGGAAAATGGCTTTTGATAAAAAAAGATTGATTCCTTCTGTAGGTGTTTATGCTGGTGTAAATACTAATTTTATAGGCAAAGATTATAAAAGTGATGAAGGTATAAGTTTTAAAGGAGCTATATTATTACAAAACGATTTTACTGACCGTTTAGTACTACTTACCAATTTAATAGCTGATAAAATAAGTACTGAAGAGCAGTACTATTCATATATTGTAACTATGACTTACGCCATTAATGAAAGATGGTCTTATTTTATTGAAAACCAAGGAAATATTTATGAAGAACTTGCTCCTGAACAACAGTTCGGAACAGGAATCGCCTATCTTTTATCTCCTAACTTACAAATTGATGCCTCGGCTAGAACCAATTTTTTTGACAATTATTCTTATTTATATTTAACCGCTGGTTTTTCTTGGCGTTTAGATAGGCATCAAGATTCATTTATATACAAAAACCAACCTAAACAACCATCTAAAAAACGTTCTAAAAGAAAAGGTTTCTTTGGAAGATTATTTAGTAAAAAGCGCAATTAACTGACCTACAACTTATGATTACCATTAAAGAACTAACTTCAAAAAAGGAATTAAAATTATTTGTAAAATTTCCTTTTAAACTTTATAAAAACAATCCTTTTTGGGTACCTCCAATTATTAAAGAGGAGCTTGACTCTTTTGATAAAAACATCAATCCCGTTTTTAAACATGCAAAAGCTCGTTTTTTTATTGCACTAAAAAATAATGAAATTGTTGGACGTATAGCCGCTATCATTAATTATACAGAATTGAATGAACAAAACATAAAAAAAATGCGTTTTGGATGGTTTGATTTTATTGATGATCTTGAAGTTTCTAAAATGCTTTTAAAAAAAATTGAAGAAATTGGTATTCAACATCAACTAGAATTTATGGAAGGTCCTGTTGGTTTTTCAAATTTAGATAAAGTAGGTGTTCTTACAGAGGGGTTTGATCATATTGGAACTATGATTACTTGGTACAATTACCCTTATTACAAAGATCACTTTAAAAAATTAGGCTTTAACGTTGAAAAAGAATATTTAGAAAATAAATTTCCTTTTAAAAATGTGGTTAAAGAGCCTATCGAAAAAATTAGTACTATTTTAAAAAAAAGGTATCAGCTTACCTCTCTTAATTTTACAAAAACTAAGGATTTAATGCCTTATGTGGATAAAATGTTTGAATTATTTAACATTACCTATGCTGCTCTACCTTCATTTGTTCCTATTTCAACCATTGAAATTGAATATTTTAAAAAGAAATACATTTCATTTATCAATCCAGAATATATAAAATTTGTAGTTGATAAAGACCATAACATGATAGCATTTGCAATTACAATGCCTTCGTTTTCAAAAGCATTACAAAAGGCAAATGGTACATTATTTCCATTTGGAATATTTCATTTATTAAAAGCTAAAAAAGAAAGTAAAGATGTTATCTTTTATTTAATTGGAGTACATCCATCTTATCAAAATAAAGGAATTCATGCGTTGATTTTCAATGAGTATCAAAAAACATTTGAAGAAATGAATATCGAAAATTGTATTAGAACTCCAGAATTAGCTAGTAACAAAGCTATAGCTGCGGTATGGAAAAATTTCAACCCTATTACGTATAAAAAAAGATGTACTTATAAAAAAAACTTATAAATGCAATTATTCTACAATTCTCAAATAACTCAAAATACTTCTCAATTTACTTTTGATAAAACAGAAAGTAGGCATATAGTTAGGGTATTAAGAAAAAAAGAAGGTGATGCAATTTATATTACCAATGGATTAGGACAATTATTTTGTTCTAAAGTTTTAGTTGCAAACGACAAAAAATGTTTGGTTAAAATTTCAAAAATTGAAAATCACCCAAAACCTTGGAATTATTACTTACATATAGCTATTGCACCTACAAAATTAAACGATCGTTTTGAATGGTTTTTAGAAAAAGCTACAGAAATTGGTATAGATGAAATTACACCCATTATTTGTAAACATTCCGAAAGAAAAACCTTGAAGCTTGATCGAATGGAGAAAATTATTCAGTCAGCTGCTAAACAATCACTTAAATTTCATTTTCCAAAATTGAATGAGCCCATGAACTTTCAAAATTTTATTACCCAAAAGTTTGAAGGAGATTTGTTTATTGCACACTGTGAAGAAACCCAAAAAAAATCATTAAAATTAGTATTAAACCCTTCAACAAAAACTACCATACTAATAGGTCCTGAAGGAGATTTTTCAACCAAAGAAATTACTCAAAGTTTGGAACATAAATTTATTCCTGTATCTTTGGGAAAAAGCCGACTAAGAACAGAAACTGCAGGAGTTGTTGCCACTCATAGTGTTGCTTTTGTAAATGAATAACTAAATGATTTTACTTTCTAACAAACCTTATAAAAAGCAATTTTTAATACGCAAAATTTGGATTTGTAGCTTAATTCTTTTTTTACTAAATATCACTATAATACAAGCACAACAAATTGCAATTTTAAAATATAATGGTGGAGGCGATTGGTATGCAAATCCAACTGCACTTCCTAACTTAGTTGAATTTTGCAATGAAAACATTCACACTACCATTAAAAAAAACATAGAAACTGTTGAAATAAATAGCTTAGATTTATTTAACTATCCCATAATTTTTATGACAGGTCATGGAAATGTTATTTTTTCAGAAGTGGATGCCAAAAATTTAAGAAACTACTTAATTGCTGGTGGATTTTTACATATTTCTGACAATTATGGATTAGATAAATTTATAAGAACTGAAATTAAAAAAATATTTCCTACATTAGAATTTCAAGAAATACCCTATAATCACCCCATTTTTCATCAAACATTTAATTTTGAAAATGGAGTGCCTAAAATTCATGAGCACGACAATAAACCGCCTCAAGGATTTGGTTTATTTTATGAAGGAAGGTTGGTTTGTTTTTACGATTATGAAGCCGATTTAAGTGATGGTTGGGAAGACGAAGAAATTCATAATGATTCTTTTGAAATTCGTGAAAAAGCATTAAAAATGGGAGCTAATATTGTTGAATACGCCTTTAAAAACTAATATGGAAGAAAACTTAGATTCTCTCGAAATAAATTTTGATACCGAAGGCCTCTGGGTTTTAAATATTACCTTAGCAATTATTATGTTTGGCGTTGCTTTGGGAATTACAACTAATGACTTCAAAAGACTTTTTAGCAATCCTAAAATATTATTAACTGGAATTGTTTCTCAATTTTTATTACTTCCATTTGTTACATTTATTTTTATAAAATTGGTAAATCCTATGCCAAGTATAGCTTTAGGAATGATGATGGTAGCGGCCTGTCCGGGAGGAAATATTTCAAATTTTATGACTCAAATGGCTAAAGGAAATGCTGCTTTATCTGTTAGCTTAACTGCATTTGCCACGTTAGTTTCTCTGGTTATGACACCTTTTAACCTCTCCTTTTGGGGTAATTTATATGCGCCTACTGCCGAAATTTTACAAACCATTCAGTTAAGTCCTTGGCAGCTTGTTAAATTAGTTACACTTATTTTAGGAATCCCACTTATAATTGGAATGTGGGTGAGACGGCATAAAGCTGTTTTAGCGAATAAACTAGCCAAAATATTAAAACCCATTTCACTTATAATTTTTATGCTCTTTATTGTTATTGCATTTTATGACAATTTTGATATTTTTATTAATTATGTACATTACGTTTTACTATTGGTAATTGCACATAATATTTTAGCAATTTTAACAGGATTTTATTTTGCAAAAGCAATGAAACTTTCCTTTAAAAATCAAAAAACATTGGCTATTGAAACAGGTATTCAAAATTCTGGATTGGGACTGTTATTAATTTTTAGCTTTTTTCATGGCTTAGGAGGAATGGCTTTATTAGTTGCTTTTTGGGCTATTTGGGATATCTTTTCAGGATTATTATTAGCAAGTTATTGGTCTAAACAAAAAGTAAAATCATAAATTTTGAAGCATTTTTGGTATCACTTAATGAGAATTTATGTAAAAACAGGTTTGTTTTTTCTAATAAAAAAAATAACTGTACATGGTAGAGAAAATATTCCTAAAAAAGGAGCCATCATTTTTATTGGAAATCATCAAAACGCATTAATTGATGCCATATTAATACCTACAACTACTTCAAGAAATATTCATTTTTTAGCTAGAGCCAGTGCTTTTAAAAACAATTTAGCTAATAAAATTTTAAGGAGTTTAAATATGATTCCTGTTTACCGAATTAGAGATGGCGTACATCAAATGGGGAAAAATTTTGAGGTTTTTGAACAATGTATTGAAATCTTACAGCAAAAAAAGGCCATTCAAATTTTTCCTGAAGGCGAACATCATTTACAAAGAAAAGTGCTCCCTTTTAAAAAAGGATTCACAAGAATTATTGAAGGTGCACTAAAAAAATATCCAGAATTAGCTATTCAGATTATACCTGTTGGAATTAATTACGATTCTCATTTAAATTTTCCTTGTAGTACTTCCATATATTATGGGAAACCTATTTTAGCAAACCGTTTTTTTGACTTCAATAAAAAGACTTTAAATTATCATGATATCTTAAAATCTACTTCTGATGAATTAAAAAAATTAACATTGCACGTAAATAATGATTTGGAATATGAAACAACTATAAAAATTTTAGAAAATAACAATATTGATTACCTAAATCCTATAAAAGGAAATGAAATGATAAAAAATATCAAATTACTTTCTAAGGTTCAAAAAATAAAAACCAATCATATTAACTGGTTTTATCCATTACACCTGCTTGCAAAAATTAATAGTATTTTTCCATTGATTATATGGAAATATTTAAAGCAAAACATAAAAGAAGTTATATTTTCACATACATTTAGATTTGCAGTAATTACTACTTTATTTCCACTTTTTTATAGCCTTCAAGCGGTTGTAGTTTATTACTTTTTTAATTTTAGGTACGCACTCATTTATTTTACAATGAGTATAGTTTTGAGTTTAATTACTACCAAAACTAGTATTGTTCGTTAATTATAGCTTCTTGAATATATTGTTGAATTTCTGTTCTTATATTACTTTTAATTAATTTTTTATTTTCCATTGTAGGGTAAACTCTATTGGATAGAAATACATACACTATTTCCGTTTCAGGATCAGCCCAAGTATAAGTTCCTGTAAAGCCACTGTGTCCAAAGCTTTTATCTGAAACACAACCACAAGTTGCTTTTTCATTCTCTTTTATTTGAGGTTTATCAAACCCTAAACCTCTTCTAACTTCTTGTTTTTCAAAATAACGATGGTTAAATTTATCCATTGTACTAGGTAAAAAATATCTTTTTCCACCATAATATCCTTTTTGCAAATACATTTGCATAATTTTAGCAACATCGTTAGCATTTGAAAACAGCCCTGCATGACCTCCTATTCCATTTTGCATGGCTGCTCCCATATCGTGAACATAGCCATGCACTAATTGATAACGGTAATAGTCATCTATTTCAGTAGGCACAATGCTACTTTTTGGCAAGGTTGATAAAGGTAAATAAGTAGTTCTATTAGCTCCTAATGGTTTATAAAAGTGATTTTGAGTTAGTGCATTTAAATCTTTTTTATAATAATCTTCAATATATTGTTTAAAAATAAAAAAAGTTAAGTCACTGTATTTATAACCATTTCTTTCTCTTTGTTCTGCAGTTTTAACAATAAAATTTATAGAGTCTTTATAATCATTCCTTAAATACAGCTTGTCAGCAACTTTAATATTGTATCTACTCGACATTTTCTTTTGATAATATTCTTCCGATGGCTTTTTGGTTATACTGTCTAAAGTTTTATTATAAAATGGAATCCAAGCTTTTAATCTGGCAGTATGAGATAAAATTTCTTTAACTGTTAATGTATCTTTATTAGAATTTTTTAAACTTGGTAATAACTCACCTAGCTTAGTTTCTAGTTGAAAAACATGTTGTTCTTCTAACTCCATAATTAAAGGCAATGTTGCTAAAATTTTAGTCAATGAAGCAACATCATATATATCATAATTTTTAACTTTTTCTTTTTTTTCATTGGTGTGATATCCAAAACTTTTCCTATAAACAACTTTTCCTTTTCTAGCAACTAAAACTTGTAATCCAGGAGCCATTTGGTCTTTGATAACAATGTTGGCCATAGAATCAATTTTGTTTAATTTTTTACTACTTAAACCCACTTCTTCAGGAATAGAATAAGCTAAACGTTTTAAAGAAGTTGATTTTAAACCTTCTCCTTCAGCAAATGTATTATTTATAGAAACTGGTAATTTGCCCTTTGCTTCGAGTGCTCCAAAAATTATTTGAGCCGAGATTTCTTGAGAGAGTTCACTATTTTGGTAAGAAACTACTAATCCTTCAATATTTTCAAAGGTTTTTATTTGTAATAAACTATATGGGCTTGCAAAAATATTTAAAACTACTTTATTGGTTCTTGCAATTTCATATAACCAAACCAATTCTTTATTATTAAATTTATAATTTTTCCAAGGATTGGTATTGGATTTATGGTAACCTATAATTACCAAATTGTATGATTTTAATTTTGAAATTAATTCATCTAAATTGTCACTTGAAATCACATCAATATTGTCATAATTCCTTAGCATGGAAATAAAACTATCATTTTCTCCATCACCTAATTTTACATATGCAATTTTCTTTTTATCTAGTTCTTTAATTGGTAAAATAGCCTCCTTATTTTTTAGCAATGTAATTGAATGTTCGATTAATTTTCTATGTAATAATTCATTTTCAAAAGAATTTAAATCTGCTAGTAAATTCTGTGTTTCAATGGGTTTGTAGCTATTTAATCCTGCCCAATATTTTGTTTTTAGTATTTTTCTAACAGAGTAATCTAAACGTTCTTCTGTTAATTCACCTGTTTGCAATGCTTCTTTAAATCTAATAACTGTTTCAGGAATATTTAAAGGTACATCTAACACATCATTTCCTGCTAATATTGCAGCTAGATTAATTTCTTCAGAAGATGCAAAATTAGCTGAAGCTTTCATATTTAAGGCATCGGTAATAATTAAACCTTGGAAACCTAATTCATTTTTTAACAAACCTGTAACAATGTTTTTTGATAAAGAAGAAGGTAAACTGGTTGTTGGTTCTAAACTTGGAATGCTTAAATGGGCTACCATAACTCCTGCAATACCAGCTTCAAATGTTTTTTTATACGGTACTAACTCAATAGAGTCTAACCGTTCTTTTGCAAAATCAACTGTGGGTAATGTATGATGTGAGTCCGTAGCCGTATCACCATGACCTGGAAAATGTTTTGCGCTAGCAAGTACATGTTCGCTTTGAAGCCCTTTGGTAAAAGCTACCGATTTATTAGCTACATTTAAATAATTTTCTCCAAATGAGCGATTACCAATAATTGGATTTTCAGGATTCGTATTTACATCTACAACAGGAGCAAAATTCATATGAATTCCTAACCGCTTGCAATGCTTACCAACTTGAACTCCAAAGGCTGTAATTAACGAATTTTCATTTATTGCACCTAAAGTCATATTCCAAGGGAAACGATAGGTATCTTTTAACCTCATATTTAATCCCCATTCCCCATCAATACCTATAAGTAAGGGAATTTTAGACAACGCTTGATACTTATTTGTTAACTCAGCCTGTTTTATGGGATCATCTTGAAAAAAAATCAATGAACCTATATGGTACTTTTCTATTAAATTAGCTATAAATTTTTCATGATTTTTATCTTTATTAGAATACGCAGCTACCATAAATAACTGACCAATTTTTTCATCAAGTGTCATACTACTTAACATAGTATCTACCCACTTTTGTTGTGCTAAAGTGTCTTTAGTAATTAATGGATCTTTAATTTGAGCATTCAAATAAAGAGCATTACAAACTACTACTATAAATAGTATTCTTTTGAACATTCTATAAGTGGATTTTTATTATTTTACTAAAAATCGTTGGTGCCAACTATTATTTGCAGTGACTTCCCAATTATTTTCAAATTCAGATTTAGTGGCTACCATATTATTAAAAACTACCGTATCTACTGTAATTTTTTGTTCTTTGGCGTATTTTTGAAAATCAGCTAATTTAACTACATTAATATTATTACCATCTTTAAATGAAATGTTTAACTTGTTAGTTAAATCCATATTTAGTGTATTTTCAAGTTGTTTTATTAAATTTACTGAAGCATCAATTGAGCAACCTGAAACATTGTTAAAACTTTCATCTACAGCCAAAACAATAAATTGGTTATATTTTATTTGAAATGAAGCTTTTAAATCTTCACCATGTCGTTGCCAAGTGGCAACAAAGTTCTTAATTTTTTCACTAATTTCTTCTACTTCATTAGTTGAAAATTCTCTATCAGCTTGATAAATCCAAACCCTTGAATCATCTTTTAAACTTTCAAAATCAACAAACATTTTATATTTTTTTATTAAATTTATTTTGTAAATCTTCTAAGGTATTTACTTTCTTTTTTGGAAATAAATTTTCTTTTAACTCTGCCAAAACCTTTTTGGTGTATAATGGAAAATCTGCATTTTGAATCCAACTAAAATACCCTGGATTTTCTTTTAAAACTTCAGCAACAGTTCTTCCTTTATACTTTCCAAAGGTAAACATTTCTTTTTCATCTTCGTTATACATAATAAAACCAGCAAAATCGGCTCTTTTATTAAATGTTGAATATTCATTTAAAAATTTAACATCATTTTTTAAATCTGAATATTTATCTAATTGTGCTTTTAAAATTTCGTAAGTTGCATTGGTATCTGCTTCAGCTGAATGTGCATTTTTCAAACTTTTACCACAATAAAAATTATAGGCAGCACTTAGTGTTCTTTCTTCTTTTTTATGATAAATTACTTGTACATCAATTGCTACTCTTCCCTTCATATCAAAATCTACATTGGCACGTATCATTTCTTCTGCCAATAAAGGTATATCAAAACGATTGGAATTAAACCCTGCCAAATCACAGCCTTTTATCATTTCATTAACTAAAGGTGCAAGTTCGTTAAAAGTTGGTTCATTTAACACTTGTTCATTGGTTATGCCATGTATATCTGAAGCTTCTTTTGGGATTTCAATTACAGGATTTACTAGCCAAGTTTTACTTTCTTTGTTTCCGTTTGGGAACACTTTTAAAATAGATATTTCTACAATTCTATCTGTTGCTATATTGACTCCTGTTGTTTCTAAATCGAAAAAAATGATTGGCTTTTTTAATTTTAATTCCATAGTTTTTTATAAAAATTGAAGTGTAAAGATACAATTTGTAATTTACGATTTTGACTTAAATGAAGTTGTTTTTGTTAAAATTTAAATAAAAAACAATTCTATAGAAAGAAATAAATTATAAAATCATTCATAGTAATAAACAAACATTACTAACATCAAAATTAAAAAGCTTAAACTACTCTAACTCAAGTTCTTTTTTATAGTTTTCAATTTCAACTTTATATTTTGCTGGTAATTCAGGTTCTTTAAAATTATGTTGCTTTAAGGTATTTAAAATAATTTGAGCAACTAGCAGTCTTGCTGTAGGCTTATCATCTGCAGGTATCACATACCATGGCGCATGCTTTTTTGAAGTTTTGTTCAATAATTCTTCATAACAAAACTGGTATTTATCCCATAATTTGCGTTCCTTTAAATCTCCTGGAGAAAATTTCCAGTTTTTTTCTTTTAAACGCAACCTTCTTAAAAGTCTATTTTTTTGTTCTTCTTTAGATAAGTTTAAAAAGAATTTTAAAATGATTGTACCATTAGCTGCCACATGCTCTTCAAAGTTGTTGATTTCTTCCATTCTTTTATGATAAAAACTGTCCTCTAAATCCGTTATTCTTTTTACAGAAGGAATCTTTTCTCCAAGAATATATTCTGGATGTACACGAGTAACCAATACATTTTCGTAATGTGTTCTATTAAAAACACCTATTTTACCACGTTCGGGTAAAGCAATGTAATGACGCCATAAATAATCATGTTTTAGTTCTCTTTCAGTAGGTACTTTAAAACTATGAACTACTACACCTCTAGCATTTACGTCTTTAAAAACTTCGCGTATTAAACTATCTTTTCCAGAAGTATCCATACCCTGTAAACATATTAAAACTGCGTGTTTACCCTCTGCATACATGGTATCTTGTAGCTTGCTAATTTCTTTTCTTATTTTTTTAAGTTCTTTTTTAGCTTTGTCAATAACCTCTTTAGTTTCAGTTTTTTTTAATTGAATGGAGCTCTTTACTAGATAATTATTCATAAGTTTTATTTTTTTATAAATATAATTGACACAAACAAAAAATCCCGAATAAATCGGGATTTTTTAATTTTTAGTTAGTAGTAATTTCTTTATTAAGTATCAATAGAACCTAAAACACGTTTCATAAAAGTATTTAAAGCTTCTTTTTTTGGTGTTCCTTCTTTTACCATTTTATCAACTTCAAGAGCGCCATATAAATTAGAAATTAACTCACCTATAACATCTAATTCTTCATCTTTTAAAGAAGAAACTTCTGTCAACGCTTCTAACGTCTCTATAGTTTCTACAATATAATCTTCATCGTTTTCTTCAATAAAACTTATTAAATGTTTAATTATTGGTAACTTCATCTACTAAATTTTTTAATACATCAAACTTATTTGTTTGCACTTGATTTACAAAAGTTCCATTTGTAAAAGTTGCAAAAGTTGGTAAATTATCAACATTGGCTAACTTTCTTGAATTTGGAAATTTTTCGGCATCTGCAATTACAAATACTGCATGGGTATTTTCAGAAGCTAATTTTTTAAATTTAGGCTTCATTATTCTACAGTTTCCACACCAAGTTGCTGCATATTGCACAACCACTGTTGTATTATCGGCAACAAGTTGTTCTAAGTTATCTTGTGTTAATTCTTGATACATCGATAGTTTATTTTTAATGTGAAGCTAAATATTCTGCAGTTCCTTGTCTGTTAGCCTTCATTGCATCTTTTCCTTCTTCCCAATTAGCTGGACAAACTTCACCTTTTTCTTGTACATGAGTGTAGGCATCAATTAAACGTAAAAATTCCTTTACATTTCTACCTAAAGGCATATGATTAATTCCTTCATGAAAAACAGTTCCTTCTTCATCAATTAAATAAGTCGCTCGGTAAGTTACATTATCTCCTTCAACTTGAATTGTTCCAGTTTCTTCATCATAGGTTTCATTAAAAATATCTAAAATACCTAATCTACTTGCTAAATTTCGGTTACTATCTGCTAAAATAGGGTAAGTAACTCCTTCAATACCTCCATTATCTTTTGAAGTATTTAACCAAGCAAAATGAACTTCAGGTGTATCACATGAAGCACCTATTACAATGGTATTTCTTTTTTCAAATTCATTTAAAGCTTCTTGAAATGCGTGTAATTCTGTAGGACAAACAAAAGTAAAGTCTTTTGGGTACCAAAAAAGCAATACTTTCTTTTTATTGTTCACTGCTTCTTCTAAAATGTTTAATTTAAATGTATCTCCCATTTCATTCATTGCATCTACATTTAAATCTGGAAATTTTTTACCTACTTGTGTTGCCATAATTAATATCTTTTTATTGTTTATATTTTTTATTTAGGACAAATTTAAGCGAGTATTTTAAAGATATTCCTAAATTTTTATCCTTATTTTTTATTCCAATATAAACTTTTCTTATACCTTGAAAATTGGCATCAATATTTATTATTTACTTGCAAAGAGTTTTACATCGAGTTCAGAAACCTCTTTTTCTCCTAAAATTATCAATCTTTCCACTACATTTCTAAGTTCTCTAATATTGCCTGTCCAATCATATTCTTGCAATAATTTTATTGCTGAAGCTGAAAAAGTTTTAGCTGTTGTTCCATGTTCTTGGGCAATTTGTTCTGCAAAAAATTGTATTAAAAGCGGAATATCTTCTCTTCTATCGTTTAATGCAGGTACATTAATTAAAATTACCGCAAGTCTATGGTATAAATCTTCTCTAAACTTTCCTTCTGCTATTTCTTTTTGTAAATCTTTATTTGTAGCTGCTATTACACGAACATTTACTTTAATATCTTTATCGCTTCCAACTCTAGAAATTTTATTTTCTTGTAACGCTCTCAATACTTTAGCCTGAGCAGACAAACTCATATCTCCTATTTCATCTAAAAAAATAGTTCCTCCATTGGCAGCCTCAAATTTTCCAGCTCTATCTTTATTTGCACCTGTAAACGAACCTTTTACGTGTCCAAAAAGTTCACTTTCAATTAATTCTGACGGAATAGCTGCACAATTAACCTCCACCATAGGAGCTTTAGTTCTATCACTTTTTTCATGTAACCAATGCGCAACTAATTCTTTTCCTGTTCCGTTAGGTCCAGTAATTAATACACGTGCATCGGTAGGCGCTACTTTTTCTATCATGTTTTTGATATGAGTAATTCCTTCACTTTCACCAATCATATCGTATTTTTTACTCACTTTTTTCTTTAAAAGCTTGTTTTCTACTACCAATTCTTTTCTATCAAGCGCATTTCTAACAGTATTTAATAAACGATTTAAATCTGGTGGTTTAGAAATATAATCAAAAGCTCCTAAACGCATGGTATTTACAGCTGTATCTAGATCTCCATGACCTGAAATCATTACAATTGGAATTTCAGGTTTTAGACTTTTTACTTTTTCAAGCACCTCAACACCATCCATTTTAGGCATTTTAATGTCACATAAAACAAGGTCAAAATCAGATTTTGAAATCATTTCAATTCCTTTTAAACCGTCTTCAGCTTCTTCAACTTCGTAGGTTTCGTTTTCTTCTGAAATTATTTTTTTTAATACTCTGCGGATTGCAGCTTCGTCTTCAATAATTAATATTTTAGGCATGTAATTTAATTTTAAGTAGAAATTGCAAATATTAAGCCAATTTTTGTTTTACAATTATTTTTGAAATAGGTGAACATCTCTTTGTGGAAATGGTATTGATATATTATGTTCTCTAAACAATTTATCAATCTCAAAACGAATATCACTTTTAGGCATTGCTGCTTCAAAACTATTATTTAAAGTAAATACCAATTTAAAATCTAGAGAACTATCACCAAAATTTAAAAAAAACACTGTTGGTTCAGGTTGTTTTAAAACTAATGGATGTGAGTTTGCCGCTTGTAATAATAATTTTTTCACCAATTGAACATCACTCCCATAAGCTACGCCTACAAATACATGTTCTCGTGTTTCTGAGCCATTTTCTGTCCAATTATACAAACTATTTGTTAAATATAAATGGTTAGGAATTATCAAAACTTTATTATCAATAGTCACAGCTCTAGTTGTTCGTAATTTAATATTTTCAACACGTCCAATTTTACCATCTAATTCTATAATATCTCCAACATGCACCGACTGATCTACTAAGATAAATATACCTGAAATAATATCTTGAAATAACGTTTGTAATGCCAAACCAACACCAACTAGTAAAGCTGCAGAGGCAGCAAAAATTGCTGTTACATTAATACCAATATTGTGAAATGTCATTAAAATAATTATCACATAAATAAACCATTTGCTATATGAAAACAAGGATACAAATTTTACTTTGTCATCATCTGGTAGTTTTCTTGTAATTAATTTTCTAATTAATTTTAACACAAGTGAGGTTACAATTAATGCAACAATAACTATAATAATTGCTTTAACTGAAATATGAACATCTTTACTAAATGTAAATTCATAGTTTAAAATTTCAAGTAACTTCTTCATTTAAAAAAATTTAAATTAAAAAATTAATATCTCAACCACTTATATAAATCTTTATAAGTAGGTTTTTTTCCATACATTAAAATTCCCACTCTATATATTTTTGCTGCAAACCAAACAATTAAAATAAAAGTTCCTATCAGCAATATCATAGATGTTAAAATTTGCCACCATGGTACCCCAAAAGGAATTCTCATTAACATTACAATTGGCGATGTTAATGGAAATAATGAAAACCCTAAAGCTATTGGTCCATGTGGATTTTCTATTACAGAGAAACCAACATAAATTGCAATAATTAATGGAAGCATTACTGGCATCATAAATTGTTGCGTATCGGTTTCACTATCAACTGCCGCTCCAATGGCTGCATAAATAGAGCTATAAATTAAATAACCTCCAATAAAATATACTATAAACGAAAAAAATATGGTTAAAATTGGTAAGTTTTTAACCTCCAAAAATGCTAACTGCAATTCACTCATTGCTGTTTCTTGAACTTGTTGTACCATTTCTGGATTCATTTGTCCCATAGCTGAACTAGAACTTGCTGACTCTAAACCAAAAACAGAGGCTATAACAAACATTAAAAACCCTGCAGAAACCATCCATATAATAAATTGTAAAACTCCTGCTAAAGCATTTCCTAATATTTTGCCCAGCATTAATTGAAATGGTTTTACTGAAGAAATAATTACCTCAATAATTCTACTGGTTTTTTCTTCAATTACACTTCGCATAACTGAAGTGCCATAAATAATAATAAACATGAATATTAAATATCCAAATCCGCCACCGGTTATCATTTTTAAAATGCTTCCTATTTTTGAAGATTTTTCTCCTGAAAAATTTTCGGAAGTAATTTCTACATCTGTTTCAGCGCTTTTAACTTGGTTAATATCTATGTTTAATTGTTCAATTTTTAAATCTCTAATTTTTTTTTCAAGTTTATTTTCAATAGCACTTATTAAGTTTAAACTTGGAGAATCTTCAGAATAGAATAAAATACCTTTGGAAAGGTTTTCTAACGTATCACTTTTAGGAATATAAAGTATTCCGTAATAAGAGTTTTCTGTTTGCTTTCTTGCTTCTTCTAATCCAATAGCTGTTAAATCAACATATTTTGTTTTATCAGTATCTTTAAAAACTGCGGTTAGTAATTGTGAGTCATCAACAAAAGCAACGGTACGTATTTCTTCACTATTTTTTTGATTTAAAAAAATAATTAACATAAAAAGTCCAACCATTAAAAGCGGGCTCAAAATAGTCATTACAATAAATGATTTGTTTTTAACCTTTGCTAAAAACTCTCTTTTAATTATTAATTTTAACTTATTCATTATCGCCAACTGCTTTTATAAATATATCGTTTGTACTTGGAATTATTTCTGTAAAATGATTGATTTGAGCTTTATCATTTAAAAAATTAATCAAATCTGTAGAAGTTTCACTGTTCTTCAAACTAACAATTAACCTTAAATCATTGTAAAAAGATTTAGTAGCTGCTGTTTCAACATTAAAGTGTTCTTTTACTTGATTTAATAATACTTCTTTAGTGTTTTTATTACTTAAAAGTCCCACTTCAAACTGATTGGTTCTATATTGCTTTTTGATATCAATTAATTTTCCATCTAATATTTTATTCGACTTATTAATCAATGCAATATTATCGCATAATTCTTCAACAGACTCCATTCTATGTGTTGAAAATATGATGCTCGCACCTTCATCTCTTAATTTTAAAATTTCATCTTTAATTAAATTAGCATTTATAGGGTCGAAACCACTAAAAGGCTCATCAAAAATCAACAATTTTGGTGAGTGCAAAACAGTTACAATAAATTGAACCTTTTGTGCCATTCCTTTTGAAAGTTCTTGAATTTTTTTATCCCACCAATTGGAAATATCAAATTTTTCAAACCATAATTGCAATTTCTTTTTTGCTTCAGATTTGCTTAATCCTTTTAATTGTGCCAAGTATAAAGCCTGCTCACCAACTTTCATGCTTTTATATAAGCCTCTTTCTTCAGGTAAGTAGCCTATTTGATGTACGTGTTGAGGTTGCAATTTTTCACCTCCTAAATAAATAGTTCCACTATCTGGCAAAGTAATTTGATTGATAATTCTAATTAAGGATGTTTTACCAGCACCATTTGGTCCCAATAGCCCAAATACACTACCCTTTGGTACTGAGATAGAAACGTTGTTTAATGCAGTAAAATTCCCATAATTTTTACTTACATTTTCAACCGTTAATACATTTTCCATTCTAAATTTTTTGTTTTTCGAAACGAAAATAGATTTATTTTGTTAGATATTTAATTAATCTTTTAAAAAATTAATCAAGTTTATCAATATATTTTTGTTGAATTATTTTTAGGAGTTCTATGGTAGCTTTGGGTTTAACTATCCTTAACATTTCTGTAATACCTCCATTGGTGTAAAATATTCCTTTGGCGATATCATAATTTTTATCAGTCATGTTATTTTTAACTTCAAAAGTAATGGTTCTAAACTCACTCCAACTCATTAACCTAGGGACTTCTATATAGTACACATCATTTTCATGATGGTCTTGATAAATACCATTTTCTAGTTCTATTACATTAAAAAACTTATTTATTCTTATTAAAGAATCAACATCTGTAAACTTTTCACTTTTGGCAAACTCATATCCTTCATCTGCATAATGTTGTTGAATTTCGCCAATCTCCGTATATCTATTAATTCCTTTAACTCTTATTCCATTTAGCTTCCTTGAGTCTATAGTAACTTCACATTTTGCTGCATCTAATTCTAAATGATACGCTTCATTAATTTTTTTAGTAGCTCTTAAAATATTTTCAAACGACGTTGGGTTCTTTGTAACAAAAATAATTGAAATTGGCTTATTGATATCTGTAAAACGACTATAATAAGATTCGTATGGATCTGGAACATTGATTACAAAAGTTTTTGGTATTTTATTTTCATCAACAGTATCAATATTTTCCTGAATAATAATTTTTCCTATTAGTTCTTTTGCTTTCATTGTTTTATGGTTTGTGATTAGTGTTTTAAACTTATCCTTTTTTTTTAAAATAAACAAGTAAAATAATTTAACAAATAATTTTTAAATATTTATTATGCGTGCATAGTATTTTTTTATATATTTGAGAAATGCAAAAAGAACAAACAATAGATCATGTACTCAGAGCTACCTGGCAATCAGTAGCTAAGATGTATAACGAACAAGCGGTAAAACATGACAGTACCATGGCAATGGCTTTTGTTTTATTAAATGTAGACATTGAAAACGGAACTCCATCAACTGCTTTAGGTCCACAAATGGGAATGGAACCTACCAGTCTTTCTCGTATTTTAAAAAACATGGAAGAAAAAGGTGCTATTTACAGAGAAAAAAATCCAGATGATGGAAGAGGTGTTTTAATTAAACTAACAGCGTTTGGAATAGAAAAAAGAAATATTTCTAGAGAACACGTAATTCAATTTAATAAAGTTGTAAAACAACACGTGTCTGAAGAAAAAATTAAACATTTTTTTGAAGTTACCCAAACCATCAATAAGTTAATTGCTGAAAAATCAATTTTTGAACATGAACCAACTAAATAAAAAATCAAAATAATGAAAAGACGTATTAAAAAAGTAGCCGTTATTGGTTCCGGAATTATGGGATCAGGCATTGCATGTCATTTCGCAAATATTGGTGTTGAAGTTTTATTACTCGACATTATTCCCCGTGAATTAACAGATACAGAAAAAGCTAAAGGACTAACACTTGAAAATAAAGCTGTTAGAAACCGCTTAGTAAATGACAGCTTAAAAGCTTCATTAAAGTCTAAACCATCTCCTATTTACAATCAAAAATTTGCTGACAGAATTTCAACAGGAAATTTAGAAGATGATCTACATAAAATTAAAGATGTAGATTGGGTACTTGAAGTGGTGGTTGAACGACTAGACATTAAAAAACTAGTTTTTGAAAAAATTGAAAAATATAGAACAAAAGGAACATTAGTTACCTCAAACACTTCTGGAATTCCAATCAGTCAAATGAATGAAGGTAGAAGCGAAGATTTTCAAAAACATTTTGCTGTAACTCACTTTTTTAATCCACCACGCTATTTAAAATTATTTGAAGTAGTTCCAGGACCAAACTGCAATCAAGAAGTTACCGACTTTTTAATGATGTATGGTGAAAAATTCTTGGGAAAAACTTCTGTTTTAGCAAAAGATACTCCTGCTTTTATTGGAAACCGAATTGGTATTTTTGGAATTATGAGTTTGTTTCATCAAGTAAAAGAATTAGGCTTAACCATAGAAGAAGTCGATAAATTAACAGGGCCAGTGATTGGTCGTCCAAAATCTGCAACATTTAGGACTGTTGATGTTGTTGGTTTAGATACCTTGGTTCATGTGGCAAATGGAATTTATGAAAATTGTCCAAATGATGAAGCACACGAACTATTTAAACTTCCTGAATTTATTGATAAAATGATGGAGAACAAATGGTTAGGAAGCAAAACAGGTCAAGGATTTTATAAAAAAGTTGTTGAAAATGGAAAAAAATCAATTCAATCTTTAGATTTAGACACCTTAGAATACCGTCCAAATAAAAGAGCCAAATTTGCAACTTTAGAATTAACAAAAACCATTGATAAAGTTATTGATCGTTTTAAAGTTTTAATCAAAGGAAAAGACAAAGCAGGTGAGTTTTACAGAAAAAATTTCGCCGCTATGTTTGGCTATGTTCAAAATAGAATCCCTGAAATTTCTGATGAATTATACAGATTAGATGACGCTATGAAAGCTGGCTTTGGTTGGGAACACGGTCCTTTCCAAATTTGGGACGCCATAGGTGTTGAAAAAGGGATTGAATTAATGCAAGCTGAAAATATTCCTATAGCAAATTGGATAACTGATATGATTGCTAGTGGAAATACATCTTTCTATTCAGTTAAAGAAGGTACTAAATACTATTATTCAATTCCTTCAAAAAAACAAGAAAAAATCCCTGGTCAAGATAGCTTTATTATTCTCGATAATATTCGCGAAGCAAAAACAATTTGGTCTAATTCAGGTGCATCTATTCAACATTTAGGCGATGGTGTTTTAAATGTAGAATTCCAATCTAAAATGAATACGCTTGGAGGTGAAGTTTTACAAGCAATCAACAAAGGAATTGATTTGGCTGAAACTGAATACGAAGCTGTAATTCTTGGAAACCAAGCAGCTAATTTTACCGTAGGCGCTAATTTAGCAATGGTTTTTATGATGGCTGTAGAACAAGAGTACGATGAATTAAATTTCTCAATTAAATATTTCCAAGACACAGTAATGCGACTGCGCTATTCATCTTGTCCAACTATAATTGCTCCACACGGCTATACTTTTGGTGGTGGTTGCGAATTAAGTATGCACGCAGATAAAGTAGTAGCTGCTGCAGAAACTTATATAGGTTTAGTAGAATTTGGCGTAGGAATTATACCAGGTGGAGCAGGTTCTAAAGAAATGGCTTTAAGAGCCTCGGAAGGGGTTTTAAAAGATGATGTAAAATTAAATAAACTTCGCGATTACTTCATTAATGTAGCCATGGCTAAAGTGGCAACTTCTGCATACGAAGGATATGATTTAGGCTTCTTAAAAGAATATAAAGACATTGTTGTTGTTAATAAAGACCGACAAATTGCAACAGCTAAACGTCATGCAATTCAACTATTGGAAGATGGCTATACACAACCTGTACCAAAAAAAGTATTGGTTTATGGTCAACAAGCATTGGGTATGTTTTTAGTTGGAACTGATAGCTTAGAAAAAGGCCATTATGCTTCTGAACACGATAAAAAAATTGCCAATAAATTAGGATATGTAATGGCTGGTGGAGATTTATCGGAACCAACTTACGTATCTGAGCAATATTTATTAGACATTGAACGTGAAGCTTTTATGAGTTTGTGTACAGAAAGAAAAACGTTAGAACGCATAGAACATATGTTAAAAACAGGTAAACCACTAAGAAACTAAAAAAATGAAAACAGCATATATAGTACAAGGATATAGAACAGCGGTAGGTAAGGCACCTAGAGGAGTTTTTAGATTTAAAAGACCTGATGAATTGGCAGCAGAAACCATAGAACATTTATTAAAAGATATACCTCAATTAGATAAAAAAAGAATTGATGATGTTATTGTTGGAAATGCCATGCCTGAGGCTGAACAAGGTTTAAATATGGGGCGTTTAATCTCGTTAATGGGACTAAAAATTGAAGATGTCCCTGGAATGACTGTGAATAGATATTGTGCATCAGGATTAGAAACTGTGAGTATTGCAGTTGCTAAAATTCAATCTGGAATGGCAGATTGTATCATCGCTGGTGGCGTTGAAAGTATGAGCTATATTCCTATGGGTGGTTACCGTCCTGTCCCAAATTACAAATCAGCCAAAGAAGGTCATGAAGATTATTATTGGGGAATGGGGTTAACTGCAGAAGCTGTTGCTCAACAGTTTAAAGTTTCACGTGAAGACCAAGATGAATTTTCTTATAATTCACATATGAAAGCATTAAAAGCTCAAGCTGAAAATAGATTTAAAGAAGATATTGTTCCTATAACCGTTGAAAATATATTTTTAGATGAAAATGGTAAAAAACAAACTAAAAATTATACGGTTTCTGTAGATGAGGGTCCACGTAAAGGAACCTCAATAGAAGCACTTTCTAAATTACGTCCTGTTTTTGCTCAAGGAGGCAGTGTAACCGCTGGCAACTCCTCTCAAATGAGTGATGGCGCTGCTTTTTTATTGGTGATGAGTGAAGAAATGGTAAAAGAATTAAATATTGAACCCATAGCACGTATGGTTTCTTTTGCTGCTGTAGGTGTAGAACCACGCATTATGGGAATTGGTCCTGTAAAAGCAATTCCAAAAGCATTAAAACAAGCAAATTTAACTTTAAATGATATCGATTTAATTGAATTAAACGAAGCATTTGCTTCCCAATCTTTGGCAGTAATGAGAGAGCTTAACATTAATCAAGATATTGTGAATGTAAATGGTGGAGCTATTGCCTTAGGACACCCTCTTGGTTGTACAGGGGCTAAACTTTCAGTGCAGTTGTTCAACGAAATGAAAAAAAGAAAAAACAAATACGGAATAGTAACTATGTGTGTAGGTACTGGGCAAGGTGCCGCAGGTGTTTATGAACTTTTAAAATAAAATATTAAAATCAAAACCTATCAGAATAATGGCAACAATAAAAGGAGGAGAATTCCTAATAAAAGAAATTAAATCGGAAGATATCTTCGTATCTGAAGAATTTAATGAAGAACAAAAAATGATGAAAGAAGCGGTTATCGAATTTATAGATCGCGAAGTTTGGCCTCATAAAGAACGTTTTGAAAATAAAGATTATGCATTAACTGAAGAAGTGATGCGTAAAGCTGGAGAAATGGGCTTTTTAGGAGTATCAATACCCGAGCAATATGGTGGAATTGGAATGGGGTTTGTTTCTACTATGTTAGTAACTGATTATATTTCATCAGCAACCGGATCATTGGGAACTGCTTTTGGTGCACATACAGGAATTGGTACTATGCCAATATTTTTATACGGAACCGAAGAACAAAAACAAAAATATTTACCATTATTAACTTCTGGTCAAAAATTTGGCGCATATTGTTTAACCGAACCAGATGCTGGAAGTGATGCAAATTCTGGAAAAACAACAGCTGAATTAACAGCTGATGGTAAACATTACAAAATTAACGGACAAAAAATGTGGATCTCAAATGCAGGTTTTGCCGAAATATTTATCGTTTTTGCACGTATAGAGGATGATAAAAATATCACTGCATTTATTATGGAATTTGACAAAAACAATCCAAATGGTGTAACCCTAGGGGAGGAAGAAAAAAAATTAGGAATTACCTCTTCTTCAACCCGTCAAGTGTTTTTTAGTGACACGTTAATTCCAGTAGAAAACATGTTATCCGATAGAGGAAAAGGGTTTAAAATTGCCATGAACTCTTTAAATGTGGGTCGTATAAAATTAGGGGCTGCTTGTTTAGATGCTAGTAGAAGAATTATCACAGAATCAGTTAAATATGGTAATGAGCGTAAACAATTTAAAACCGCCATATCAAATTTTGGAGCAATTCAAAAAAAATATGCTGAAATGAGTGCCAAAACATTTACAATTGATGCTGGTTGCTATAGAGCTGCAAAAGACATACAAAATATGATTGATGCTGGCTTAGCTGAAGGGAAATCGCACCAAGATGCAGAACTAGCAGCTTTTCAAGAATATGCTATTGAATGTGCTATTATAAAAGTATTTGGGTCAGAAGTTTCTCAATTTGTTTCTGATGAAGGAATTCAAATTTTTGGCGGAATGGGATTTTCAAAAGACACTCCAATGGAAAGTGCATGGAGAGATGCTAGAATTACTAGAATTTATGAAGGAACCAACGAAATAAACAGACTTTTAACTGTTGGAATGCTACTTAAAAAAGCTATGAAAGGTGAAATTGATTTATTAACTCCAGCTATGGAAGTTGGAAATAGCTTGTTGGGAATACCTTCATTTGACACGCCAGATTATACTGTTTTATTTTCAGAAGAAAAAGAAATGATTGCTAAATTAAAAAAAGCCTTTTTAATGATTTCTGGAAAAGCAGTTCAAACATATGGTATGGATCTAGAAAATCATCAACAATTAATTTTGGCTGCTGCTGAAGTAATGATTGAAGTTTATATGGCTGAATCTGCTATTTTAAAAGCTGAAAAAGTTGCAAAATTAACTTCAGAAAAAGAAGCTGAATGTCAAATAGCTATGGCAAAATTAAATCTATTTAATGCCGTAGAAAAATCAGCAACAATGGGGAAAGAAGCTATCGTATATTTTGCCGAAGGTGACGAACTACGTATGTTATTAATGGGATTAAAGCGTTTTACCAAGTACACTAACAACCCTAACCCTATAGCTTTAAGAAAAATAATTGCTGAAAAAGTAATTACTGAAAACAGCTATTGTTTTTAATTTTAAAATTCAATCAATTTAATTACGCGTTAAAAAGATACAACAAATTCGTTGTATCTTTTTTTATTTTTTTAACCTTTTCGTTTATTTTTTTTGTAATTTTATATATGCATACAAATAAGCTTTATTGCCCCAATTGTTTCATCATTAAAAACTTCTATTATGAAAAAAAACATTGGAATTTGGATAGATACCAAACACGCTTTTGTAATTAGACTTTCTAACAATTCACACACTTTTAAAACTATTGAATCTAATATTGAAACTCGTGAAAGAGTTGAAGGAGAAACTAAAAAATATGGAAGATTTGGAGGTCAATATTTAACATACGAAAAAAACAGAGAAAACAAACGCATTCAAATGACCAATCAATTTCTAAAAAGTTTATTAAAAGAAATTGAAACTTGTGATTCTGTTGTTGTTTTTGGCCCTTCAAAAATGAAAAATATTTTTGAAAAAGAAATTAGAAATAATATGCAATTAACCCACAAACTAGCTGGAGTTTCTAGCGTAAATTATTTAACTGAAAATCAAATAGTTGCTTGGGTAAAAGATTATTTTAAATCTTTAGATTAACAACCCACCCCAAAGAATCAAAAAGGATAGCAAACCTAGCAACGTTAATAAAGGCCAAATAAACTTTAACCAAGTATTATAATTAACGTTTACCATTGCTAATGATGGTAAAATTAATCCTGTTGGTGTAATAAAACTCATTAATCCCATTCCAAATAAATAAGTATTTACAATTTCTTCGGGAGGAACCCCAACTACTGGAGCCAAAGAACTCATAATTGGCATGGTAACTACAGCCATTCCTGAAGAGGAGGATATAAATAAAGTAAGTACAAAAAATACCATCATTAAAATTGGCAAAAATATTCCAGGAGGCATTCCTTCTACTAAGTTTGTAGCATAAAATAAAATGGTATCTGAAATTTGCCCTTCATTTAAAACAAAAGTAACTCCTCTAGCAATTCCTATAATAAATGACACTCCAAGTAAATCTTTAGCTCCATTAATAAATTCTTTAATAAAATTTTGCTCTCCAACTCTTTGTAAAACTGCTATTAATATAGCTGCAACTAAAAATAACGCCGTCATTTCCTGAAACCACCAACCCAAAACTGACACTCCGTATATCATTACTGCAAATGTTAATGCAAACAGGCTTAACAATACTTTGGTTATTCCTTTTAGTTTATTTGTAGATTCAGTTTCAGTAACCTTGGTAAATGGGTTTTCTAGTTTTGAACCATATAGTAGAGATTTTGTGGGGTCATCTTTAACTTTTTTTGCATATCTCATAATATACCAAATACAAACCACCAGTCCTAAAATTAACATAGCTACCCTACTATAAATTCCAATCGTCCAATTTACACCAGCTGCGTCTGAGGCTATAATGGTTGAAAATGGATTTACTGTAGATGCCATAGTTCCTATTGAGGATCCTATATAAATTACTGCAACTGGCACAATTAAATCGTAACCGGCCGCCAAAAAAACAGGAACTAAAATTGGATAAAAAGCTAACGTTTCTTCAGCTAAACCAAAAGTAGTTCCTCCAACTGCAATTAAAGAGGTAACAATAATAATTAAAACACTTTCCCTTCCTTTTAATTTGCTTGCTAAAAACCCAACTCCTTCATTAAAAGCTCCTGAATTATTAAAAACCCCTATAAAACCTCCTATAATAAGAACAAATAAAATTACATCAATTGCTTCATAAATACCTTTAATTGGAGCATATATAATTTCTAAAATTCCTTGTGGTTTTGAGGCTACTTCTTTATAAGTTCCTGGTATAGAAATTGCCTTTTTAATTTTACCTTCTTTAAATTTATCTAAAGAGATTAAAATATTATGATCATCTAAAACCTTTTGAGTAGCTGCAATACTTTCTTGTTTTACCTCAGAATTAATGGTGAATTCATTAGTGTTTGAATTGTATGATAATGTATCGTAAGATCCTGCAGGTAAAAGCCAAGTTGCTATAGCACTTAGCATAATAGCAATCATTAAAACGGTATAAGGAGAAGGGAATTTAAAGGAAAATTTCATTTTTAAATATTTAAAAGAATGTATCCATTTTAGCACATAAAAACATATGCAAAAGTAGTAGTAATTAAATTAATAGTATATTTATAACGCTATAAATTTTAATATTAAATAGCAGAATTTTTGTTCTTTAAAATTTAAAACATCCACCTATGAAATTAAAAGGTATTTTAACAATCGTATTCATATTTACAGTTTCTTTCATTTGGAGTCAAAAAAATGAAATTGATGAATTTAAAACACAAAATGGTATCATTAAAGTTCATCCTATTTTACATGGAAGCTTGGTATTAACTTATAACAATACAACTGTTTATGTTGATCCTTATGGTGGTTCAGACTTATATAAAAGCTTTAAATCTCCTGATATTGTGTTGATAACTGATATTCATGGAGATCATTTAGACCATAAAACATTAGATGTTATTGATACTTCAAACACAATATTTATTACTCCAAAAGAAGTTGCTTCAAAATTACCCAAAAGGTTGATTTCTAAAGTAGAGGTACTGAAAAATGGACAAGGTATCCATAGATTAAACATTTTTTTTAAAGCAATTGCAATGTACAATTTACCTGAGATTGAAAATTCTAAACATCCTAAAGGTAGAGGAAATGGCTATGTTTTAAGTATTGATGATAAACAACTGTACATTTCTGGAGATACCGAAGATATTCCCGAAATGAGAACTTTACAACATATAGATATTGCTTTTATTTGCATGAATTTACCTTACACAATGGACATCAATCAGGCTGCAAGTGCTGTTTTAGAATTTCAACCAAAAGTTGTATATCCATATCATTACAGGGGAACTGATGGTTTAAGTGACATTGCGGAATTTAAAAAATTAGTAAATAGCAAAAATAAAAACATTGAAGTACGCTTACGAAATTGGTATCCAAAAAACTAATTTTTAAGTAATTCTTTTCCAATAGAACATTCTAAACAACGTTGTTTAGAACAATATTCATTTTTTAATTGTAACAAGGCTTGTGTTTTAAATGCATTATCGCTTTTAACCTTTAACATATTAAAGTTTGATATAATACTATTTTTTTCAGGTTTCATTTGTTGAATTAGCTGTAATAGAGGACTAAAATCATTTTTACCCAAACTTTTTAAATACCAAAATTTAATGGGTATTACTGTATTTATCAATACCAAATCTATAAATGGTTTAGTGATTTTTTTTATACTTTTTTTAGATTCTTTAGAAAATGTATAATGCGTTTCCCAAAAAGTTGATGCTGAAACTGAAAACAATTCGTAAAATTCCTCTAATTTTTCATTTTCTATAACTTTTGAAAATAAATTTTGATGTGTATGGTATAATTGCGAAAGTTGAGAAATTCTTATGGTAGGAAAATTATTGGGGCGTAACCTAAAAAATTGAATTTGATTTTTTGATATTGGTTCTAATTTAAACTTAGTTTGCAAGTATTTAAACTCTTCTTTTAAATTTAAAAAATAATTAGATTCAATGTTATCGAACAATAAACCTGCTTGCCCAAATAACAGCGCTTCAAACTGGTTTAAGTTATTAGAAACCTTTCTTACAGTAGTAAAATCAACCGATAAAGCCAGGTTTAAAAAAGCCTCGCCATTCACATTTAAACCAAAACTTTTAGCTAACAAACTAAATAAAGTGGCTTCCCAATTATTATTTGTTTTTATGAATATATCTTGAACTTGTACAGACTTTTGTTCTAAACGTTCAAAATACAATCGCTCATACCAATGTTCTAAAATAAATGAATCAATCCTATTTATTTCCTGTTCACAATTAATCCATTTTTTAGGCGTACTAAATAATTTTTGATAATTCTCTAACAACTCTTTTGAAATATAATTTTTCAATTCTAAAGTAGGAATTGTTTTGTTAGATTTTCTAAAAATTGTAACATCGTGTTCCCAAACCACATGTAAAATCACTGAATCATAGCTTTCATCTTTTTCATGACGATGAATGTACCAATCTGATGATTTTAAATGAATTTCTACATTTCCAGCCCAAAGCTGATCTTGTATTCTAATTTGAGCATTCAAAAAGTCTGGTCCAGAATTATAATTTAGTAATCCCGAAGACTTTATTTCTAACAATTCTCCACTTGTTGTTTTAATTTTAGAAGTCGGAAATAGCTTCAACTTCCATATAAAATGAAGTAAATTTTCTTTCATAGCGTTTATTTTATTCCTAAAAATATAAATTAACTTTTAGTTAAAAAAATTGAAGTCGTAACTTACCTGTTTTTCAATATTTTTAAAGTAATTTTGTAAGAATTAAGAATAAAAATTAGTAACATGGATATTATAAATAGTTTAAAATGGAGATATGCTACCAAAAAGTTTGATCCTTCAAAAAAACTATCAAATAAACAAGTTGAAGTACTTAAAAATGCCTTTAACCTAACAGCAACTTCTTTTGGATTACAACCTGTAAAAATGATTGTAATTGAAAATAAAGAACTCCAAGAAAAATTTGTAGAACTCTCTTACTTTCAACGTCAAGTTGCAGATGCTTCACACCTACTCATTCTTTGTATAGATACCGATACAACTTCGGAAGATATCAATGCTTATTTTGATTTAGAAAAAGAAACTAGAAATGTTAGTGAGGCTACTATTTCAAAATTTAGAAAACAGCTACTTCAAATGTATGAAAATAAAACAATTGAAGAAAAACAACTTTCCGCCATTTACCAAACCTATATTATCTTAGGGAATTTAATGACCGTTTGTGCTGTAGAAAAAATTGATGCTTGTCCTTTGGAAGGATTTATTCCTGAAAAAGTAGATAAGTTATTAAACTTAACAGAAAAAAAACTAAAATCAGTTTTAATGCTCCCTGTTGGATATAGAGCTGATGATGATATTATGAGTGAAATGAAAAAGGTTAGAAAACCTTTGAATGAAACCATTATAGAAATAATATAAATTAAAATTAAAATCAAAAAAATAAATTAAATCATGAGTAAAGATATTAGAGCACTTGAACCAACCGCACTATGGAACAATTTTGCAGACTTAAATGCAGTTCCTAGAGGTTCTAAAAAAGAAGAACGTGTAATTGAATTTATGGTTGATTTTGGAAAAAAATTAAACCTTGAAACTGTTGTTGACCCTGTAGGAAACGTTATTATCAAAAAACCAGCCTCAAAAGGTATGGAAACTAGAAAAACGGTGGTGATGCAATCACATTTAGACATGGTACATCAAAAAAATGCCGATACCAATTTTGATTTTGATACAGAAGGTATTAAAATGATAATTGATGGAGATTGGGTAAAAGCTGAAGGAACAACCTTGGGTGCAGACAACGGTTTAGGTGTTGCGGCTATTATGAGTGTTTTAGCTTCTACTAACATTCAACACCCTACTATTGAAGCACTGTTCACTATTGATGAAGAAACTGGTATGACTGGTGCTAAAGGGCTTGAAGAAGGATATTTAAACGGTGAAATACTATTAAATCTAGATACAGAAGAAGATGATGAAATTGATATAGGTTGTGCAGGTGGAATTGATATAACTGCTGAAAATACTTATAACGAAGTACATTCACCATCTAACAGTGTTGGATATAGCATTTCTGTAACAGGTTTAAATGGAGGACATTCAGGAATGGATATTCATAAAGGTTTGGGAAATGCCAATAAAATAATGAATCGTTTGCTTTATGAAACTTTAGATTTTTCAAGAATTTCTGAAATCAATGGAGGTAGCTTAAGAAATGCTATTCCAAGAGAAAGTTTTGCAATAGTTTCTGTATATGAATCTAAAAAAGATGCATTCTTAAAAAAAATTAAAAAAGTAACAAAGGAAATTAAAACTGAATTTAAAACAGTTGATCCTAATTTAGAAATAACTCTTTCAAAAATAAAAACACCTGAAAGAGTGATGACGGTTATTAGTCAAACTACATTATTAAACACTTTATACGCAGCTCATAATGGAGTTTATCGTATGAGTAATGATATGGAAGGGCTTGTAGAAACTTCAAACAATATCGCTAGAGTAATTGTTAAAGATGAAGACATCAAAATTATGTGTTTAACACGTTCATCTGTAGAAACTTCAAAATTTGATTTGGCTAATGCATTAAAAGCAACATTTGAATTGGCTGGTTATACAGTTACCATGTCTGGATCATACCCAGGATGGAAACCAAATGTAAATTCACCAATTTTAAAAGTATTAACAGATACTTATGAAAAATTATTTGATAGTAAAGCTGATGTTGTTGCTTGTCATGCTGGTTTAGAATGTGGTATTTTAGGAACCAATTACCCTGAAATGGATATGATTTCTTTTGGCCCTACTATACAAGGAGCCCATTCTCCTGATGAAAGAGCGAATATTAAATCTACTCAAAAATTTTGGAAATTCTTATTAACAATTTTAGAGAATATTCCATTTAAAAACTAGTCATTTAAAAAGGCTTGTTCAATAGTTTAAATTAGTCATTTATTTACCACCGCATTTATTAGACTGATTTTAAGCGCTTCTTTAACTTCATTTTAATTGAAACAAAGAGTAGCCCTACTATTTAACAAGCCTTTTTCTTTTTATAGGTTTGTTAACATTATTCCCTTTTAAAAACCATAAATAATTGTATTTTTACATCTTAAATAATTCGTATTTCTTTTATGGGAAAAATAATCGCAGTTGCAAATCAAAAGGGTGGTGTTGGAAAAACTACTACAACCGTTAATTTAGCTGCAGCCTTAGGTGTATTAGAAAAAAAAGTATTACTTATTGATGCCGATCCTCAAGCTAACGCTTCCTCTGGACTTGGTGTAGATGTTGAAGAAGTTGAATTGGGAACTTACCAATTACTTGAACATGCCATTTCAGCTAAAAATGCTATAATTCAAACAAATTCACCTAATGTAGACTTAATACCTGCGCATATTGATTTAGTTGCAATAGAAATTGAATTAGTAGATAAAGACCAACGTGAATATATGTTAAAAGAGGTTCTTCAGGAAATTAAAAATGATTATGATTATATTTTAATAGACTGCGCCCCTTCACTTGGGTTAATAACGTTAAATGCATTGGTAGCTTCCGATTCAGTAATAATACCAATACAATGCGAATACTTTGCATTAGAAGGTTTAGGGAAATTATTGAATACCATTAAAAGTGTTCAAAAAATTCATAATCCTGATTTAGATATTGAAGGGTTATTATTAACCATGTACGATTCTCGTTTGCGTTTATCTAATCAAGTTGTTGAAGAAGTTAAAAAACATTTCCAAAACATGGTATTTAAAACCATTATACAAAGAAATGTTCGATTAAGTGAAGCACCAAGTTATGGCGAAAGTATTATTGCTTATGATGCTACTAGTAAAGGTGCCGTAAATTATATTAACTTAGCAAACGAAATATTAAAAAATCATAATAAGGATGGCAAAAGCTACTAAAAAACAAGCGCTTGGAAGAGGGTTATCTGCCTTATTAAAAGAAACGAGTTCAGATATCACTTCTGCAAACGATAAAAATGCTGATAAGGTTGTTGGAAATATTATTGAAATTGAATTAGACACAATTGAAGTAAATCCCTACCAACCAAGAAGTTATTTTAATGAAGAAGCGCTTCGTGAATTGGCTAGTTCAATAAAAGAGTTAGGTGTAATTCAACCTATTACAGTTCGTAAATTAGATGGAAATAAGTTTCAATTAGTTTCTGGTGAAAGACGATTTAGAGCCTCTAAACTAATAGGAAATAAAACTATTCCAGCTTATATTAGAATTGCCAATGACCAAGAAATGTTGGAAATGGCATTGGTTGAAAATATTCAACGTAAAGATTTAGACCCTATTGAAGTAGCACTTTCATATCAACGTTTAATTGACGAAATTGATTTAACACAAGAAGAAATGAGTCAACGCGTTGGAAAAAAACGTTCTACCATAACTAACTATTTACGCTTATTAAAATTAGATCCAATTATTCAAACTGGCATGCGCGATGGTTTTTTGTCTATGGGACATGGAAGAGCACTTATAAACATTGAAGATACAGAAGATCAATTAAGTATTTACGAAAAAATAATTCAACAAAAATTATCTGTTCGGCAAACAGAGCAATTGGTAAAAGCTTTAAAAGAAGGAGGCTCAACAAAACCTAAAGCCAACAGTAAAGATGTTGAAGTTCCTAAATATGTTAGTAAAGGAATTAAAACGTTTAGCGAATACTTTGGACATAAAATCGACGTTAAAATATCTGGAAACGACAAAGGGAAGATTATCATTCCTTTTCATTCAGAAGAAGATTTTAACAGGTTAAAAAAATTACTACAATAGTGTTAAAAAAACAGCTGTATTTATTTTTAATTTTATTTAGCTTTGGAGTGCTAGCAATTCACTCTCAAGAAGTGACTGACACCTTAAAAATAAAAAATAAATTTGGAAGTATATCCAAAGAATTTAAACCTCTAGCACCAGCTACTGCTGCTTTTTACTCGGCTGTTTTACCAGGATTAGGACAGGCTTACAATAAAAAGTATTGGAAAATACCTATTATATATGCTGCCTTAGGCTCAGGAATTTACTTTTATAGTGACAATAATACCAATTATAAAAGGGCAAGAAATGCCTATAAGTTGTCTATTGACGGTAAACCTCACGAGTTTGACGGAACAAATGGTAACATCCTCTTATCAGATGATGCTCTAGTAAGGGCGCAAAAATCTTATAAAAAAGATCGAGATTTATCACTTTTAGTTACCGTTGGCTTATATTTATTACAAGTAGTTGAGGCTAGTACAAATGCACACTTATTACAACATAATGTTGACGATGCCCTTTCGGTAAAGCCTCAATTAATTAAAGATACCGCCACCAATAAAACTATTGTTGGTGCATCTATAAACTTTAAATTTTAACAATGAAAATAGCACTTTTAGGTTATGGAAGAATGGGTAAAACAATTGAACAAATTGCGTTACAAAAAGGTCATGAAATTGTTTTAAAAGTAGACGAAAACACAAAGAATTATGATATTACCATAGCTGATGTAGCCATAGATTTTAGCATTCCTTCTGTAGCTTTCAACAATATTACAAATTGCTTCAAAAACAATGTACCTGTAGTTAGTGGTACAACTGGGTGGTTGGCAAAATTTGAAGAAGCTAAAACAATTTGTAAACAACAAAAAGGGGCTTTTATTTATGCTTCTAATTACAGTTTAGGTGTAAACATTTTTTTTGAATTAAATAATTATTTAGCTAAAATGATGCATCATTTAGACGATTATCAAATATCATTAGAAGAAATTCATCATACTAAAAAATTAGATGCTCCAAGTGGTACAGCTATTACTTTAGCTGAAGATATCATTAAACATTCATCTAAAAATAGTTGGACATTAGATGTAACAAATAATGAAACTGAATTACCAATAGTGGCAAAACGTATTGATGATGTTCCTGGAACACATTCAATAAAATACAAATCAAAAGTTGACACAATAGACATCAAACACACAGCGCACAATAGAGATGGTTTTGCTTTAGGAGCAGTTGTAGCCGCAGAATGGCTTGTAGGAAAAACAGGTGTTTTTACTATGAAAGATGTTCTTGGTTTAAACAAATAATACTCATCTTTACACATGATTTTGATGTAAGTAAAGTTTAAAATATTTTTATTATGACAATGACTCAATGGTTTATTTTTTTCTTAATAGTTCAATTAATTCATTTTTTGGGAACTTGGAAATTATATGTAAAAGCAGGAAGAAAATCATGGGAAGCAATAGTACCAATATACAATGCTATTGTACTTATGAAAATTATTAACAGACCTGTTTGGTGGATTGTATTACTATTTATTCCAATCATCAATCTTTTAATGTTTCCTGTAATTTGGATTGAAACTATTCGAAGTTTCGGTAAAAATTCAACTATAGATTCATTTTTAGCTGTTTTAACTTTAGGGTTTTACACTTATTACATTAATTATTTAGCTAATGTTACTTATATTGAAGATAGAAGCTTAAAATCGAGAACAGAGCTTGGTGAGTGGGTTAGTTCTATAGTTTTTGCAATTATTGCAGCAACTTTAGTGCATACGTATTTTATGCAACCATACACCATACCTACATCATCGCTTGAGAAATCTCTTTTAGTGGGTGACTTTTTATTTGTAAGTAAATTCCATTATGGTGCTAGAACTCCAATGACAACCATTGCTGCTCCAATGGTACATGATTCTTTACCTTTTATCAAATTACGTTCCTACTTAAAAAAACCTCAATTGCCTTATTTTAGGCTTCCTGGTTTTGAGAAAATTAAACGAAATGAAATTGTTGTTTTTAATTGGCCTGTAGATACAGTTCAAAGGTTTTTTGATACATCTAATATTCATATTGATAAACCTATCGACAAAAAATCAAATTATGTAAAACGTTGTGTTGGTATTCCTGGAGATTCTTTAGAAATTAAAGATGGTTATATTTACATTAATGGTGACAAAACTATACTTCCCGATAGAGCTAAACCTCAATATATGCATAAAGTAGTTACTAACGGACAATTAAGTGCTACTACTTTAAGTAGATATGATATTACAGAAGGTGGTTTTTATGGAGATTATTACCTTTTAAATTTAACTGATGAAAATGCTGCTAAACTAAAAAACAACCCGCTAGTAAAAAGTATTGACAAAGAAATTACTCCTAAAGGAACCTACGAATCTGGTGTTTTTCCACATAACAAACAATATGCTTGGTCTATAGATAATTTTGGACCTATTTATATCCCAGAAGCAGGTAAGACAGTTAAACTAAATAAAAAATCGTTACCTTTTTATAAAAGAATTATTGAAGTTTACGAAAAAAATAACCTAACGATTAATGGAGATGAAATATTTATTAATGGTCAACTAACGACATCCTATACATTTAAACAAGATTATTATTGGATGATGGGTGATAATAGACATAACTCTGAAGATGCTCGTTCTTGGGGTTATGTTCCATTTGACCATGTAGTTGGAAAGCCTGTATTTATTTGGATGAGTTGGGATGGTAATGCTCAAGGTTTAGCTAATAAAATACGTTGGGAACGTGTATTTACTACAGTTCATGGTAGTGGAAAACCGGTTTCTTATTTGTATTATTTCTTAGGAGCCCTACTCCTTTGGTTTGGATACAACACTTACAGAAAACGTAAAAAAGAAGAAGGATCTTAAATCGTAAACTTAGAATAAACAGTATAACTATTATTTAATGGTTTTAATACAACCTACTTACTTTTCACCAATAATTCAATACCTAGCCATTTCAAAATCTAATGGTATTGTTTTTGAAGTTGAAGATAACTATCAAAAACAGACCTATAGAAATCGTTGTTATGTTTATACATCAAATGGCAAACACTTGTTAAATGTTCCAATTCAACATTTAAAAGGAATAAAACAAAAAACTAAAGATATTAAAATAGATTATAAAGATGATTGGAATAAGCTCCACTTAAAAACCCTAAAAACAGCTTATAACTCCTCTCCTTTCTTTGAATTTTATATAGACGATTTATCTCCAATTTTTGAAAAAAAATACACCTTTTTATTAGACTTAAATTTAAAGTGTCATGAAATTATTATGGATGCACTTCAAATAGAACTTTCAACATTAATCACATCAGCATATATAAAAAATTCTGATTTAAAAGATTTTAGAAATCTAGCTATCGCAAAAGGTCAAAAAGAATATAATTTAACAAGATATATTCAAGTATTTGAACAACACCATGGATTTATTTCTAATTTAAGTATCTTAGACTTACTTTTTATGGAAGGTCCAAATGCATTAAATTATTTAGAAAATCAAAACATAACATTTTAATTTGGAAATTTTAAGGTTTGTTACTCACTACGGAATGCATTTCTTAATTCCTGGTTTTATTGCTTTTATTTTTTTTAAAGATAAATGGAAAACCACTTGGCTCATATTTATACTAACTATGTTAATAGATATTGACCACTTATTTGCTACTCCAATCTTTAGCCCTAATAGATGTAGCATCAATTTTCATCCTTTACATACCAATTACGCTATTGTTTTATATTTTTTTATGCTAGCACCATCCAAAACTAGAATTATTGCAATAGGGTTACTCTTTCATATACTAACTGACTATTTAGATTGTTGTTGGATTAAATAATAAAAGACTTATTTGTCTTTTATTATTTTTTTACTATATTTGCAGTATAAATTTTACAACAATGTTAGATATAAAAAATAAAACGATTGCTGAAATTGTTAGCGATGATATAAGTACCGCTTCAGTTTTCAAAAAATACAATTTAGATTTTTGCTGTGGAGGTGGAAAAACAGTTGAAAAAGCTTGTATTAAGGCAAATATAAATGTAGATGAAGTAATCAACGATTTACTTTCCAATACTCCAAAAAATGATGCTCCTACATTAAATTTTAAAGACTGGAATCCTGAATTTTTAGCAGATTATATTGTAAATGTTCATCATACTTATGTTAAAGAAAATTTAAGTATAATTAATGAGTTTTCTACAAAAGTAGCAAGTGTACATGGGCATCATGCTCCTGAAACAATTGAAATTGATCATTTATTTACTACTCTTTCAAATGAATTAATTTCACATTTAGAAAAAGAAGAAACAATTTTATTCCCTGCTATAAAGTCTAAACTTAAAGACCCTAATTTTAGCTACGATAAAAATGTTATTGCAATTTTAGAAGATGAACATGACAGTGCTGGAACTATTGTTAAAAAAATTCAAGAATTAAGTAACAACTTTACACCTCCTGTATGGGCATGTAATACTTTCAAAGCTTTATATCATAAATTAGATGAATTTATCAACGATTTGTATCAACATATTCATTTAGAAAACAATATACTATTTCCAAAAGTAAAATAGTTAAATTAATCCCAAAACTTTAAAAACTTCAAGTTAACTCTTGAAGTTTTTTTACGATTTAAAAATACTTTTTACCTTTTAAAAACTATTTTTAAAATAAACTCACTAATTTTATAGTACTACTACTAATTTAATCGCTGTTAAGTATTTCAATCGAAATCAATTACTATGATTAAAAAGTATTGCTCATACTCGACTTTAGTAATTATAATAGTATTTATTTTACTAAGCAGTACTTTTATTATAACTATAAATTATAAAAATTTTAATCATTTAAAAAGAAACATCACACAAATCAAATTGAAAGATGTAAAAAATGGAGATTTGATTTTAAGATGTGGAAGATCTACAGAAAGTTATGCCATTCATTTAACAGATAGTAATGCTGAATTTACTCATATTGGCATAATTAAAATAGAAAATAACATACCATACGTAATTCATGCAGTTCCTCATAAAAATAATTTTATTAAAAAAGAACGCTTAAATGAATTCCTTAATCCAAAAAAGGCATCAAAAGTTGCTATTTATAGAACCAATTTTAATTCAACCATTTTAAAAAATGTAGTGATGCAAGCAAATACATTTTTTGAGAAAAAGTACATTTTTGACAATGAGTACAATTTGCAAACAAATACCAAGCTTTACTGTACGGAGTTAATTTTAAAATCATTTCAAAACGCAGGGATTCATTTAAATGTTCAAACAAAAAAAATAAAATATGTAATTGGTAATCATGCCATCATCTTCCCTTCAGAATTCACTAAAAAACCTCATTTTAAAAGAGTTATCTAATATAAATCAATAAAAAAACAATTATGAAACAATTAAAATTTTTTCTCGTTCTGTTTTTAACAACAGTATTTTTAAGTATAAGTTCCTGTAGCAGTGGCTCTGCTCCAAGTGATACCATAAAAACAGCTTATGATTTAATGAAATCTAAAAATTTTAAAAAAGTAGCTGCTTTATACGTAAATCATGATGGCGAAAAGTTTTCAGAAGAAGAAGCAAAAAAAATGGAAGGTTTATTAGGAATGGCTTCTAAAGAAGAATTTGATAAAAAAAATGGTTTAAAAAATATAGTTATTGATGAAGAAACCATTTCAGAAGATGGAAACAGTGCTAAAGTAAAATATACGGTACATTTTAAAAATGGCGATAGTGAAAAAGAAGATGCCAAACTCATAAAAATGAATGGTAAGTGGTTTATAAAAATGTAACATTTATAAAAAAATCCCAGAATTTCTTCTAGGATTTTTTTTAATAGTAACTAAAATAGTTATCACAATGAAAAGTAAAATTATAATACTACTGCTCTTTTTCTTTTCAAAAAGTCTATTGTTTGCTCAAGATTATACTACATTAGAAATTTTAAACCTTGAAAAAGAAACTGCTAGACTCTCAGTAAATCAGGCATTTAAAGATTTAAAATTACCTAAAATGCATCTTTGGAAAAACCAAACTACTACTGAAAGTAGCTTTTATACGTATAGAACTTTAATGGTAAAAAACAGATTTGTATTTAAAGTTAACGTAACAGCTAACAAATTAACTGTTTCAATAAGAAATAGACAATACCAGTCAAATAGTAACTGGATAGATAATCCTTTACCAATGTCTAAAAAGCAGGCAGCTAAAATTTTAGACCCTCTAAAAGAAAAAATTCTTGAGCTCTCCAAAAATAAAATTATAACTCAAAATAATACAGACCCGAGCAATTCAAAAACTTTAAAATCTAAAGAAGCCGGTATTTATGAAGATTTTATAATTGTAAAAACTGGAAATCCTGAAATGGATTTATTAGCTATTCATAAAAATGGACATTTAATAGGATATAATTTGTCAGAAAATAAGACGTCTGTTAAATCACTAATTTTTAAAGAGCATGAGTATTCAGAAGCTATTACTTTATTATTCAATGATGATAACACACCCAAAGGAATAGTATTTAGTGAATACATAATTAACTTTTCTGTCCAAGAAAATAATTTAACGGAGTTATCATTATATGATAACAATGGAAATTTTATAAATAAAAACGTCACAAAGATTGAAGACCTTGATTCATTCTCAACAAGTATTATTCAAGAAAAAAATGGGCAAGGACCAAATTTAGCATCAATATTATTCGAAAATAATGCCATGAGCCTAGCTACTAAACTTGGCTATGCCTCAACAGCCTTGCAGACTGCATTATGTGGAGGATTGATAATCACTGGAGCAGGAATTCCAGCCGCTGCAATTGTTTGTGGATCTTTATTATTAGATATAACTGTAAAGGTTCTTCCAAAAGAAAACTTTATGTACGATACATTATCTCTTGCATCTATGGCAACAGCATTTATACCCATGGGTAATCCACTAAAAATTGCACCATTAATTACAAACTCAGCTAAATTATCAGAATTACTAGCCGGTTTAACTAGTATTGCTAATGGTGCTGAAAATTATTATGAAAATCATATTAAAGAAGTTAAAATAGTCATTGAAGGACCATCAACTATTAGGACCGGCTATTTTGGGGAGAAAGGAGAACCAATTATATTATATGCAAAATCGGAACCGAACATTCCTATTCAATGGCAAAAAAAATCAGAGGCTATATTAATGGAAAAATTAGAACCTAATGATACGAGAAATAAGGAAGGTTATTCTGCTATACAGATTTGGGCAATCTCACCATCAAATAAAAAACCTATAATTGTTGCTAGCCAGAGTAACAATAAGGATGGAGCTCTTGAATATATTGAACTAGAAATAATAAGCCCTAATTATTTTTACTTTTTAGATTGTGCAGAATGTGGGAAAAATATACCTATGGATTCAAAATTAAAAGAAAAAATTGATGCCTGCAAAAAACAATTAGAAAACTGTAAAAAACAAGCCGTAGCTAATAAAGATATATTATTAATTGTTAATTCAAAAAACGAAGTAATAGAGCCTAAACTAAATGAAAGAAAACTTAATTTTATTAAAAAAAACATTAAAAAAGATGGAACACCTTATCCTGTAAATGAACAAGGGGAATTTAAAGAATTTGTAAAAGAAGCTAGCTGTAATTTTAATTGTTCGGGTTTTGATGACAAACAAACTATTATATCATTAGCTCATGAAGCCATGGGTAAAATTAAAATCAATGAAACTAAAATAAAAGAGTTACAAAAAACGGCGGAATTAATTCTAAAACAGGATCAAAATGCAAGTGAAGAAAAACTTTTAAAAATTGCTAAAGACTTGAAAATTCTTGAAGAAAATTCCAAAAAGATAAGAACTGAATATGGTGAAAAGATTAACAAAATTGCGGAGAAAGGAACTATTGAGTTTATGTACAAAAAAACTGATAAGTCACAATGTTATGGTTTTAAAGGTTCTGTAAGGACAAAAGGTGCTCATTGGACTCGGCCATCTCTTACAATTTTATTAGAATATAATATTTTACCTATTTCTTGTAAAGAAAAACTAGAGTATGGAACCATTTTCAAAGGAAAAGGAGTATCGAATATTACATTTCGATTTTTAGATAATAAAAATAAACAAATAATGAAAGCTCGTACTTCAATTGCTCAATTTACTACCATTACTATGGATATTAAAGAATTTAAAAAAACTGAAATAATTGAATTTTTTAAATCTAATCCTATAGGGCCATTTAATTAAATTTGAGTCAGTAAATCACCTTATTAAAAAATCCCAGAATTTCTTCTGGGATTTTTTTCAATTATCTAACTAGTTTTTTATACTTAATACGTTTAGGCATTAAATCTCCTCCTAAACGTTTCTTTTTATTTTCTTCGTAATCAGTAAATGATCCTTCAAAGAAATAAACTTGAGAGTTTCCTTCAAAAGCTAAAATATGCGTACAAATTCTGTCTAAAAACCAACGGTCGTGACTAATTACAACTGCACATCCAGCAAAATTTTCTAAACCTTCTTCTAAAGCTCGTAATGTATTCACATCCAAATCGTTGGTAGGCTCATCTAACAATAACACATTTCCTTCTTCACGCAATGTCATCGCTAAATGTAAACGGTTTCGCTCTCCTCCCGATAATGTATTTACTTTTTTATTTTGTTCACTTCCTGAAAAATTAAATCGACTTAAATATGCGCGAGAATTCACTTGTTTTCCTCCCATTAAAATTAACTCTTGTTCATCAGAAAAATTTTGCCAAATGGTTTTTTCAGGATCTATATTTGAATGGCTTTGATCCACATAAGCTATTTTAGCGGTTTCACCAACCTTAAACTCTCCTTTATCAGGAGTTTCTTCTCCCATAATCATTTTAAAAATGGTCGTTTTTCCAGCTCCATTAGGTCCAATAACACCAACGATTCCTGCTTGAGGTAAATTAAAATTCAAATCTTCGTATAATAATTTATCACCAAAGGCTTTAGAAACACCTTTGGCCTCTATTACATTTGTTCCTAAACGAGGCCCATTAGGTATGTAAATTTCTAACTTTTCATCTAGTTGAACTTGATCTTGACTCATTAACTTATCGTAATTTGCCAAACGAGCTTTAGATTTTGCATGACGCCCTTTTGGAGCCATCCGTACCCACTCTAACTCTCTTTCTAATGTTTTTTGACGTTTAGAAGCTTGCTTAGATTCTTGAGCTAAACGTTTAGATTTTTGATCTAACCAAGAAGAGTAATTACCTTTCCAAGGAATTCCTTCACCTCGATCCAATTCTAAAATCCAGCCAGCAACATTATCTAAGAAATAACGGTCGTGAGTTACTGCAATTACTGTTCCATTATATTGTTGTAAATGGTGTTCTAACCAATGTACAGATTCTGCATCTAAGTGGTTTGTAGGCTCATCTAACAATAATACATCTGGTTCTTGTAATAATAATCTGCACAAAGCTACTCTTCTTCGTTCACCACCAGACAAGTGCTTTATAGGGGTATCACCATCTGGAGTTCTTAATGCATCCATAGCAATCTCCAGTTTTGTGTCTAACTCCCAAGCATTGGCAGCATCAATTTTATCCTGAAGCACAGCTTGTTGTGCCATTAATTTATCAATTTTTTCAGCATCTGAATACACTTCTTCCAAACCAAACATATCGTTTATTTTGTTGTATTCGTCTAAAATAGCAACGGTTTCTGCAACACCTTCTTTTACAATATCTAACACTGTTTTAGAATCATCTAACTGAGGCTCTTGAGATAAATATCCTACAGAATATCCTGGAGCAAAAACAACGTCTCCTTGATAATTTTTTTCAATTCCGGCAATAATCTTTAACAATGTAGATTTACCAGATCCGTTTAATCCTAAAATTCCAATTTTGGCTCCATAAAAGAAGCTTAAGTAAATATCTTTTAAAACCTGTTTATTAGCTCCTTGATAGGTTTTACTAACACCTGACATTGAAAAGATAACTTTCTTATCGTCTGACATTTTTTATGTTTTTAATTATTATTTAAATTTTAGTTTAAAGAGTTGAATGCACTAAACTCTACCCTTTAAAGCATTAAATACCCAAGCAATTGCAAAAAAACCTATACCAACTGCTGCAAATCCCCAACCTGCTATTTCGTTGTACCTAAAAGCTCCTAACCCAATTAAAATTACTCCAACAATTATCATTATGGCTGTTGCCCAAGCTAATACTGTATTTTTATTCATTTTTATAAATCTTTCTTATTTTTTTAAATTCCCATTTAATGAGCAGTTTGCAAATATCGTAATTTTAAAATGAATTTCATAAAAAACACCCGCTATTAAAAGGGTGCTATATTAAAAAAATAAACTGATTGTATGTTAAAATTAAACTACTTCGGTTAAATTTTTCTAAACTATAATTTAATGAAAAATCATTTTTATTAAAACTGCATCGGTACTTCAATAAAAAGTAATTCAGATGCTGTTTGAGAGTGTATTGAAAATTGTAATGTTTGATATACACCAATAGCATCTCTTTTAGATAAAAAAGTGTTATCTACTGTAATTTCACCATCAATAACCATTAGATATACTCCATTGTTTTTTGATTTAAGTTGATATGTGAACTCTTTACCTTTACTTAAATCTATTCTTGAAATTTGTGCATTTTGATGAATTTTTAAAGAATCTTTTAACTCTTCATCAATTGAAGAAACCAATACTTGTAACTTATCAGCTCTTTCTAATGCGCTAAACGCTTTTTGATCATATCTTGGAGTTGCGTTTTGTTTGTTTGGAACAATCCATATTTGAAATAAATTAATGCTTTCATTTGGTAAATTATTCATTTCAGAGTGCATAATTCCACTTCCAGCACTCATAACTTGTACCTCTCCAGTTTTAATAGAAATCCAAGTATTACTCATAGAATCTCTATGTTTCAAACTTCCTTTTAGAGGAATGGTAATTATTTCCATATTTTCATGAGGGTGGGTTCCAAATCCCATTCCTCCTTCAATAATATCGTCATTTAAAACTCTTAAAGCACCAAAATTCACTTTTTCTGGATGGTAATAATTAGCAAAACTAAAGGAATAATTTGCTTTTAACCATCCATAATCTGCCGTACCTCTTTCACTTGCTCTGTATATATTTTTTTCCATTTATCTAATTTTATCTAGAAGTGAATTCAATTTTTTTGCTTCACTTTCGGTTAAATTTTTCATTTGATTATCAAATTCAGAATTATTTATTTTTTCCAAAAGTTCTAATCCACTTTTTGAGATTTTAACATAAACCACTCTTCTATCGTTTTCACAGCGTGTGCGTTCAATTAAATTTTTATCGCATAATTTATCCATTAAACGAGTAGAGTTAGGTGATTTTTGTACCATTCTTTCTTTAACTGTAGTTACTGTAATGGCCCTTTTGGCTCCTCTTAAAATTCGTAAAATATTATATTGCTGAACAGATATTTTATAAGGTTTTAATATTTCATTCCCACAACCATCTAACCAGTTTGCAGTATATTTTATATTTATTAAAGCCTTTATTTTTTCGTTTGGAAACTTCGAATTTATATCTTTAGCAATATCACCCATAACTAAATAGTATTTTCAAATTTTTGAACCACAGATAGTAACTTTTGTTTCAATTCCATATTGGTAACTTGACCGTTATTAAAATTTTCATTAAATGAAGGAAATGCCAAACTTCCAACAATATTAGCGTTATGATAAGGAAACCTGTTCAAGGCAATTTCTAAAACTGATTGACCTCCTCTAACTCCTGGAGAAGTACTAAGCAAAATTAGAGGTTTATTTCTAAACACCTTAGCCTCAACTCTTGAGAGCCAATCAAATGTATTTTTAAATGCTGCAGAATAAGCTCCATTATGTTCAGCTAATGAAATGATAAAGCCATCGGCTTTTTCAAATAATTCATTTAATTTTTTAGTGCCTTCTGAAAAACCTTGTTTTGCTTCAATATCTACCGAAAATAACGGCATTTCAAATTTATTTAAATCAATTTTTATTAAAGTAACGTTATTTACTAATTCTCCAACATACTCAGCAAGTTGCTTATTAATTGAATTTCTACTCGAGCTTCCTCCTAATGTTATTATATTTTTCATTTAAACTATTGAATTTTTAAAGGTTCTTTTTCCAAATATATAAGATAAAATTAACAACGCCATTGCAATAACAGCCGCTGTTTGCTCACCATCTCCAATCATAAAATGAGCAAAAAAAGCTAAAACTATTTCAAAAAACAATGCTGAATACACCCATTCTTTAATTATTGATTGCTTTTGAATAACTAATACTAAAACCGCTGTAGTTTTTGCTATTGCTAAAGGATATATTAAATATGTAGGATAACCAAAGCTTTTAAATGCTTCTTCAATGGCTAAATAATTAAAGATATACATTCCTGCTGACATTAATAATAAAACTCCTAATAGTGTAGTACTAACCCAGTAAATAATTTTATTTAAATTCATTTTTTATATTTTAATTTTTGACAAATATACAATAAATTTTTATTATTTACCTAGGTATTTATTTTCCAGGTACCTATTCAACAATGTTTAACATTCATTTTGTACTTTAGCACCTATCAAACTCATTATAAATGGACATCAACTTCAATAAAAACGAAGATCATAATAAGCTGCAAATAGCGGAGTTAAAACTAAAACTACTAAAAGTATATAAAGGTGGTGGAGAACAACGCATATTAAAACATAAAGAAAAAGGTAAACTAACAGCTAGAGAACGTATTGATTATCTTTTTGATAAAAATTCTGAAACCCTAGAAATTGGTGCTTTGGCTGGAGAAGGCATGTATTCTGAACACGGAGGTTGTCCATCTGGTGGAGTAATTGTAAAAATTGGGTATATAAAAGGTAAACAATGTATTGCTGTAGCCAATGATGCTACCGTTAAAGCAGGTGCTTGGTTTCCAATTACAGGGAAAAAGAATTTACGGGCTCAAGAAATTGCAATTGAAAATAAACTTCCCATAATTTATTTAGTTGATAGTGCAGGAGTTTATTTACCTATGCAAGATGAAATTTTTCCAGATAAAGAACATTTTGGACGCATATTTAGAAACAATGCTGTAATGAGTAGTATGGGAATTACACAAATTTCAGCAGTGATGGGGAGTTGTGTAGCTGGTGGTGCTTACCTACCTATAATGAGCGATGAAGCAATGATTGTTGACAAAACTGGTAGTATTTTTTTAGCAGGAAGCTATTTAGTAAAAGCCGCTATAGGCGAAAACATAGATAATGAAACATTAGGTGGGGCTACAACACATTGTGAAATTAGTGGTGTTACTGATTACAAAGCCATTGATGATAAAGATGCTCTTGATAAAATTAGAACTATTGTTGATAAAATAGGGGATTACGACAAAGCGGGATTTAACAGACGTGAAACTAAACCTCCGATTGAAAATCCTGAAGAGATTTTTGGAATTTTGCCTAAATTAAGAACTGATCAATATGAAATTCGTGCCATTATTGAACGATTGGTAGATAATTCAGAATTTGAAGAATATAAAAAAGAATATGGTAAAACTATTGTTTGTGCTTATGCTCGAATTGATGGTTGGGCTGTAGGTATTGTTGCCAATCAACGTACAGTCATAAAAAATGCTAAAAAAGAAATGCAATTTGGAGGTGTTATTTATTCAGATTCTGCGGACAAAGCCACTCGGTTTATAGCCAATTGTAATCAGAAAAAAATTCCATTGGTATTTTTACAAGATGTTACAGGATTTATGGTGGGTAGTAAAAGTGAGCATGGAGGAATTATTAAAGACGGTGCCAAAATGGTAAATGCAGTAAGTAATTCTGTGGTTCCTAAATTTACCATTATTATTGGGAACTCCTATGGTGCTGGAAACTATGCAATGTGTGGTAAAGCTTATGACCCTAGATTAATTGTTGCATGGCCATCTGCTAGATTAGCTGTTATGGGAGGAGAACAAGCCGCAAAAGTTTTATTACAAATTGAAACCGCTTCACTTAAAAAGCAAGGAGAAAAAATAACCAAAGAAAAAGAAGAAGAAATTTTAAAATCGATTAAAAAAAGGTACGACGCACAAACGTCTCCTTATTATGCTGCAGCACATTTATGGACCGATGCCATAATTAATCCACTTGAGACAAGAAAATGGATTAGCATGGGAATTGAAGCTGCCAATCACGCCCCAATAGAAAAACCATTCAATTTGGGAATTATTCAAGTTTAAAAAATTGTAAAAATAATTGGTAATATATACATTTGCATCACTAAAAATATAAAGTACTTATGGGAAGAGCCTTTGAATTTAGAAAAGCACGTAAAATGAAACGTTGGTCAGCTATGGCAAAAACCTTTACACGCATTGGTAAAGATATTGTGATGGCAGTTAAAGAAGGAGGTCCTAATCCAGATACCAACGCGCGTTTAAGAGCAGTAATTCAAAATGCAAAGGCAGCTAATATGCCTAAAGATAATGTTGAACGTGCTATAAAAAAAGCAAGTGATAAAGACACCGCTAATTACAAAGAAGTACTATTTGAAGGCTATGCACCTCATGGAGTGGCAATTTTAGTTGAAACTGCAACTGATAACAATAATCGAACTGTTGCAAATGTAAGAGCTGCCTTTAATAAATGTGATGGAAATATGGGAACTTCTGGTTCAGTAGCCTTTATGTTTGACCATACTTGTAATTTTAGAGTAAAAGCAGAAGATTTAACCATGGATTTGGAAGAATTTGAGCTAGAATTAATCGATTTTGAAGTTGAAGAAGTTTTTGAAGATGAAGATGGAATTTTAATTTATGCTCCTTTTGAACAATTTGGTGCTATTCAAAAGTTTTTAGAAGAAAATAATTTAGAAATTTTATCTTCAGGCTTTGAACGTATACCTACTACCACAACTAAGCTAAATGAAGATCAACAAGTTGATGTTGAAAAATTATTAGAACGTTTAGAAGAAGATGATGATGTACAAAATGTGTATCATTCTATGGAAATGTAATTCTTATCTATGTTTTTATTGGGTAAAAAAACTTCAGAATTAAAAAATGAAACATCAAAAGATGTAATTTGTCCTAATTGTAATGCTATAAATACTACCAAAATTTCAGTCATTGGAATTTATAAACATCTATTTCATATTCCATTTTTGTCAAGTGGTAAATATGGAAAATCTATTTGTAATGATTGTGCTAAGGAATACAATTTAGAAACAATGCCTAAACTTACTAAACTTGCTTATTTTGAACTTAAAGAAACTGTTAAAACTCCTATTTGGTTTTACGCAGGTTTGATAGGTTTAAAAACTCTTATTTTAATTAAAATTTTTAGTAAATATTTTTAAGTAATTTCATTGTTTCAACTCTATTAATTTTACTTGTTGGAGTTTCAATAAAAGCATTTATAAAATATATTTCTTTAGGCTTTTCATACTTTGAGAGTAAGGTCGTTTTTTTTAGTTTACTTTCAAGTGAAATATCATTTTTACCCTCAACTAATAAAATTAACTTTTCTCCTAATATTGGATCAGAAATTCCAGTTATAAAAAAACGCTTTTGAATAATTGATGCTAATTTTTCTTCAATTTGCTCTGGAATTAATTTAACCCCTCCTGAATTAATAATAGTATCAAACCGTCCTAACCACTTAAACTCAGTTTCAGATATAAGTTCAACCAAATCATTTGTAATCACTAATTCATTAGCTACCTCAGGGGCATTAATTACCAAACAGCCTCTATAATCTTTTGAAACAGTAATATTTGGAAGTGTTATATAATTAAATTTCACATTTAAATTTAACTCTTTTCCTTCAAAATTATTTAATTTTTTTACAGCAATATGGGTAATAGTTTCTGTCATGCCATAAGTTGCATAAACATTAGTTTTAATAACTTGTAGTTGATTTAATAGTTTTTCAGAAACCACTCCACCTCCAACAATTAATTTCTTAATTTTATTAATTTGAGGTAATGAATTATGCAATTGTAAAGGTACCATCGCCGAAAAATCATATACTTTTTTAATTGTCCTTAACGGATTTGAAGTTGCAGAAACAACATCTAAATGCCAACCTAATGTGAGAGCTCTTACCAGCATCATTTTTCCTGCAATAAAATTTGGAGACATACATAAAAGTACTTTAGCATTTTCTTTTATATTGAAATATGCTCCTGTCACTTTAGCACTATTTATCATTAGTGCTTTTTGAAGTTGAATAATTTTGGGAGTACCTGTGGAACCAGAAGTTTTTACTTCAACAAATGGTTCTAGGTTAAACCACTCTTTAAGAAATTGAGCAATTTCATTAGAAACTCCTTCTGAAAATAAAATCAATTCTTCTATTGATGAAAAAGATTCTCCATTTATTTTAAAGGATTTATGAATGAACATGGCAGATTTCAACACACTAATTTAAGCTATAAATTCGTTTTCATTTAATTCAATTGGTTTTAAAACTGTACCAAATAGTTTTTCTTTCCAATTTGTCCAGCCATATTTTTTTGAAAAAATAATAAGCACTAAAGGATATAGCACTAGCACAGGAACAAACATTTCCCATCCAACAGATGGTTCTGAAGTATCTATAAGTAAAGCATCTGTCTGAAAAACAGTCCAATTAGCTGTAACTAATACCGCTGCTACAATATTATTCGCAGCATGAAACCCTAGCGCTAACTCTGTGCCTTCATCCATTAAAGTAAAAACACCCAATACTAAACCTGTACCAATATAATACACCATACTTATCCAACCTAATTTTTCAACTTCAGGATTTAAACCATGTAGCAATCCAAATATAACAGCGGTTAAAATTAATGCCACGAATGATTTTTTAAACCACGTTCCAAAACCTTGCATTAAATAACCTCTAAACAATAATTCTTCCATACTGGTTTGTATTGGTAAAAATAAAAAGGAAACGATTACTAATAGTATAAATGAAACTGGTTTAAAATTCCATACATAATTTTCTGGTTCTAAATAATAACCTATAGCTATCATTAAAACACCTATAAGTCCCCAAACACCAAATGCATAAAAAATACGACTCCAATCAATTTTTGTTCTGCTAGTTACCAAACTTGTTATTTTTCTTTTGTGAATTGTTTTAACACCTAGTAACAACGCCATTAAACCTCCCAAAAAAGTAAAAATCATGAGCAATAAATACAGGTTTGAGTCTATTCCTAAGTTTGTGAAATTATTTATGGCAGCATCCATAAACTCTTGTGTATTTTCAGCATATAAAAATGCAGTTCCAATTAAAGGTATCACACCCAAAAATTGCCAACCAAAAACCAATAAAAAAAGTGTTACTAAATATGCCCACCACTCATTATTTCCTTTATATGCTTGTTGTATAAATTTCATACTTCTAAATTATATTTCCATTTTAAACTATTATTATAAAACAAATGTCCCTTTTTTACTTCTAACGGACTTTCAAAATTATTTGTAAATAAACTTCCAGTACCTAAACCTTGTGGAATTTTATTTCCTAAATTATAAGTCCATTGAGCTATGGCATTTAATCCTATATTACTCTCCAATGCTGATGTTATCCACCAACCTATATTACTTTTTTCGGCTAAATTTATCCATTTTTCACTTCCTCTAAAACCACCTACCAAACTAGGTTTTAAAATTATATATTTCGGCTGTATTATTTGTAGTAATTCTTGCTTTCTTGTTACATCAAAAACGCCTATTAACTCTTCATCTAAAGCAATTGGTATTGGTGATTTTGAACATAAATTTGCCATTTCATATGGCTGACCTTGTTGAATTGGTTGCTCTATTGAATGAATTTGAAACTCTGACAGTTTTTTTAATTTTTCCAAAGCTTCATTTGGCTTAAAAGCACCATTTGCATCAACTCTTAACGTAATCTCTTTCGGATTAAACTCATCACGAATACTTTTTAAGAGTGACAACTCAGAATTAAAGTCAATAGCACCAATTTTCATTTTTATAGTAGAAAATCCCACTTCTAACTTTTCTTTAATTTGTTGTTTCATAAAAGCTTCACTTCCCATCCAAATTAATCCATTGATACAAATGGAGTCTTTTGTTTGAGTAAATTTAGATGGAAACAATTCAAAAGAATTTAAGCTTTTTAATGACAGATACGCTTGTTCTAATCCGAATTGAATGGAAGGGTACTCTTTTAACTTCAGCAACAATTCTTCAATATTATGATTGATGTTATTGCAAAGCCATTTTAATTTTTCTTCATAATCTGGTTTATCATCAGCGCTTAAACCTTTAAATAAACCGCACTCACCTATTCCTATTTTAGTATCCTCATATAATTTTAAAAAATACGTTTCCTTTGTTTTTAACACCCCTCTAGAAGTTCCACTTGCTTGTTTAAAAATCAACGTATATTTTTGATATGTTGCCTTCATTTCTTTTAAAAATTGAAAGATACAAATATTTAAAAATTTATTTTATATTGGTACATAATAATCATAAAAATGGAAGTTCCACACATACCTAATTTAATTTATTACGCAATTCCTTTTTTTATAGTCACTGTTATTTTTGAAGGAATTATATTGTTTAAAAAAGATCCTAAGACATACCAAATTAAAGATACGTTAGCTTCTTTATCTATGGGTATTGGTAACGTAGTTTCTAATTTATTAAGTAAATTATTAGTTGCTTTTATTATTACTTTTTTATATGAAAATTTCAGAATTACAACCATTCCTTTTGTATGGTGGGCTTGGTTACTAATCTTATTTGCTGATGATTTTTTTTATTATTGGTCACATAGAATTGGACATGAAAGCAGATTTTTTTGGGCTTCACACATTGTACACCATTCTTCTCAAAAATACAATTTAAGTACCGCTTTGCGTCAAACTTGGACTGGTGGTTTTTTTAGTTTTATATTTTATATCGCATTACCTTTTTTAGGTTTTCATCCTTTGATGATTTTTACACAGATGAGTATAAGTTTGCTATATCAATACTGGATTCATACAGAGTTAATACACAAAATGCCAAAATGGTTTGAAGCTATTTTTAATACTCCATCTCACCACAGAGTGCATCACGGAAGTAATCCATTGTACTTAGATCGAAATCATGCAGGAATATTTATTATTTGGGATAAACTTTTTGGAACATTTCAACCAGAACTTAATGATGAAAAAGTAATTTATGGATTAACTTCAAACATAACTACTTTTAATCCTTTAAAAATTGCTTTTCATGAATGGATTGCTGTTTTTAAAGATGCTTTTTCCGCTCAAACAACTTTTTTAAATAAGCTAAAGTATTTTATAAAACCTCCTGGATGGAAACATGATGGTACAGGATTAGTATCAGATGATTTACGAAAAGAATGGCTATCATCTAAATCTAAAAAAATTGAATAAAAAAAGAGAAGTTAATACTTCTCTTTCCATTTATAAATTTGAGTTTTTTCTAAAAGAAATCTGCTTTATAGCTTCCATTATGAGGCTTATAATCTCCAGTTATAATTCTAATCATATCAATTATCCACCAAATTCCAAGACCTCCTAGCGTAATTATAAAAAGTACATTAATATACCAAGGATTTCCTAAATACCACTTATGTCCAGCTAAACCTCCTAAAAAAATACCTAATAACAATGCAATACCTTGACTTTTTTCTGAGCCAGCAGCAGCTGGAGAAACTAACACTTCTGCTACTGAAGTTTTATTAACTTGTGTAGAGGTATCAAATGTTGAAACTCTTTTAACTGGAAAAGAAGCATAACTAAAACTTGTCATCAATAATAGAGACACTATTGATAAAATAATTTTTAATTTCATAACTTTTAAATTTAAATTTGTAATCAAATCTAATAAAAAATGCCTAAAAAGAGTACATCCTTTATTTTAATTTTAACCTTATTACTTTTTAATAAAACTATTTATGCACAAAATGAACAAGAATATTTAGGGGTTATTAAATTAAACGACTCTTCTTTTATATCCTACAGATTAAATTTATTTGAAAATAATAATTTAATATCTGGATATTCAATTACTGATATTGGTGGTGATCACGAGACTAAATCCAATATTACAGGCACATACAACAATAAAACCAATATGATGTCATTTAAAGAAATTGGAATTATTTATACTAAATCTGAAATCTCTGACTATGATTTTTGTTACATACACTTTGAAGGGAAAGTACTCAATGTAAATTCAAAAAAAAATATAGAAGGTGAATTTAGAGGACTGTACAGTGATGGAAGCACTTGTATAGATGGAGAAATTAAACTTAAGAATATTGAAAAAATAGAAAAAAAAGCTGGAAAAATTGACAAAGTAATTCAAAAATCAAAACGTATTGATAATACTATTAAATCAACTGTGAGTGTGGCTCAGACTTTAGATACTTTAAAAATGAATATTTTAAAACCCAATCAAAACTTAACTATGTTTTCAACTTCATCTGAAGTTAAATTAAAAATTTATGATGCTGGAAAAGTAGATGGTGATAAAATTAATATTTATATAAATGACACCATTTTTCTCAGAAATTTTGTTGTAAATAAAAAAATAAAGCAACTTACAATTCCTTTAAAGTCTAAATCAACTACTGTTCAAGTTGAAGCTTTAAATATTGGTACAATTTCTCCAAACACTGCTAAAATTGAAATTATTGATGATGAAAATAACATCAATACTTTAACCCGTTTAAAAACAAGAGAAAAAACATCTATAACTATTGTTAAAAGCAATTAATTATTTTTCCAACACTCTAGTTTTGGGATTCTTTTTTAGGGTTTTTATTTAATGGCATCGCACAACTTTGATAAATTTTTATATTTTTAAATTTCCTCCTATTGGTAATAAATACAACTCTTTTTTAGACTTTGCAAACTTTTCAAAAGCTTCTTTGTGGTTAATTTTTATATAACCAAACGTATCAAAATGATATCCTAAAACTTTATTACAATTTAAAAATTTACTCGCTTTAATAGCTTCATCAATACCCATTGTAAAATTATCTCCAATAGGTAAAACTGCCAAATCTAAATCTCCAATAACATCAGGTATTAACTTCATATCGTAGGTTAAAGACGTATCACCTGCAATGTAAATTCTATGATGTCCAGTTTCAATTACAAATCCCCCTGGCTGACCTCCGTAACTTCCATCTGGGAATGAGCTTGAATGAATGGCATTTGTATAATGAACTGTACCAAAATCAAAATTCCATTTTCCCCCATGATTCATTGGGTGTCCTTCAATGCCTTTATGTTCAAAATAAGTAACAATCTCATAATTAGAAATTATTTTGGCTCCTGTTCGTTTTGCTATTGCTTCAACATCCAATATATGATCTTGGTGCGCATGAGTAATTAGAATATAATCTGCCTGTAATTTATTAATATCTATGGTTGAGGCCAACTCATTTGCTGTAATAAAAGGGTCTACTATAAGGGTTTTATCTTTTGTTTCAATACTTAAACTTGCATGTCCTAAATATGATATTTTCATTGTATGGGTGGTTTTTAATTGGTTTACTGCAATTTAAAAAATATATTTCAACCATTTTAAATTTATTTAATTTTAATTCCTATAAATAAACAAAAAACCACAGAAAGCTTTCTTTCTGTGGTTAACAAACAAACAAATAAGTATCTTCTAATATTAGAACTGATACTTAAAATACGTTGTAAAATTTCTACCAGGTTCATAAATATTACCTGCAAGAGTATTTGAATTGTTATAAGAAAAATTCAAATGTTCATAATACGTTTTATCAAAAATGTTTAGCACTGCAAATCCTATAGAAAAACCTTTAAAGGGCTCAATACCCGCTCTAACATCTAATGTTCCAAAACCTGGGGTTTCTTCTTCCATAAAAGTTTCTGACACTCTGCTTTGCTTAGCTACCAAACGAGAGCTTAGTGCTAGCCAATATAATGTACCTTCATATTTAGCTCCTAAATTTGCCATAAATGGAGGAATATGTGCCAAAGGTTCGTCAAAATCTTTATTTTGAGCACTTGTAAAAGAAATGTCAGAAGTAAAGGATAAACGCTCTGAAGCCTTTACATTGAAAGAAAATTCAAAACCAGTTTGAGAAGCTTTATCTATATTTATAAACTGTTTTGCATATACCGGAGGAGTTGTTGACATAAATTTTCTTGGTATTGAAGTATTAACAAATGCAGAAATATAATCTGTTAAAAAAGAATGAAAAACTGAAGCGCCTAATTCAATAGTTTTAAAACTTTTTAAAAAAGAAAGTTCTAGTTGAGTATTTACTTCAGGTTTTAAATTTGGATTTCCCACATATTCATAAGGATCTACTCCTACAGTAAAATGGTTAATATAACGTTCAACCATAGAAGCTGTTCTTACTCCTCTACCAATGGCTAGCTGCGTTTGAAATCCGTTTTTTTGGTGTTTTACAGAAGCGTTAGCGCTTATATTAGTTTCTGTTACATCACCAATAGTTCCACCATATAATTCTTCAAAATCTGCTGCAGCATCATTTAAAGAGGTAGAAATAAAATCGGCTCTAATTCCTGTAGTAATCGTTGTAAAATCCGATAGCTTGAATTTTCCTTCAGCAAAAATTCCAACATCATTTAAACTAGCATCTTGCCATATTTTATCCGTAAAAGTTTTAGGAGTTGGTAATATCATACCATTCATCATTTTCACTATTCGTGTTCTATCACCCTTTCTATCTATTAAGTTTGCATCAATTCCTGTATAAATTCTGGTAGTATTTGAAGGAGTTATCACCAATTCAGCTTTTCCTCCATAAGTCCAAGATTCTACTGGTGATTGTGCATCAACCATTTTAAAATTAGGTCTATTTTCATTGGTCATTAAATGATCTACGTACGAATAAAATGCTTTTACAGAAAAGCTATTAATTTTTTCAGAAATTTCTTTCATTTTATAATCTATTCCTGCTAAATAGCTATCATCATATGGTGAATCCATTGCCAAACCTGCATGGTCAATATCTCTTCCAAAGGATTGTCTCCAGCTTAATTGCAAACGTTGTTGTTCGGTTGGATTAAACCCAATTTTTAAAGAATAATCTGTTGTTTTAAAAGATGAAGGAACTTCTGTTCCGTTTCCATCTTCATAATCACCAAAATCTCTATACGAACCATTTAAATGAATATCGAATTTTTTTGCTACATATAATGCCGAAGCACCACTTACTAAATTATTTCCATTGGTTTCATAACCACCTTCAACACTTGCATGAAATCCAATTTGTTCTTTGGTTGGATTTTTAGATACTAAATTAATAATACCTCCAAAGTTTTGTCCAAAGCGAACTGTAAAAGGTCCTTTTACAATTTCAATTTTTTCAATTTCTTCTGGGATAACGTGTGTGGTTATAGGATCCATTCTATTCGGACAGGCATTCAGTACTTTCATACCTCCATCATATTGAACATTTAACTGCTCATATTTAAACGAACGAAACACTGGCTCCGAGGCATAAGCTCCTTTTTTAGTGATACCAAAACCTTTAATATCTTTAAACAAATGCCCCACACTTCTAGGTTGACTTATTCTTTTTTCCGCATCATTTATTACAGTAGATTGTGCTATATCTTGCAGTGGGTTTGCTGCTACCAATATTTCATTTAATTCAATTTGAGCCAAGGCTAGTTTTATTACCATATTATTTTGTAATGGTACTATAACTTTTTTATAGCTTATGTGTGTAATTTCAATTTTATCTCCAATTTCAGCATTTATCAAAAACTCTCCATTGTTTTTTGAAGTAGCAAAAACATTATTTTTTAAAACTCTGATAGTTACATATTCAATTGGATTATTTGTATTTTCTTCAACAATTTTCCCTTTTATTTTAGTTGATTGTGCATAAGAAAACACCGTTGTTAGTAAAACAATAAAGCTAAGTAGTAATTTATTTTTCATTAGTTTTTTTCAATTTTTAAAATAATTGCAATAGTTTTTTCAATTAATTTATCGTTAATTGAATAGTTTTTCATTTAAGTATACAATTACACCACTCTACTATAAATTATTTCCAACATACTCTCTAGTATGTTTTAAAAATTTAATGTAAAATGTTTACGAAGTATCGGAAGTATTTATTTGTTCATAAAACTTCAAAATAATTCGAAATAATAAAAAGTGATGTAAAAAATTAAGAAAGGTTTCTTGGAGGCTTAAAAATAGTATTTAAAAAGTTTTGAGAAGTGTTTTTATAAACATCTATACTTTTAGTAACTATTAATTGTTGTTCTTTAAAACTGTAAGAAAATTCATTTAAAGGGCTTATCGGGTAATCTTTTAACTCAATTCCTGGAACTGTAGATTTATGATCGTGGTTGGTATGATCAACCTCTTTTAGCTGTTTTTCTAAATAACATTTTCCATTACATTCTAAATAAGGTTTGTCTTTGTTTTCACAAAGCACTGTTGCAATATATTCGTAGTTTGCATAATACTCAATAATTGGCATTACTGGACGAACCATAGCCAATAAATATAATAAGTAAAAAAATATGCCTAAAAACTGACGTTTCATCAACAGGGTTTAAATAATGGACAAATATATCTTTTATTTTTTTATTTTTTTGTGATTGTAATCACTATATTAAAAAAAATTATAACATAAAACCTAAACCAAATAACAGAGAAAACAAAAATGTACTAATTGCTAGTTTTTTAAGTTCTGGATCTAATTTTTTTGGGTCATTATTCTTATATACAACTATAAAATGTTTTATTATTGGAATAAAAGCCAGTGCAAATATAAATTGATAATATGACTTGAAATGTATCATTGTATACAGTAGTGCAAATAAAAATGAAGAAATTAGTAAGTAATAATGATAGTATTTAGCAAATTCAATACCTATTTTAACTACTAAAGTATTTTTACCTGATTTAATATCTGAAGCTCTATCTCTCATATTGTTTAAGTTAAGAACACCTATACTTAAAAAACCTATTGAAAATGCAGGTAAAAGTATTGTTATTTGAAATTGTTTGGTATATAGATAATAGCTTCCGATAACACTTAACAATCCAAAAAAAATAAATACAAAAAAATCTCCAAAACCACTATAACCATATGCCTTTTTGCCTACGGTATATTTTATAGCAGCTACAATACTTGCTAAGCCCAGTATAAGAAAAATACTTATGTTTATAAAATCATCTTTTCCAAACGCCAAGTAAATTAATAGAATTGCAATACAAAAAGTAACCGCACTTGTTATAATTATTGCCTTGCGCATTGCTTTTGGCGTTATTACACCGCTTTGGATAGTTCTTTTGGGGCCTACTCTATCCAAATTGTCTGTTCCTTTGATACCATCACCATAATCATTCGCAAAATTTGAAATAATTTGAAAACCTACGGTAGTTAATAAAGCTAAAACACAAATTTTCCAATTAAAATAGTTTTCAGATGCAGCAATAAAGCTTCCAACTATAATCCCTGAAACCGATAAAGGTAAGGTTCTTAAACGAGCTGCATTAATATAGTTACTTATCATATGTAGTAGAAAAACAAGAACGAATTTTACAAATCTTCAGCATTTGCAATTAGTTCTGCAATATCTAAAACTTCTATTTCTTGTTCTTTGTCAGTAGCTTTTATTCCATCAATCATCATTGTATTACAAAAAGGACAGCCAGTTGCTATAATATTTGGTTGTACTTCAATAGCATCTTCAGTTCTTTCAACATTTATATCTTTAGTGCCTTTTTCAGGTTCTTTAAACATTTGTGCTCCACCTGCTCCACAGCATAAACCATTTGTTTTGCAGCGTTTCATTTCTACCAATTCAACATCTAATTTTTTAATTAAATCTCTTGGTGCTTCATAAACATCATTAGCTCTTCCTAAATAGCAAGGATCGTGAAAAGTGATGCGTTTTCCTTTAAATTTACCCCCTTCTATAGTAATTCTACCTTCATCTAATAAGGATTTTAGCAACTCTGTATGGTGCACAACTTCATAAATACCTCCAAGTTCAGGATATTCATTTTTTAACGTATTAAAACAGTGAGGGCAAGCTGTAACAATTTTTTTAACTTCATACGCATTTAAGACTTCAATATTTGTCATAGCTTGCATTTGAAATAAAAACTCATTTCCTGCTCTTTTAGCTGGATCTCCTGTACAGCTTTCCTCAGTACCTAAAACAGCAAATTCAACATTTGCTTTGTTTAATAGTTTTACAAAAGCCTTTGTTATTTTTTTTGCTCTGTCATCAAAGCTTCCAGCACAACCTACCCAAAATAAAACTTCTGGTTGTTTTCCTTGTGCCATCATTTCAGCCATTGTTGGTACATTCATGTTTTAAAATTTTATATTTTTTATTCGTGTTTACCGTCGTCAAAAACTTCAATAGTAACTTCTTTTTCTACTAAATCAGTAAATTTACCTCTATATCTAGTTGCTTTTACCAAATGATTATCAATCCAATGGTAATTTCCTCCTCTTGGTTTTCCCATTAATAAGCTATGATATTTGAAACCATTATTTTTTAACCAAATTTCAGTATAGTCTCTGTGCGCTTCCAAACGAGATGTAAAAAAACAAATGATATGTCCTTCATCATACCATCCATTTAACGTTTTTAAAGCATCTGGGTAAACTTTAGCCGTTAGCATTCTTTCTGGTTCTTCATTAGGAATATCGTCGCAAATTGTTCCATCTATATCAATTAAATAGTTTTTAATTCCTTCTGGTAAAATTGGACTTATATGTAATCCTTCTTCAACTTTTTTATGTAAAAGTTTATCTACATCTTCTTTTTTCATTCTTATGGGTTTAAATGATTTTTTATAGTTATTAGTTATTATTCATCTTTCCAATTCAATCTATCCATTTGATTGTATTGCCAAGGTGCTCCATTATTTTCAATATTGGTCATCATTATGTTAAGCTCTTGAGAAGCTGCTGACTGTTCCATTACTAAATAACGACGCATATCTATGATTATAGATAACGGATCAATATTTACAGGACATTCTTCAACACAAGCATTACAACTTGTACAAGCCCAAATTTCTTCTGGAGTGATATAGTCATTTAATAATTGTTTACCGTCGTCTTTATACGTTCCGTTTTTATCAATATTTTTACCTACTTCTTCTAACCTATCACGAGTTTTCATCATAATAGCTCTTGGCGATAATTCTTTACCTGTTTGGTTTGCTGGACAAGAAGAAGTGCAACGTCCACATTCTGTACAAGTATAGGCGTTTAGTAATTGAATTCTATTTAAGTCCATTACATCACTGGCTCCAAATTTTTCTGGCATCTCTTCTTCTGCTCCTTCTGGTGCCGCAGCAAAAGGATCTACATTTGGATCCATCATCATTTTAACTTCATTGGTTACTGCTTCCAAATTATTAAATTGCCCTTTTGGATTTAAACTGGCAAAATAAGTATTAGGAAATGCCAATAAAATATGAAGATGTTTAGAATAGTATAGGTAATTTAAAAATACTAAAATACCAGCAATATGCAACCACCAAGCAGTGCGTTCGATATAAAATAAAGTTCCTGCATTAAAATTGTTTTCGAAAAAAGGAACTAAAAATTGACTAATTGGGTTTCCTGCGTTGTTTTGTTGAAAAGGTACATCGGTAGCATTCATAATTAAAAACAGACTCATTAAAACCATTTCAAAATATAAAATGTATAAGGCATCATTTTTAGGAAAGCCTTTCATTTCTTTATTCCAAAAACGAGGAATTCTAACAATCATTCTTCGTATCCAAAATACAATTACAGAGATTAAAACTAAAAATGCTAATATTTCAAAAGAAGCGATTAAAAAGTGATAAAAACTTCCTAAAAAAGTAAATGCTCTATGGGTTCCAAATAATCCATCAATTATAATTTCAAGAACTTCAATATTAATAATTATAAAACCAACATAAACAATAATATGCAAAATTCCAGCTATTGGGCGTTTTACCATTTTAGATTGCCCTAAAGCAATCATGCCCATGTTTTTCCATCGTTGAGCTGGATGGTCTTTTCTATTGATTGTTTTTCCTAGTTGAATGTTTCTGTAAATTTTTTTTATATTTTTTACAAAAAATCCAATTCCTGCGATAAGAAGAATTGCGAATGCAATAGTACCAATATAGTTCATAAACCCAGTTTGTTATTGATTTTTTAATTCTTTTTACTTATATTGATTTTCAACTTTTATAACTAAAATCTAGTTACAAATTTAAATTAATATTATTGAAAACTTGGTTGATTTTTAACAATTATTGCCTATTAAAATTTAATATTAGTTAAAAATATAACCCAATTAATAGGTAAAATTCAACACTTATTTTTCTGAACTTTCAGGTTTATAACCTTTATCCTTTTTTCCAAACAAAGAGAAATGCACAAATCTTTTTGGATGCAGTTTCATTTCTCTTAACAATTCCTCTAATTCTTTAGAAGCATTGGTTAAATTGGTATACATTGCTTCATCGTTTAACAGCTTCCCTAAAGTGCCGTTTCCTGCTTCTAAATTGGTTAAAATTTGATTTATATCTTTTACCGTATTCTCTAAATTTTTAACGGTACTTCCAATATTAGCATTAACTAAAGAATCTGATATTTTAGCTAAATTTCCTGACAATAATTCAGCATTTGATAATGTGTTATTGAGCTTAGCCTCATTATCTTTAAGCAAACTATTTATTGATGCTGAAGCTGAATTAAAGTTGGAAATGGTTGAATTTAGTTGCGCAATGCTGTTTTTTAGATTCTCCCTACTTTTCATATCTAAAACATCTGTTAAACCTGTCATTAAAGAATCGGCACTTACGATTACATTTTCAACTTTGGCCTGAAGCGGATTTAATTTTTCGGTTACTGATGAAAATATATCAGATTCAATTTCTCCTGTTAAAAAATCTCCAGATTTTGCGGTTTCTCCTTCAAATGAAGGCACTACAGCTAATGATTTTCCTCCCATTAAACTTGCACTATAAATTTTAGCAATGCTATTTTTTGAAAATTCAAAATCATTTTCAACACTAAACTCTACTATTAATCTTCCTCTCTTTTCTGGATTTTTATTGAATTTAATAGCTATAACTTTACCAACTTCTACGCCATTTATAGTTACTACACTAGCTGTATTTAATCCTTGTACATTGCTATATTCAGTAAAATACGTATTTAGTGGACCATCAAATAAGTTAAGTCCTTTTAAAAAATTGTATCCCCAAACAAATAATGCTAGCACTATAACTGCGACAACGCCTGTTTTAAATTCTCTTGTAATTTTCAAATCAAAATTTTTTATTGAAGCAATATTACTAATTATTTTTGTGAGTAATTAACAATACAGCTATGATTTTTTTAAAACTTCTTCAATAGCTATTTTTTTACCATTTTTAAAGGCTACAATGAAAGCAGTAGAATATCCTTTAGATTTTGCCAACCTTTGAAATTCTTTAATTTCGGAATAATTAGAAGTTGATCCTAAATAATATTTATAACTTCTTCCTACTTTAACACGCTCCACATTTTTTAATCCTTTAAAATTATACGGTTTTGTAACTAATTTTCTTGATCCTGAAGCAATTTGAACTTTAAATTGGATATTTTCAAACACTTCATTAGTGGTATTTTCAGTTTCGATATTTACTTGATTTGAAACGATAGTGTTATCTGTTTCAATAGTATTTAAAAAAAGTTGTTCTTTATATTTCTTTATACTTTTGTAAATTGAATTTGCAAATTTTTGTTGCCCATCAACAGAGCTTAAAAATGCCGCTTCATTTTTATTAGTTATAAATCCTGTTTCAATTAATACACTCGGCATATAAGTTTGATGTAAAACAACAAAACCAGCTTGTTTTACATTTCTATTTCTTCTTTTTAAGGTGTTTGTAAACCCATCTTGAATAATACTTGCTAACTGGATACTTTGATCTAAATATTCTTCTTGCATTAATGTTAAACCAATAACAGACTCAGGTGAATGTGGATCGAAACCTTTATAGTTTTCTTGATAGTTATCTTCCAATTCAATTACCAAGTTTTCCGCTTTGGCAACTTCAAAATTTTGCTTGTTTGCATGAGTTCCCAAAACCCAAGTTTCTGCTCCATATGCCTGAGTATGATGCGCGTTACAATGTACCGATACAAATAAATCGGCATCCGCTTTATTTGCTATTCTTCCTCTTTCCCATAAGTCAACAAATACATCTGTTTTACGAGTATAAACAACTTTAATCCCTTTCTCTTTCTCTAGAAGTTTACCGATTTGCAACACAATTTTTAGTGCAATATCCTTTTCTCTAATTTTTTTGTATCCTATTTTCCCAGGATCTTTCCCACCATGACCAGCATCTAGTACTACTACAAATTCTTTTTTTTGAGCAAATACACTAGTTGTTGTAAAAAAAAGTGATAAAAAAAACACGAAAATAAGACTAAGATTCGTTGTAATTTTAATTTTATGTAAGAGTTGTGAGTTCATCAATTATTTTAATTATTTTTGGCAACTGTTATTTGTATGATTCAAATATTAAGCCATACATTTACAAACAAAAAATTTATGGTTGATAATTTAATAAGCTAAAGTAAAAAAACTTGAGTTATCAACCCAATTAAAAGCTATTTTTATAAAACATTAGTTATTAAAACATCTTTTAAAAATACCTATTTTTTAATTCTTTTGATGCTCCTTTTTTTTAGTATCAATTCAACTATCTATTCGCAAGAAATTAAACCCTTAAAAGCTAAGGACACAATTAAAGCTGTAATTGATACCACAAAAAATGCTGCATTTATCAAAGCTTTAGACTCTATAAAAAATTCAGCAAAAGATTCTTTATCAATAAAACCTAAAGACACCATTAATAAACCTATAGAACTCCTTGAGAGTATAATAGATCATAGTGCAGATAGTTTAATAAGGCAAGATATTAAAAACAATAAAATTACTCTATATAAAAATGCTCATGTGCATTATAAAGATATTGATTTAACTGCTGGTTATATAGAAATTGATAATAATACTTTTTTGGTAAAAGCAAAAGGGATTAAAGACAGCGTTGGAACTTATTCTCAACTTCCAGTTTTTAAACAAGGTGGACAGGAATCTACACAAGATTCTATTGTTTTTAATTTTAAATCGGAAAAAGCTAAAATTTATAATTTACAAACCGAACAACAGGGTATTTTAATTAAAGGGGAAGTTAGTAAAAAACACAATGATTCTGTAATTTATATTGAAAATATTAGACTTACAACATCTCAAAAAGAGAACCCAGACTATTATATCAATATAAAAAAAGCAAAATTTATTCAAGATAAAAAATTAGTTGCTGGGTCGAGTCAATTAGTTATCGCCGATGTTCCAACACCCTTAGTTTTACCTTTTGCGTACGTTCCTTTAACTAAAGGTCGTACGTCTGGTTTTTTAATGCCAACTTGGGGTGAAAATAATAGACAAGGATATTTTTTACAAAACGGTGGATATTATTTTGTAATTAATGATAATTTTGATTTGGCCTTGCTAGGTGATATTTACACCAACGGAAGTTGGGGTATGAGAGCAGAATCTGGATATGCCAAAAGGTACAAATACTCTGGTAAATTTGATTTTAGGTACGAAAACTTAATTAATAGTTTAAAAGGTTTAGACGATTATTCAAAAGCCTCTAACTACAACATTAGGTGGAGTCATTCTCAAGATGCTAAAGCTAGCCCAAATTCAAGATTTTCAGCATCCGTAAATTTAGGAAGTAGTACGTATTATAGACAATCAAACAATGAATACAACACAAATGCATTTTTAAATAACAATTTAAGTTCTTCAATTTCATATTATAAAAAGTTTGTTGGAACACCATTTAATATGTCATTATCAGTAACACATTCTCAAAATACAAATACCGAGAAAATTAATATGACACTTCCTTCATTACAAGTTAATATGGATAGAGTTTATCCTTTTGCTGGAAAAAATGGAGCTAAAACTAACGCTATTCAAAAAACTGGCTTAAATTACTCCATGAAAGCTGATAATAGAATTGATACTTCTGATGAATTCTTCTTTAAAAAAGAAATGTTTAAAAATGCAAAATCAGGAATACAGCACAATTTATCTATGAATACCAATATGAAAGCCTTAAAATATTTTACCCTTTCACCAAGTGTAAATTATAAAGAGGTTTGGTATTTTGATAGACTCAAAAAGACTTTTGATGATGTTGAAAATGCAGTTGTAACCGACACTATTAGTAGCTTTAGTACATTTAGAGAATATTCAACAGCAGTATCTTTATCAACCACATTTTATGGAATGTTTCCTTTTAAGAAAGGAAAACTAGAAGCTATTAGACACACTGTAAGACCATCTGTTTCTTATAGCTATCGACCAGATTTTAGTAGTTATGATGAAGAAGTTCAAAAAACAGCAGATCCAAACGATATTATTGAATACTCTCCTTTTGCTAACGGAATTTTTGGACAACCAGGTAAAGGGCTATCAAATAGTTTAAATTTTTCATTGAATAATAATATTGAAGCAAAAGTTAGATCTAAAGACTCTACAGAAACAGAAGCTAAAAAAATAGTATTAATTAATAATTTAAATTTTACCACAAGCTATAATATGGCTGCCGATTCATTAAAATGGAGCCCTGTTGGAGTCAATGCTGGAACCAAATTATTTAAAGATAAGTTGGGTTTAAATGTTAGAGCTACTCTAGATCCATATGCTATTGATGTTAATGGACGAAAAATAAATACTTTTAATATTAATAATGGAGGAAGTTTATTTAGATTAACAGCAGCAGGTATCACTATGAACTATAGCCTTTCAAGTAAAGGAAGTAAAGAAAAAAGTACCAAACAAAAAAATGCTGAAGACAATAACTCGGATGGTATTTTTGGTGAAAATTTAACTGCTAGTAACCAACAAAATGGCTCAGCTGAAACCAGTAAACCTAATGATGGTTCAGTAAAAGAAACTGAATTGTATAAAAGTAGCATTCCTTGGTCTTTAAAATTTGCTTATGCCCTTAACTACAGCAATCGTAATAGAGAAAAAGAAATCTCATCAAATTCATTAATGTTTTCAGGAGATATTGAACTAACACCAAAATGGAGTGTTGGTTTCTCTTCTGGATATGATATTAAAAATGAAGGATTTACATATACTCAATTAAGATTTTCAAGAGATTTAGATAGTTGGAAACTTAATTTTAACTGGGTTCCGTTTGGAGATCGCCAAACTTATTATTTCTTTATTGGTGTTAAATCATCTATGTTAAGTGATTTAAAATATGATAAAAGAAAAGTACCTGACAGAGCTTTATTTTAATTAAAAAATTAAATGGTATTATAAAATGAAAAAAATAATTAACACTCAAAACGCTCCTGCACCAATTGGACCATATAATCAGGCGGTGCTTTCTGGAAACACTTTATATACTTCTGGTCAAATAGCCATCAATCCTAAAAATGGAGAATTAGTTACTAATTGTATAGAAGATGAAACTAAACAGGTCATGGAAAATTTGAAGACCGTTTTAACTGAAGCAGGCATGACTTTTGAACATGTAGTAAAAACATCCATTTTTGTAAAAAACATGAACGATTTTACCAAAATAAATACTGTTTATGGAAGCTATTTTAATGCTGATACAGCTCCAGCAAGGGAAACTGTTGAAGTTGGTAATTTACCAAAATTTGTAAATGTTGAAATTTCTATGATAGCAATTAAATAAATCTTTATATAGATTTTATTAAACATTCTGCAGTTGCAGGATTGGTAGCTAAAGGAACATCATGTACATCGCACAACCTCATTAACATTGCAATATCTGGATCATGGGGATGACTATTTAAAGGATCTCTAAAAAAGAATACCATATTGGTTTTTCCTTCGGCTACTCTTGCCGCAATTTGAGCGTCACCTCCATATGGACCAGACAAAAATTTAGTAACTTTAAAACCTGCTTTTTCAGCATTTTTGCCAGTTGTACCTGTGGCAACTAAATCAATTTTTTTTGAAATTATTAAGGCTTTAAAATCCATCAAAAACTGAATCATTTCAGCTTTTTTTCCATCATGTGCTATTATTGCAATTTCCATTTATATTTAATTTTATAAAGATGCTGAGTATTCTATTAAATCTATAATTTTGGTAGCATAACCAAATTCATTATCATACCAAGAAATAATTTTATAAAAGTTATCATTTAAAGCAAAGCCTGCTGCGGCATCAAAAACTGAAGTTCTAGGTTCTGAAACAAAATCTTGAGAAACAACTTCGTCTTCAGTATAACCAATAATTCCTTTAAATTGATTTTCAGAAGCTTTTTTAACTACACTTTTAATTTCTGAATAAGATGTTGATTTTTTAAAACGAACTGTTAAATCTACCAAAGAAACATCAACTGTAGGAACTCGAACAGCCATTGCCATAAATTTTCCTTTCAATTCGGGCATAATTTTTACTACTGCAGAACCTGCACTCGTAGTAGTAGGAATAATATTATTTAAAGCTGCTCTACCTCTTCTCCATTTTGCTTCGGGTCCATCAACCGTTTTTTGACTTGATGTTGCCGAATGTACTGTTGTAACAAGTCCTTCAATAATCTCGAATTCTTCATTTAGAAGTTTTACTAAAGGAGCAATACAATTTGTTGTACAAGATGCGTTGGAAAAAATTACATCATTCTTTGATAAATCTTTATGATTTACTCCCATAACAAACATTGGAGCATCTTTTGATGGAGCAGAAATCACAACTTTTTTGGCACCTCCTTTTATATGTAAGGCTGCTTTATCTTTATCTGTAAAATACCCTGTAGATTCAATTACATAGTCCACATCCACATCATCCCATTTAATTTCTTCAGGATTTCTTTTTGAAGTGATACGAATAGTTTTTCCATTGACCACCAAATTTCCATTGACCACTTCTACCGTTCCATTAAATTTTCCATGAACAGAATCATATTTTAACAAATATGCTAAATGATTAACTTCAAGTAAATCATTTATAGCAACTACTTCAGTATTTACTCTTTGAATTGAAGTTCTAAACGCTAAACGTCCGATTCTTCCAAACCCATTTATTCCAATTTTAATCATTAACTTTTAAATCGTTTAATTTTATAAAACTTTAACCCTAACTCAATCCTTTTTTATTTAACTTATTGTAATATAGGTTTAGTTTTAAATAGACATAATATCGCTAACTCGAATTAATTCCATATTAATTTCATGTCGCCCTTTTACCGCTTTATCCAATAATGTAGTAGTTACTTTATTATTCGTTAAACCAACCATTAAATTGGATTTTCCGTCTAAAAGTAACTCAACAGATTTCACCCCAAGTCTACTCGCCAAAACACGATCAAAACAACTTGGAGAACCTCCACGCTGCATATGTCCTAAAACAGAAACTCTTACTTCGTATTGCTGTAAATTTTCTTCTACATAGTTTGCTAGTTCAAATACACTTTTTCCTATTTTATCACCTTCAGTAACCACCACTATACTCGAAGATTTCCCTGAACGTTTGCTTCTTTTTAAAGATTCTAACAATCGATCCAATCCTAAATCTTCCTCAGGTATTAAAATTTCTTCAGCTCCAGCTCCAACTCCTGCATTTAAAGCAATAAAACCAGCATCACGCCCCATAACTTCAACAAAAAACAATCTGTTATGTGAACTAGCGGTATCTCTAATTTTATCAATTACTTCTATAACTGTATTTAAAGCTGTATCGTAACCAATAGTATAATTGGTTCCAAAAATATCATTATCTATGGTTCCTGGAATACCAATACAGGGAACTTTAAATTCATTATAAAAAACCATTCCACCAGTAAAGGTTCCATCTCCACCAATTAAAATCAATCCATCAATTTCAGCATTTTTAATATTTTCATAGGCTTTTGCCCTTCCTTCTTTTGTTTTAAATTCGGCAGACCGCGATGATTTTAATATGGTTCCTCCTCTGTTAATGATATTATTTACACTACGTGCATCAAGCTTTACAAAATCAGCATCAATCATTCCTTGGTAGCCTCTATAGATTCCAACGCATTCAATATTGTAATACGCACAAGTTCTTACAACAGCTCTAATTGCTGCATTCATTCCAGGAGCATCACCTCCAGAAGTCATAACTCCTATTTTTTTTATTTTTTTACCCATAAGTGAAATGCAAAATTAAAACTATATTTTGAATGAAATTTATTTTAAATTAAGAATTCCATAAATTTTCAGGATAGATGTTTTGATCTTTCTGTTTTTGAATTTCAGAAGTCACATATTCTTTATCTTCTTTATAAGTAACCCCAAACCAACGCGCATCAGATTTTAATACTTCCATAGTTGCTAAATTATTTACGATTAAATGGTTGACAACTAACGGAATAAAAAACTCTGCTTTAGGTTCTTGATAGTTATTTTCTAAAAAGTTTTCAAAAAGAGATTCAGAAAGTTCAAAATATTTAGGAGTAAATCCAAAAAAGTTCATAGAAACTGTAGTATCTTCTAAAATAGGCTTCAACTTGCCATCGTCATCTTTAAAATTAAGAACTCCATTTATTTTTTCAATATGTGTACGTTCGGTTATTCCTGTTAAAAACCCATGATCATTCACTCTACATTCACCTCTTGAAACTGAACCGTATTCTGAAATGGTGTTTTTCAACACATAGCCCATCATATTAAAGTTTGTAGAATTTTTATCTATGTTTTTTAGAGCCTCTGCAATTACAAAAAAAGCTTCTTTCCCATAAAAATCATCCGCATTAATTACAGCAAAATTTTCTTTTACAACGTCTTTTGCCATCAACAGTGCATGACCTGTTCCCCAAGGTTTTTGACGGTTATTATCTCTATACTTTTCTGGAATATTTTCTACTTCTTGAAACACATACTCAACCTCTATTTTACCTTCTAATTTTTTATTAAAAAATAATTTAAAATCTTCCTCTATACTTTTTCTAATGATAAATACAATTTTACCAAAACCTGCCTGAATGGCATCGTATGCAGAAAAATCTAAAATGGTATCTCCCTGTGGAGAAAAGGTATCTAATTGTTTTAGCCCTCCATATCTGCTTCCTATTCCCGCAGCTAAAACTACTAATGTTGGTTTATTCATTTTTTGATGTTTTATTTTTAAAATTGAGTAATTTATTTTTTAAGGTATCTAATTGTTTAGTTGTACTGATTGTATCTTTAGGCTTGTCCTTTTTTAAGCCTAGTTTTTTTAATAATTCGGAGCCACTGTTGAAATCGATTTGATAATTTAAACCTATTCCTTGAGTATAACCTTCTTCTTCTTCTGTGTATTGAATTTCATTTTGACGATTAAAAACGGTTGATCTAAATGTACCATCTTCATTTATTAAAAATTCTACTTTTACTTCGCCAATTACAGAGGCTTGTTCTTTAGATCCTACAGGAACACCTACACGTCCGTTAATAATAATTCTATCGTTGAGCTGATAATCTAAATCAATTGCCAACTGGTCATTAATATTTAAATTATCTACTTTGCTTTTTTCTCCAACTGTATATACTGGTTTTAATTTAAATTTATTGTTTCCTTGATTAAAAATATTATCCAATGCATTGGAAAGCATATCTGAAGCGGTACCATAAACCAATCCTGTTGTGTTAATACTTAAATCACTTTCATTATAAAAGGCACCTGACGCTAATAATGAAACAAAATGTCTAGTTTTGGTATTGTCATCATTATCATTAAGTTTAAATGCCAGCTCAGAGGCTACGGTTGAACTAGAATTTGGAATTTCAATATCAAATTCTCTTTCTGAATTAAATAATTCTCCTGAAAAACGAGTAATTAGGTCAATTGGAATTTTTCTATTAGATGTGATATTTTCTAGTAATGATCTTGGATTTGCTGTAACTCTATAAACTGCTTCTATATTTAAAATGGCCGTAAACGGATCGCCACTCCAACTAATACTTCCTCCTTTTTTAACAGTAAATGGCTTGTTGATAAAACCACCATATTTAAAATTATAAATTCCATTATCAACAATGAAATCGCCATACATATCAAATTTATCTTTGGTGTCTAATTCAATTTGTAAATTTCCTGTTCCACTCCCCCTTAAAAAACTGCCAGTAGCTTTATCTAACACCATTTCAACTACAGCATCTTTAGTTACTTCTAAATTAAAATTTAACGATAATCCTTTTAGCTTTTCAGAAATAAATGCTTTGCGAATTTCATCATCATTTTCAGATTCATTTTTATTTATAAATCTGATTAGTTGAGAAGACTCTACCGTTTTAACATCACTTAATGGAATTACAAAATAGGTACCTTTTTTAGTTTTCCCAACAACATCAATCACTAATTTATCAGTAGGCCCATTAATTACTGCATTTCCCTCTATTAAACCAGTTCCATAATACACAGAATTTTCATCTTCAACAGTATTTAAAACTAGTAAATTTTTTGTGTTTATATTGAGGTTTAGCAACCAATTATCGAAATTTTTATGACTGAGAGTTCCTGATAATCCTCCTTTAGTATTTTTAAAAGTATCTTTTAAAGTAACATCTTCAAAAGTAAATGTTTGATCTTTTAAACTAATTATACTTGTGCCATCAAAGTTATAATCTACATTTAAGTATGGAAAATACATGCCTGCCTGATCTAAAAACAAATCTCCATCCATTTTTGGATTTTTTAGCAAACCTGAAACATGTACACTTCCGTAGGCAAAACCTCTAATATTATTGAAAACGTCTTCTCCTAAAGGACTAAAAGCATCTAATTTAAACTCTTCAAAACCAACTTGTACATCTAGTGTTGGGTTGTTTGAAGTAAAATCAAGCTCACCAAGTGCTGAAAAACTTTTGTTATTTTCTCTAACCAATGCAACATCTATATCATATTGTTTTAATGAGTTTCTACCTTCAATAGCAATATTTAAATTTCCTTGATGCGAATTGTTGATGTTAAAATCTGCAATAGATAGATTGGCTGTTGGTTCTATTTTTTTGTTAATTTGCCTGTAATTTAGATTACCATTTAATGTTCCTCTTAACTTTAAACTATCAATATTTGGTGTAATACTGGCAAGTTTAACATTTTCAAATTTAAATTTTAAATCTTTTGAAATGGAATCATTTACTTTTCCAAAAAATTCTATTTTTTGATTTTTGGAGCTAACTAAAAATTGTTTAAAATCTAACATCTTTGTTTTTCCATCAAAAACAACTTTATTCATTTTATCATTTTCAGGGTTGATTTCCCATACATTATTTTTATAGGTAAAATCTGATTTTTTTAACCCAAAAACAGATTTATTATCTTCATTAAATGTGTGGTAAAAAGACAAGTTGAATTTTTCAGTATTTTGTTCACCTCCTAAAAATTCTGTTCTAAAATATAAGGTATCATTTAATGTAATATTTACCAAGTTTAATTTAGAAATATCATACAAATCTGTAGCTACTTTATCAACTTTAAGTTGCGTATTAAAAATTGGGTTTTTATTATCTATTTGTAGGCTTAACTCATCAATAATATTTGAAAATGCTTCAATTTTAGGCGATTTAATATTTAATCTAAATAAGTTATTGTTAGAACTAATGTTACCTCTAATTATAGTGTTGGGTGAAAGTGTAACTTCAGGATAAAAAACTTCAACAATTTTATTATAAATATTAAATCTGAAATCTAAATTTTGGTTGTTGCTTACTTTATAAGGTTTGTAATTGGTAAATATACTTCCAATAGAGTTTTTAGTTAGTTTCCCTAGTTCATTAAATTTAAAATTTCCTTTTACTCTTCCATCAATAATTTCAGTTGAATTTATTGTTATGGTTCTAATACTATCGGTAAATAAGGAGGTAATGTTAAAATCTTTAAAAAAGTAATTATTTTTTTGATTGGTGTAAGAAGAATTTTTAAAATCAATTGTTCCAACCAAGTCATCGAGTGTATTTCCCTTAACTTTAATTTCAATATCTCCTTTTACATTCGAAATACTATCACGTTTAAAAAGGTTTATTTTATTCAAATCACAATAATCTACAATTGCCTTAAAATCGAACGTATAAATTGCACTAGAAAAATCTGCCAGACCATTAAAATTTAATTTAATATTAGCGTCATTTACCTCCATATTTCCATCAAAATGCTTGTTTTTTACAACTCCATCTATGGTGATATCTTTATAGGTGTAACTTTTGTATTGATGCTTTGAAACATGCCCTTTAACTGCAGTATTTATTTTTTCTAAGGTAAACCCTTCTCCTTCAATATCAGCTTCTAAAGAAATTTGACCAACTAAAGGATCTCCAATAATTTCTCCCAATTCAAAATCCACAACTTTAATATGTCCAATGTAAGATGAATTATCAATGTTGGAAATATTTGTCAACTCCAAATCAGTGATAGCAGAACCAATAGCTGTATTTAAATTTAGCTTGGCATTGATTAAATTTTCGGTTATAAATGTATTTCCTCTTAAAGTGAATCTTCCAAATTTTTTAAATGTAGATGGCAGATTATTTCCTAAAACGTTAGGTAATAGTTTTTTTAAATGAATATAATCCGATGTTAAATTGGTTAAATATGCATCTAATGAAAAACCGTTTTCTTGATTAAATGCATTTTTAAAATTCAAATCTCCATTTATTATGGCGTTTTGATCTGTTTTTAATTGAAGATTATGTGTGGTAAAATTATTTAAATTCCCTGTTATTTTGGTTGAAAAATGAAGTATATCTTCCGTTCCAAACTCATTATAAAATTTTTGTAAATCTAAAAATGAAACATTTGCACTTTCAACATTAGCTTCTATAGCTACTTTATTGTTAAAATCTGAAAAATCTTCTCTATTATAATTAAATACTATGTCTGCGGAAATTGTTGATTTTTCAGTTTCTAATATTGTATTAAAAAAACTCATCTGTTGCTTTGAGTATGAAAAATTACTAGACAAACTCAAAACCTCAACATTATGATTTTCGGTAAAACTTAATTTATCTATAGCTGTAGATACGTTTGGCCCTTCTATTTTAAAATTTTCTGCATCTCCATTTATATTTTTAAAAAATAATGGTTTTTCAGTTTCTTTATTTTCATCAAATAATTCAACATACCCTTTATTTAATTTCAAGTTTGTTGATGTAAGCAAAAATCCTGAAGGTTTATCACTCACGGTTTCATCATCAAATTTATCAACAAACACCGTTAATGCATCATCATTTTCTCCTTTATAAGTTCTTAAATTAAGTATGAAATTGTTTAATGAAATTTGCCCAAACTCTAGCTTACTTTTTAATAAATTTCTATAGCTAAATATGGAAGTTGTTAAATCATTGATATAAATTAACGTATCTGCATGATGATTTTTTACAAAAACTTTTTTTAGCTGCACATCTCCAATATAAGCCAAATCAACTTTATCAATAGTTATATCAACATCAAATTCACTTTGTAAATAATTAGTTACCATTTTACCTAACTTGGTTTGTACAGCAGGTATAGACAATAGCGTACTTATTAGTGCTATGAATAGCACTAATACTAGTAAAAATTTGACAACTATTTTTTTAATTCGTTTGATAAGCGCTAAATTTGCATTTTAATGGCAATTTTTATGCCTTTATTTGTTAATTAATGATTAAAAATAAACCTATTTACATACTGGGTATAGAATCATCTTGTGATGATACTAGTGCAGCTGTTATCTGCAACGGAAAAATACTGTCAAATGTTGTGGCTAATCAAGAAATTCATGCCAAATACGGCGGCGTAGTTCCTGAATTAGCATCACGTGCACATCAACAAAATATAGTTCCTGTAATTCAACAGGCCATTCAACAAGCAAATATCGACAAAAAAGACTTAAATGCCATAGCTTTTACTCGCGGACCTGGATTAATGGGTTCATTATTGGTTGGAACCTCGTTTGCAAAGTCTTTGTCCCTAGCTTTAAACATTCCTTTAATAGCAGTAAATCATATGCAAGGACACGTTTTAGCGCATTTTATTGAAGAAGAAAATCAACAAAAACCTCCTTTCCCTTTTTTGTGTTTAACCATTAGCGGTGGACATACACAAATTGTAAAAATCAATAATTATTTTGAAATGGAAGTTATTGGTGAAACTTTAGATGATGCTGTTGGAGAAGCTTTTGACAAATCTGCCAAAATACTTGGACTACCTTACCCTGGAGGACCTTTAATTGATAAATATGCTAAACTTGGAAATTCAAAAGCATTCAAATTTACCAAACCTAAGGTTGATGAATTAAATTTTAGTTTTAGTGGTTTAAAAACAGGTATTCTTTATTTTATTCAAAAAAAGACTAAAGAAAGTCCTACATTTATTGAAGAAAACTTAAATGACATTTGCGCATCTATACAACATACCATTGTAGAAATTTTGTTTGACAAACTAAAAAATGCCGTAAAACAAACAGGAATTAAACACATTGCTATTGCAGGTGGGGTTAGTGCTAATTCTGAAATTAGAAAAGCACTTAAAGCAACTGAAAATAAATTTGGATGGACAACCTATATCCCTAAATTTGAATACACCACAGACAATGCTGCTATGATAGCAATTGTTGGTTATCTAAAATATTTAAACGGTAGCTTCTTAAAAGAACCAACTTCGGCAACCGCAAGACTTAAAGTAAGTGAGCGTTAAATTTATACAGTTTTAACTTTTAGAATAAAACCTAAATTGTATTTTTGTAATAATGAAAGATGTTTTTAAGAAAATAACCGCGATTTTAATGATAACAATTTTATTGTTTTCAACAACTTCATTTTCTGTTTACAAACATTTTTGCGAAGGTAATTTAGTAGCTATCTCAACAGAAAAATTTGATAGTTGTTGTGAAACTGAAAAAATAAAATCATCAAACCAAGTTAAGTTTTCTGAACAAAATTGCTGTAAAAACGAAGCCTCGATTAAAGATATTCTACATTTTGATTATACAAATACGGTTAAAATAACCAAAGGTCAAGTATTATTTTTAACTTCATTTTATTACAATTTTATTCAAAAAATAACTATTGTTAATACATCAAAAAATAATTTTAAAAATTTTTTCCCTCCTTCACGTTTATTAAATAAACAAATACTTTTTCAAACCTTTTTAATCTGATAATAATTTCTTTATAAAAAGAATATTGAAGCCTTTATGTATTGATATAGGCTATTTATCAATTGTTAAGAATTACAAATAATGAATACAAAAATAATATTACTACTAATGCTATTTCCCTTTATAGCAATTAGTCAAGAAACTATTAAAGGAACCATTTTAGATACTAACAATTCTCCTATTTTTGGAGCAAACATATATTGGGAAAATTCTCAATTAGGAACAAACTCTGATCAAAACGGAACTTTTGAAATTAAAACTTTAGCAAACAACAACAGTTTAGTTATTAGTTTTATTGGTTACAAAACTCAAAAACTTCAAATAAATAATATTAAAAAGGTAGATATTATTTTAATTGCAGAAAATCAATTAGACGAAATAGAAATACAAACTAGAAAAAAAAGTTCTAATAAACTTACATACGAAGTAAAAAACATAATTAATATAAGCAAAGAAGAACTTTTAAAAGCAGCTTGTTGCAATTTAGCTGAAAGTTTTGAAACCAACCCCTCAATAGATTTAAATTATAGCGATGCTCTTACAGGAACAAAACAAATAAAAATGTTGGGATTAACAAGCCCCTACATTCAAATAGTTCAAGAAAATATTCCAAATATTAGAGGCGCAGCACAAACTTACGGGTTAACATTTACTCCCGGAACCTGGGTGGAAAGTATTCAAATTACCAAAGGTGCTGGAAGCGTAGTTAATGGTTACGAGAGCATTACCGGATTAATAAACACCGAGTTGGTAAAACCCTTAACTGATAAAAAGCTATTTATAAACGCTTATAGTTCACTAAATGGAAGGTTGGAATTAAACACTCATATAAATACAAAAATTTCTGATAAATGGGCTACTGGATTGTATATTCATGGAAATATGAGAAACAAAAAAATCGATGATAATAATGATCATTTTTTAGATACGCCACTTACAAAACAAGTAAATATTATGAACCGTTGGCAATATACCAATACAGAAAAAGGTTGGGTGAGCTTTATAAATTTTCGTTATTTAAACGATGAGAAAACTTTAGGGGAAAAAGATTTCGACCCTGATATTCATAAAAAAACAACTACTTTTTGGGGAAGTCAAATAACAACTGAACGCTTTGAAACCTCGGCAAAAATTGGCTATGTTTTTCCTGAATTACCTTATAAAAACTTTGGATTACAGTTTGCTTACAGTTACCACAATCAAGACTCTTATTTTGGGTTAAAAGACTACACTATCAATCACAAAAGCCTTTACGCTAATTTTATTTACAATTCAATAATCTCAGATACTCGAAACAAGTTTGTTACAGGAATAAATACTTCTTTTGATAAGATTGATGAATTGGTGTTAGCCTCAAATTATAAGCGAAACGAAAAATCTATCGGCGCATTTTTTGAATACAATTATGACAACTTAAATAATTTAAATTTATCTGCTGGAATTAGAATAGATCACCATAACTTACTTGAAACATTTATAACGCCTCGGCTACATATAAAATACAAGCCATGGGATACAGGAACATTTAGAACTTCAGTAGGAAGAGGGAAAAAAAGCACGGCTATTTTTGCTGAAAATCAATGGTTATTTGGAACGAACAGAACCATAAAAATTATTGATGAAAATGGTCAATTTTATGGTTTAAACCCTGAAATAGCTTGGAACTATGGAGTATCATTCACTCAAAAATTTAGTTTATTAAATAGAAAAGGAGATGTTACCTTTGATTTTTACAAAACAAGTTTTAACGAACAAATTATTGTAGATTTTGAAAATCCTTCTGAAGTCGCATTTTATAATGCTCCTGCTAAAAGTAAAGCAAACAGCTTTCAAGTTGAAATAAACTATAGCCCTTTTATACATTTTAGTATTAAAACGGCTTACAAACACCAAGATATTACAAATACCTATATGTTAGGGGAAAAACAACTTCCTTTACAGCCTAAAAATCGTTTTTTCACCAATCTATCATTTCAAACACATCAAACTAACAAAGGTGGAAATTGGAAGTTTGACTATACATATAATTGGCAAAGTGAACAACGCTTACCAGATACAAGCATTTATGCATCCAACTATCAATTACCTAATTATGCCGATGCGCACGTTAGTATGAATGCCCAAATTACAAAAGTATTTTCACCCAAATTTGAATGGTATTTTGGAGGTGAAAATTTAACAAACCACAAACAAAAAACTCCAATTTTAGGAGCAGATAATCCTTTTGGAGAAAATTTTGACACAAGTATTATTTATTCTTCAGTACTTGGTGCTATGTATTATACCGGAATAAGATATAACATTCAATAACTAAAATTTAAAAAAATGAAAAAAACACTATTAATTATTGCTTTACTTTTTATAGGAATTACAACACACGCACAAAAGAAAAATGCCAAAATTACCTTTGAAGTAAATGGTATTTGTGAAATGTGTAAAGAACGTATTGAAAAAGCTGTTTTAAAAACCAAGGGTGTAAAATTTTGCAATTGGAATATCAAAACTCATCAATTGTCTTTAATTATGGATGAACGGAAAGTTGATGAACTCACAATTCATAAAAACATTGCCGCAGTTGGTCATGACACAGATAAAATAAAAGCTACTGACAAAGCTTATAACAACTTGCATAATTGCTGTAAGTATGATCGAGTGAACCCGCAATATGGACACAATTAACTTGTAAGATTATTGTTAATTTTTTGAAGTAAAATTATAAATTTTTACTTGTTTCAGTTTTTTTAATAGTGGTTAAATTATGTAAAAAACTGAAACAAGTTTAATATCATATAGTTCTTAAAACTATAAATTATTGACTAGTTTTTAGTAACAAAATAATTTAAGTCTTTACCTGTAGGCTCTTCAAAAATTTCAAGATCAAAATAGGGAACGGCAGCTATAATATGGTCAAAAATATCGGACATAACTGCCTCGTAATTCACCCATTTTTTATCGCTGCTAAAACAATATATTTCTAGAGGAATCCCTTTTGGAGTTGGAGCCAATTGCCTTACCATGGTAAATAGTTCTTTACTAACGGAAGAATTTTGCTCTAGATAAGCATCTACATACTTCCTAAAAACTCCAAAATTAGTTAAATTTCTTCCATTAATTAAAACAGACTTATCTATACCTTTCTTTTCATTATAATTTGTAATTTCTTGATATTTAGCGTCTAAATAATTTCTAATTAGTTGTATTTTTTTAAATTCTTCAATTTTTTCAGTTGTTAAAAACTTTATAGAATTTTGTTGTATTAAAACCGCTCTTTTAATTCTTCTTCCTCCAGATTCTTCCATTCCTCTCCAATTTTGAAAAGAATCTGAAATTAAGCTATACGTTGGTATTGTGGTAAAAGTATTGTCCCAGTTTTGCACTCTAACAGTGGCTAAATTAATATCGGTAACAGTACCATCTGCTCCAAATTTCTCGTAAGTAATCCAATCTCCAATTCTCACAATATCATTTACTGAAACTTGAATTGAAGCCACAAAACCTAAAATAGTATCTTTGAAAATTAATAATATTACTGCAGAAGCTGCTCCTAATGTTGCAAAACTTAAAATATCTCTCCCAGTTAATTGATAAACAATAAAAAATATGGCGAGCCCCCATAAAAAAATCATTACTACTTGCACATAGCTTTCTAAAGGTTTGTCTTTAAAACGCTCTTTAGTTCTTAAATATCTTTGAGTAGATCTTAGAAAACTTCGTATAATTTTTACAAATAAAATAACTCCATAAATGTTTATAATATTTTGAAACATTTTTAATAAAAAAGGAAAGTCTTGTAAAACGGTTGGAACTATTATTTTTAATAACAATAAAGGGATGATATGCGCAAAATACCTAGAAAATTTACTTTGCACCAAAAAATCATCAAAAGTAGTTTTAGTTTTAACTGAAAAAACATCAAATGCTTTAATTATAATTCTCCTTAAAATTCGATCAATAATATAGGTAACAACTAAAATTAAAAACAAAACCACCACCAAGTTTATGAGCCCTGCCCAAAACTCCGTTACTCCTTTATCAATTAAAGTACTTTTAATTAAATAAACATACTTATCAGCATTCTGAAGTTTCATCCCTATTTAAAATTTAATTAAACACAAATTTAGAGTTTACTATAGTATAAACTATTTTTTTTTATAAAAAAAAGAGGCTTTAAAAAAAGCCTCTTTTTAATACAAATTAGTTATCAATTAAAACTCGGCATTTACATTCCAAGCTTCTAAACTTTCTTTTACCGCTTTAATAAACATTCCTCCTAGCGCACCATTTACCACTCTATGATCATACGAATGTGAAATAAACATTTTATGACGAATCCCAATAAAGTCTCCTTCTGGAGTTTCTATTACAGCAGGAACTTTTCGAACAGCTCCTAAAGCCAATATTGCTACCTGTGGTTGGTTTATTATTGGTGTTCCAAAAACACTTCCAAAACTTCCTACATTAGTTACTGTATATGTGCCACCTTGAATTTCATCAGGTTTCAGCTGGCCTTTTCTTGCTCTGTTTGCTAAATCATTAACCGCTTTAGTCATTCCTACTAAATTTAGTTGATCTGCATTTTTAATAACTGGAACAATTAAATTACCATCGTTTAAGGATGCTGCCATCCCTAAATTAATTGCTTTTCTTTTAATAATTTTATCTCCATCTACAGAAATATTAATCATAGGAAAATCTTTAATAGCTTTTGCTACAGCTTGCATAAAAATTGGAGTAAATGTTATTTTTTCTCCTTCTCGAGCAAAAAACTGCTCTTTAATTTTATTTCTCCAATTTACAATATTAGTAACATCTACTTCAATAAAAGATTGAACGTGGGCTGAAGTTTGTACCGACTCTACCATATGATGGGCAATTAATTTACCCATACGACTCATTTCAATTATTTCATCATTTCCATTAACAGAAACAGGAGTTTTAACAACTTCTTTCTTTTCTATTTTTGGAGTTTGATTTTCAACAAGTTCTTTTTTAGCTTCAGGTTTTGGCTTACTTGCAACATTTCTGTCACTTTCTAAATAAGCTAAAATATCATTTTTTGTAACTCTATTATCTTTTCCTGTACCAACTATTGCCTCTAACTCATCCATAGTAACACCTTCAGTTTCGGCAATATTTCTAACTAATGGTGAATAAAATTTTCCTGAATTTGATACTTTACTAATTGTAGTAGTTTCAATTATTTTATCTACTTCTTCTTCAATTTCTTCAATAACAGATTCGGCCACTTCTACAGTTTTACTACTTTCTTCATTAGAATCATCACTCAAAGTTTCAATAATTGCAATGGTTTCACCTACTTTTACAACAGCATCAACATCGAATAAGATTTCTGTAATAGTACCTTCTACTTCACTCGGAACTTCTGAGTCCACTTTATCTGTCGCAATTTCAACTATTGCTTCATCAAGTTCAACACTATCTCCAACATTTTTTAACCAAGATGTTATGGTTGCTTCAGCAACACTTTCACCCATTTTAGGAAGTTTAACTTCAAATTTAGCCATTATGATTTTTTTAAGTTTTGCAAATTTACAAAAAATATAACCTTATATTAAATATGTAGGATTTTATTCTACGCATCTATTATACGAATTTAATAACAAACCTATTTATAAAACCTCCTAAATTATTTATTAGCTCAATTAAATTCAAAAAAATTATAAAATACTTAATTAAAATATCACTTAAATAGCTAAAAATTATAATCTGTAACAATATTTACAAGCATAAGTAACAATTATTGCAGAAAAATTTAATTAAATTACTTTTACTCATTCTAAATAGAGGTTATATAGCTAATTTTCAGGTTTTTAAAAATTCAAGAACTATGACTTAAATCATAATATTACTCTCTTCTTGTTCTTATTTTTATAAAAGATTTAAAACAAACAAATATCTAATATTATGAAAAATTTAAAATTAATAGGATTCTTGATGATTTTGGTGTCAAGTTTAATGTTTATTCAATGTACTAGCGAACCTATTGCGGGACCTCAAGGACAAGCTGGGATTGATGGTACAGATGGTATTGACGGTGTTGATGGAGTTGACGGTGTTGACGGTACTGCAAGTTGCATTGCTTGTCACTCTGAAAGCCATAGAACTCCAATCATAAATTCGTTCGCAAAATCTAGCCATTCAGACCAAACAATTATGTATACTGGTCAAGATTTAGCTAACTACACAAATGGAGTCTCTGCTTCTTGTACTAAATGCCACACATCCGAAGGGTATATTAATTACATAGAAGGAAAACCAGCAGTAAAAAGCGAAATGCCTTCAGGTGTTTCTTGTACAACTTGCCACAGTAAACATAGCACATTCGATTTTGAAAATGACGGTCACGATTATGCGTTAAGAACTATGGAAGCAGTAACTTTAGACACAGATGACAGTTATACAATTGATTATGGAAACGCTAGTAACTCTTGTTTAGTTTGTCACCAACCAAGATCTAAAGCTCCGGTTGATGATGGAACTGGAATGTATTTACAAGCAAACTCAAGATTTTACCCTCATTACGGTGGACAATCAACAGTCTTAGAAGGTATTCAAGGTTCTTATATTGAAGTAGATGGTGCAGTTGAACTTCCTGCAATTGGAACTTCAGCTCACAGAACTGGCGCTTCTTGTACTTCTTGCCATATGGGTACGTCAACTGACGCAGAAAAAGGATTGCATACTTTTAAAGTTAGTTTAGATAGTTGTACAGATTGTCACGGAGCAACACCTCCAACAGAAGTTGCAGGATTAGCAGATGATATGGCAGTATTAAAAGCTAAATTAATTGCACTTGGTCTTTTAGATGAAGCTGGAAACACTCCTAAACAAACAGAAAAGGTTCCTTTTAAACAAGTACAAGCATTATGGAACTATGTTACTGTATATAAAGATGGTAGCCACGGTGTACACAACCCTACATACACAAAAGCTTTAATTACAAATGCACTTAAAGCCTTAGAAGATAATTAGATATTTATATAAATTCAGGAGTTAGTAAAATAGCTCCTGAGTTTAAACTAATTATATTCTTGCTGCAAAAGAATGCATTACTATTAACTTAAAATTTCTTATCTGATAAATTTAAGTATAAGTTAATAATTAACTATTAAATACAAAACAAATGAAAAAACTATTGCAAATAGTTCTAATAAGCAGCTTAAGTTTATTGTGTTTTTCATGTTATTATGATGAAATTCCTGAACATATATTAAATCCACCTGAAATCCCAACAGATCCAGATGATCCAAATTATGTTGAAATAAAATTAAGTAGCGATATTCAACCTTTATTTACTGCAAATTGCATTGGATGTCATAGCGACAATAGAGATCCAGATTTAAGAGAAGGTAAATCTTATGACGCATTAATTCCTGAATTTGTTACAGAAAATAGCGCAGAAAATAGTTCGTTTTACACATTTATTAAAAATGGACACGGTGGCTTATCTCCTGATGAACTTGAATTAATTAAAGCTTGGATAAACCAAGGTGCGCTAGATAACTAATTTTTAAGATATTAAATATGAAAAATTACATAAAACTACTTTTACTTCTTTTAATAGTACCTTTTGTTTCTTTAGCTCAAGAAGAAGGTGCTACAAAAGAAAAAAAAGTGAAAGAGAAACTTGAAAGAGACGCCTTTGATAGTTCAAATATTATAGATAATCCAACCAACGTTTTATTAAGCAAAGACGCTTTAGAAGTTCAAATGCAACACAGATTTGGATTAATTAATAGTGAAGCTGGTAATGATTTGGCTGGTTTTTGGGGCGATTCAAACATAAGAATTGGTTTATCTTATGGAATTCATGAAAGGCTTACTATTGGATATGGAACCACAAAATTCAATCGTTTACAAGATTTTAATTGGAAAGTAGCTTTATTAAGACAAACACGTTCTAATAGTATGCCTATTAGTGTTTCTTACTACGGTAACTTTACTATTGATGCACGTAAAAAAGATAAGTTCAATTTAAAACAAGATAGATATTCTTATTTTAACCAATTGATTATCGCTAAAAGATTTAGTCCAAATGTATCATTTCAAATTGCACCAAGTGTATCTCATTACAATTTAGTGCATCCAGATATGGAAAATGATTTGGTTTCTGTAGCAATTGGTGGTAGAGTTAAAATAAGCCCTCAAACATCAATTTTAATTGACTATAGTCAACCAATTACACAATTTGATGCCATGCAGCCTAAACCGCTATTTAGTATAGGAGCAGAATTTGCAACCTCAGCTCATGAGTTTCAAATTTTCTTAACTAATAATAATGGAATTGTTGCGCAAAAGAACTATATGTATAACCAAAATGATTTCTTTAATGGCGATTTCTTAATTGGTTTTAATATTACAAGAATCTACAATTTTTAGCAATAATTAGATATTAAAAACAGACTAACAACAAATAAATCACCCCAATTGATTTTTTAAAATTTGTTAGTCTGTTTTACTTAATTAAGCCTTAAATTTATTTAACAAGGATAATCATGGAAAAAAATAAAAATGAAAAAAGTAGCACCAACAGACGTAACTTCCTAAAATTAGGACTAATGTCTAGTGTAACTGCTGTTGCAGGTGCTTCATTAATTTCAAATTTGGCATCAGAAGAAGAATTAAAAGCTTCCGGAGAAAAAGTTAGATTATTAACACCAGATGGCAAAGTTGTTGAGGTTGATGCTACTAATATTAACAACTATCCTGAAGCACATATCACTCCAGCAGAAGCTAGAAAAGGAATCCCTAACAGAAAATTTGTTATGGTAATAGATTTAGCTAAATGTAAAAATGCAAGAAAATGTGTTGAAGGCTGCCAAAAAGGACATAAACTAGACCATGGTGAAGAATTTATGAAAGTACAGCTAATTCAAGATAATCCTGAAGCTGAACCATACTGGTTTCCAAAAAACTGTATGCATTGTGATGAACCTCCTTGCGTAACAGTTTGCCCAACAGGTGCCACTTTTAAACGTGATGATAATATTGTTTTAGTAGATACCGACAGATGTATTGGTTGTAAATTTTGTATTACAAGTTGCCCTTATTCTGCAAGACAGTTTAATTGGGAGCACAAAGCTAAATACGATGATAAAAGTCAACCATATTCTCCAGAAACATCTGTTCCAGGTGCGGAAGGAACTGTAATAAAGTGCGACTTCTGTCCAGATATGTTACGTCAAGGAAAATTACCACATTGTGCACAATCTTGCCCAATGGGAGTAATTTATTTTGGTGATAAAAATGAAGATATTGTAACAAACGGAGAAGAAACTGTTCGTTTTTCGCAATTAATAAAAGATAGAGCTGGATATCGTCATTTAGAACATTTAGGAACAAAACCAAACGTTTATTATTTACCACCTGTCAACAAGCAATTCCCATTAGAACGTGGATTTGATATTGATGAGGAAATTATAGAACGTTATAAAGATGTTCCTTACGTACAAGAATTAAAAAAACAAGGTAAACTTTAAAGCTAATTATGATGAATTTAACTCGTAGAAAAAGTGAATTAGTTAAAGAATTTTCACCTATGTTAGAGAAAACAAGTACCCTTTCAAAAATTTGGATTTGGTCGCTTGTAGCAATAATTTTAGTTGGTGCTTACGCCCTATTTCTTCAAATATATGAAGGGCAAAGTGTAACTGGAATGAGAGATAATGTAGTTTGGGGTATTTATACAGTAAACTTTATATTTTTTCTTGGAATGGGATATGCAGGCGCTTTTATATCTAGTGTACTTCATTTTATAAAAACTCCTTGGAAAAATTCCGTATCCAGAATTGTAGAAATAACAACTGTTTTATCTATAGTTATAGGCCCTGTATTTATTTTATTATGTATTTATAGACTAGATAGATTACATTATTTATTTATGTATCCACGAATTCAATCACCAATTACTTGGGATGTTATTGCAGTTATAACAGATTTAATAGGTTGTATTTTATATTTATACCTAACATTTATTCCTGATTTGGCAATTTTAAGAGATAGTGACAATTTAAAAGTGCCTAAATGGAAAAAGAAAATGTATAGATATTTAGCAATTGGTTATCAAAATACAGATGAACAAAAAGAAAAATTGCATAAAATAACCAAAACAATGTCTGTAATTGTAATTGCACTTGCAATAGTTGCATATACAATTTTAGCTTGGGTATTTAGTTTAACACTACAGCCGGGTTGGAATAGTACCATTTTTGCACCATATTTTATTGTCTCTGGTTTATATACTGGTGTTGCTGTAATTATTTTAGTAATGTATTTAATTAGAAAACACTTAAAACTAGAAAAACACATTAGAAAAGTACATTTTATTTTTGCTGGAGTAATTTTACTAATACTATCGTTACTGTTTGGGTACTTTACATTTAGTGAATATTTTCCAAAATGGTTCAGTCATAAAGCTTCAGATACTAATTTATTAAACACCTTATTTAGTAATTATTTTTGGATGTTTATAATTGCTAACTACGGAGCTGTTTTACTACCATTAATTATTATAAGTTTTAAAAAATTAAGAACAATAAAACTAATAACATTAACTGCTGTTATTGCAATATTTTGCCTATGGTTAAACAGGTATTTAATTATAATTCCAACCTTAGAAACACCGTATTTACCAATTCAAGATACACGCCCAGAATATGTGCATTACACCGCAACTTGGGTAGAATGGGCCTTAACCTTTACAGGTGTTGCAGCTTTTTGTTTATTATTTACGCTTTTAATAAAATTTGTGCCAGTTATTCCAATGTCTGGAATTATAGATAACGAAACTGACCAGAATAAGAAGAAAAGAAGGTTTAAAAAAACGATTACTGAATAACATAATAAATTAGAAATTATGAAATACAATATATTTAAACATTATTTAATTACTTCTCTTATTATTGTAATAACGTTCAGTTTTAATGGATTTGCCCAAGAGCTTGATGCAAGTAATTATAAAATGAGATTTAACTTTAAAACAGTTAAACAAGCCGATAATTCACGTTTACTTGAAGTCGAATTTATTGGTCAGAATAAAAAAGATAGAAAAGATAAAATTCCAGTAGCTGATGCAGAAATTAGTTTTTATAATATTTTGAATGAAGAAGAAGTTTTATTAGGAACTGCAAAGACCTCTTATGAAGGTATTGCTAAAATTACAGTTCCTAATTCGCAAAAATATTTAATTGATGATGATGGACTCATAAATTTAATAGCCAAATTTGAAGGCTCTGATGCTATAGATGCAGAAGAAGATGAAATCTCTATAAAAGATTTAATTTTAGAATTAAACCTTGAAGAAATTGATAGTGTAAAAACTGTTTTGGTTAAAGCATTTACAATTGATAGTGTTGGCGTTAAAACTCCTGTGGAAGAAGCTGATGTTATTATTTCTATACAAGGTATGCTTTCAAAAATGAAACTTAAAGAAGAATATATTGAAGATGGAGAATATGAATTTGAATTCCCAAATGATATTCCAGGAAATGAAAACGGCGAAATAACAATTTTTTCAATAATTGAAGATAATGATGATTTTGGAAACGTATTTCAAAAGAAAACTGTAAATTGGGGTACCTTTAATAAACAAGTAAAAGAAGAAGGGAATAAACTTTGGTCTGAAGCGGCTCCAATGTGGATGTACATTGTTTTAACAATTCTATTATTAGGAGTTTGGGCAAATTATGCATATACTATATCTTATTTATTCAAAATTAAAAAAGAAGGAAAAAAAATAACAGAAAACAAAAAACAAGAAATATAGTCGTAAATATACATTATGGTACTGTTTTTGATTACTAATTATTAATAAATAAATCTTAAAAATGAAAACACTTAAAATTTTATTCACCTTAGGGGTCATAAGCTTTGCACTAGTTTCATTCTCTAAATTAACTCAAGAAGAATGGAAAGTTCCAGCTAAATATGAAAAAATGACCAATCCAGAAGAAGCCTCAAATGAAAATATTTCTTTGGGTAAAAATTTATATTCTAAACACTGTAAATCTTGCCACGGAAAAAATGGCGAAGGAGATGGTCCAAAAGCAGATGAAGTAGATGGTGATTTAGGAGACTTCACTTCTAAAGAATTCCAAGCACAATCTGATGGTGCTTTATTTTACAAAAGTTATATTGGACGCTTAGATATGCCAAATTATGAAAAGAAAATGAGTGAAGAAGATATGTGGTTAGTTGTTCATTATATGAGAACAATGGGTGAATAACCCCCCAATAAAATATTAGATATAAAAAAGCCCGAACAAACTGTTCGGGCTTTTTATGCTATATTCTTTATTAAATAGTCATAGAAAAAACTCTTGTTTCAGGAGCATTTTCAATCAAGCGCAAATCAAAAGCCATACAAATATTTCGCACAAACATTCTTCCTTCTTCTTTAACTAAAATTTTATTTTCTGATATTTCAATTAACCCATCATCAATAATTTCTTGTAAGCGTTCAACAATTCCAGCTTTTGTTTCTGCATCTAAACCAACATTCCACTCCGTCTCAAGATTACACATTAAATTTAAAATATGTTTTCTTATAATCAAATCTTTATCTGTTAATAAATGTCCTTTAAATATTGGTATAACTCCTTTATTCACTTTTTGGGTATAAGTATCAACATCTTTTTCATTTTGAGCAAATGCATACCAAGAATCACTAATAGATGACATTCCTAAACCAATCATTAATTCTGTTTTTCCTGCCGTATATCCCATAAAGTTTCTGTGCAGTTTCTTTTGCTCCATAGCTTTATGAAGCGAGTCACTTGGCAAAGCAAAATGATCCATCCCAATTTCAACATAACCATTATCAAAAAACAGCTGTTTTCCTAATTCATATAAATAGCGTTTTTCATCATCTTTAGGCAAATCGTTTTCGTCAAAACCACGTTGCCCTACACCTTTTATCCAAGGTACATGTGCATAACTGTAATAAGCTATTCTGTCTGGTTTTAAAGCTATGGTATTTTTAATAGTAGTACGAATACTTTCTTCTGTTTGAAAAGGCAATCCAAAAATTAAATCGTGGCTAATAGATTCATAACCAATTTTTCTAGACAAGTCGTGAACTTTTTTAACCTGCTCAAAGCTTTGAATTCTATGAATAGCTTTTTGTACTTTTGGATCATAGTCCTGTATTCCAAAACTGTTTCTTCTAGAGCCTAAATTGTATAACGTTTGTAATTGTTCTTCTGAAGTATGGTTTGGATGACCTTCATAACTAAAATCAAAAACCTCAAATTTGTCTGCTCGTTTAAAAATACCATTGATTAGTTTTTTTAAATTTTCTGAAGAAAAAAATGTGGGTGTACCACCACCTAAATGAATTTCTCTAATTTTTGGCCTAGCTTCAAACATATCACAATACAAATCCCATTCTTTTAAAACAGTATCTATATAGGGTTGTTCAACTTCATGACGCTTGGTAATTTTTTTATGGCAGGCACAAAATGTGCACAAACTTTCGCAAAAAGGTAAATGAATATAAAGGCTTATCCCCTCAATATCATTACTTTCTATAAAAGATTTTTTAACCGTTGTTTTCCAATCTTCTAAAGCAATTCCTTCTTTATCCCAAAATGGCACCGTTGGATAACTGGTATATCTTGGCCCAGGAATATTATATTTTTGAATTAAGTTTTTCATAATTAGTAGTAAATAACGAGATCTAAAGTGTTGATTTTAAAAATCTAAAACCTCAATTTTAGAACCTAGCTTTTATATTCTTTTACAGCATCAATAAACGCTTTTGCATTGTCTAATGGAATATTTGGTAAAATTCCGTGTCCTAAATTTACAATATATTTATCTTTTCCAAAGTCGTTAATCATTTGAGTAACCATTTTTTTAATTACAGCTGGAGGTGATAACAAACGTGATGGATCAAAATTACCTTGTAAAGTTATATTGTTATTGGTAAACTTACGAGCCATTTGAGGTGTTATGGTCCAATCAACTCCCAAAGCAGAAGCATTTGATTTAGCCATTTCCTCTAATGCAAACCAACATCCTTTTCCAAAAGCAATTACTGGAGCTTCTTCTTTTAATGCTTCAATAATTTGATTGATGTATTTCCATGAAAACTCTTGATAGTCTACTGGAGATAACATACCTCCCCAAGAATCAAAAATTTGAACTGCATTTACCCCTGCCTTTACTTTTTCTTTTAGGTAAGCAATGGTAGTATCCGTAATTTTTTGCAATAAGGTATGGGCTGCAACAGGTTGCGTAAAACAAAATTCTTTTGCTTTATCGAAGTTTTTAGAACCTTGCCCTTGAATACAATAACATAAAATTGTCCATGGCGAACCTGCAAAACCAATTAATGGAATTTCATTGTTCAACATTTGTTTGGTAACTTTAATAGATTCCATGACATAACCTAATTCTTCATTTACATCAGGAACCAACACAGCATCAACATCTTTCTGTGTTCGTATTGGATTGGGCAACCAAGGACCAACACCAGCTTTCATTTCAACTTCAATATTCATTGCTTGTGGCACTACTAAAATGTCTGAAAACAAAATAGCAGCATCCATTCCGTACCTTCTAATTGGTTGAACTGTAATTTCAGAAGCTAGTTCAGGTGTTCTACATCTTGTAAAAAAATCATATTTCTCACGAATTGCAATAAATTCAGGTAAATATCTTCCTGCTTGACGCATCATCCATACTGGAGGGCGTTCAACACTTTCTCCTTTTAATGCTCTTAAATATAAATCGTTCTTAATCATTGTACTTTTCAGTTATTTATTGATTTGTTGTTGGTTCAATTTGTTTTCAAAAAAACAACTAAAACATACAACTAAAACATTTTTTTATTTCTTTTTCTCAGCTACAGCTTTCATTGCTATTTTTATGGCTGATCTAACTTTATAGATATCTCTCTTAGTCATTGCAGTTCCTAAAAACCAAGCTTCAAATTGAGAAGGAGGTAAAAACACTCCATGTTCCATCATTTTCCAGAAAAAGGTTTTAAACTGTTCGGTATTGGAAGTTTGCGCAGATTTAAAATCAACCACTTTTTCTTTGGTAAAAAATGGATTAATCATAGAACCAAATCTGTTAACTTGTAAATCTATTCCATATTCTTTTGCAGCTGCTAATAACTCTCTTTCTATAAAAGCGGCTGTTTTTTCAAATTTATCGTATGGATTTTGCTTTTTCAATTCTTTTAACGTAGCAATTCCACAAGCCATAGCTATTGGGTTTCCAGATAATGTTCCTGCTTGATACATATTTCCTAATGGCGCAACCATTTCCATAATTTCATTTCTAGCTCCATAAGCTCCTACAGGAAAACCTCCTCCAACAACTTTACCTAAACAAGTAATATCTGCTTCAATTCCTAATAATTCTTGAGCGCCACCAAATTTAGAGCGAAACCCTGTCATTACTTCATCTACTATTAATAAAACACCACTAGCTTTGGTTAAATCTCTTAATTCTTGTATAAATTCTGAAGTTGGTTGAACAACGCCCATATTTCCAGCTATAGGTTCAATTATAACTGCTGCAATATCATTATTATTAGCTAAGTGATTTTCAACACTATCTATGTTATTATATTCGGCAATTAGGGTATTTTTAACTGCTTCATCAGGAACACCTGCGCTACCTGGAATACTTAAAGTAGCCAACCCTGATCCAGCTGCCACTAGCAATGCATCCGAATGTCCATGATAGCAACCCGAAAATTTTATAATCTTATTTTTACCAGTAAAAGCACGTGCCAAACGAATTGCACTAAAAACTGCTTCGGTACCTGAACTTACAAAACGAACCTTATCCATTCCCGGAAAAGCTTCGCAAACCAACTTAGCCATTTTTATCTCAGCCTCTGTAGATGCTCCAAAAGTATATCCTTTTTTTAATGCTTTTTCTACAGCTCTTTCTACTTTGCTATTTCTATGTCCTAAAATCATTGGTCCGTAAGACAATACAAAGTCTATATATTCATTTCCATCAACATCATATATTTTGCTCCCTTTAGCTTTCTCTATAAAAATAGGAACTCCACCTACCGATTTAAATGCTCTAACTGGTGAGTTTACAGATCCTACTAAGTTTCTTTTCCCTTTGGTATATAGTTCTATTGATCTTTCTAATTTCATTTTTTTATTTTTTTGATAATACTTTTGCAACCTCTTTTGCAAAGTAAGTAATAATTATATCGGCTCCTGCCCTTTTCATAGATAATAAGGATTCCATCATTACACGTTCTCCATCTATCCATCCATTTGCTGCAGCCGCTTTTATCATTGCATATTCTCCACTTACATTGTAACAAGCTATCGGACGGTCAAAATTATTTTTTAAATCGCGAATGATATCTAAATAAGAAAGAGCTGGCTTAACCATTAAAATATCGGCTCCTTCTTGATCATCAAAAGTTGCTTCTCTTAATCCTTCATCTCTGTTAGAAGGATCCATTTGATAGGTTCTTCTATCTCCAAAAGTTGGTGCAGAATCTGCAGCATCTCTAAATGGACCATAAAAAGCTGATGAATATTTTACTGCATACGACATTATTGGGATGTTAGTGAACCCTGTATTATCTAACGCTTCACGAATAGTTGCAATCATTCCATCCATCATTCCTGAAGGCGCAACCATATCTACTCCTGCTTTGGCATGTGAAATAACTTGTTTAGCAATGTTTGGTAACGTTGCATCATTATCTACATCATTGTCATGGATAATTCCGCAATGTCCGTGACTTGTATATTCGCAAAAACAAACATCTGTTATTACATATAAACTTGGGTAGCTTTTTTTGATAAAACGAACTGCTTGCTGCATAATTCCATCATCATTCCAAGTTTCTGAACCTGTAGCATCTTTTTTTGAAGGAATTCCAAAAAGTAAAACCGCTGGAATATCTAAAGCTACTACTTCATCCAATTCTTTTGAAATGGTATCTAATGAAAAACGTTTTATTCCTGGCATGGAAACAATTTCAGTTTCAATATTTTCACCTTCTTCAATAAATAAAGGATAAATTAAATCGTCAATTGTTAGTTTATTTTCTCTAACTAAACGGCGAATATTTTCGGTTTTTCTAAGACGTCTTGTTCTATTCATTACACTTGATTTATTGGTTGATTTAAACTTTTTAAAATCAATTATTATAAATTATGATGGTTATTTATTAATTTTCTTTTTCTTTAAAATACTCATTAACAGAACTTATCATACTTTCAACAGTTGATAATTTTGAGACAATTACATTTTTAAAGTACTTTTTAGCCTCATTTGCCGTAGTTTCTCCTATACAAAAAACTGCGATATCTTTTATTTTATTTTCTTTTATAAAACTTTCGATACCTGTTGGACTGAAGAAAAGTATTGCATTGTATTTATCTTCTATTTTTCTAGGTGTTAATTGAGTTTGATAACATTCAACTTCATTAACTTCAATATTATTTTTCTTTAAAATTGAAGGCAATTCATCTCTTCTTTTATTTCCACAAAAGAACGTAACACTTTTATTTGGTAGCTGTTGAACTAAATAATTGGCTAAGCTTTCAGCTGAATTTTCAACTTGAGTAACTTTTCCAATTCTTTTTTCAATCAATCGTTTTGTTCTTCGACCAACACAATAAATATTTTTAAAATCTAAATCCGTTGGTGAAAAATTTTCCAACACCGCTTCTACTCCATTTTGGCTTGTAAAAACGACATTCTCAATAGAGCTTTTAACTATTTTAGGTTTTAGTCTATTGCTCCTAATAGTTATAAAATCGCTCATAGAAGAGCCTATATGAGATGACAATGCGTTTACTTGTTCTAATGAAAGGTTTTTTGTAGCGTAAATATTAATATCTTTTTCAATATTAATCATTTCTCTCATCAATTTTTTTCCACCTCTTTCTAAAATATAGTTGGCTCCAAAAGCTCCTAAATCACTAACATTATTGGCTTCAACTTCTTTAAAAAATTCTATTTTATGTTTTCCATCAGGGCTAAATAAAACGCCTTTAAATTTAATAATTTCATCTTTTAATGTTGCCAAGGCTCCTATTGGTGCTGTACAACCACCTTCTAACACCTGTAAAAACTCTCTTTCAATTTTAACACAAGTAGCGGTTTCTTCGTGATTTATTTCTTTACAAATTTCAAGTAATTCTTGATCTTTTTCTAGTGCTGCTACCATAACTGCTCCCTGTGCTGGTGCAGGCACCATCCAATCTAGTTTTAGATATTTTTCTTTTTTTGGAAGTAAATCTACTCTCTTTAAACCTGCGGCTGCAAAAATTGCTCCATCCCAATCATTATCTTCTAATTTTTGTAAGCGAGTAATTACATTCCCTCTTAAACCCGTAATTTTATGATGTGGATATCGGTACAGCCATTGAGCTTTTCTACGTAAACTTCCTGTTGCTATAGTAGCAGTTTCATTAGTAAAGAAATTTTCATCTTCTTTTATTACCAAAATATCGTTAAAATCGCCACGTTTAATAACTGCTGCTTGTACAATTCCTTGAGGTAAATTTGTAGGCACATCTTTAAAAGAATGTACGGCAATATCTATTTTACCATTTAATAAAGCAATGTCTAAGTTTTTTGTAAAAACACCTGTTATACCAAGTTCGTATAATGGTCTATCTAAAACTATATCGCCAACAGAATCTATTTTTACAATTTCTGTTTTATATCCGAAATGTTCTAATTGTTTTGCTACTGTATTTGCTTGCCAAAGAGCTAATTTACTGGATCTTGTCCCAATTTTAATTGTTCTCATCTAAACTTAACTCTTTTATATTAAACATTTTGCTAATTACACTAATACTTTGATCTACTGAAGTTTCCTCGTCTTTTAAGTGTTTCACAAACTGTGTGGTTATTTTTTGAATCATACGGTTGGTTACATACTCTGCATGTTCAATATTAAAATCTTTTATTTTTCTGGAATGAAAATCAATTTCATCATGTTGAATAGCCATTAATGATTCTTTTAGTGCATTTACAGCTGGCACATATTTTCTATGTGAAATCCAATCATTAAATTCAGCTTTATATTTATTGATTATTCTTTCGGCTGCAGGAATTTCACTTCTTCTTATTTCTATTGTTTTATCTGTAATTTTTGAAAGTTCATCCACATTAACAAGTGTTATTCCTTCCACATTTTTAACAGCAACATCCACATTTTCTGGCATAGATAAATCTAAAATCAATAATTGCTTCCCTTCTTTTAAATGCTCTTTATTAATTGTTGGAACACTTGCTCCAGTAGCAACAATTAAGATATCTGTATGATAAATTTCATTAGTCAGGTTATTATAATCTCCTATGGTAATTTCAGGATGTGCTTTTTTAAACTCTTGAGCTTTTTCTATGGTTCTATTAATAAGTGTGATTTGCTTATTTGAAGTGTATTGTAACACGTTTTTACAAGTGTTTTTTCCAATTTCACCCAAACCGTAGATTAGAATTTTTTTATCATTATTATCTTCAATATTTTCAATTATATATTGAATTGCTGCATATGCAACTGAGGTGGTCCCTGAACTTAATTTGGTGTTATTTTTAACATTTTTACTAGCTTGTAAAACCAAATTCATCAATCTTTCTAAATAAGCATTTGTAGTTCCAACCTGTTTAGCTTGTTTAAAAGATTCTTTTAATTGACTTACAATTTCGTAATCACCTAAAATTTGACTATCCAAGCCTGTACCAATATTAAACAAGTGTTTTACAGCATCTTTATCCTTATATACATTTGATACATTTATAAAATCTTCAACACTTCCTTTTGAATATTTGATTAAAAGACTGATTAATTCAAATGGGTGTTTTGCAAATCCTGTTATTTCAGTTCTATTACAAGTAGACAAAACAAAAATACCATCTATTCCATTTTGTTTTGCTTCTTTTAATAATAACTTTTGATTTTCTTTGGATATGCTAAAAGCACCACGTACCTTCACATCTGCCTTTTTATAACTCAAACCTACATTATAAAGCTTTGTAGGTAAATTCTCTTGACTCATATCATTAATATTACCAATAAGTATCGACAAAAGTACAAATATAATTTAGCACAAAATATCGCCATAAGTACTTTTACTATCGCCATAAGTTACATTTGTTAATTTAGAACATTTCTAAATAATGTAAATAATTCAAAAATACTGACATATGTCAGTAAATTAAAGGGTTGTAAAATATGATATTTGTCATATTTATTTAAAAAAATATATCTTAAACATCCAAATTTTTATTGTACTTTTGTAGTGATTTTAATTAAAATTTGTAAAAATATCAAATGAAATCCAACTTAGATCATTACAAAAATATCGACAAAAGTACTCATTTACTTTTTAATGAAAAAGAGACTTTTAAAGTATTTCATTTCAACAACTTAAGTTCTGAAACGGAATTCTTCAAACACCAATTAACCAACAACTATATTCAAATTTATTTTTGCAATAGCAACACTTGTAAAGTTGCTTTTAATTTTGAACATTGTACAACAAATTTAGATGAAGGTTTTTCTAACATGGTATATTTTAAAGATGAACAAATGAATATTTTGTTTACTCTTCCTCCAAAATCAGAATTAATTACCATTTTAATTTCTATTGAATATTTCCACTCTTTATTTTCAATTGAAGGTAATTTTTTATTCAACTTTAATAGTTTTAAAGTTGGTAAACCAATTATTGAACCTAAACAAACAACCCCAACAATTCAATTTGTTCTCAATCAACTTATTTCTAAACAAATAACTAAAGCTTTAAGACCTGTTTTTATCAAAGGTAAAGTTTATGAACTTTTAAGCTACTACTTTAACCCATCAAATGAAAATAATACTGAAAACGAAAATTGTCCATACATTGCTAATGAAGAAACTATTAGTAAAATAAAAAAAGCTAAAGAAATAATAATTGAAGAAATGATCAATCCTCCATCACTTGAAGAGTTAGCAAAACAAGTTGGCCTTAACATTAAAAAACTAAAAACAGATTTCAAAGAGTTTTATGGTGTTCCAGTATTTACTTTTTTATTAAATTACAAAATGGAATTGGCAAAAAAATTACTTCAAGAACAAAAATTAAATGTAAATGAAATTGCAATAAATTTAGGTTATAGTACATCTAGTCATTTTATTGCTGCGTTTAAAAGAAAATATAAAATTACTCCAAAACAATATTCAAAGTCATAATTAAAAAACATATGAAAGGAGCACTATTAGTTAATTTAGGATCCCCAGACAGCACTTCAGTTAAAGATGTAAAAAAATATTTAGATGAATTTTTAATGGACAAAAGAGTGATTGATACTCCATATTTAATTAGAGCTTTTGTAGTAAAAGGAATCATCTTAAATACACGTCCAAAAAAATCTGCAGAAGCTTATAAAAAAATATGGTGGAATGAAGGTTCTCCATTAATAGTTTTATCAGAACGCTTACATAAAAAAGTAAAAGAACAAACACAAATTCCTGTTGAATTAGCTATGCGCTATGGCAATCCTTCTATCAAAAGTGGTATTCAAAAATTGGTCAATAAAGGTGTTACAGAAATTTTCCTAATTCCGTTATACCCTCAATTTGCCATGGCAACCACTGAAACTATTGTTGTATTGGCAAATAAAATTGTAAAAAAAGAATATCCTAATATCAAAATCACAGATTTTCCTGCTTTTTATAATAAAGAAGACTATATCTCAGTTTTAAGCAACAGTATTCAAAAACATTTGGAAGAAACTAAACCTGAGCACTTACTTTTTTCATACCACGGAGTTCCTGAAAGACATATTCTCAAATCTGACATTACAAAATCGCATTGTAAAATTGATGGTAGCTGTTGTAACACCCCTTCACCAGCTCATGAATTTTGTTATAGACATCAATGCTACGAGACTACTAAACAAGTTGCTGAAAAATTAAATTTAAAAGAAGGAACCTACAGCACTTCATTCCAATCGCGTTTAGGAAGAGACCCTTGGTTACAACCTTACACCGATCAAACGATAGAAAACTTTGCAAAAAAAGGAATTAAAAATTTAGCTATAGTAACTCCTGCATTTGTTTCAGATTGTTTAGAAACTTTAGAAGAAATTGGTATGGAAGCTAAACATTCATTTGAAGAACAGGGAGGCGAACAATTTTCAACAATTCCTTGTTTAAATGATGACAAAGCTTGGGCAACAACAGTTGCAAACTGGATTAACAATTGGGCCAAATAAATTTTATGGAATATTTATATGTAAAATCGCTTCATATTATTTTTATCACTACTTGGTTTGCTGGTTTATTCTACATCATAAGACTATTTATATATTATAAGGAGGCTGAAGAAAAAACCGAAATAGAAAAAACAATCTTGGTAAAACAATATCAGCTAATGATTAAAAGACTATGGTATATCATAACTTGGCCCTCTGCAGTTTTAGCAACCATATTTGCAATTACACTACTTGTACTACAACCATCTTGGCTACAACAAAGTTGGATGCAAATTAAACTTGCATTTGTTGCGTTGCTATTTATATATCATGGCAGCTGCCAAGTTATGTACAATCAAATTAAAAACAACAATTTAAAATACTCTTCCACATTTCTTAGAATTTGGAACGAAGTAGCTACAATTATTTTATTTGCTTGTGTTTTTTTAGTGGTTTTAAAAAATTCTTTAGGATGGGTTTTTGGTACAGTTGGAATAATTGGTTTTTCAATTTTATTAATGTTAGGTATTAAATTGTATAAAAACATACGCTCTAAAAATAGCTGGGAAAAAGAATAAATAACACTATCTAAATTATTATTTCTTTAAACTTTAAAAGAATTTAGTACCATATTTTAAGATTTTCATAATAATTATTAAAAACTACTCAAATTACCTTCCAGTTTATTGAATTTATAACATATTATTTTTCAATGCGTTACAAGTTACAATATGACTAAAATCATAATTCACTCGAAAACCTTTTCGTAATTTTATTGCATTATAAATAAAATAATTTATCAATCAATATTTTATGAAAAAACTTCTATTAGGTAATGAAGCATTGGCACAAGGAGCTATTGATGCAGGAATCTCAGGTGTGTATGCTTATCCAGGAACTCCTTCAACAGAAATTACAGAATATATACAACGTTCAAAAACAGCAAAAGAATTAAAAATCCATTCAAAATGGTCTGTGAATGAAAAAACAGCTATGGAAGCTGCTTTAGGAATGTCATATGCAGGAAAAAGAGCAATGACAGTTATGAAACATGTAGGTTTAAACGTGGCAGCTGATGTTTTTATGAATATGTCGGTTTCAGGAATTAATGGTGGACTTGTGGTAGTCGTTGCCGATGATCCATCTATGCATTCTTCACAAAACGAACAGGATTCTCGTTATTATGGCAAATTTGCTATGATTCCAATACTTGAGCCTTCTACACAACAAGAATGTTACGAAATAACTAAATATGCTTTCGAATTATCGGAAAGTTTAGGCCTTCCTGTTTTAATTAGGTTAGTAACACGTTTATCACACTCTCGTGCAGGTATTGAAACTGGAAATAGAACCCCTCAAAAAAATTTAAAACTACCTAGTAACCCTACACAATTTCAACTAATTCCAATGCATGCTAGAGGTAGATACAAACATCTAGTTGATATTCAGTCCGATATCTTAGAAACTTCAGAAAATAGCTATTTTAATGAATTCAAAAAAGGTCCTAATACCTCCATTGGAATTATTGCTTCAGGAATTGCTTATAACTACTTAATGGAAAATTTTGAAGGCGAAGATTGTCCATACCCTATTTTAAAAGTTTCTCAATACCCAATTCCAAAAAAACCTGTAAAACAACTTTTTAACACTTGTAAAAAAATACTAGTTTTAGAAGATGGTTATCCTTTTATTGAAGAAGCCATTTCTGACTTTTTAGGTGAAAACAGAAAAGTAATTGGAAGATTAAGTGGTGATATTCCTCGAGTTGGAGAGTTAAACCCAGATAACATAGCCAATGCATTAGGTTTTGATGTAGTTATAAATGAAACTGTTCCAAAAGTAGTTGCAGGAAGACCTCCTGAATTATGCGTTGGTTGTGGTCATAGAGATTTATTTGATGCGGTGAACGCTTTAGGAAAAGAAATGGGCAGCCAACAAGTTTTTGGAGATATTGGTTGCTATGCCTTAGGTGTTCTAAAACCTTATGAAAGCATTAACACTTTGATTGATATGGGCGCTTCAATAACAATGGCCAAAGGTGCTGCTGACGCAGGTGTACACCCTTCTATTGCTATTATTGGAGATTCAACTTTTACACATTCTGGAATGACTGGCTTACTTGACGCGGTTATTGAAAACACCCAAATTACGGTAATAATTTCAGACAATTCTGCTATAGCTATGACAGGTGCTCAAGACTCTTCTGCTTCAGGAAGATTGATTAGTATTTGTAAAGGTTTAGGTGTTGATGAAGAACATTTAAAAATAATTACTCCCCTTCACAAAAATTTAGATGAAAATATTAATTTAATTAGAGACGAAATAAATTATAAAGGAGTTTCTGTAATTATATCACAAAGACCTTGCGTTCAGTTACCAAAAGAAAAAAAAGACAAATTAAAAGAACTTAAAAAGGTAACACTAAACTAAATTTAAACAAATGAAAACAAATATTATATTAGCAGGTGTTGGCGGACAAGGTATTTTAACAATAGCTGCTGTTCTAGATACTGCGGCGTTAGACTGCAATTTAAACATTAAACAATCTGAAGTACATGGAATGAGCCAACGTGGTGGAGCAGTTCAAAGCCATGTTCGTATTTCAGACAAAGAAATATTTTCAGATTTAATTCCACAAGGAAAAGCAGACATGATTATTTCGGTAGAACCAATGGAACTATTGCGTTATTTACCTTACTTAAAAGAAGGTGGGCATTTAGTTACAGATTCAAATCCGTTTGTAAACATTACCAATTACCCTGAAATGGATGCATTATATACCGAAATTAAATCGCAACCCAATAGCATTTTATTAGATGCTAAAAAAATAGCAAAAGATTTAGGAAATTCTAGAGCAACAAATATTGTTTTATTAGGTGCTGCTTCTGCTCTATTACCATTAACTGATGAAAGTTTAAAAAAAGCAATACAAACGCTTTTTGAAAGAAAAGGAGAGCGCATTGTTAATAAAAATTTAGAAGCTTTTGAAAAAGGAAAAGAAGTTGCCGCTGAAATTGTTTCTTAAAATTATAATTAAATGTTACATCAAAAATTAATCAACCCTAAAAGTATTGTAGTTGTTGGGGCTTCAAATAACGTTCAAACTCCAGGAGGGCGGGTTTTAAAAAATCTATTAGATCACAATTTTAAAGGTGAAATCTATGCCGTAAACCCTAAAGAAACTGAAGTTCAAGATATAAAGTGTTTTCAGAATATTAAAAATATTCCTTCTGTTGATGTCGCTATAATTGCTATTGCAGCTAAATTTACATTAGAAACAATTAAAATTTTAGTCAAAGAAAAAAACACCAAAGGTTTTATTATTTTTTCAGCTGGTTTTAGCGAAAAAGATAACGAAGGAAAAAAATTAGAACAAGCTATAGTTGATGAAATTAATGCTGTAGGTGGCACTTTATTAGGACCTAATAATATTGGCTTAATTAATCAAAATTATACTGGAGTGTTTACCACTCCAATTCCAAAATTAGACTCTAAAGGTGTTGATTTTATTTCAGGATCTGGAGCAACAGCTGTGTTTATTATTGAAGCTGCAATGGCAACCGGATTAACATTTTCAAGCGTATATTCTGTTGGAAATTCAGCTCAAATTGGCGTTGAAGAAGTATTGGAACATTTGGATGAGACATTTGATAAAACCACAAGCTCTAAAGTTAAATTGCTATATATTGAAAGTATAAACAATCCTAAAAAACTATTAAAACACGCAACTTCACTAATACAAAAAGGATGTAAAATTGCAGCAATAAAAGCAGGAAGCTCTACCGCAGGAAGTAGAGCTGCAAGTTCACATACGGGTGCTTTAGCAAATTCTGATATAGCAGTAGATGCATTATTTAAAAAAGCCGGTATCGTTCGTTGTTATGGCAGAAATGAGCTAATTACTGTTGCTTCTATTTTTATGCATGCTGAATTAAACGGAAAAAATATTGCTATTATTACACACGCTGGCGGTCCTGCAGTAATGTTAACCGACGCGCTTTCAAAAAATGGATTAAATGTTCCAGAAATTAAAAGCAAAAAAAGTAAAGCATTACTTGAGAAATTATATCTAGGTTCATCAGTTTCTAATCCCATTGATTTTTTAGCAACAGGAAATGCTGAACAATTAGAAACAATTATAGATTATTGCGAGCATAAATTTGATGAAATTGATGCAATGGTAGTTATCTTTGGAAGCCCTGGTTTATTTGAAGTGTATGATGTTTATGAGGTACTTCATAAAAAAATACAAACATGTAAAAAACCAATTTTTCCAATTTTACCATCTGTAGTAAATGTTAAAAATGAAATTGATTATTTTATTTCAAAAGGAAATATCAATTTTCCTGATGAAGTGTTGTTTGGAAATGCCTTGGGGAAAGTTGTACATACAGTAAAACCAATAACTATTAAAGAAAAAACAACACCTATTAATTCAGAAAAAATTAGAACCATTATTGAGAATTCTAAAAATGGCTATTTACAACCTCAACAGGTAAAACAATTGTTATTGTATGCTGAAATTCCTATGGTAGATGAAGCGGTTTGTACTACTAAAGAAACCTGTTTAAAAGCTGCCAAAAAAATGGGATTTCCAGTTGTTTTAAAAGTAGTTGGTCCTGTTCATAAAAGTGATGTGGGTGGTATTATTTTAAATATTACTTCTGAAGAAAAATTAGCAGCATCATTCGATGTTATCATGAAAATTAAAGGTGCAACTTCAGTATTAATTCAACCAATGAAGAAAGGAATTGAATTATTTATTGGCGCAAAAAAAGAAGATAAATTTGGACATTTAGTTTTATGTGGTTTAGGAGGTATTTATATTGAAGTATTAAAAGATACTCAAGCTGCTCTAACTCCAGTTTCAAAAAATGAAGCCTTAGAAATGATTCGTAATTTAAAATCCTATAAAATAATACAAGGCATTAGAAACCAAAAAGGAATAAATGAACATCAATTTGCAGAAATAATTGAAAAAATTTCAAATTTGGTTGACGTTGCTCCTGAAATTGCTGAATTGGATTTAAACCCTCTTTTAGGAACCTCTGAAGAAATATTTGCAGTAGATGCTAGAATTAGAATTGAAAAAAATTAGAAATTTATTTATTGTAAATTTCTTTCTTTAAATATTTAGTTGAACGATTCCGTTTGGAAATTACAAAGAATTTTCAAACGGAATTCTATTGACGATACTTCTACCTAAAGTAACTTCATCAGCATATTCAAGCTCATCACCTACTGCAATTCCTCTCGCAATAGTCGATGTTTTTACCGCCAGCTTTTCTAATTGTTTATAAATATAAAAATTAGTAGTATCCCCTTCAATCGTAGAACTTAAGGCAAAAATAACTTCCTTAACCAAACCTTCTTTCACCTTTTCAATTAAACTATCAATGGTTAAATTTTGTGGTCCAATACCTTCTATTGGTGAAATTTTACCACCTAAAACATGGTATAATCCTTTAAATTGAGAAGTGTTTTCAATAGCCATTACATCTCGCACATCTTCCACCACACATATAATTTCAGAATTTCTTGATGGATTTGCACAAATTTCACAAATCTCAACATCAGAAATATTATGACATTTTTTACATAGCTTTATATCATTTACCAAATTATTTAAAGATGCCGACAATTGATGTGTTTGCGAAGCGGGTTGTTTTAATAAGTGCAATACCAAACGAAGCGCAGTTCTTTTACCAATTCCAGGTAATTGAGACACTTCATTTACTGCATTCTCTAAAAGTTTAGATGAAAAATTCATGCAGCAAATGTACAATTAGGAAATGAAATTCTCAATAATTTTAGTTTCTTTGTTCTTTATAAATTCAAAATTAATAGATGCAACCCATTTATATTTTATCATTAATAACAGTCTATTTTTTAGTGTTATTACTAATTGCATATTTTACAGGTGAAAATGATAGTAACGAAACTTTTTTTAGAGCCAATAAAAAATCAAACTGGTATCTTGTTGCTTTTGGAATGATTGGTGCTTCACTCTCTGGAGTCACATTTATTTCAATTCCAGGCTGGGTTCAAAGCTCTCAGTTTAGTTATATGCAAATTGTAATTGGGTATTTGTTTGGATATTTAGTTATTGCCTATGTATTAATTCCACTCTATTACAAATTAAACATTACTTCAATTTATGAGTTTTTAAAACAGCGTTTTGGGCCAATAACTCACAAAACAGGAGCTTTCTTCTTTTTTATTTCTAGAGTTTTAATAGCTTCGTTTAGATTATTTTTAGTGGCTTCTGTATTGCAATATTTTGTTTTTGATGCTTTAAAAATACCTTTTGAACTTACCGTAATTATTTCCATTTTATTAATTTGGGTTTACACTTATAAAGGAGGAATTAAAACTATAGTTTGGACAGATACTTTACAAACATTTTTTATGATTTTCGCTGTAATAGCTACAATCTACATTCTTTTGAACAGGTTAAATTGGTCTGTTTCAGATTTCTTTTCTTCTGAAGAATTTAATAAATACAGTCAATTTTTATTTACTAATGATTTTAACGATAAAAAACATTTAATCAAATCATTTTTAGGAGGAATGTTTATTGCTATTGCAATGACAGGCTTAGACCAAGATATGATGCAAAAAAACTTAACATGTAAAAACACCAAAGAATCTCAATGGAATGTAATTTCATTAGGATTTGTATTAATATTGGTCAATTTTATTTTTTTAGTTTTAGGAGCATTGTTATTTATTTATGCAGAAAAATTTGGAATTCAAATTCCTAAAATTGATGATGTTGTTAAAACCGATTTATTATTTCCTGAAATTGCTTTAAATAATAATTTAGGTATTGCCATTGGAAGTATATTTATTTTAGGTTTAATTGCTGCAGCTTATTCAAGTGCTGATAGCGCTTTAACCTCTTTAACTACTTCGTACTGTATCGATTTCTTAGACATTCAAAATAAAGAAAAATCCAAACAAAAAAAACTTAGAAAAAAAGTACATGTTGGCATCTCGGTATTATTAGTTATAGTCATTATAATTTTTAAATATATATTAAAAGATAATGTGATTAGCAGCTTATTACAAGTAGTATCTTACACTTATGGTCCGTTATTAGGACTATTTGCCCTTGGTATTTTCACTAAAATTACCATAAAAGATAAGTACGTATGGATTGTGGGTATACTTTCAGTTTTAATAACTTACCTAATAAATGACAATTCTAAACTATGGTTTAACGGCTATGTTTTTGGGTACGAACTTTTAATTATAAACGGATTGCTTACATTTTTAGGGTTACTTTTAATAAAAAAAAGAAATTAAGGTACTAAAAGATTTTATATTTTTGTGGCATGGAAAAGGATTTAAGCAACTACCGTAGAGTGTATCAAAAAAGTGAACTTTCTAAAAAGGAAGTTTCTGACAATCCAATGGAATTATTTCAAAAATGGTTTTATGAGGTGGAACAATTTGGTGGAGATACTGAAGCAAATGCTATGACAATTTCAACCATTGGTAGTGATGGTTACCCCAAAAACAGAGTGGTGCTTTTAAAAAAATATACGTGGGAAGGCTTCATTTTTTACACCAACTATAACAGTGAAAAAGGAAAAGCTATTGATAAAAACCCAAATGTTTGCCTCTCTTTTTTTTGGCACAATATTGAACGACAAGTGATCATCAAAGGAAAAGCTGAAAAAATATCGAAAAACTTATCCGATGGTTATTTTGAATCTAGACCAGATGGAAGTAAATTAGGTGCTTGGGCTTCTGACCAAAGTGAACCCGTACCATCACGTAACTATTTAGATGAGCGTTTGGCTTCGTTTGAAAAAAAATTTCAGAATAAAGAAATTCCAAGACCTAAACATTGGGGCGGTTACATTGTAAAACCTATAAGTATTGAGTTTTGGCAAGGAAGACCCAATAGAATGCACGACAGGATTAGATACAAACTTCAAGAAGATTTTGATTGGAAAATTGACAGATTAGCTCCTTGATTTTTTATATATTTGAACCTCAACCAACACCAAATGAAAACACTTTACATAGTACGTCACGCAAAATCATCTTGGAATTATGAAGGAATTAAAGATATTGACCGTCCTTTAAAAAAAAGAGGAATTAATGATGCTTACTTAGTCTCAAATGTATTGACAAAAAAAGTTGCCACTCCCGATGTTTTCATTTCAAGTTGTGCTAACAGAGCCTTGCATACTGCAATGATTTTTAGCTATACTTTCAACTACCCTTTAACAAATCTTAAAATAAGTAAATCACTTTACAATTTTAGCGATGGTTACTTAATTAAAACTGTAAAAGCTTTAGATGACGGGTTCGATTCTGCCATTATTTTTAGTCACGATCACGGTATTAGCGATTTTGTAAATAAATTTGGAAGTATATTTCTTGATCACGTACCAACCTGTGGGGTTATTGGAATTAAATTCACAACAAATCATTGGAAAAACATTAAAAACGGAACTACTTTTTTAACAGAATTCCCAAAACATTATAAATAAAATAATTGCAAATGAAAATTGAAAAACTTGCAGGTATAGATATAGGTTCAAATGCAATACGCTTATTAGTTGCCAATGTAATTACTGAAAAAAATGAAACTCCAATTTTTAAAAAATCAGCGTTGGTTCGTGTACCAATACGTCTAGGTGCCGATACTTTTATTAAAGGCATTATTTCAGAAGAAAATAAAAATCGAATGTTAAAAGCTATGGAGGCTTTTAAATTATTAATGGAAGTTCATGGAATTCAAAAATATAAAGCTTGTGCTACTTCTGCAATGCGAGAAGCAAAAAATGGCACTCAAGTTGTAACTGAAATTTTAGATAATACAGGAATTAAAATTGATATTATTGATGGTAAAAAAGAGGCTGCCATTATTTTTTCAACAGATTTAACCAATATCATAAAAAGTGATAAGTCGTATGTTTATGTTGATGTTGGTGGGGGTAGTACTGAAATTACGGTTTTTTCAAAAGGAAAAATTATCAATTCAAAATCATTTAAGCTAGGAACAGTTCGTTTATTAAATAAAAACAAGTCTAACAAAGATATTTGGGAAAATATGGAAGTATGGATTAAGGCAAATACACAAAACTTAACCAAAGTTTCATTAATCGGTTCTGGAGGAAATATCAATAAAATATTTAAACTTTCCGGAACGTTACTTGGAAAACCTTTATCATATATTTATTTAAAAGCTCAATATCATTTCTTAAAACAAATGACGTATGATGAACGTATTTCAGAATTAGGATTAAATCCGGATAGAGCCGATGTAATTATTCCTGCTACTAAAATATACTTATTTGCAATGAAATGGAGTGGCGCTAAAAAAATATTTGTTCCTAAAATTGGTTTAGCTGATGGTATTGTTAAGAGCCTATATTTTAATAAGTTATAAAATTTTTAACTTTTAACAAAAACCTCTACTAATTTACCCACAATTTTTTCTGATTTTTTTGCCACTTTTTGCACCTCTTCATGAGAAACTGCTTCAACAATCCCTTCAACACCTAAATCGGTAATTACAGAGATTCCAAAAACAGTCATATTCATATGTTTTGCAACAATTACTTCAGGAACGGTAGACATTCCAACAGCATCTGCTCCTAAAATTTTTACCATCTTATATTCTGCAGGGGTTTCAAAAGTTGGACCTTGTAAGGCTAAATAAATTCCTTTATGAACTTGTACATTCATAGCCTGTGCAATCCTTTCCATTTTAGCAATCATTTTTTTGCTATACGCCTCATGCATATCAACAAAACGAGGGCCAAAACGCTCATCATTTTTACCATGTAATGGATGAAATGGCATCAAATTAATATGATCTGTTATTAACATAATATCACCAACTTTAAAAGCTGGGTTAACACCTCCAGAAGCATTTGAAACAATTAAATTTTCAACCCCTAAAAATTTCATAACTCTAACAGGAAACACTGTTTGTTCCATCGTCCAGCCTTCATAAAAGTGAAATCTTCCACGCATGGCTATAACTTTTTTTACACCTATGCTTCCATATATTAGTTCTCCTGAATGACCTGCAACAGTTGAAACTGGAAAATTAGGAATATCTTCATAGGGTAGCGTAATTTCTGCATCAATCTTGTCAACTAAATTGCCCAATCCAGTTCCTAAAATGATACCATAATCAGGTGCTGAGACTCCTCTTTCTTTTAAAAATTTAACGGTTTCTTGTACTTTGTTCCACATAAGATGTTATACTAGTTTTAAAATCATTTTCATGATTTATAAATGATGTTTTTATTGAGATGTAATGCAATTTCTTAATCTTGGTAAAGATACGAACATAATCTTTTTCAGTTGTTAAAAGCGTGCCTTTATTTGTTGAAATTGCTTGATATGCATTTTTTATTTCTTTAATTTCCTTTAAAGTAAAGTTATGATGATCTGAATATTTTAAATGTTTAAATATCAATCCTTTATCATTTAAAAAATCTATTAAAGGTTGAGGATTTGCTATCCCTGTTACTAAAATATTTTTTTTATTTTTTAAATCTTCTAAATCAATTTTTGAGTCTCCCTTTAATTCATTATCATAACTAATTGTAGTAAAAAATACCGATTGATGACTTAATGGTTTCAGTTTTGCAATAATCTTATTTTGTTCAACCTCATTTAGGTTTGATGGACATTTAGTAACTATAATTAAATTCGCTCTTTTAGCTCCAGAAGGATATTCTCTCAAATTACCTGTAGGAAGCATTATATCATCTACATATATATTATTATAGGATGTTAATAGAATTGTAAAACCTGCTTTTACGTTTCTATGTTGAAAAGCATCATCTAATAAAATAACTTCAGGAGCATCTTTTAAGGCTTCTAGTTGTTGTATTGCATTTGCTCTGTTAGAATCTACACAAACAATTATATCTTTAAATTTTTTATAATATTGAAATGGTTCATCACCAATACTTTCTGCTGAAGATGTTTTGTCGGCAATTATAAAACCTTTACTTTTTCGTTTATAACCTCTACTTAATATCGCTATTTTGTAATCGTTCTGTAACAGCCTAATTAAATATTCAATTTGTGGAGTTTTACCTGTACCACCAACACTTAAATTACCAACAACTATGGTTGGGGTTTTAAATTTAGTTGCCTTTAAAATTTCAACATCATATAAAAAATTACGAATACTTGTAATAATTCCATACAATATAGAAAATGGATATGCTATTTTTCTTAATAAATTCACTAAAAGCGAAAATACAAACAAATAGCAAATTTTATACATAATTATGGTAACTTTCTAAGGTAAAATTTATCTTTGCTTACATAAGCTATTTTTAAATTATGAAAATTAAAGACATTACCTCTTGTATTGAAGAAATTGCTCCTTTAAATTATGCTGAAGATTTTGACAATGTAGGTTTATTGGTTGGTGATTATAATACTAATGTTACTGGTGTTTTAGTAACATTAGATACTCTTGAAAATGTTGTAGAGGAAGCCATTGAAAAAAATTGCAATTTAATTGTAAGTTTTCACCCAATCATTTTCTCAGGAATAAAAAAGCTAAATGGAAAAAATTATGTTGAACGTGTGGTTTTAAAAGCCATTAAAAACGACATTGCTATTTATGCAATGCATACCGCTCTAGATAACTCTATAATTGGCGTTAATGCAAAAATAGCTGAAGTATTGGGGTTGAAAAACACCAACATATTAATTCCTCAAAAAAATACGATAAAAAAATTAACGACTTACGCTCCAAACAACAATGCTGAAATGGTTAGACAAGCCTTATTTAAAGTAGGCGCTGGTAGTATTGGAAATTACAATAATTGTAGTTTTAACATAGAAGGCTATGGAACCTATAAAGGAAATGAAAATTCAAATCCTACATTAGGTGAAAAAGGGAAACTTCATATTGAAAACGAAACTTTAATTAGTGTAATTTTTGAAAAACATAAAGAACGCTCTATTTTAGCTGCTCTTTTTAAATCACATCCTTACGAAGAAGTTGCTTATGAAATTACTTCTTTAGACAACACAAATCAAGAGATTGGTATGGGAATGATTGGTGAATTAATTACTGAACAAGAAGAACTTCAATTTTTAAATTTTTTAAAAGAAACTATGAATGCTAAAGGGATTAGACATTCTAAACTTTTAAATAAACCCATAAAAAAAGTAGCTGTTTTAGGAGGCTCTGGAAGTTTTGCAATTCATAACGCAATCAACTCTGGAGCTGATATTTATATAACTTCCGACATTAAATATCATGAATTTTACAAAGCTGAAAACAAATTAGTTATTGCAGATATTGGTCATTTTGAAAGTGAACAATTCACAAAAAATCTTTTAGTTGATATACTTACAAAAAAATTTCCTAATTTTGCAATCATTTTATCGCAAAAAAACACAAATCCAATTTATTACTTATAATATGGCTAAAAATAAAGAAGTTACTGTTGAAGAAAAATTAAGAGCCCTTTACGACTTACAATTAATAGACTCTAGAGTAGATGAAATTAAAAATGTAAGAGGTGAACTACCTTTAGAAATTGAAGACTTAGAAGATGAGATCATAGGTTTAAACAAAAGACTTTCTAATTTAGATGAAGATGTAACAAACCTTAAAGGTGAAATTTCTGATAAAAAGATAGTCATTGAAGAAGCTAAAGCTTTATTAAAAAAATACGCTGAACAACAAAAGAAAGTTCGTAATAATAGAGAATTCAACTCATTAAGTAAAGAAAGTGAATATCAAGAGCTAGAAATTGAATTGGCTGAAAAAAGAATTAAAGAATACAAGGCAAAAATTGAACAAAAAAACGAAGTTATAGCAGCAACCAAAGAAAATATTGCTAAACAAAAGGATTTGTTAAAACATAAATCAGCTGAATTAGATGATATTATGAAAGACACTGTAAAAGAAGAAGAACTTTTATTACAAAAATCTGATGAGTACAGTGAATTAATTGATGACCATTTATTAAAAGCATATAAAAGAATTAGAGCTACCGTTAAAAATGGATTGGCTGTTGTTTCCATTGAAAGAGGTGCATCTGGAGGGTCTTTCTTTACAATTCCACCGCAAAGACAAGTTGAAATTGCCAGCCGTAAAAAAATTATTACTGATGAGCATAGTGGTAGAATTCTAGTTGATGGTGCTTTGGCTGAAGAAGAAAAAGAAAAAATTGATAAATTATTAAGCTAAAAAAGCTTGAAATTATAAATAAAAAAGGCTTCCAAAAATAGAAGCCTTTTTTTATTTTTTGGTTGCACGTATAGAATATAACAAGGGAAACATTCGTTGATTTTCTTTTAAAATAAACAAACCGTCATCGGTCATTTCCATATCTGGAAAACTATTATAAGGCGACTTTTCAAACTCGTGTAAAAATTCAATTTGTAATCCTGCATTAGTTAAAGCAGATACTACTTCTCCTAATCCATGATTCCAACCATATTCTTTACTAATTATGGATGCATCACTATTGGTATAAGTACCCTTATACTCTTCATAAATTACTTCTTTATTTAAATACGGATATGCTAATTTAGGTGGGGTTTGCAAAAAGTCAAACATCCAAACAATGGGATGAAACTCAATCATATAAAACACTCCTCCTTTTTTTAATTTCTCTGCTATAATTTTCCCCCAAGTATTTAAATCTGGTAACCAGCCTATAACTCCATAAGATGTAAATACAATATCAAATACACCCTTTACTTTTTGGGGTACATCGTATAAATTGCTTTCAATAAACGTTGCATTTAAACCCAACTCACTATTTAATTTTTTAGCTTCTTTAATGCCTTTGTCAGAAATATCTATTCCTGTACATGTTGCTCCCATCCTACTCCAACTTAAAGTATCTTGTCCAAAATGACATTGCAAATGCAAAAGTGTTTTCCTTTCAACATCTCCTAGCTCCTCAATTTCATAACTATTTAAAGACGTTTTACCTTTCTTGAATTCTTCAACATTGTAAAATTCAGATTTAGAATGGATAGCAACCTTGTTATTCCAAGTTTCTTTATTTACTTCAAAATATTTATTAAAATTTGTACTCATATAATTCTTAAAATTATCATTTATAAAAATAAAACAACTAATATAAACCAAATTATTGGAATGGCTTCCACCCAAAAGCTAGTATAATACCGTGACTTTTGGTCATTTGAAAACAATAAAAAAACAGCAGTAATTATTGAAATTAGTAATGAGATTACTACTTCGATAAAAGAAATTTCCTTTTTAAAAACTTCAAATACAACAAACAAAAAAAGTAATCCTAAACCAATTAATTTAGTCATCTTTATTCCAAAAACCTGAGGTAAAGTTTTTAAAGATTTTGGATCGGTATTTACATCTCTAATATCGAAAGGAATAGTAATAGCAATGATAAAAAAAATCCTCTCAAAAAATTCTATATAAGCATCTGTTGTAAGAGCGTACTTAGCCTCAAGTAAAGGAAAAAAAACAGTAATTCCTGCCCAAGCTATGGCAATGCTAAAAATTTTTATAAATGGGAAATTTCTAAATGAAAACTCAATTTTACCAACTTTTAATAATGGAATTACATAAAAAAAAGTCATGAACACAAAAGGAAAAAGTATATAAATTGAGTTTTGATTGAACCCTGTAAAAAACATCAAATATATAAGTCCTATTATTGAAAAAAAAGTAAGTATTAATAATGATTTTTTATGCACAAAAAACCATTTTTTTAACCAATTAAGTCTATTCGTTTTAATCTCGTAAAGCCTAATAAAATTATAAGAAATCACAATTGACAACCCTACAAATAGCGAAGTTAAATTTCCTAAAACACCAAATTTAACAAGTGTTATTTTTGTAATACAAAACCCAGCTAAAGCTACATGGATATTACTAAAAATATAAAAATCTATTATTCTTTTTAAAGAATTCATGAAACAAAAGTAAGTAATTGTTAATATACTAAGTTTCTTGGTTAACAAAATATCATAAATAAGTACTATTATTAACCCTTTGATCTTGGAATTTTCAGTATTTTTGAACACATTAATATTTTATATACCAATACGTAAATGAAAACTGATTCTTTTGTTTTAAGACACATAGGTCCTCGTGAAAATGAGGTTAGCGATATGATAAAAACTATTGGAGTTTCTTCAGTAGATGAATTAATAAATAAAACTGTTCCTAACGATATTAGACTTACCAACGAGTTAAATTTACCAAAAGCAATGAGTGAATATGAGTATATGACACATATTCAAGAACTTGCCAATAAAAATAAGCTATTTAAAAACTATATAGGTTTAGGATATCATCCAACTATTTTACCTGGGGTTATCCAACGTAATATTTTAGAAAACCCAGGATGGTACACAGCTTACACACCTTACCAAGCTGAAATAGCGCAAGGTCGATTAGAAGCTTTGTTAAATTACCAAACAATGGTGAGTGAATTAACAGGTATGGAGTTAGCAAATGCTTCTTTATTAGATGAAGGAACTGCTGCTGCTGAAGCTATGACTATGCTGTTAAATACACGTTCAAGAGACCAAAAAAAGAACAATGCAATAAAATTCTTTGTCTCGGAAGAAGTTTTACCTCAAACCATTGATGTTTTAAAAACAAGAGCCATTCCTTTAGGAATTGAATTAGTTATTGGAAATCATGAGTCTTTTGAATTCACTGAAGATTTTTATGGTACAATTATACAATACCCAGCAAAAACTGGACAAGTTATTGATTATACACCATTTGTTGAAAAAGCAACATCTGTTGAAGCTAAAATTGTTGTTGCTGCAGACTTACTTAGTTTAACTTTATTAACACCTCCTGGAGAATGGGGAGCAGATATTGTTGTTGGAACTACTCAACGCTTTGGTATTCCAATGGGATATGGAGGACCACACGCTGGTTATTTTGCGACAAAAGAAGCCTATAAAAGAAATATTCCTGGTAGAATTATTGGTGTTACACAAGATAAGGACGGAAACAGAGCCTTACGTATGGCACTTCAAACTCGTGAACAACATATTAAAAGAGAAAAGGCAACCTCAAATATTTGTACTGCACAAGTATTGCTAGCGGTAATGGCTGGAATGTATGGTGTGTATCATGGAGCTAACGGATTAACTTATATTGCTACTAAAATTCAAAATTTAACTGCAACTCTTAACAAAGGGCTTGAAAAGTTAAATATAAAACAACAAAACAAGGTCTTTTTTGATACATTATTAGCCGAAGTATCAAACGCTTCAAAAGTGAAAGAAATTGCAGAAAATAAATGTATCAATTTCTTTTATCCATCAGATAAACTTGTAAATATTTCAATAAATGAGACTACTTCTTTGGAAGATGTAAATCAAATATTAGAAATTTTAGCCGAAGCTGAAGGTAAAGAAGCTGTGTCATTTAATGAAATCGAAGAAAACTTGCTGCCAGCCAATTTAACAAGAACTTCAAAATTTATGACTAATGAAGTTTTTGAAAACTACCATTCAGAAACCGAGTTAATGCGTTATATCAAAAAATTAGAACGTAAAGATTTATCATTAAATCATTCTATGATTTCTTTGGGCTCTTGTACAATGAAATTAAACGCTGCAACTGAAATGTTACCTTTAAGCTGGCCTAACTGGGGAGTAATGCATCCTTTTGTACCTATAGAACAAGCACAAGGTTATCAAGAAGTTATAAAAGGATTGGAAACTGCTTTGAATGAAATTACTGGCTTTTATGCAACTTCATTACAACCAAATTCAGGAGCTTCAGGTGAATACGCTGGTTTATTGGTAATTAAAGCGTACCATGAATCAAGAGGTGATCATCATAGAAATATATGTATTATTCCTGCATCTGCTCATGGAACAAATCCTGCATCGGCAGTTATGGCTGGAATGAAAGTTGTGGTAACTAAATCAACCGCTGAAGGAAACATTGATGTAGATGATTTAAGAGAAAAAGCCGAATTACATAAAGAAAATTTAGCCGCATTAATGGTTACTTACCCATCAACCCATGGTGTTTTTGAAAGTACCATTAAAGAAATAACCGAAATCATTCACCAACGTGGAGGTCAAGTGTACATGGATGGTGCAAATATGAATGCCCAAGTAGGTTTAACCAACCCTGCAACCATTGGTGCAGATGTTTGCCACCTAAACTTACATAAAACATTTGCAATTCCACATGGAGGTGGTGGTCCAGGCGTAGGTCCAATTTGTGTGGCAAAACATTTAGCTCCATTTTTACCATCAAATCCGATAATTCCTACAGGTGGAACAACACCAATTACAGGAGTTTCATCGGCTCCTTGGGGATCAGCTTTAGTATTATTAATATCATATAGTTATATAAAAATGTTAGGTACTAAAGGTTTAAAAGAAGCTACTATAAACGCTATTTTAAATGCCAATTATTTAAAAGCTCGTTTAGAACAACATTATAGTATACTTTATACAGGTGAAAATGGTTTTGCAGCTCATGAAATGATTGTTGATTTTAGAGCTTTTAAAGAAAAAGGAATTGAAGTTACCGATATTGCAAAAAGATTAATGGATTACGGTTACCACGCTCCAACAGTATCATTCCCAGTTGCAGGAACATTAATGATAGAACCTACAGAAAGTGAAAACAAGGCAGAATTGGATCGTTTTTGTGATGCATTAATTAACATCAAAGGAGAAATTGATGCTATGGAAAGTGGTGATACTAATTCAGCACTTAAAAATTCTCCTCATACACAAGAAATGCTAACTGCTGATGAATGGAATTATCCTTACACACGTCAACAAGCTGCCTTTCCATTACCTTATCTTAAAGAAAATAAGTTCTGGCCTTCAGTAAGAAGAGTTGATGATGCTTATGGAGATAGAAATTTAATTTGCTCTTGTAATCCTATTGAAGATTACATCGAAGATTAATTTGGAACATCGATTACAAAAAAGTCTTGAATTTATTTCAAGACTTTTTTTATAAATACTATTCATAATTTCGAAAACATTATCGTAAAAAAAGAGCTTATACTTGGCTACATTACACAATTATAGTATTTTTGCAATTCGACTAAAAACATATATTATTTAAATAAATGAAAAAAATAACGAAACAGACCTATATCAATTGGTATAAAGACATGTTGTTTTGGAGAAAGTTTGAAGACAAACTTGCGGCTCTTTATATTCAACAAAAAGTAAGAGGATTTTTACATTTATATAACGGTCAAGAAGCTGTATTAGCAGGTGCTTTGCACGCTATGAAAAAAAATGATAAAATGATTACAGCTTATCGTAATCACGTTCAACCTATTGGGTTAGGTGTTGATCCAAAAAGAGTGATGGCCGAGTTATTAGGTAAAGAAACTGGTACTTCGCATGGGTTAGGTGGTTCAATGCATATTTTTTCGCCTGAACACAATTTTTATGGCGGACATGGAATTGTAGGTGGACAAATTCCTTTAGGAGCAGGTTTAGCATTTGCAGACAAATACTTCAACAGAGATGGTGTAACACTAACGTATTTTGGTGATGGTGCAGCCCGTCAAGGATCTTTACACGAAACATTTAACATGGCTATAAACTGGAAACTTCCTGTAGTTTTTATTTGTGAAAATAATGGTTACGCCATGGGAACTTCAGTTGAACGTACAGCAAATCATGAAGATATTTGGAAGCTAGGTTTAGGTTATGAAATGCCTTGCGGCCCAGTTGATGGAATGAATCCTGTTAAAGTTGCAGAAGCTATGGAAGAAGCTATAGAACGCGCTAGACGTGGAGATGGACCAACTTTATTAGATATCAAAACTTATCGTTATAGAGGTCATTCAATGAGTGATGCTCAAAAATATAGAACAAAAGCTGAAGTTGAGGAATATAAAAAAATTGATCCAATTACTCAGGTATTAAATATCATTAAAGAGAAAAAATACGCTACTGATAAACAAATAAAAGCCTGGGATCAAGAAGTTAAAGATAAAGTTGAAGAATGTCAAAAGTTTGCTGAAGAATCTCCATTCCCAGATAAGCAACTTTTATATGATGTAGTTTACGAACAAGAAGATTATCCATTTTTAAAACATAGATAAATGGCAGAAATAATTACAATGCCGCGTTTGAGTGATACAATGACCGAAGGGGTTGTTGCTCAGTGGTTAAAAAAAGTAGGTGATAAAGTTTCAGAAGGCGATATTTTAGCCGAAATTGAAACTGACAAAGCAACTATGGAATTCGAATCTTTTAACGAAGGAACTCTTTTATATGTTGGTTTAGAAGACGGTGAAAGTGCTCCTGTAGATTCTTTATTAGCAATTATAGGTGAAGAAGGCGAAAATATAGATGATATTGTAAAAAACTTTAATTTAGAAACTCCTGTAAAAGAAAAAACTTCTACTAAAAAAGAAACCAAAGCACCAGTTGAAGAGCCTAAAAAAGAAGTGAATACACCTAAAACTGCTGTTGTTGAGCAAGTAGCAGCACCCGTTGTAAATACTTCAGGTAGAATTGTAGCCTCCCCTTTAGCTAAAAAAATTGCTGAAGAAAAAGGTATCAATTTAGCAACAGTAGCTGGCTCTGGTGAAAACGGTAGAGTTATAAAACGCGATATTGAGAACTTTGTTCCTGTTACAGCTACAGCTACAACTACAGTAACTTCCCCTATCAATTTAGGAGAAGAAAGCTTTGAAGAAACTAACAATTCTCAAATGCGTAAAACTATTGCACGCAGATTAGCCGAATCTAAATTTACTGCACCACATTATTACTTAATGTTGGAAATAAATATGGATAACGCAATAGCGTCAAGAAAAGTTATTAATGAAATTCCTGATACCAAAGTGTCTTTCAATGATATGGTTGTAAAAGCAAGTGCGATGGCGCTTAAAAAACACCCTCAAGTAAATTCACAATGGTTTGATGATAGAACTAGAATAAACCACCATGTAAATATTGGTGTTGCTGTTGCAGTTGAAGATGGACTTCTTGTTCCTGTGATTCCATTTACAGATCAAAAAAGTTTAACTCAAATAGGCACAGAAGTAAAAGATAAAGCAGTTAAAGCTAAAACTAAAAAATTAACTCCTGCAGAAATGGAAGGTAGTACTTTTACAGTTTCTAACCTTGGAATGTTTGGAATTTCAGAATTTACTTCAATCATCAATCAACCAAACTCAGCTATATTATCCGTTGGTGCTATCATTCAAAAACCAGTAGTAAAAAATGGAGAAATTGTTGTTGGAAATACTATGAAAGTTACCTTAGCTTGTGATCACAGAACGGTTGACGGAGCTACTGGTGCTGCATTTTTACAAACTTTAAAACAATACATTGAAAATCCTGTAACAATGTTAGCTTAGTTACATAGAACATCTATAAATAATTTAAACCCATTGTGTTTTTTACAATGGGTTTTTTATACTTAATATTCTATAAAAATAGGTTTTAGTTATTTAAAAAATAATTATAATCCAATTACTGCTCCTTTCATAGAATACAAAATATAAAGCATATCTTTTTTGGTTTCCTCATCTATATTATGCTTGCTTAAAACACCTAAAATATCATCTACAGCTGCCAAAAATTGAGCTTCAGTGGTATTTAAACCTTTATGAGCAGCTGGTAAATCTTTCCCAGTATAAGTGGCTTCTCCTCCAGTACCCGCTGATAAAAATTCTTTTACGTGACGTTTAAAAGCTTCAAAGTGTTCAGGGTTTTCTTTTAAAGGCAAAAAAACTTCATTTATGGTAGGGTTGTCCAAATGAGCCTGAACAATATCATCTACAATCATAGAAATTCCTTTTTCACCTCCTAAACGATTAAATAAACTTACCTCTTCAGGTGTACTTTCAACAACTTCAGTTATTTTTTCATCTGAGTTATTTTGTTTCTCTGCCTTTTTATTCGAGCAATTTGTAATGAATAATGTCATTATAAAAATGACAATTAGTTTAGTAGTTTTCATGATTATTTTGATTTTAAATTAGTTACTTGGTTGAATGTTTTGATTTACTTTAAATAAATTAGTTGGATCATATTTCTTTTTAATTTTTGTTAAGCGTTCATAATTGTGCTTATAACTTGCTTTTACACGGTCTTGCCCTTCATCCATCATAAAATTTGAATATGCGCCACCTGATGAATATGGGTGTAAAGCTTGCCAATAATCTTTACACCACGAGGTAATTTTGTCAGCTTTTTTAGGGTCTGGATCTACACCAACTATAACTCCAGCATACTTAGCATCTCTGTACGCCCAAGGTGTTTCTTGAGCCCCAACTCTGCTTGCTGCTCCACTTATAGGATATAAATGCATTTGAGAAAGTGGTGTTGGAATATTTGAACCAAACTTTAAATGCTGTTCTCTAACTTCTGCTCCCAATTCATTGAAAAAGTCGGCTCTCCAGTACCATTGCATCCCAGGAGGCATCAAACCGTCAAACAAGGTTTGTATAGACGGATATGGCATTTCACCTACATGTTGAAATAAAGGATCTAACTCTAATACAGCTTCAAACAATTTATCAAATTTAGCTGGGTCACCTACATAACACCAAACAATACCACAGAATTGTTTATTGTGTAAATGCTTAGGAAATGGATCTCCAGGAATAATCATAGTCGCAATAAATCCATTCAACTCATCAGGAGCATTCTGAATAAAATTATGATACCATTCCATAATCTCTTCAGTTTTTTCAATTGGCCATAAAGTTGGTCCTCCAATAACCGTTTTTACTTTATATGCTTTAAATTTAAAAGAAGTTACAATTCCAAAATTTCCACCTCCACCTCTAATAGCCCAAAATAAATCAGGATGTTGTTTGGCATTTACTGTAACAAAACTACCATCAGCTAAAACCATATCCGCTTCTAATAAATTATCAATGGTTAACCCAAATTTTCTAGAAAGATGACCAACACCACCTCCAAGAGTTAAACCTCCAACACCCGTTGTAGAAATAATTCCTGCTGGTATTGCCAATCCAAAAGGGTGAATTGCATGGTCTACTTCTCCCCATAAATTACCCCCTCCTACTCGAACAGTACGGTCTGAAATATCAACCCTTACAAATTTAATTCCAGATAAATCAATCACTAAACCATCATCACAAATTCCTAATCCTCCTCCATTATGACCTCCACCTCTAACAGCTACTAGCAAATCATTATTTCTTCCAAAGTTTACTGAATGTATAACATCTGCTACATCTATACATTTAACAATTAAACCTGGATATTTATCGATCATACCATTATAGACTTTACGAGCAGTATGATAATTAAAATCATTTGGAAAAACCAACTCACCTCTTATTTGAGCTTTAAATTCTTCAATAATTGATTCGTTTAAATTATTTATTGAATTAAACATAAATTTTATTTTTAGGTTAGTAAATAAATATTCTTTACGATTATTAATTATTAAAAATTAACAACCTAATTAGTTCATCTTTTATATAACCAATTTTAACAATATATAAAGGAACACACCTCTATATTTAATTCAAATAAGTATAATTTTGGGTCATTTATAAAACTTAATTAAACTAAGTTTTATGTTGTTGAATGTATTTTGAGGGTAAAATTCCATATTTTTCTATAAAACATTTAGAAAAATACGCTGGACTATTAAAACCAGATTCATAAGCTATTTCAGAGATATTTTGGCTTTGTTTGTGGAGTAATCCTAGAGCTTGATGTAGTCTAAATTCTCTAATAAAATTATTTGGAGACATTCCTGTTAATTGTATTAATTTTCTATAAAGTTGAGATTTACTATACCCCATACCTTTACAAAAATTAGCTACTTTAAAACTTGGTTTATTCCAAACTTGTTCAACAAAATTCATTAATTTATTTAAAAAAACTTCTTCGTTTGGTTTTAAAACTTTTATCAATTCTCGATCAATAATCAAATTTCTATTTTCACTTTCATACAACTCTCTTACCTCGTTTGATATTACTAATTGATTTTTAACAATATCACACATTCTTGTAGCCAATGTTATGGCTTCTTCAAAAATTGTTTCTTTTTCAGAAACTGGAGAACCAGCACTTAATGCAATTTTTATCCTCCTATTTTTTAAATCAAATTTTGGAGTAATGTATTTAAAATTTGATTGAATTTTTGACATACAAGTTACAGCATTACTTACCGATTTAAAAGATACTAAATAGTGATTATTATCTCTTTTAACAATACTTCCTTTAAAATGTTTAAAGGTTTTTAAAACACTATTATGAAATTTTTGCAAAAATAAACTAAACTGATTGGCTTCTAATCTATTTAAAAAACTACTCGTTTTTAAGACCATAATAACCCTAAAAGCAGGGTCATTAATAATATTTAACTTCGTATTTTTAGCTTTTACTGGATCTTCAATTCTTCCTAGAAAAGATTCAACGATTTTTTTATCAACTTCAATAATGCTATGAGGAAATTCACCATGAGCTTGGTTATGCATATCTTGAATGGCTTTTTTATTAGGAGCTTCAATCAAACAAAAAGCAGTATTCCTTTCTTCATCACACCAATATGTTAATCCCCTGCAGCCAAATTTGTGTTCAATTTTTAAATCAATTTGATGCATCTCAGCTACATGTTCTGCTTTAATTTCTTTTGGGATATCATGACGATCCATATAAATTGGCATAGTGTAGATTTTTTATACAATATAGCAATTTTTTTATAAAATATTCATATCTATCTTAAACCTAAGTATTTAATAACAAAAAACCCTCAACTTTCGTTGAGGATTTTAAATATTTTTAAACTAAAAAATGCTTATTTTTTAAATTTAGCATATTTAGATTTGAACTTATCAATACGTCCAGCAGTATCTATTAATTTAGATTTACCAGTGTAAAATGGATGTGAAGTTCTTGAAATCTCTAATTTTACTAAAGGATATTCAACACCTTCAATTTCAATAGTTTCCTTAGTATTTACTGTTGAACGAGTTAAAAACACGTCTTCATTAGACATATCTTTAAATGCTACCATTCTATAATTATCTGGGTGTATACCTTTTCTCATCGTAAACTCGTTTTAATTCTATTTTTATTTTTAAGACTGCAAATTTAACTATATTTTTGAAACTTCAAACAAATAATTTATTTTATTTACATAAAAAATATAAATCTTCAAACAAAGTTATGTCCTATAAGCCTCTATTTAGTTTTTTAACTTTTATTTTACTAATATCCTGTAAAAGTGAGTATAAATTCACTTTAAATACTCCTAAAAAAATAAAAAGCAATCAAGAATTAACCATTTCAATTTCGGAAAAAAACAATAAACCAATAGATTCTGTTCAATTTTCTATTGATGGTAATAAAATTATAAATAAAGGCAATACTTCAACAATAAACATTAGAGATTATAAGTTAGGTAAGCACACCATAACTGCTATTGTTTTTTTTGAAAGCAAAACTAAAAAAATTACAAAACCTATATATTTTACCGCTGATACAGCACCTGATATTTATACCTTTAAAATAATTAACAAATACCCTCATGATAAAAATGCTTTTACACAGGGGTTAGAATATTATAATGGTTATTTATATGAAGGCACAGGGAGAAAAGGAAGTTCATACATTAGAAAAGTTGAACTTACATCTGGAAAAGTATTACAACAAATAGATTTAGATGACCAATATTTTGGCGAAGGTATTACCATATTTAACCATAAAATTTATCAACTTACTTGGCAAAGCGGTGTTGGATTTGTATATAACTTAGATACTTTTGAGAAAGAAAAAGAGTTTAAATATACCAAAAGCAGAGAAGGCTGGGGACTTGCAAATAATGGTGAAAAATTATTAAAAACTGATGGAACCGAACGTATTTGGTTTTTAAATCCAGAAACGTTAGTTGAAGAAAGTTATATTGAAGCTTATACCAACGATAGAAAAGTTGAAAAACTTAATGAATTAGAGTATGTAAATGGCTTAATTTATGCAAATATTTGGCAACAAAACTCTATTTTAATGATAAATCCTAAGACAGGAAAAGTGGAAGGCGTTGCTAATTTAAACAGTTTAAAAGAAGATATTTTAAAAGAACAAAATTTAACCGATGATGATGAAGTATTAAATGGTATTGCTTTTGACAAAGAAAATAATAGACTTTTTGTTACTGGTAAACATTGGGGTAAATTGTATGAAATTGAATTGATTAAAAAATAATTCTGAATCATTCTTCTTATCTTTACAAAAACATCCTCAATGCGTTATACCATTACTTTTTTAATTTTTACAATATTTTTTTCATCTTGTAGAAAAGATTTTTCAACAGAATTAAGTAGTGGAGAGCTTACTTTTTCAAAAGACACTGTTTATTTAGATACGGTATTTACAAATATCGGTTCCAGTACTTATAATTTAAAAGTGTACAATAAAAGCAATAAGGCTATTTCTATTCCCTCCATTAAATTAGGCCGAGGTGAAAATTCATTTTATAGATTAAACGTAGATGGAGTTCCAGGAAAAAATTTCGATAATGTTGAAATTTTAGCCAAAGACAGTATCTATATTTTTATTGAAACTACTATAAACTACCAACAAATTTCTAACCCAATTTATACAGATTCTATTGTTTTTGATGCAGGAGAAAAACTTCAAGATGTAAAGTTAGTTACCTTAGTTAAAGATGCTCACTTTTTATATCCATCAAAAAATACAGATGGATTTATAGCAACTATCAATATAGGCGTTGATGATGAGGGAGAAGAAATTCGAACTCAAGGATTTTATTTAAATGGAAATACTGTTTTTACTAATGAAAAACCTTATGTAATTTATGGTTATTGTGCAATTCCAGAAGGAAAAAAACTTATAATTGAAGCTGGAAGTAAACTTTATTTCCATTCAAACTCTGGATTAATTGCCTCTAAAAACTCCTCTTTAATTATTAATGGAGAGTTGAACAATAAAGTTATAATTGAAGGAGATCGGTTAGAGCCTTCATATAAAAATATTCCAGGTCAATGGGGAACCATTTGGTTACGCGCTGGTAGTAACCACCATGAAATAAATAATACAATTATTAAAAATGCTTCAGCAGGTATTATTGTAGATTCGTTGGGTTTTTCTTCAACTCCAATATTAACCATAAAAAACACTCAAATTTACAATAGTTTATCATTTGGATTATTAGGTCGAGAAACCAATATTAAAGGAGAAAACATCGTTATAAACAACAGTGGTAAATCATCTTTAGCATGTACCATTGGCGGCACTTATAATTTTACTCATTCAACATTTGCTAATTTTTGGAATAACAGTTTTCGTAAATTCCCTAGCGTTTTGATTAACAATTATTTCACTTATTTTAAAAATAATGCTCAAGTTGTAGAAACTAGAACTTTGGCTGCAGCTAATTTTACCAATTGCATTATTGATGGAAGTAATATAAATGAATTTATTTTAGACAAAGTTGAAGGTACTGAATTTAATTATTTGTTTAAAAATAACTTAATTAAATTCGACCTTTTAAATGAAAACGCTACAACTATTGAAACATATAATTTTGAAGATTCAAATCATTATATAGACAATATTTTTAATGGAATCTCAGATTTTAAAGCTCCATACAGCAATCAATTAATTATTGGTGAAAATTCTAAGGGAATTCAAAAAGCAACTACTCAAGCAACAAGTATAGTTCCTTATGATATTTTAGGAATTCAAAGAACAATGCCTGCAGATATTGGAGCATATCAACATATAATTTTTGAAAATTAATTTAAAATGAAAAATGTAATTATCACAGGAACCAGTAGAGGAATTGGTTTTGAATTGGCACAATTATTTGCCAAAAACAACCATAACGTTTTGGCTTTATCTCGAAATTCTGAACCTTTAAACAACCTTAATATTCAAAATATCACTTCATTATCTGTGGATTTATCTAATGAATCAGATTTAAAAAAAGTAATCGATTTTATAGCTTCTCACTGGAAAAAAGTAGATATTTTAATAAATAATGCTGGTAAATTAATTAACAAACCTTTTGAAAATTTAACTTCAACCGATTTTTTAGAAGTTTATAAAGTAAATGTTTTTGCAATGGCAGAATTAACTCGTCAAATAATTCCATTTCTTTTTAAAGGAAGTCATGTGGTTACTATTAGCAGCATTGGTGGCGTACAGGGAAGTATGAAATTCCCAGGCTTAGCAGCCTATAGTTCTTCTAAAGGAGCAGTTTTAACCCTTACTGAATTACTTGCAGAAGAATATAAAGAGCAGCAAATTTCATTTAATGCATTAGCTTTAGGCGCTGTACAAACCGAAATGTTAGAAGAAGCTTTTTCTGGCTATAAAGCTCCCGTTTCTGCAAAAGAAATGGCAAGCTACATGTACAATTTTGCTTTAACAGGAAATCAATTTTTTAATGGAAAAATAATTCAAGTGTCTTCAACAACACCATAATTTTATGAGTGAACTTCTTTTAAAATATCTTCCAGAAAAAGCAATTCCTTTAGTTAAAGAAATTCTAACTGAACACCCAATTTATATTAAAATAGTTAACAACAGGCGGACTAAACATGGTGAATTTAAAAGATTTAGCAATGGTAATTTTCAAATAACATTAAATAATAATTTAAATAAATTTCAATTTTTACTCACTTTAATACATGAAATTGCTCATTTTATAACTTATAAAAAATACCAAAACAGCAAACCTCATGGGCTTGAATGGAAACAAAATTTTCAACATTTAATGTTGCCTTTTTTACAGCCATCAATTTTTCCTGAAAACATTCTTCCACATTTAGCAAACTATTTAAAAAATCCTAAAGCTAGTACGGGTTCCGATGTGAATTTAACATACGCTTTAAAACAATATGATGAAATGTCAGGAAAGAACTTTATATTTGAATTAGCACACGGAAGTATTTTTAAATTTAATAATAAAAACTATAAAAAAGGAAGCATTCGAAGAACGCGTTTTGAATGTGTTGAATTACAAAGTAAAAAAACCTATTTGTTTAATAAAAATGCAGAGGTTTTATATTTAAAAAATGATAATGAATAACAATTACTACGCAATTATAATGGCTGGTGGAGTTGGCTCAAGATTTTGGCCAATAAGTACTCAGGAATTTCCAAAACAATTTCATGATATGCTTGGAACTGGAAACACTTTAATTCAAAATACATATCAACGCTTCAAATCAATAATTCCTTCAAAAAACATTTTAATTGCTACTAATAAAAAATACGAGCAATTAGTTTTAAATCAACTGCCTGAAGTTTCATCAAACCAATTACTTCTTGAACCTGCAATGAGAAATACTGCTCCTTGTATTTTATATAGTGCTTTAAAAATTAATGCCGAAAATCCAGATGGAGTTATGGTGATAGCTCCTTCAGATCATTGGATTGAAAATGAAAAAGAGTTTTTAGAAAACATTGCTACTGCTTTTAATTTTTGTTCTAAAAAAGAGGCTTTACTAACTCTTGGTATTCAACCAACTTCACCTAATACAGGCTATGGCTATATCAAGTATAAAAACTCAGATAAAGACATAAAAACAGTTGAAAAATTTACTGAAAAACCCAATTTAGAAACTGCTGAACAATTTTTAAAAAGTGGTGATTATCTTTGGAATGCCGGAATTTTTATTTGGAGTGTAAAAAGTATTTTGAAAGCCTTTAAAACTTATTTACCTGAAATGTTTCAACTTTTTTCGAAAGGAAATTGTTTTTATAATACCCCTGATGAAGCTAATTTTATAAAAAACAATTATGCTTTATCTCAAAATATTTCTATTGATTTTGGTATCATGGAAAAAGCTTCCAATGTATTTATTATGCCAGTTAATTTTGATTGGAATGATTTAGGTACTTGGGGGTCACTTTATTCAAAACTTTCAAAAGATGAAAATAAAAATGCAACTGTGGGAGGAAAAGTTGTATTTAAAAACGCTCACAACAATATTGTTAAAACTCAAAATAATAAACGAGTAGTAATACAAGGATTAAATGATTATATTGTGGTTGAAAAAGAAGATGTCATTCTTATTTGTCCTAAAAATAAAGAGCAAGATATTAAAGAAATAACCAACGAAGTTCAAAAAGCTTTTGGAAACAAATATGTTTAATTCAAATTAAATATGGAAAATACCACAAACAATCAATCAGAAGAAAAATTTACAACTTCTGAAAATACTACTAATCCAGATCTAAACGGGTATTGGATTAGTATCAAACAATTTTTAATTGAATTGTTGGACATTCGAAAAGATACTGACAAAGAAGCTACCATTGAAGATATTAAAGGGAATATATCTATGAAAGGACATACTGCTTGGGTATTGGTTTTTTCAATTTTAATTGCCTCCATAGGGTTAAATGTAAGTTCTACTGCAGTAGTAATTGGAGCGATGCTTATATCTCCTCTAATGGGTCCAATTTTAGGTGTTGGACTCTCTATAGGAATCAATGACATAGATACGTTAAAACGCTCACTAATTAATTTAGGAGTAATGGTAGTATTAAGCTTAGCAACATCATTCTTCTTCTTTTTAATCCCCTTATTTAGAAATGAAACTCCAGAAATACTAGCTAGAACCGCTCCAGATGTCCGAGATGTTTTTATTGCCATTGCTGGTGGTTTAGCTTTAATTATTGCTTTAAGTAGAAGAAGTAAACAAACGAATACTATTGCTGGAGTTGCAATTGCAACAGCGCTAATGCCTCCACTTTGTACAGCTGGTTATGGACTTGCTACTTGGAATTTAAGTTACTTTGGCGGCGCCATGTTTTTGTTTACTATAAACACCATTTTTATAGCATTAGCAACTTTTGTAATTGTTAAATTTTTAGGATTTCCAATGCTAAAATATATCAATTCAACAAAAAGAAAACGTATTGCCCGTTTAGCTTCATTTGTTGCTTTTTTAGTTCTTACTGGAAGTATTTACCTATTTTTCAATTTATTTAAGGAAAACCAATTTAGGCAAGCTGCTCAAAACCTAATTGATGATATCAAAAAAGATGGAATTAGCATTATAGATGAAGTTGATGAAAATATTGATTACCACAACAAACGTGTAAAAATATTTGTTTATGGTAATAAATTATCTGCAAGTGAAATTGAGAAATGGAATAATCGATTGCCTGAATATGGCTTAGAATCAACCTTACTAGAAATTCAACAAGGTGTGGATGATTCAGATTTAAGACATGAAGTAAAGAATTTAACAGATTTGTATGTTCAAAATCAAAAAATCATTACTAACAGAGATGAATCTATTAAAGAAAAAGAAGATAAAATTAAAATATTAGAAATTGAATTGTCTAAATATTATAACGCTCAAATACCATTTATGCAAATTAGTAAAGAAGCTCAAATAAATTACAATGGATTAAAAGAATTAAGTTACGCCAAACAAATTAAAACAAACTTTAACACTATAGATACCATTACGGTTTTTAACACCGTTTGGCACGATTCTGTCCCCAATACTAATCAGCAAGAAATACTACTTAAAAAATGGCTTAAAACTAGGTTAAACTTAGATACTCTTATTGTAAACTAAAAAAAGCGACTCAAAATTTGAGTCGCTTTTTTGGTGGTGAGAGGAGGATTCGAACCTCCGAAGCTTGCGCAGCAGATTTACAGTCTGCCCTCGTTGGCCACTTGAGTATCTCACCAAAATTTCAAATTAAAAAACTTCTCTATTTTGAGAAGTTTTTTGTGACCGGGCTGGGGCTCGAACCCAGGACCACCTCCTTAAAAGGGAGGTGCTCTACCAACTGAGCTACCAGGTCATTCTTTTCCTTTTTAGCGGGTGCAAATATAAAGGTATAATTTAAAAAAACAAACAACTTTTCTATTTTGTTTCATTTAAATAAGCCTCTTTAACTTTTTTAAATAAATTAGAAGAATAAACAAAATCTACAATGCTCTCATTTTCAGTTTTAAATATCTCTTTATTGGATCCTTCCCAAGCTTTCACACCATTTTTTAAAAAAATAATTTTTTCTCCAATTTCCATTACAGAATTCATATCATGTGAATTAATAACAGTAATCATTTGATATTCTTTAGTAATTTCTTGAATTAAATTATCTATTACAGTTGCAGTATTTGGGTCTAATCCAGAGTTAGGTTCATCGCAAAATAAATATTTTGGGTTCATAACTATAGCTCTTGCTATTGAAACTCTTTTTTGCATTCCTCCTGATATTTCTGATGGAAATTTTTTATTGGCATTTTCTAAATTTACTCTATCTAAAACAAAATTTACCCGTTCCAACATCTCTGAATACGAATTATCAGTAAACATTTTTAGGGGAAACATAATATTCTCTTCAACTGTTAAAGAGTCGTATAAAGCTCCTCCTTGAAAAACCATGCCTATTTCTTGTCGCAATTGTCTGCGTTCTTTAATGTCCAATTCGGTATGCTTCCTTCCATCAAAAGAAATAATTCCTTTTTCAGGTATATGCAAACCTAGTAAGCACTTCAAAAAAACTGTTTTTCCTGAACCACTTTGCCCAATTATCATATTGGTTTTTCCTTTTTCAAAAGTTGTAGAAACTCCTTTTAAAACAGGTATGCCATTAAATTCTTTATATAAATCTTTAACTTCTATCATTTATCCTAATAACATTTGGGTTAAAAAATAATTTAGTAAAATTATTACAACACTTGTCCATACCACAGCTTGTGTACTTGCTCGTCCAACTTCTAATGAACCTCCTTTTACATAGTAGCCATGGTATGCAGGAATGGTTGCAATCACAAACGCAAAAACCAAGGTTTTTATTAAGGCATATTTTATAAAATAAGGATTAAAATCTAATTGAATTCCATACACATAATCTTCACTAAAAAATAAATCTGTAAGTGTTCCTGCCACATAGCCTCCATAAATTCCTAAAAACATGGCTAATAAAATTAATAACGGATAAAAAAACAAGGTCGCTATAATTTTAGGTAGTACCAAGTAATTTAATGAGTTTATTCCCATTACTTCTAAAGCATCAATTTGTTCTGTAACTCTCATAGTACCAATACTTGAAGAAATATACGAGCCTACTTTACCTGCTAAAATTACACACATAAATGTTGGCGCAAACTCCAAAATCATAGAACGTTTAGTTGCAAAACCAATAAGGTATTTTGGGATAAAAGGACTGTCTACATTTAACGCTGTTTGTATCGCTACAACACCACCAACAAAAAACGATATAAACATAATTATTCCTAAAGATTTCAATCCTAAATCTTCAATTTCTCTAAATAACATTTCTTTAAAAACCGACCATTTTTGTGGTTTTTTAAAAACCTGCTTTAGCATTATAAAATACTTTCCTATATGCTCTAAATAGTTCATTAAATATTAATTTTTGCTAAAATATTAAATTAAAACTAGGTATATTCTTTTTGTAACATAAAATTAATAGTAGGCATAAAAAAAATAGTACTTTTGATTTTGTTAATATGAAACCTAAATTTTAAAAATGAAAAAGCTTTTTATCCTTATATTTTTAAGTGCAATTTTAACTCAATGTATTGCTGTTAAATCAAAATCTACAACTTCAACTAGTCCGATTAGTACTCAAAAAGCCATAACTGTAAATCCTATTACAAATAATGAAACAGTTCCTCCAAAACTAGTTGTTGGAATAGTTGTAGATCAAATGCGGTACGATTATTTAATACGCTTTTATACTAAATATGGAGAAAGAGGATTTAAACGTTTAATGGAAAATGGTTATAACTTAGAAAATGTTCACTATAACTACATCCCTACATACACAGCCGTTGGGCATACTTCAATTTATACAGGAACTACACCTACCAATCACGGAATTATTTCAAATAATTGGTATGATAAGTATGAAAAAAAATCAATTTATTGTGTAGATGATAATAATTATAAAACTGTAGGGGCAAATTCTGGAGGTAATAAATCACCTCACAGGATGGTAACAACAACGGTTACTGACCAATTAAAGTTAGCGCAAAATTCAAAAGGAAAAACAATAGGAATTGCTATTAAAGATCGATCTGCTATTTTACCAGCTGGGCATACCGCAAATGCTGCTTATTGGTTTGAAGGAGGTGACGAAGGTAAATTTATTACCAGTACATTCTATATGAACGAACTACCAAATTGGGTAAAACAATTTAACAATTCTGGAAAAGCAACTACTTATTTAAATGAAACTTGGAATACTTATTATGACATTTCAACTTATACAGAGACACTTCCAGACAATAATGAGTTTGAAGGTTTATTTAAAGGAAAAACAACCCCTACCTTTCCTTATAACCTTGCCGAATTAAGAAAATTAAATGGAAATTATAACTTATTAAAAGCAGTACCTTCAGGAAATACTATTACAACAGATTTTGCTGAAGCTGCTATTATAGGTGAAAATTTAGGAAAAAGTGATTATACCGATTTTTTAGCTATTAGTTATTCGAGTACAGACTATGTAGGACATCAATTTGGAGTAAATGCAAAAGAATTAGAAGACACTTATATTAGATTAGATAAAGAATTAGAAAGATTGATTGACTTTTTAGATAAAGAAATAGGAGAAAATAAATATACTATTATGTTAACTGCAGATCACGCAGCGGTACAAGTACCTTCTTACTTAAACTCTCTTAAAATTCCTGGAGGTTATTTTAACACAAAGAAATTTAAAGGTTTTGTAAATGAAATTACAATCAAGTATTTTAATTCAAATGAAATTGTTGAAAACATCTCCAATTATCAACTATTTTTAAACAAAGAAAAACTTCAAGAATTAAACTTAAACGTACATGAAGTATCTCAAATTTTAGCAGATGAGATTATCAACTTTGAAAGTGTATATAAAACAGTTACAGCACATACATTGCAAACTACAAGTTTTAATTCAGGAATTTTACAGATACTACAAAAAGGGTACAATCAAAAATTATCTGGAGATGTACTATTAATTCCATATCCTTCAACAATTTCACGCTCTAAAACTGGAACCACACATGGATCTGGTTATGCCTACGATACTCATGTTCCTTTATTATTTTATGGAAATGGTATTAAAAAAGGTAAATCTGCTCGTTATTATCCAATAGTAGATATTGCTCCTACTCTTTCCAATTTATTAAAAATAACAGAACCTAACGGAAGTACAGGTAAAACAATTTTAGAAGTGTTAAAATAATTAATCAATAAAAAAAGTGTAATTTTTAAAAATTACACTTTTTTTATAACATAGGTTACTATTCCCCAAACAATCAATTCATTTCCTTCTGTAAGTTTTATTGGCTTATAATTTTTATTTTCAGCTAGTAAATAAATACAATCGCTTTCAACTTTTAACCTCTTAACGGTAAATTCACCATCAATCATACATATTGCAATTTTATCGTTTCTAGCCTCAATACTTCTATCTATAACCAATAAATCTCCATCTTCTATATGAGCATCAATCATAGAGTTTCCCCGTGCTCTAGCATAAAAAGTAGCAGCTTCATTTTTAACTAATTCTTTATCTAAACTTATGCGTACTTCTTGAAAATCCTCAGCTGGGGAAGGAAATCCTGCTGGAATATTTTCACTAACAATTGGTCTTGTAATAAGTTTTGATTGTTCTGGTATATATATTGTTAATACTTTACTTTCAAATTTTTTTACTCGCATTTTACTTCAATTATTTCATTAAGTACCGTTGTGTATCTTGGGGATAAATGTTCTTGTTTCATTTTCCAAGTTTTATTTAAATCTTGATTTGCAATTTTAATTTTAGGTTTGCCATACTTTAAATTAAACGTATCAAGTATTTTCATTAATACTTGATGCTTTGGGTTTTCATCTTCAAAAATAGAAAATTGATGTTTTGATGCAGGTTTTAAATTCATAACAATTACACCTGCTTTTTTATAATTGTACCCTTTTATATAAAGTTGATTTAACCCTTTTATAGCATATTTACAAATTGTAAAACTGGAGTTAGTAGCATAAGGTAAATGAACAACTAAACCCACATTTCTTGAAGTTTTAGAATATTTGCTTGTTTTTAAAAAAACGTATAAACAAGTACATTCAGATTCTTGTTTTCGGAGTTTTTCTGCACAGGCATTTGCAAAGGTAGCAATACGTTCTTTTATAGGTTCATATAATTTTAAAGCACTTTCAAAAGTACGGGTAGTTGCAATATTTTGCTTATCTTTTACTTGTTCAAATCCTATAATAGGTTTTCCTAACAAATCTTGTTTTAAACGCAATCCAACAATAGAAAAATTTTTACGAACGTATTCATCTGACAATAATGTAAATTCATGTGCTGTGTAAATTTGTTGTATTTTTAATCTATTTGAAATACGCCTTCCAATTCCCCAAACATTTTCAACTTTAGTCCATTTTAAAGCATTAATACGTTGCTTTTCAGTTACAATAGCATAAACACCCTTTGTTCTACTTGAATACCTCTTAGCTATTTTATTAGCTACTTTTGAAAGTGATTTTGTAGGTGCAACACCAATACTAACGGGTATTCCAACCCATTTTTCAATAGTTCTCTTAATATCTAAAATATAGGCCTCAATATCACTAGATGCCACATCCTTTAATTTAAAAAAGGCTTCATCTATGGAATAAATTTCAATTTCAGGGGTGAATGTAGTTAAAATAGACATCACTCTAGAGCTCAAATCTCCATACAAAGAATAATTAGATGAAAACACATGAATTTTATGATCTCTAAATACTTTTTCATAGTTAAAAGCTTCAGCACCCATTGGAACAAAACTTTTAGCTTCATCACTTCTAGCAATAACGCAACCATCATTATTTGATAAAACTACAATAGGTTTACCAATTAAATGAGGTTTAAATACACGTTCGCAAGATGCATAAAAGCTATTACAATCTAAAATTCCATACATTTTGTAAAATTACTAAGTTTTTGATTTAAATACTTTAAAAATAAAAATTCCTCTAAATTTTAGAGGAATTTGAGTAATTTTCAAAAATAAGCTAGCTCTTACACCCTATAATGATCAGGTTTCCAGTTTTTTATCGATCTTTTTATTTCACTTTCTGAAAGATTTTCTTTCTCTGCTTTTTCAACTAAACTTACAAATTCATCATCAGACGCAAAACGCAATCCAATAATTTGGCGTGTAGTTATTGTAGTACTTAATGTTTTTCCTGTCAAAATAAAATATCTAAGTTTTTCTTCTGCTCGGATAGCTCTATCTTGAGCTTTAAGCGCAAAAATTCTTAAATAAAAAAACATAAGTAGTAAAATAAACCCCACTAACACTAATAAAGAAGCAGAATACAAATTGTCATCTGTTGCCTTTAACAAACTTCTAATTGAACCCACAATAAAAAGCAATACTATTAAAAAAGTAACAATGTGATAACCTACCACAAATCTTCTATGATTTCTATAATTTTGATACTTCATGATTTAATTATTTTAGTTAGAATACTATAAATATAAAACAATAAATGGATTTTAGCTTTAATTAAAAAAATTAGCATAAAAAAAACCTTCAACAATAAAGTTGAAGGTTTTCAAAAGAAAGGCGGTGACATACTCTCCCACCGAGTGGCAGTAC
>NZ_CANLRG010000004.1 GCF_947493565.1 uncultured Lutibacter sp. | reverse complement strand
AAGTGGATCAACAGTTCAAGGAGATGCAAGTTACTTATGGAGTACAGGAGCAACGACTTCAAGTATAGAAGTAACAGCAGCAGGAGAATATACTGTAACAGTAACAGATTCAATAAATGGATGTTCATCAACAGAAACGGTAATGGTTAGTGAAGATACTACCGCAGTAGTTGCGAGTATTACAGGAAACGAGACTTTAACTTGTACCATAACAAGCGTTGTTTTAGATGCAAGTGGATCAACAGTTCAAGGAGATGCAAGTTACTTATGGAGTACAGGAGCAACGACTTCAAGTATAGAAGTAACAGCAGCAGGAGAATATACTGTAACAGTAACAGATTCAACAAATGGATGTTCATCAACAGAAACGGTAGCGGTTAGTGAAGATAACACAACTGTTAACGAGGTTGTAAATATTTGTGATGACCTATTTGATGGTTTCGGTAACCCTGTTCAAACAGTTGATTTAAATGATTATTTAAGTTTAGCTTCTGATACAAGTGGAACTTGGGAGGCAATAGATATTCCTAATAGATTAAATGGAAGTTTATTGGATGTTGTTGAATTAGAAAATGGCGAATATAGATTTAATTTTACGTCATCAACAGGATGTGTATCACAATTAACTGTAGTTATTGATTGTGCGGTATTAGCGTGTGTTACACCAGATGAAATATCCAAAGTAGTAACCCCTAATAATGATGGTATAAACGATACATTTAATGTTGGTTTAGTTGGTGCTAGTAGCTGTAAATATATTGTTGAAATATTTAACCGCTGGGGTAAAATGGTATATGAATCTAAAGATTATAAAAACACTTGGGGAGGATATCATAATAATTCAGGATTGACAATAGGATCAAGTGCAAAATTACCAGCAGGAACCTATTACTACATTGTTAAAGTAATAGATTCTGGAGGGCAATCTTTAGAGCCAATAACAGGGTATATTTATTTAGGAACTCATTAAAAAAACAAAAACTATGAAGCGATTAATTATAATAGTAGTAATGTTAACATTGGGATTTGAATATTCGAATGCTCAACAATTACCACAGTTCACGCAATATATGTATAATACAATTTCTGTGAATCCTGCTTATGCAGGTAGTAGAGATGCTTTAAGTATTGTAGCACTAAATAGAAATCAATGGGCTGGTTTTGATGGAGGACCTCAAACACAAACATTATCTATTCATTCTCCTTTAAGAAATGAAAAAGTTGGTTTAGGACTATCATTAATTAATGATAAATCAGGATTTGAAAATTTTACATATGTTTATGCAGATTTTTCTTATACACTTCAAGCTAGCGATGAAGTAGATGTTAGTTTTGGATTAAAAGGAGGGTTAACATATTATAAGTTAGCAGAAGAATTGTATAATGATACTGAAGTTAATCAAGATCCTTATTTTGATGAAAGACTTAATAGATGGAATTCCAATTTTGGTGTTGGTATATTATTTCATTCAGATAAGTGGTATGCAGGTTTATCAATACCTAAACTGGTAAATCATGATTTACATAATGATACTGAATATGCAGCTTTAGAAACCGTTCATTATTATGCCATTGGAGGGTATGTATTTGATTTAAATGAAAATTTAAAATTAAAACCTTCTTTTATGACTAAATATACTAAAGGAGCTCCTTTATCTTTAGATTTAACAGCCAACTTTTTATTTAATGAAACATTTTGGCTGGGTGGTTCTTACAGGTTTAATGGAGAACAAAGAGCTTTTGGTGCTTTAGTAGATTTTCAAGTTTCTGATCAGTTTAGAGTTGGTTATACTTATGAAATTCCAACAGGAGAAATTAGACCTTATACTTCAGGGTCTCATGAGATTTTGTTAATGTATGAATTTAAATTCTTGAAAAACAAACAAAAATCTCCAAGATACTTTTAACCAAATAAAGATGAATACTATGAGAAATATAAGACTTTTATTTATTGCTTTTGCTTTGATTGGCATTACATCAATGTTTGGTCAAACTGCAAAACAAAAAAGAGCTGACAGACAATTCGATAATTTTTCTTTTGTGAAAGCTATTTCAACTTATGAAAAATTAATTGACACGAGTTTTAATGAACGATATGCTATGCAAAAATTAGCTGACGCATACATAATGTTGAGACAGCCTGAAAATGCCTTGCCTATTTATAAAGAGGTTGTTAAACAAGAAAATGTACCATCTGAATATTTTTTATATTATGCTCAAACTTTAAGAGCTACCGGAAATTATGAGGAATCTAAAAAATGGATGAAGATGTATAAAGAAGCCGGAAATGAAAATGATTCAAGAGTTAAAAGCTTTTTTAAGAATGAAGATTTAGCTAGTGCTATTTTTAATTCAAAAGAAAAAAATACCTTACATACAGTAGATTTTAATTCTAAGTTTAATGACTTTGGTGCAGTTGCTTTAAATGATAAAGTTGTTTTTACATCGTCTAGAGATGAAGGAGTTGCAATTAAAAGACTCTATGCCTGGGATAAACAACCATTATTAGATGTTTATCAAGCACCAACTGAAGGAGGTACTGAAGAATCTATTACAAAGTTTTCTGATGAAATAAATACCATTCAGCATGATGGTCCAGTAACTTTCAATGCAGATGGAACCAAAGCTTACTTTTCTAGAAATAATTACCACGAAAGTTCAAAAATTAGTGATAGTAAAGGGGTGATGCATGTGGGTATTTATTCAGCAGATTTAGTGGAGGGTAAATGGACAAACATTAAGCCAACAAATTTAAATAACCCAAACTATATAGTGTATCATCCATCTTTAAGTAATGATGGTAAAACATTATATTTTGCTTCTGATATGCCTGGAGGTGAAGGAGGAACGGATATTTATAAGAGTTCTATAAATGAAGATGGATCTTTAAGTGCACCAATAAATTTAGGGAATATTGTAAATACTGAAGGTAATGAATCGTTTCCGTTTATTTATGGAGAGGATGAAACATTATATTTTTCTTCAGATGGCCATGTAGGTTTTGGACTTTTAGATGTTTTTGTTTCTATTAAAAATGAAAATAATGAAATTGTTAATGTAATTAACTTAGGAGAGCCAATAAACAGTAAAAAAGACGATTTTGCTTATTTTTTATCGAAAGATGGATTTAAAGGATATATTTCTTCAAACAGAAAAGGAGGAATGGGAGGAGATGATGTTTATGCATTTACAAGAATTCCACCTCTAACCTTAAAAGGTCAAATTTTTGATGCCATAAATAACGAGCCAGTTGCTGGAGCAAAAGTTGTTTTATCAAGAGAAAATGGCGAAGAATTAACGTATTTTATCACAGAAGAAGATGGAGCTTATGAACACTTAATTCCAAGGGATGAAAAATTTATTTTAAAAGGATCTAAAGAAAAATATCAAGATGCTATAAAAGAGTTTAGCTCATTTGGATTAGAAAAGAAAACTGAATTAATAGTTAATTTAAATATTCCAATGGCACCAATTGAAGATGTTGTTGTTTTAGCTGATTTAGAAACTATTTATTTTGATTTAGATAAGCACAATATTAGACCTGATGCAGCCGTTGAATTAGATAAGGTAGTAGCCTTAATGAACAAATATCCAGGAATGGTAATTCGTTTAGAATCTCATACTGATAGTAGAGCTAATGATGATTATAATATGAGATTGTCTAATAGAAGAGCTAAATCTACTTATGATTATATAGTGTCTAAAGGAATTAATGCTGACAGAATAACTAAATATGAAGGATTTGGAGAAACTCAATTAGTAAATAAATGTTCTAATAATGTACCTTGTTCTGAACAAGAACACCAACTTAATAGAAGAACTGAATTTATTATTATAAAAATGAAATAAAGTAAATAGCAGTCGTAAACTAATGATTTTGAATATACTACCGTTGTGGGGACGACAATTTTCTCAAGTTATTATTTACGGCTGTTTACTTTTACAAATTTCAATAAAAAAAGAAGCAATGAATCTCATTGCTTCTTTTTTTATTTATACTCAAAAATTTTGATATTATTTTACTAATCCAGCTCTTTTTAATAAAGCTTCATTTGTGGGTTTTTTACCTCTAAATTTAAGGTACAATTCCATTGGTTTTTCAGTGCCTCCTTTTTCTAAAATAAAGGCTTTAAATTTTAAAGAAGTTTTTTTATCAAATATGCCTTTTTTTCTAAATAAATCAAAGGCATCAGCGTCTAAAACCTCAGCCCATTTATAAGAATAATATCCAGAAGAATAGCCTCCTTGAAAAATATGTGCAAAAGAAGTGCTCATACAATTTTCTTCAACTTCCGGATATAGTTGGGTGTTTTTAAAAGCTAAGGATTCATAATTTTTAACATTAATAATCTTTGAAGGATCTTTAGCATGCCATGCCATATCTAAAATTCCAAAGCTTAACTGACGTAATGTTTGGATTCCTTCTAAAAAATTAGAAGATTTTTTTATTTTTTCAATAAAATCCATTGGAATAATTTCTCCAGTTTCAAAATGTTTGGCAAATAGATTTAAGGCTTCTTTTTCATAACACCAGTTTTCAAATAATTGACTAGGAAGTTCAACAAAATCCCAATATACATTAGTTCCAGATAAACTTTTGTAGGTGGTGTTTGCTAACATTCCATGTAGGGCATGACCAAACTCGTGAAATAAGGTTGTAACTTCGTTAAAACTTAATAAAGAAGGTTTTTTTTCTGTTGGTTTTGTAAAGTTACATACAATTGAAATGTGTGGCCTAGAATTTTCGTTATTTTTAATCCATTGTCCTTTAAAAGACGTCATCCAGGCACCATTACGTTTCCCTTCTCTCGGAAAAAAATCGGCATATAAAATAGCAATATATTTGCCAGCAGTATCGGTAACTTTATATGTTTTAACATCCTTATGATAAGTGTCAACAGAATTAATTTCTTCAAAAATTAAATCATATAATTTATTTGAAATTTCAAAAACACCATTAATTACATGCTCTAATTTAAAATAAGGTTTTAATTTTTCTTGATCAAGATCGAACAATTCTTGTTTTAATTTTTCAGAATAATAAGCGCTATCCCATTTTTGGATTTGTTCAATTCCATCTTTTTGTGCTAAATTTTTTAATTGTTGAAACTCTTTTTCAGCAGCTGGTTTAGCTTTAACAAGTAAATCATCTAAAAAATTAATTACTGTTTGTGGGTTTTCGGCCATTCGCTCTTCTAAAACAAAGTGTGCATGAGTTTTATAACCTAATAAATTTGCCCTTTTATGGCGAAGTTTTGCAATATTTAAAACAATATTTTCATTGTTATATTTATTATTTTGGAAAGCTTTAGAACCAAAAGCAACAGCCATTTTTTTTCTTAATTCCCTATTTTTTGCATAGGTTAAAAAAGGAATATAGCTTGGGTAATCTAATGTAAAAATCCAGCCTTTTTTCTTTTTTTGTTTAGCTGTAAATTCTGCAGCCTCTAAAGCGCTTTCAGGTAAACCTTTTAATTCTTCTTTGTTAGTAATATGAAGCTCAAATGCATTGGTTTCTGCAAGTACATTTTCACCAAATTTTAATTTTAGTTTAGAGAGTTCTGTATCAATTTTGCGTAGTTCAACTTTTTGTTTTTCATTTAGATTGGCTCCATTTCGAACAAAACTTTTGTAATTATTTGTTAGTAAAGTTTCTTGTTCTTTAGTTAAATTTAGTTCATTTTTAATGTCAAATATTAATTGAACTTTTTTAAAAAGTTGTTTATTTAACCTTACATCATTTGAAAATTCAGAAAGTAAAGGAGAAACTTCTTGTGCAATTTTTTGAATTTCATCAGTAGTTTCAGCAGAATTTAAGTTGAAAAAAATGCTTGAAACACGATCTAATACTTCACCACTAAAATCTAGAGCTTCTATAGTATTCTCAAATGTTGGAATCTCTTTGTTGTTTACAATTTTATCAATATCAGCTTTTGCAAGTTTAATGGCTTCAATAAAAGCAGGTTTAAAATGCTTGCTTTTAATTTTGGAAAAAGGAGCTGCACCGTATGGTGTATTAAAATTTTGTAATAAAGGATTACTCATATTATTATAGTAATAAAATTTAATTTTTTAAAATGAGTTTACAGATGATTGAACATCAAATAAAGTCTCTTTTGTTGGGTAGAAGTTATTTTTTAAGTTCTTCAGAAGCCTTTATAACCTTAACTTTTAACGCCTCTTTATATTCAATAATTTTATCTAAAACCTTGGTGTTGGAGCTTCCAATAATTTGAGCGGCTAAAATTCCAGCATTTTGAGCGCCATCAAGAGCAACAGTAGCTACAGGAACTCCACCAGGCATTTGAAGAATTGACAATACCGAGTCCCAACCATCTATAGAGTTTCTAGATTTCACGGGCACTCCAATAACAGGTAAAGGGCTCATAGAAGCAACCATTCCAGGTAAATGAGCTGCGCCACCAGCGCCAGCTATAATTACAGATATTCCACGTAAATGAGCGTTTTTTGCATACTCAAATAATTTTTCTGGTGTTCGATGAGCAGACACAATATCAACTTCAGTTTTTATATCAAAACTTTTTAAAATATCAATTGCTTGTTGCATAATTGGAAGGTCAGAATTGCTTCCCATAATTATTCCTACTTTACTCATAATTGTTTTATTTACTAATTACTCGAATGGTATTTTTAACGTTTTCTGCTATTTTTCTCGCTTCAGATAAATCATTATTTACAATGGTTACATGTCCCATTTTTCTGAAAGGACGTGTTTGTTTTTTCCCATAAATATGAGGAGTAACACCATCCATCTTTAATATTTCTTCAATATTTTGATACACTACATTTCCCGAAAAACCTTCTTCTCCTACCAAATTTACCATAATTCCTGCAACTTTACTATCAGTATTACCTAAAGGAAGATTTAAAATGCTTCTTAAGTGTTGTTCAAATTGACTGGTGTAAGAAGCTTCAATACTGTAATGACCACTGTTATGAGTTCGAGGAGCGACTTCATTTACAATTATTTCATCATCTTTTGTTTGAAACATTTCAACGGCCAACAAACCAATATGCTGAAAAGAGTTGGCTACTTTTAAGGCAATATTTCTAGCTTTTAGAGCCACATTTTCTGAAATTCTAGCAGGGCAAATAACATATTCAACTTGATTAGCTTCTGGATGAAATTCCATTTCAACTACAGGATATGTTTTAGTTTCACCATTTTTGTTTCTAGCCACAATAACTGCTAATTCATTTTTAAATGGAATTAAATCTTCAACAATACAATCGGTATTGGTTAATGAATTTAAATCGTTTTGATTTTTAACAATTTTAACGCCTGTTCCATCATAACCAAATTGAGCAGATTTCCATACAAAAGGGAAAGCTAAGGTTTCTTTTTTTAATTGATCTAATGATGTAAAACGTTTGTGTGGTGAAGTTGGAATGTTATTTTTAACAAAAAAATCTTTTTGTTTTCCTTTATGTTGAATAGTTTTTAAAACACTTGGCTGTGGATAAATTTCCAAACCTTCTTCTTCTAATTTTTGTAATGCTTCAATATTCACATGTTCAATTTCAATAGTAAGTAAATTTACTTTTTTACCAAAATTATAAACAGTATCAAAGTCCATTAAATCTCCTAGATGAAATTCGTTACAAATTTGTGCACAAGGAGCTTCATGTGTTGCATCTAAAATACAGGTGTAAATATCAAATTTTTGAGTTTCGGTTAGTAACATTTTTCCTAATTGGCCACCACCTAAAACGCCTAACTTAAAATTGGATGAGAAATAATTTTTCACTTTTAAAACTTTCGCACAAAAATAACAATCTGATTTTAATTAGATTGCTTTAATATTAAAAATTAGTAATAATTAGGGTTTTACTGTTAACGGTATTTACTTTATATTCTCTAGCAAATTGAGTATTTCCTGAAGTTTGAGGCGTACCATCAATAATACTATATTCACTATTATCGCAAGAACATTTTAATTTTAAACTTCCATCAAACTCCATTGGTGAATTACAATCGTTGTTTGGGCAAGCTCTTTCAAATGCTTTGTATTTAGGCGTAAGCCCTGTATTTTGTATAATAATTCCTTTTAAACCACCATTAGTATATGCCCAACCACTTGGAGTTTGTAAATTAATATATTGTGGTAAATCTAAATTTATAGTCACATTTACATCAATGTTAGGTAAAATATCTTGAGTGTCATTTTTTTCACAAGAAAAAAAAAGAAAGCATACAAACAATAATAGTAAATTTTTCATAGTTATGGTATGAAGTTTATTGGTAAACGATTGCAAGTTACAAATATTTTGTACATTTGTATAAAGTCTCATGCTGGTTGCCAGTTTTGAGATTTTTGTATTTATATAAATTAATTAGTTATGAGTAAAATTTCGTATTACACCGAGGAAGGAATGAAAAAATTGAAGGACGAGCTTGAACATTTAGAACGTGTTGAGCGTCCGAGAGTAAGTAATGATATAGCAGAAGCTAGAGATAAAGGTGATTTAAGTGAAAATGCTGAATACCATGCTGCTAAAGAAGAACAGTCTTTATTAGAACTTAAAATAGCAAAATTAAAAGAAGTTGTTGCCAGCGCTAGAGTGATAGATGAATCTAAATTAGATACTTCAAAAGTTTTGATACGTTCTACTGTAAAAATAAAAAATACAGTAAATAACATGGAATTTAAATATACCTTGGTAGCAGATTCTGAAACAAATATAAAAGAAGGGAAATTGTCTGTAAATTCACCTATAGGGAAAGGACTTCTTGGTAAAAAAGTAGGTGATTTAGCCGAAATACAAGTGCCAAGTGGCATTATGAAATTTGAAATTTTAGAAATTACTAGGGGGTAAAATTCTAATCATCTTTTATTGAAACCCCTTTTCAATTTTTTTATTGAAAGGGGTTTTATATTTTTGAATAAAAATACAATTATGAGTTCAATATTTACTAAAATTATAAATGGAGAAATACCATCTTATAAAATAGCTGAAAATGATGATTTTTATGCGTTTTTAGATATTAATCCTAATGCTAAAGGGCACACGTTAGTGGTACCAAAACAAGAGGTAAATAAGTTATTTGATTTAAATGAAGAATTATACAATGGCTTAATGAGTTATTCAAGAAAAATAGCAAAAGCTCTTGAAAAAACGATTGATTGTGAACGTATTGGTATGGCAGTTATTGGATTAGAAGTACCTCATGTACATGTACATTTAATTCCATTAAAAGAAATGGCTGATATTCAGTTTTCAAAAAAAGTAAAACTAAGTTCTAATGAATTTGAAGCCATAGCTAAAGCAATTTCAAATAATTTATAACTATTTGTTTAAGCTAATTAAAAAAGTAGTTCCTTTTTTAACTTCAGATTTTAAAACTACAATTTTGCCTTTGTGATAATCTTCAATAATTCTTTTAGCTAAAGATAAGCCTAAACCCCAACCGCGTTTTTTAGTAGTAAAACCAGGAGAAAAAATCTTTTTCTGTAAGTTTTTAGGAATCCCTTTGCCATTATCAGCTATTTTAATAAATACTTGTTTGTCATTTTCAGAAATTGAAAGCATTATTTTTCCTTTTCCTTCCATTGCATCTATGGCATTTTTTACAAGATTTTCAATAACCCAACTAAATAATTGCAGATTTAAGAAACAAAAAATTTCATAATGAACGCTTTTAAATTGAAATTCAACCTGTCTAGAACTTCTAGCTTCTAAATAATTGAATGCGTCTTGTGTTGCCTTTACAATGTTGTTTTGTTGAAGTACAGGAACTGAACCAATTTTAGAAAATCTTTCCGCTATAATATTTAATCGTTGCACGTCTTTTTCAATTTCTTGCACGGTGTTTTCATCAGTATTTTCCAATCTTAATAGTTCAATCCAGCCAAGTAAAGAAGATAAAGGTGTTCCAATTTGGTGAGCAGTTTCCTTAGCCATTCCAGTCCAAAGTTTATTTTGATCGGCAACTTTATTAGATTTAAAAAATAAGTAAATAACACTCGCAAATAAAAACAAAATAAGAATTAAAGCTACTGGGTAATACTTAAGTTTGGTTAATAAATCGGAATCTCTATAATAAATAAATTGCTGGGCGTTTCCTCTTTTATGGCTGACCATAATAGGTTCGTTTTGACCTTTCATTATGGAAAGTTGTTTTTTTAAATAGTTCTTTTTTTTGATTTTTAAAGTATCTAAATTGGACCAATCAGTAATGCTGTCTTTTTCATCAGTAATTATCATAGGAATATTACTATTAAAGCCAATAATATTAGTTTCTAAAGAAAAATCAGCATTTAAATCAAAAGTATTAAAGCGTTCGTATGCACCAGCTAAAATTTGCATTTTAGCTCTTTCTTCATTTTTAAATTTTTGAAAAAAGTCGTAAGTATTCCATAAAATAAGTGCTACAATAATAAAAGAAGCAACTATTACAGCCCAACGAACTATTTGTGTATTTTTATAGGAAGCCATTATTCAAATATAAAATATATGTAGCTATAACTTAAAAATAAAATCGATATTATTTTAAAATTGAAATATTTACATTTGTTAAAAAAGACTCATTCAATGTTAAGTATAAATCCACAAGAAATTACAATACCTAAATTACACGGATATTTATTAAGTGCGGTTGCACCTAGACCCATTGCTTTTGCAAGTACCGTTGATATTAATGGATTTCCAAATTTGTCACCATTTAGTTTTTTTAACGTGTTTAGTGCTAATCCGCCAATTTTAATTTTTTCGCCTGCTAGAAGGGTTAGAGATAATACCACAAAACATACCTTTGAAAATGTTAAAGTCACTAAAGAAGTTGTTATTAACGTAGTTAACTATAAAATGGTTCAACAAATGTCGTTGGCAAGTACAGAATATCCAAAAGGTGTAAATGAATTTGAAAAGGCAGGTTTTACCATGTTAGCATCTGAAAAAGTGAAACCTTTTAGGGTTGCTGAGTCACCCATTCAAATGGAATGTAAAGTAACTGAAGTTATAGAGTTAGGGAAAGAAGGAGGCGCAGGAAATTTAGTAATATGTGAAGTGGTAAAATTACATATACAAGAAGATTTAATAGATGCTCAAGGGAATATTAATCAACATAAGTTAGATTTAGTGGCTAGGGCAGGAGGTAGTTTTTATTCTCGAGCAAAAAATGGATTTTTTGAAATTCCTAAACCACTTTCATCATTAGGTATTGGGGTTGATACTATTCCAAAAGAAATAAGAACAAGTACCATACTTTCAGGAAATGATTTAGGGAAGTTAGGGAATATTTCTGCATTACCTTCAGCGGAAGATGTTAATAAGTTTGCAAAAGAACATCGTCAATTTGTTGGGATAAATACTTCAAAAAAACATACATTTGCCAAAGAATATTTAGAAAAAAACGATGTGCAAAGTGCTTGGAAGGTGCTTTTAATCAAATAATTAGTGAATATGGAAATAACTGGAAAAATTAAAAAAATTGATGAAACTAAAACTTATGGGGCTAGTGGTTTTAGAAAAAGAGAAATGGTGGTAACAACAAATGAGCAATATCCTCAAATGTTATTGATTGAATTTGTACAAGATAAATGTGATTTATTGAATAATTATGCTGTTGGACAAGATGTGAAAGTTTCAATAAACTTAAGAGGTAGAGAGTGGATAAATCCTCAAGGTGAAGCAGTTTACTTTAACTCTATACAAGGATGGAGAATTGAAGTAGCACAGGCTGAAGGTACTTCAGAAATTCCACCAATGGCGCCTGTTGATAACTTTGAAACTACTTCAAATATTGATGATAGTGAACCAGATGATTTACCGTTCTAAAAGGTAAATTTCAATGATATTTTAAAGAGAAAAGCTGATGTTTTTCTCTTTTTTGTTTCATTATATTTGTGAAAATTAATGACATGTTTTTACTATCTAAAGATTTAGTGTTTCCACCAGTACATTTAGCAAATGAAGATGGCATGTTAGCAATTGGAGGCGATTTATCTTCTGAAAGATTACTATTAGCGTATAAAAGTGGAATTTTCCCTTGGTTTAGTGATGGAGAGCCAATTGTTTGGTACAGTCCAAATCCAAGAATGGTTTTGTATCCAGAAAAGCTAAAAGTTTCAAAAAGTATGAAACAACTGATTAGAAAAAATAAATTTCAAATTACGTTCAATCAAAATTTTAAAGAAGTAATTACCAATTGTAAAATTATTGCCAGAAAGAATCAACCGGGTACTTGGATTACCAATGAAATGCAAGAAGCGTATATAAAACTACATCAAAAAGGGATAGCAAAATCTGTAGAAGTTTGGAAACAAAATGAAGAAGATAAATCTAAAAGAGAGTTGGTAGGAGGGTTATATGGCATCGATTTGGGAACTATTTTTTGTGGAGAAAGTATGTTTAGTAAAGTAAGTAATACCTCAAAATTGGCTTTTATTTACTTAACTCAAAAATTAAAAAGCAAAAACTATAAATTAATTGATTGTCAGGTTTATAACTCTCATTTGGCAAGCTTGGGAGCTGAAGAAATAGAAAGAGATCAATTTTTAACTTATTTATAAAAGTGTAATATATACAGGAAGTTCATTACCTTTGAACTTGATATACATAATATTAAAAATGGAAATAAAAAACGCACAACTTATAGTAGATAATTGGATTAAAAAACACGGTGTTCGTTATTTTAATGAATTAACAAATATGGCTCAATTAACTGAAGAAGTAGGTGAAGTGGCTCGTATTATTGCGCGTAGGTATGGTGAACAAAGTGAAAAAGAAAGTGATAAAAATAAAGATTTAGGAGAAGAATTAGCCGATGTTGTTTTTGTGGTGTTGTGTTTGGCAAATCAAACAGGGATTGATTTACAAGCTGCTTTTGATAAAAAAATGAATATTAAAACTGAAAGAGATCACGACCGTCATCACAATAATCAAAAACTAAAATAAAATGAATCAATATAAAAATAAGTCATTTGTTAAATTGGCGATACGTTTTACAATTATCTTTTTCATTTTTGTTGCTATTATTGAAATGGTATTTACCATGATAAAAAATGGCAGTTTTACTGCGATGGCTCAACAGTATTTTTCAATAGAAACGGGGCTATATTATTTTAAACGAATTGCTGTAATGTCAACAATTTATGGACTTTTTATGGCTGGTTATTATAAGTTTATAAAAAAATAAGCAACTAAATTATTATTTAACTGCTTATTTTTGGTAAAAAACAATTATTATTCATCCAAATTGATAAGATTTATAGTGCTTTCTTTCACTTTTTTGTTTAATTTTTTAATATCATTATTAAATATTTCATAAATTTTAGAAAGTTCGCTATCAATTAATTTAGTCACTTCATTTTTAAATTCAATAGACTGGTCTGTAGGTCTAAAATTACCAATAGAACTCAACGAATTTAAATGAGCTAACTTGTTGTTTAACTTTATAGGAAAGTTTAACGGATCTTGACTGCTTTTGCTTTTTGTTTGATATAATTCATTTTCATGTTTGGTTAAATCTTCTACAATTTTATTAGCCAATTCAACTATTTCTTTATGGTTTTCTTTGTCAGAAATTGAGCTTTTTAACTGTTTTATTTGTGTTTTAACTTTTGAAATATTTTTTAATGTTTTATGAATTTCAGTTAATTTTTCTTGAATTTCAATAATAAAGTTAAATTGTACAATTAGATCTTCATCTGAAGCTGAACTTCTAGGATCTTTCAATAAATTAAAGGTTTGTTCAGAAACCGTATTCCCATTATTGCTTAATTTTACCACATAAGTACCAGGTAAAGCTTTAGGACCACTTAATGATGCCCACCATAAAATCATTCCTTTTACTTTTTCAGCATCAGGGTATTTTAGATTCCAATTAAAACTATTTGCACCACTTTTAGCTTTTAATTCTTCTTCATTTTGGTTTTTATCTGGTTTTGTTGAATATGTTTTAATATGCTTTCCAGATTCTTCATAGAATGACAAACTTAAAGTATCTTCTTTTTGAAGGTTTTTTACATAATAATTAACAAGTACCCCTCCAGGATGATTTTGCCCAGCTGTATTAGATTTTCTAGAACTTCCACTCATCCTATAACTATCCATTGGTTTGTATAAAAATAATTCTTGAGAAATGAGGTTTTCATTTAATTGGTGAAGAGGAGTTAAATCATCTATGATCCAAAATGATCTTCCTTGAGTTGCGGCAATTAAATTGTTGTTTTTTATGGTTAAATCGGTTATAGGTACAATTGGTAAGTTTAATTGAAACGGGCTCCAATTTTCTCCATCATCAAAGCTTATATACATTCCGTTTTCAGTCCCTGCATATAACAACCCTTTTCGGTTTGGGTCGCTTCTTAAAACTCTTGTAAAATGCTCAGATGAAATACCGTTGGTAATTAATTTCCAAGTTTTTCCATAGTCTTCTGTTTTATAGATATAAGGTTTGTAGTCGCCTAATTTATAGCGTGTACCTACAATATAAGCACCTCCTGCTGTAAAAGGATCTACTTCAATACAATTAATCATCATCCATTCAGGCATTTTTTTAGGTGTAACATTAATCCAATTTTTACCACCATTTTTAGTGATATGAACTAAACCATCATCAGAACCTGTCCAAATTAAGTCTTTTTCAAAAGGAGATTCTACTGCTGCAAAAATAGTTCCGTAATATTCAACGCCTGTATTGTCTTTTGTAATTGGTCCTCCAGAAACTCCTAGTGTTTTAGGGTCATTTCTAGTTAAATCAGGGCTAATAACTTCAAAACTTTGTCCTTCATTATACGTTATATGTACATGGTTTGAAGTTGTATACATCTTTTTTGAATTGTGTGGAGAAAAGAAAATAGGATAGTTCCATTGGAAACGATATTTCATGTCTTCAGCCCCATGTCCCATTGGATCATCAGGCCAAACATTAATAACTCTAGTTTCATTTGTTTTGTGATTAACTCTAGTTAAAAGTCCCCCATAACTTCCTCCATAAACAATGTCATTATTTAAAGGATCAACTGCAATATGAGCACTTTCGCCTCCAGCAGTACTTTCCCAATCACTTTCTCCAATGGTTCCACCGTCAGTTCTATGTAAAATTCTTACGGTTGAATTATCTTGTTGCGCACCATAAATTCTATACGGAAAATGATTGTCTGTAACTACACGGTAAAATTGAGATGTAGGTTGATTGTGGTAGGTACTCCAGTTTTCACCAGCATCAAAACTTACTTGAGCACCTCCATCATCAGCAATAATCATACGTTGATTATTCTCTGGAGAAATCCATAAATCGTGATGATCTACGTGTGGAGCATTAAAAGTTTTAAAAGTTTTTCCGCCATCTTTAGATTGATGGTATTGAACATTTAATACATATACTGTATTCTGGTCCTGTGTGTCTGCATAAATACGTGTGTAGTACCAAGCTCGCTGGCGTAATTTACGCTCACTATTGATAAGTTTCCAAGTTTTTCCAGCATCAAAAGATTTGTAAATTCCACCATCTTTATTTTCAATTAAAGCCCAAATAATATCTGAGTTTATAGGAGATACGGCCAAACCACTTATCCCCCAAATTCCTTTGGGTAGTCCTTCATTTTCAGAAATATTACTCCAACTTTCACCTTCATCGGTACTTTTCCAAATTGCTGAGCCTTCTCCACCGCTTGATAAACTATAAGGAGTTCTCCTAACATTCCAAGTTGAAGCATATAAAATTCGAGGATTATTAGGGTCAAAAATTAAATCTACAGCTCCAGCATTTTCATTTGAAAATAATACTTTTTTCCAGTTTTTACCTCCATCAATCGATTTGTAAACACCTCTTTCTTGGGTAGGCTTATATAAATCACCTAAAACTGCTGCAAAAACAATATCTGGATTTTTAGGATGAATTTTAACTCGAGGGATGTGTCTAGAATTTTTTAATCCAATATGTTCCCAAGTTTTTCCCGCATTTACAGATTTCCACATACCATCACCAGAAGAAACATTGCCGCGTACAGTAACTTCTCCATTACCTACATAAATTACGTTATTATCAGATTCACTCACAGCAATTGAACCAACAGATCCTCCAAAAAAGCCATCAGAAATATTACTCCAAGTATTTCCTGCATCAGTTGTTTTCCAAACGCCACCTCCAGTAGCTCCAAAATAATAGAGATTAGCTTTATTAGCTACTCCAGTAACCGCTGCACTTCTACCGCCTCTAAAAGGACCAATATTACGCCATTCAATAGATTTGTAAAATTCTTCATTAAATTTGCGTACTAGTTTTTGAGCAGTAACTTTGTGGGCTGAAATTAAAAAGAAACAGCTTATAAATAGTAAATATTTTTTCATAATGTTTGGTTAAATTGTTTGATAATTAACGAAATATAAATCTATAAAAAATATTTTATTAAAAGCGATTAATAGAAAATAGATGGAATTGTTAAAAATTGATAAAATAAATAGAGTTGTAAAAGGTAGTATTAAAATTACAGGCTCAAAAAGTGAATCTAATAGATTATTAGTTTTACAACAATTTTATCCTAATTTAAGAATTGAAAACCTATCAAATTCTGATGATTCAAAACTAATGTTACAAGCACTAACGAGTAACTCAAAAGAAATTAACATTGGACATGCGGGAACAGCTATGCGTTTTTTAACTTCGTATTTTTCAGTTAAAGAAAACTCTGAAATTGTTTTAACGGGTTCGCATAGAATGAAAAATAGACCTATTGAAATTTTAGTTGATGCGTTAACTACTTTAGGAGCTAACATTAAATTTATAGAAAAAGAAGGGTTTCCTCCATTAAAAATTTTAGGAAATAAACTAACAAATAATTTTATTGAAATTGACGGAAATGTAAGTAGTCAGTATATTTCATCGTTATTATTAATTGCCCCAACCTTAAAAAATGGATTGCGATTAAAGTTTAAAGGAAACATTACTTCGGTTCCTTATATAAAAATGACCTTGCAGTTGTTGTCTGAAATAGGAGTTAAATATACTTGGATAGATGATCAAATAGTTGTAGAACCAAAAACAGAAATTGATGGTCAAACAATTACGGTTGAATCTGATTGGAGCTCAGCTTCGTATTATTATAGTTTGTGTGCTTTAAGTCCAAATTCAGAAATTGAAATATCATCATTTAAAAAAGAAAGTCTTCAAGGCGATGCAATATTAACTGATATTTATAAAAATTTAGGCGTGGAAACCACTTTTAAAAACACTTCATTAATTCTAAAAAATAATGGAGAAATTAATAAAGATTATTTTAAAAATCTTGATTTAAAAAATGCTCCAGATATAGCTCAAACTATTTCAGTTACTTGTTTTGGTTTAGGTATTGAATGTTTTTTAACAGGTTTACATACCCTTAAAATAAAAGAAACTGATAGGTTGGTGGCGTTAAAAAATGAACTTGAAAAGTTAGGAGGACATGTTGAAATAACCAACCAAACACTTCATTTAAAAAAGTCACTAAAAATAAAGAGAGATATCTCGATAAAAACTTACGATGACCATAGAATGGCGATGGCTTTTGCTCCGTTAGCTTTAAGGGTTCCAATTTCAATTGAAGATCCAAATGTTGTTTCAAAATCGTATCCAACTTTTTGGGATGATTTTAAAAAAATAACACTTTAAAATTCTCAAAAACAAAGTTTTATTGCAATTCACTTGACAACGCCTATGTCGATGTTGTATATTTGCGCTCATTCAAGAAAAAATACCTAAGAAAAGTTGCTAAAAAGTACAATTTTAAACAACATTTCTTTGTATTAAATATAAACAACAATAAAGACACATGAAATTATCACATTTTAAATTCGATTTACCTGAAGATTTATTAGCAGAATACCCAGCAGAACATAGAGATGAAGCTCGTTTAATGGTTTTAAATAGAAAAACACAAACTATTGAACATAAAATGTTTAAAGACCTGATAGAATATTTTGATGAAGGTGATTTAATGGTGTTAAACAATACTAAAGTTTTTCCAGCTCGTATGTATGGTGAAAAAGAAAAAACTGGTGCACGCATCGAAGTTTTTTTATTAAGAGAGTTAAATGCAGAAAGCAGACTTTGGGATGTACTTGTTGATCCAGCTCGAAAAATTAGAATTGGAAACAAATTATTTTTTGGTGATGACGAAAGTTTAGTAGCAGAAGTTATTGATAATACAACATCAAGAGGAAGAACATTACGTTTTTTATATGATGGTTCTTATGAAGAATTTAGAAAAAAATTAGATGAACTAGGTGAAACTCCGCTTCCAAAATACATTAAAAGAGCTGTAGAACCTAGTGATGAAGAGCGTTACCAAACCATTTATGCAAAACATGAAGGAGCGGTTGCTGCTCCAACAGCTGGATTGCATTTTTCAAAACACTTAATGAAACGTTTAGAAATTAAAGGAGTTGATTTTGCAGAAGTAACGTTACATGTAGGTTTAGGAACTTTTAGTCCTGTTGAGGTAGAGGATTTATCTAAACATAAAATGGATTCAGAGCAATCATTGGTTCCAGAAAATACTGCAGAAATTGTAAATAATGCAATTGATAATAAAAAAAGAGTTTGTGCTGTTGGAACTACTGTAATGAGAGCATTAGAAAGTTCAGTTTCTTCAGATAAACATTTAAATGCGTTTAATGGTTGGACTAATAAATTTATTTTTCCTCCTTATGATTTTAGTATTGCAAACTGTATGATTACTAATTTTCACACCCCTAAATCAACACTTATGATGATGGTTGCAGCTTTTGCAGGGTACGATTTTTTAATGGAAGCTTATAAAGAAGCTGTTAAAGAAAAGTACAAATTTTACTCATACGGAGATGCGATGTTAATCATCTAACATTTAAAATATAAATTCCCGCGAGAGCGGGTTTCTTTTTTATAAACTTGAAGTATTAATGATTGAAAAAAAAGACATACGAGCTTTAACCAAAGAACAATTAAGAGATTTTTTTGTTGAACATGGTGATAAAGCTTTTAGAGGGAATCAGGTTTATGAATGGTTGTGGAGTAAAAGTGCACATTCTTTTGAAGATATGACAAATATTTCAAAAGAAACACGTCAAATGTTAGAAAATAATTTTGTAATCAACCATATAAAAGTAGATCAAATGCAGCGAAGTTCTGATGGAACTGTTAAAAATGCGGTGAGATTGCATGATGGTTTAATAGTAGAATCTGTATTAATTCCTACAGAAAATAGAACCACAGCTTGTGTTTCTAGTCAGGTTGGATGCAGTTTAGATTGCAATTTTTGCGCAACCGCTCGTTTAAAGAAAATGAGAAACTTAAACGCAGATGAAATTTTTGATCAAGTTTCTGCAATAAATCAAGAAAGTTTATTGTACCACAACCATAAACTCTCTAACATTGTTTTTATGGGAATGGGAGAACCTTTAATGAACTATAATAATGTACTAAAGGCTATTGAAAAGATAACTTCAGAAGAAGGATTGGGTATGTCACCAAAACGCATTACAGTTTCAACTTCAGGAATTCCTAAAATGATAAAAAAATTAGCGGATGATGAAGTGAAATTCAATTTGGCTGTTTCATTGCATTCAGCAATTGATGAGGTACGTTCTAAAATTATGCCTTTTAGTAAAGCTTTTCCTTTAAATGATTTAAAAGAATCGTTAGCATATTGGTATGCTAAAACTGGAAGTAGAGTAACTTATGAATATGTGGTTTGGAATGGAATTAACGATACTAAAGAAGCAATTAACGCTTTAGTAAAGTTTTGTAAATATGTGCCTTGTAAAGTAAATTTAATAGAATACAATCCTATAGATGATGGAGATTTTCAACAGGCAAACCCTCAAGCAATAACCGATTATATTAGCATTTTAGAAATGAATGATATTATTGTAAATGTTAGGCGAAGTAGGGGAAAAGATATTGATGCAGCTTGTGGACAATTAGCAAATAAAAAAAGCTAGATAATTTTATCTAGCTTTTTTATGTTATAAAGAAATAATTAATTTCTTTTAAGTTTCTTTTTAACTTCAACTTCTTGGTAAGCTTCAATAACATCACCAATTTCTATATTGTTAAAGTTTTTAATTTGAAGTCCACAATCGTATCCTTTAGCAACTTCTTTTACATCATCTTTAAATCGTTTTAAAGAGGTTAATTCACCAGAATGGATAACTACACTATCTCTGATAACTCTAATTTTAGAATTTCTATAAATTTTTCCACTAGTAACCATACAACCAGCAATATTACCTACTTTCGAAATTTTATAAACTTCTCTAATTTCAACATTTCCAGTAACTTCTTCTTTAATTTCTGCCGATAACATACCTTCCATTGCATCACGTAAATCGTTAATAGCATCATAGATAATTGAATAAGTTCTAACATCAATTTCTTCATTTTCAGCTAAAACTCTTGCGTTTCCTGATGGTCTAACATTAAATCCAACAATAATTGCATCAGAGGCAGAAGCTAATAATACATCAGATTCTGTAATGGCACCAACACCTTTATGGATAATGTTGACTTGAATTTCGTTGGTAGATAGTTTTTGGAAAGAATCTGTTAATGCTTCTACAGAACCATCCACATCACCTTTTAAAATAATATTTAATTCTTTAAAGTCACCAAGTGCAATTCTTCGTCCTATTTCATCTAAAGTAATATGACGTTGAGTTCTTACCGATTGTTCACGTTGTAATTGAGAACGTTTAGCAGCAATTTGTTTTGCTTCTTTTTCATCTTCAAATACATTAAACTTATCTCCTGCTTGCGGCGCGCCATCCAATCCTAATATAGATACTGGAGTTGAAGGACCTGCTTCTTTCATGTTGTTTGCACGTTCATCAAACATAGCTTTTACTTTACCACTATGTTTCCCAGCCAAGATATAATCTCCAATTTTTAATGTTCCTTCTTGAACTAAAATGGTAGAAACATATCCACGACCTTTATCTAATAAGGCTTCAACTACGGTTCCAACTGCATTTTTATTTGGGTTAGCTTTTAAATCTAACATTTCAGCTTCTAACAACACTTTCTCAAGTAAATCATCAACACCTTCACCTGTTTTAGCTGAAATATTTTGTGATTGTATTTTTCCACCCCAATCTTCAACAAGTAAATTCATTGCTGAAAGTTGTTCTTTAATTTTATCAGGGTTAGAGTTTGGCTTATCAATTTTGTTAATTGCAAAAACGATAGGAACACCAGCTGCTTGGGCATGACTGATTGCTTCTTTAGTTTGCGGCATAACATCATCATCAGCGGCAATAACAATAATCACTAAATCGGTTACTTGCGCTCCACGAGCACGCATAGCTGTAAAGGCTTCGTGACCAGGTGTATCTAAAAACGCAATTTTTTGACCGTTTTTTAATTGAACTCCATAAGCACCAATATGCTGGGTAATTCCACCAGATTCACCTGCAATTACATTTTCTTCACGAATATAATCTAATAAAGATGTTTTACCGTGATCCACGTGTCCCATTACTGTAATAATTGGAGCTCTTGGTTCTAATTCATCTTCTGTATCTATATGTTCCTCAATTGCTTCTTCAACTTCAGCTCCAACAAAATCTACGGTATAACCAAACTCTTCAGCAACAATTGTTAATGTTTCAGCATCTAAACGCTGATTCATAGTAACCATCATTCCTAACGTCATACAGGTTGAAATAATGTTGGTTACAGGAATATCCATCATAGTTGCAATTTCACTTACAGTTACAAATTCTGTAACTTTAAGTATTTTGCTTTCTGCTGCTTGTATTTCCTGATCAATTTCAGTTTGTTGACGATGTAGATCTCTTTTATCTCTTCTATATTTTGCTCCTTTACCTTTTTTAGATTTACCCTGTAATTTTTCTAAGGTTTCACGTACTTGTTTTTGTACTTCAGCTTCTGAAGGTTCTTCTTTAATAATAGGTTTTCTAGTTCCTCTTTGTTGAGCTCCTCTTTGTTGTTGAGTCCCTCTATTGTTAGAAGTTCCAGATTTTCTATCGTTAGGAGATGTAGGAGATTTTTTTATTCTTCTACGTTTCTTTTTATTAGCATCAGCAGTTGATTCTTTTTTTGCCGCTGTAGGCTCAGCTTTTTTCTTTTTAGGTCTTTCAAATTGTTTTAAATCAATTGTTTTACCTGTAATTTTAGGACCTGATAATTTTTTGTATTGTGTTTCTATAGTTTGAGGAGTTGTTGTTTCAGGTTCTTGCTCCTCAGTTTTTTTATGTTTTTCTTCTTTTTTAACTAATGGTTTTTCCTTTTTTTGAGAAATAACAGGTTCATTCTTTTTTGGTTTTTCTATAGCTGCTTCAACTTCTTTTACCTTTTCTGGTTGTTTTTTCTCTTCAATTGGTTTTTCTTCTACCTTTTTTATTTCTTTAGGCTCTTCTTTTTTAACCTCTTTAACCTCAACCTTAGGAGTTGGTTCTATTTTTTCTTCAGCAGCTTTAGGAGTTTCAACTTCTTCTTTTTTTGGTTCAATTTCAATTTTACCAACAGTTTTAACTTCTAGTTTTTCAGCTTTAGCTTTGACAACAACTTTTTTAGCTTCTTCTTCAAGACGCTGTTTTTCTAACTTTTCTTCAAGAGCAATTCTGAGCGCTTCTTTTTCTTTGCGCTTTTCTTCGCTTACTTCTTTAGATGCCGCTTTTTTACTTCTATCAGTTTGAAAACCATCCAATAGTATTTCATATTCTTCACCAGATATTTTTGTTGTTGGTCTAGCTTCAATCTCAAATCCGTGATTTGCTAAGTGCTCAACAGCTCTATCTAACGAAATGTTTAATTCTCGTAATACTTTGTTTAGTCTCAATGTTTTGTTGTCAGCCATATAATTTATTTTTAGCCTATTTGTTTTTAGAAATTTGATTAGTCTTCAAATTCTGATCTTAATATTTTTTGAACTTCTAAAATTGTTTCTTCTTCTAAATCAGTTCTACTTAAAAGCTCAGATACATCTTTTTCAAGTACGCTTCTAGCAGTATCTAAACCAATTTTTTTGAATTCTTGGATTACCCAAGTTTCTATTTCATCAGAGAATTCAGTTAATTCTACATCATCTTCAGTTTCAACTCCTTCTCTTTGCACATCAAGTTCATAGCCAGTTAATTGTGAAGCCAAACGGATGTTAACACCATTTTTACCAATGGCTTTTGAAACTTCTTCAGGTTGTAAAAATACATCAACTCTTCCTTTTTTGCCATCTTCTCTACCTTCTTCTTCATGAATTTTCATAGAAACGACTTTGGCAGGACTTAAAGCACGTGCAATGTAAAGTTGTGTGTTTTTGGTGAAATTGATAACATCTATATTTTCATTACCTAGTTCACGTACAATTCCGTGGATACGAGAGCCTTTCATACCTACACAAGCTCCAACAGGATCTATTCTATCATCGTATGAATCTACAGCTACTTTAGCTTTTTCACCAGGGATTCTTGCAACTCCTTCTATAGTAATTAAGCCGTCAAATACCTCTGGAATTTCTTGTTCAAATAACTTTTCTAAAAATTGAGGGGAAGTTCTTGATAAGATAATTACAGGTTTGTTTCCACGCAATTCAACAGATTTTATAATACCTCGTACAGATTCTCCTTTTCTAAAATAATCTGAACGAATTTGTTCGCTTTTAGGTAATACAATTTCATTTCCTTCATCATCTAATAAAATAATTGCATTATGACGAATGTGATGTACCTCGGCACTATAAATATCTCCTTCTAAATCTTTAAATTGTTTAAAAGTATTGGTGCTGTCATGTTCATGAATTTTCGATATTAAGTTTTGACGCAATGCTAAAATTGCTCTTCTACCTAAATCAATTAATTTAACTTCTTCAGAAACATCTTCACCAATTTCAAAATCTGGTTCAATTTTTCTTGCTTCTGAAAGTTCAATTTCTTCATTATCATCTTCGGACATTCCATCGGCAACAACAACTCTGTTACGCCAAATTTCTAAATCGCCTTTGTCTGGATTAATAATAATATCGAAGTTATCATCTGATCCAAACTTTCTTTTTAAAGCAGCTCTAAATACTTCTTCAAGAATTGACATTAAAGTAACTCTATCTATATTTTTATCACCTTTAAATTCTGAAAACGACTCAATTAATGCTAAATTTTCCATGCATCCTTATTAATTAAAATATTATTTTCACTTTTGCCTCTATAATGTCTGCAAATGGTATTGTTGCTTTTTTGGCAACAGTAATTTTGCCTTTTCCTATTGGTTTAGGTTCTCTAGCTTTCCATTCTAAAGTTATATCATCATTTAGAACTTCTGTTAAAGTGCCTTCAATAGTGGTTGTATTTTTTAGTTTTACCTGTAAAATACGATTTATATTTTTAATGTACTGCCTGTTGACTTTTAGAGGATGTGAAACATCTGGTGACGTAACTTCTAAAGAAAAATCTTCTTCTTCTCTGTCTAAATTATGCTCAACTCCTCTACTAATTCTTATACATTCTTGTAGCGGTATTCCATGGTCACCGTCTACTTCAACATAAATTTTATTATCTGGTAAGAATTTTAATTCTATTAAAAAAAGTTCTGGATTTTCTTTAATTGCTTCATTTACCAGATTTGTAATTTTTTCTCTATCCATCTTTGTATAAAAAGAGGGGACTTTACGTCCCCTCCTTCCTCTATTCTGTAATAATTCGCTGCAAATATAGTAACAATTTTTGAAATGATAAAAAATCATTCTTCTTTTTAATTTAAAATTATTAACTTTACACTAACCATAACATTCGATTCAACAAAAATTTATGAGAAATATACTTGTCCCTATTGATTTTTCTGTGCAAGCAGAGTATGCAGCTAAAGTGGCTGCAGATATTGCTAAATTAACAAACTCAAAGATTTATTTACTACATATGTTAGAACTGCCTACAGGAGTTATTGATCCGGCAAGTTATGGTTCATCTAACAATACACCAACCGCATTATTATTTTTGAAAAGAGCGCATGAAAAATTTCAAGACTTTATGAAGCTTCCTTTTTTTGAAGGTTTAGAAGTGGAAGATTCTGTTCAATTTCATAAAGCTTTTGATGGGATTATTGATGAAAGTAAAAAGAAAGAGGCCGATTTAATTGTGATGGGATCTCAAGGAACATCAGGATTGGAAGAAATGCTTGTTGGCTCTAACACTGAAAAAGTGGTTAGAAATTCTGAAGTTCCTGTACTTGTGGTAAAAAAAGAAATTTCAAATTTTAAAATTGAGAATATTGTATTTGCATCCAATTTTAAATATGCAAATAGAGTTGCTTTTCAAAAAATATTAAATTTTGCAAGCTTATTTAATGCGCGTTTACATTTATTAAAGATTAATACGATTCATAATTTTGAAACAACTAAAGAATCTAGTGATGCTATAAGAGCATTTATTAATGAATTTGATTTAGGAGATTATACGCTTAATATTTATAATGATATTTCTATTGAAGCAGGTATTTTGAACTTTTCAAAAGTAATAGATGCTGATGTTATTTTATTAAATACCCATGGTAGGAGAGGTTTAGCTCATTTATTTAATGGAAGTATAGGTGAAGATTTAGCCAATCATGCAAAGTTGCCAGTGGTTACTTTTAAGTTGTAAAAAACTATTTTAAAAAACATAAAAAGGAACTTAATTAAGCTCCTTTTTTATGCTGTAAGATTTAACTTAGCTTTTATCTTTTTTATAAGAATTCATAAAGTCTTCTGAAAGTATTTTTTTTAAAAAATAAATCAATTCTTTAGCATTAGTTTTAGAAAAAATTAACGGAGGCTTAATTTTTAAAACATTATGGTCAGGTCCATCTACACTCATTAAAATATGATGATCTTTCATTCTATTAGCTAAATAATTGGTTTGTTCTTTTAAAGGAGTTAATTTGCTATCAACTAATTCAATTCCTAAGAATAACCCTTGTCCACGGACTTCTCCAATGATTGGAAATTTATGAGCTAATTTTTTTAATTCACTTTTTAAAAATTCACCAATTATAAGTGCGTTTTCTTGAAATTTTTCTTTTTTTACTATTTTTAATACTTCAGTGCCAATTGCACAAGAAACTGGGTTGCCTCCAAAGGTGTTGAAGTATTCCATACCATTAGCAAATTTATCTGCAACCTTTTGAGTACAAGCCACTGCTGCAATAGGATGTCCATTGCCCAAAGGTTTTCCTATAGTAACAATATCTGGAACAACATTATGTAATTGAAATCCCCAAAAAGTTTTTCCCATTCTACCACATCCTGTTTGAACTTCATCTGAAATGCAAATGCCTCCTGCGTTTCTAATAATTTCGTAAGATTTTTTTAAAAAACCACTCGGTAATTCAATTTGTCCTCCACAACTTATAATTGGCTCTACTATAAATCCACCTATGTTTCTTCCTTTTTGTTGGACTTGATTAACTAATATTTTAACTTCTTCAGCATAGTTGGCACCTGCATTTTCACCTCTATATTTTCCTCTAAAAGCATCAGGAAGTGGGAAAATATGAGTGTTTTCTGGAGCACCATTTCCACCGCTACCATCAAACTTGTAAGAGCTAATATCAATACACATGTTTGAGTTTCCATGATAGCCAACTTCTGAAGCAATAATATCGCGTTCTCCTGTAGCTGCTTTTACCATTCTAATTGCTAGTTCATTGGCTTCACTTCCTGAATTAACAAAATGTAAAACATTTAATTCTTTAGGAAGTGTTTCAATTAATTCTTTGGCTAATTCATTAATATTTTCATGAAGATATCTTGAATTGGTATTAAGTAAAGCCATTTGATCTGTGCCAGCTTTTACAACCTTATAATTTTCATGTCCTACATGGGCAACATTATTAACAGTGTCTAAATATTTTTTTCCAAATGGATCCATTAAATATGGTCCAAAACCTCTAACCATTTTAACAGGTTGCTTGTATTGAAGACTTAGGCTTTTGCCTAAATGCTTTTTTCTATAAGAAATTAGCTCTTTATTTGAAATATCTTTTTTTTGTTGAAGTTCAGAAATTTTAAAAAGCTGATTTGGGTTTGGGCAGATGCTTTTCCAAACCTCAATTTCATTGTAAAATGCTACCCCCGGAAAGTCATTTTTATAATCTAATAAAGATAACATAACCTGAAAGTGAAGGTGAGGAACCCAATTGCCATTTTCTATTGGATTGCCTAAATAACCAATACAATCCCCTTTTTTAATATGTTTTCCAACGTTGTTGTTGGTAATACTTTCAACACTTAAATGCCCATATAATGTAAAAAATTCAAGTTCATCAAAAGTGTGTTTTAAAATTAGGAGTCCTCCATATAATTTATTTCCAGTATTATTGAAAGAAACAACAACTTCACTGTCAAATAAAGCATGTACAGGAGTGTTTTTTGGCAACCAAAAATCAATTCCTAAGTGAATAGTCCTGCTTTCTTTTCCATAATTTCCAATTTTGTCAAAAGCAGTTGAAGTATATAAGGGCCTTGGTTCTAAATAACCCCCAGCTATAATTTTTGAAGGATTTTTAGACTGTAATTTGTTAATTTTAAATTCAAATAAATCTAAATCGTTAAATTCTTCATGATGTCCAATCCATTTGCTTGAAACGCTAAGGTCTAATAATTTAACTTCATTTTTATGAATAGTAGGGAATAATTGTGTTAAGTTGAAATTAGTTTTGGTTGTCCATTTTTTAAATTTATGTTCATTAGGATGAGCTTTAAATCCACAAGCTTTTCTAAAACTAAAATACGCAAATTCTAAACTTATTTTACGCCATTTTTTTAATAAAATCCAAGCAGGTTTTTCACTAATTTGCAGATACTTATTGTTTGGTTGCTTAATTTTATTAATTGCAGATTTGGTTACGGAAATCACCAAACGCATAGCAATAGCGCAATATAAATGGTTTAATTCATTTTGATTTAAATTAAATTTGGAATGATAACCTTTTACAATTGGTAAAGCAGCTTCTAGAGGATCGTTATGATTCATCATTGCATAACTACATGCAACAGCTACATCATTTATAATTTGAGTATGAATACTATCTCCATAGTCAATAATAGCAATTACTTTAGGGTGAATTAATTCAGAAGAAACAATGATGTTGTTATCATTTGCATCATTATGAACTACTGATTTTCTTAGTTTTTTATAAGAATTAAAACCAGCTTCAAATTGCTGTTGAAAATAAATAATTAGTTCTTTTTCTTCTTCATTAAATAAATTAATATGTTGTTTTGTCCAAAGCGATTGTGCAATATCCCAATCAAATTTTCTATGAATTTCAGGATGTGTAAAATTATTTAAAGCTAATGTAATTAGTCCACATTGTTCTCCTAAGCTATAACGTAAATCATTTAATTGAGGATTTACATTGCTCCAAACTCTTCCCGATATCCATGTTAACAATCTAACTTTTCTTTTATTACCAGCTTTATCTGTGATTTCTGAAATTGAAGAATTATTTTTATCGAGTAGTACTTTAGGAACAGTTAAATTTGAGTTTTGTTTTTCAAGATATTGTAATAGTTTTTGTTGAAAATCTAAATAAGTACTGTTTTTATTTGGAGGAGAAATTTTTAGAACATAATTTTCATTTTCAGTTTTAATCTTAAAATTAACATCTATTTCACCAGGGAGTTTATTGGCTTTTCCAACAATATTGTATTGAGAAAGTAGTAATTTTTCGGCCTCTACAGTAGTTATTTCTATGGCTTTATAATTCATATCTAATTTTCATTAAAAACATATATAATTTTCACCTCAACTAAATTTTTTGAAAGTAAGTTTCATTCTAATGATTAGTTATTGGATGATGAATTTCTATAATTCAATTTCATGCAATATATTCAATAACACTTATATTTTAGTGCTTAATTGAAAAGGATTAAAGTAAGAATATAAAAAGTTTCTCTATATTTCTTTTAAAAAGTAAATATAATGTAATCATTAATTTTATATGATATACTTATTAGCTTTAACTGATACTTTATTATCAGTCAATAAATAAAACCTTAGTTACTTATAGGCTTTTGGAATTTCACAAATAGGAATTGGCTTTATTTTATGTTTATTTGCAATATTTCTTTTAGAGAAAATAGTAAAAACTTCTTTTTCTCTGTCATTAAAATCACTAATTTTTTTACCTTTTTCTGCTTGTTGCATAGCCCATTCTAATTCATCGTAAGTGGCTCCAATTTGATCTTCATCGGTTCTGCTATCTCCAAATAACCCATCAGTTGGCTTTGCTTTTTGAATAGATTTAGGAACTTTTAGTATTGAAGCTATTTGATATACTTCAGACTTCATTAAATCTGCTATTGGACTTAAATCTACACCCCCATCACCATATTTTGTAAAAAAACCAACGCCAAAATCTTCTACTTTATTACCTGTTCCAGCTACCAAATAGCCATTTAAGCCTGCAAAATAATACAAAGTTGTCATTCTTAAACGAGCTCTAGTGTTTGCTAAAGATAAATTAACTGTAGCTGTTTCTTTAATTGAAGGAACTACATTTTTAAAATCTTCAAATGTAGAGGTTAAATTTACTTCAATTGAAGTTACATTTTTAAACCTATTTTTTAATTGTTTAATATGTTCTTTACCTCTTAATACTTGGTTTTCTCCTTGATGAATTGGCATTTCTACACAAAGAGTTGGAAAACCAGTTTTAGCACATAAGGTTGAAGTTACTGCTGAATCTATTCCTCCTGAAATTCCTATTACAAAACCATTAACTTTTGCTTTTGTTGCATATTCTTTTAGCCAGGAAACGATATGTTCAACAACTTTTTCTGCATTCATAATTAAACTAATTTAGTACTTTTATCGTTTTAAAAATAGAATTGTAAATATAGAAATTAATGTACAAAACTTTAATACTGTTGGGAGTTTTATTGGTAGCCATCTCATGTTCCAAAGAGTCTAAAGAAAAAATTGATGTTTCCAAAATTGATGTTACTGTAAAAATAGATCGTTTTGAGCAAAAATTTTATAATTCTAACTTAGAAACATTACCTGAGTTAAAAGAAAAATATCCTTATTTATTTCCAGAGCAGAATGCAGATAGTGTTTGGATTCAAAAAATAAATGATATCGAAGAAAGAGAATTGTACCAAAAATCTCAAGAACTTTTTAATGATTTTGAAGAAGAAAAAAAGCAGCTTGAAGACTTGTTTAAGCATATTAAATATTATCATCCTAATTTTAAAGAACCTAAAATTTTAACGCTTATCACAAATTTAGATTATCAAAGTAAAGTAATGTATGTTGATAGTTTATTGTTTATTTCATTAGACATGTATTTAGGAAGAAATAACGAAGTTTATCATGATTTTCCAAAGTATTTGTCGCAAAATTATGACAGGTCTCATTTAAAGGTCGATATTGCTGAGGCTATAAGTTCCAAATTTTTTATCAAAGGAAATAGTAGGCAATTTATTGATTTAATAATTGATGAAGGGAAAAAAATGTATATGTTAGATACTTATTTACCCTTTGTAAGTGATGCTGAAAAAATAGGCTATAGTAAAGAAAATATAATTTGGGTAACCAATAATGAAACTGAAATTTGGAAGTATTTTGTTGAAAAGAAATTATTATATAGTACAGATACTGATTTAACAACTCGTTTTATTTTAAATGCCCCTTTTTCAAAATTTTATATTGATGTTGATAAAGAATCTCCAGGAAGAGTGGGGGTTTGGTTAGGGTGGCAAATTGTTAGGGCGTATATGAAAAATAATCATGTAACTTTGCAGCAGCTTTTGGAAACACCTGCAGAAATAATTTTTAAACATTCAAAATATAAACCAAAAAAATAATGGCAATAGCTCATAAATCAAAAATAGAATTTACAGTTGGTCTAGATGAAAATAAAGTTCCTGAACAACTGCATTGGACAGCAAATGATGGGGGAATTGAAAATGAAGAAGCAAAAGCTTTAATGATTTCAGTTTGGGATTCAATTCATAAAGATACACTTCGAATGGATTTGTGGACTAAAGATATGCCTATTGATGATATGAAACAATTTTTTCATCAAACATTGGTTTCTATGGCTGATACATTTGAAAGAGCCACCAATGATGAGAAAATGAGTGCAACTATGCGTGATTTTTGTGATTATTTTGCAGAAAAATTAGAGTTAAAAAAATAATTAACTAGCATTTTTAATTTGTTGAATAATAGAAAAATAATCTTCAGAGTTTTCTAAAAAATCCATGGTAGATACATCTATAATTAAAGTGTTTAAACTTTCTTCAGTTTTAATAAAATTCACATATCCTTTATGAATTTTATCTAAATATTCTGGAGCTATATTTTGTTCATAAGTTCTACCTCTTTTTTTAATATTTTCAATTAATTGAGGCGTACTTTGATGTAAGTATATGTATAAGTCGGGTTTAGAAATTTCTTTATACATAATGTCAAACATCTTTCTGTACAAAAAGTACTCGTCTTTTGGTAAAGTGACTTGAGCAAAAATTAGCGACTTAAATATGTAATAATCTGAAACTATAAAGTTTTTAAATAAATCAAATTGAGCTAAATCATCTGAAAGTTGCTGATATCGATCTGCTAAAAAACTCATTTCTAAAGGGAAAGCAAATCTTTCATTATCTTCATAAAATTTTGGTAAAAATGGATTGTCTGCAAATCGTTCCAAAACAATTTTTGCATTAAAATCTTCAGAAATCATTTTGGCTAAAGTAGTTTTACCAGCTCCAATATTTCCTTCAATAGCAATGTAGTTATATTTTTCAGAGATGGCAATGGGTCTATTAATTTTTAAATCGGTTTTTTCAATTTCACTTAAATCTGCACAATTTTTTAAACAAACTGAAAGTCGTTGTTTTTCTATTGGATGTATAAAATTTGGCGCTATTTCAACTAGCGGAAACATTACAAAATTTCGGTTAAGCATTTCTTTATGCGGCACCATTAAGTTTTTTGAAAAAATAATTTCATTTTCAAAAAGTAATATATCAATATCTATAGTTCGTGCTTGGTAACCGTTTTTAGAAGTTCTATTTCGACCTAAAAGTAATTCTATTTGTTGTAATTTATACAACAAATTTTCAGGATTTAAACCTGTAGTAACTTGAATACAACAATTAAAAAAATCATCACTTTTAAAACCCCAAGATGCCGTTTTGTAGATTGCGGAAATTTTTACAATATTACCAATCTTTTCTGCAATCAAATTTATGGCTTTTTGTAGGGTATCAAGTTTATTGCCTTGATTGCTCCCAAGAGATAAATATGTGTTTCTTAAAATTTGCATAAAGTAGCTACAAAGAAAAGAAAAGTATGATATAAAAACATACCTTTGTGGTTCAATTTATGAACATTTATAAATTTTTTTAGCATATTTAAATTAGTAGTCCTATGAAATTTTTGAGAAACTTACTGGCTTCAATTTTTGGAACTTTTATTGCACTTGGAATATTGTTTATTCTATTTATATTAATAATTTCAGCGGTAGGTGAATCAGAGAAAGTTACCGTTAAACAAAATTCAGTTTTAGAAATTGGTTTAGAAACTTTAGTTAAAGATTATGCTCCAAAAAGTGATGATCCTTTTGAGGAAATACTTGGGCTAAGCGATGAAAAATTAAGTTTAGAAAAAATTTTAAATGCTATTGAAAATGCAAAGGATGATGCTAAAATTAAAGGAATAAGTATTCGTAGTTTGGGTGTAAATGCAGGGATGTCTCAAGTACAAGCTATTAGAAAAAAATTAGTAGACTTTAAAGAAAGTGGAAAATTTGTAAATGCGTATGCTGATATTTACGATCAAAAAACCTATTATTTAAGTTCGGTTGCCGATTCAATTTTTATAAATCCAATAGGAGCTCTAGATTTTAAAGGACTTTCTACTGAAGTTTTATTTTTTAAAGATTTTGAAGATAAAACTGGCGTTAAAATGGAGGTTGTTCGTCATGGAAAATACAAAAGTGCTGTAGAACCGTATTTATACAATAAAATGAGTGATGATAATAGAAATCAAATAACTTCATTTTTAAAATCTATTTGGAATGAGATGCTTATTGATATTTCAAATAGTAGAAATATAACTATTGAAAAATTAAATACAATAGCTGATAACTTATTAGGAAGAACTCCAGAATTAGCTATTGAAAATAACCTAGTTGATGAAGTACTATATTATGATGAATATACTAGTAAATTAAAGCTAGCTTCAGGTCTTTCAGTTGATGATAAATTAAACACCATTTCAATTGCTGATTATATTTCAACAGGCAAAGGACGTTTGATATCTACAGCTCCAAATAAAATAGCAGTTATTTATGCGCAAGGAACGATTATGTATGGAGAAGGGAATGAAGACATTATTGGTCAGGAATTAATGATTAATTCTTTAAGAAAAGCACGAAAAACAAAAGGAGTTAAAGCAATAGTTTTAAGAGTAAATTCCCCGGGAGGAAGCGCTTTAGCATCAGACCTAATTTGGAGAGAGATAGAGCTAACTAAACAAGAAATACCTTTAGTAGTTTCTATGGGTGATGTAGCAGCATCAGGAGGATATTATATTGCCTGTAATGCAGATAAAATATTTGCACAACCTACAACCATAACGGGTTCTATAGGTGTTTTTGGAATGTTACCAAACATTAGTAAATTATCTGATAAAATTGGTATTAATGCAGAGCAAGTAAAAACGAATACAGGAGCTGATTATAGTTTATTTGAACCAATGACAGATGAATTTAGAGCAGTTACTAAAGAAGGTGTAGAACAAGTTTATACTACATTTTTACAACGAGTTGCTACTGGAAGAAATATGAGTATTAAAGTGGTTGATAGCATTGCTCAAGGGCGTGTTTGGTCTGGTGTAGAAGCATTAGAAAATGGCTTGATTGATGAACTTGGAACCTTAGATGATGCTGTAGCTTATGCTGCTGAACTGGCTGAAGTAACGGATTATAAAGTACGAAATTTTCCTAATTATAAGTTTGATTTAGAAGATAAATTAAATGGGTTTCCTTTTATGCAATCCAAAGAAAAATTATTAATTAAAGAAATTGGTTTAGAGAATTATAAACTTTATCAAACATTAAAACATTTTTCTGAAATGAAAGGAATTCAAGCTAGAATGCCTTTTGTCTTTGATATTCAATAATTAAATTCTTTTATAACTCACAAAGCTGTAATCGTATTTGTTTTTTTTATCAGCTTTATGAAATTCTCTTGAGGTCTCTTTCCAAATAGTGGTATCTATTTCTGGAAAAAATGCATCTGCATCAAATTTATGATGTATAAAAGTTAGGTCTAATTTATCAGCAAATTCAATGGCTTGTTTGTAAATTTCTGCACCTCCTAAAATAAATGGATTTTCATCTTCTTTTGCAGCTTCAATAGCTTGTTTTAATGAATTTACCACCACGCAACCTTTAATAGTATAATTAGGATTTCTAGTGATAATTATATTTGTTCTGTTAGGAAGAGGTTTGCCTAATGACTCAAAAGTTTTTCTACCCATAATAACATGATGCATAGAGGTTACTTGTTTAAATCTTTTTAAATCAGCAGGTAAATGCCAAATAAGTTGGTTGTCTTTTCCTAAGGCATTATCTTCAGCAATAGCAGCAATTATGGTAATCATTCTTGGTTTGAGTTTTTTTGAGAGTTTTCCTTTTTTTTTAATGTAGAGGCGTATTGTTCACTTTCTAACTTTAAGTCGGCTTCTTTTATTAATTCTTTTTCAAGTTTAGCAATTCTTAATTCTTGTTTATGAACTAGTTTTTCTGTTTGCTTTCTTTCCCATTCTTTTCCCATAAAAGGATGTGTAAAAAAAACGTTTACAAAATGTAAAATCCATAAGAAAAACCATAAGAGTATTGCCCAAACAAACCAATCGTATTGTTCACCAATATTTAAAACTTTATTAGTAATAATTAAAAATACAGATCCAATTAAAAACACTACAAAATGAAAATACAATCGTTTTTTTTGTTTGATACGATTTCTTGCATTTTCATAAAGCTCGTGTTGTTCATTGTTCATAGTGAATGATGATTAGGTTACATACTTTTTACCCATTCTTTAATATAACCAGTAAAATCTTCAGTTTCTTCATTTTCCCCATTGTGAATTTGTTCATTAGCAAAAGCTAAAAATTTAGCAATGTTTTCATCAGAAGCACTAAAAAGAATTTCGATAGATTTTAATAAATCTTCATCTTCAATTTCTGAAATGCGTTGTATAATTTTATTTTTTAGTTGTAGTGTGTTCATTTTATTTTTCTTTTACCCCATAAAAGTATTAAATGTTTTGAGAAAAAGGTATTAAATAAATATTAATTTTTACAAATCTTATAGAATGATTTTATACTGAAACACTTCCTTTAATATGTGGATGAGGGTTGTAATTAATTAATGTGAAATCTTCAAATTTAAAATCGAATATATTCTTGATAGCTGGATTGATTTTCATAATTGGAAGCTCTCTTGGTTCTCTAGAAAGTTGTAAATCTATTTGTGTACTGTGGTTATTGTATATATGTGCATCTCCAAAAGTATGAATAAATTCTCCAGATTTTAGATTACAAACTTGAGCCATCATCATAGTTAAAAGGGCATAGGAAGCAATATTAAAAGGTACTCCTAAAAAAATATCTGCACTTCTTTGGTATAGCTGACAGGAAAGCTTTCCATCTGCAACATAAAATTGAAAAAAAGCATGACAAGGGGGTAAAGCTGCTTTACCCTTGGCTACATTTTCAGAAAATGATATTGAAGTATCTGGTAAAACACTCGGATTCCAAGCAGATACTAATAGTCTTCTACTATCAGGGTTTGTTTTAATTGTTTCAATTACTTCTTTTATTTGATCAATTCCTTCACTATTCCAATTCCTCCATTGATGCCCATAAACAGGACCTAAATCTCCTTGTTCATTTGCCCACGCATCCCAAATTTTTACACCATTTTCTTTTAAGTATTCAATATTAGTTTCACCTTTTAAAAACCATAGCAATTCATAAATAATTGATTTTAAATGTAATTTTTTGGTCGTTAACATAGGAAACCCTTCACTTAAATCAAATCGCATTTGGTATCCAAAAATACTTTTGGTTCCTGTTCCTGTTCTATCTTCTTTTAAAGTTCCGTTAGTTCTAACGTGTTTTATTAAATCTAAATATTGTTTCATAATATGTTATTTAACGATGGTAAATTACTTGAATTTTAATTAGTAAAACAATTAAATTGTAAAAAAATATAAGGCTTATTATCCGATAATCATTCCTGCAATTGTTGCGGAAAGAAGCGAAGCTAAAGAACCACCTATAAGGGCTTTCATGCCAAATTCTGAAAGTGTTTTTCTTTGTCCAGGGGCTAATGAACCTATCCCTCCAATTTGAATGCCTATGGAGGCAAAGTTAGCAAAACCACATAACATATAAGTAGCCATTATTACCGATTTGTTGTAAGTAAAATGAGTAGCATTTGCAACATTTTTTAATTCAGCCAATTGAATGTAGCCTACAAATTCACTAGCAGCTAATTTAACACCTAATAATTGTCCCATTAACATAATATCTTCTTTAGCAACCCCAATTAACCACATTAAAGGGGCAAAAATGGTACCTAATATAGACTCTAATGTAAATTGTTGATAAGGAGTATTGGCAGCTATCCAATCATTCAAATTCGTTAAATCTCCAATTTTCCCTAAAATGCCGTTTAACATTGCAATAATTGCAACAAAAACTAAAAGCATTGCGGCAACATTGGCGGCTAATTTTAAGCCTTCTGTGGTTCCATTTGCAATAGCATCTAAAATATTAGATCCTATTTTTTCTTGGGAGACAGTTACATCGGTATTAATTTTTTCTGTTTGTGGGTATAACATTTTTGAAATTACAATAGCGCCTGGCGCTGCCATAACTGAGGCGGCTAATAAATGTTTCGCAAATTGCAACCTTAAAACAGGGTCATTACCACCTAGAAAACCTATGTATGCAGCTAAAACACCACCAGCAACAGTTGCCATTCCACCAACCATAACCAATAATATTTCAGAACGATTCATGCGTTCTAAATAGGCTTTAATCATTAACGGAGCTTCTGTTTGACCTAAAAATATGTTTCCAGCAACCGATAAACTTTCAGCTCCAGATATTTTTAATAACTTGGTTAAAAGTAAAGCCATACCTTTTACAATTATTTGAATAACTCCCAAGTAGAATAGTAAAGAAGTTAATGCTGAAAAAAATATGATAGTTGGCAGTATTTGAAATACAAAAATAAAACCATAAGACTCTACATTCATTAAACCTCCAAATAAAAATTGACTTCCTGCAGCGGTATAATCTAAAATACTTGTAAAAATGCCACCTACAAACTCGAATGCTTTTTGAACAAACGTAACTTTTAAGACCCCAAAACCAATTAAAAGCTGGGCAGATAAGCCAGCTCCAACAGTTTTCCAATTGATTGCTTTTCGATTACTACTAAATAAATATGCAATTGCTAAAAGTGAAATCATTCCTAAAACTCCTCTCCAAAGTGTTGTAAAAGTAAAGCCTTGGTTATCTATAATTGAGTTGTTAATTGACTCCTGTGCATTTATTGAAATGAAACTAAAAAATAATAGGGCAGATAAACTTATTTTTTTATACATAAAGTTGTAAAGTTATTTGGTAGAGCGTTTTTGAATTTCATCTCGAATTTTTGCAGCCAATTCATAATCTTCATTTTGGACGGCTTTAGCTAATTTATCATTTAACTGTTTTAAAGTATCTTTAGAAAATGAAGATTTCTCTTCTTTTTTTGACTCGGGCTCTTCTATTAAACTTTCAATGGATGCATCATCTGTTTGAGCGGTTAATTCATCTTTAATTTTTAGATAAATTCCAGCTTTGTCTAAGATGTTTTCATAAGTGAATATTGGCGCGTTAAAACGTATGGCTAATGCTATGGCATCTGAAGTTCGGGTATCTATAATTTCTTCAATTTTATCGCGTTCACAAATTAAACTAGAATAAAAAACACCATCAACTAATTTGTGAATAATAACTTGTTTGATAATAACATGAAACCTATCTGCAAAAGTTTTAAAAAGGTCATGAGTAAGTGGACGAGGAGGTTTAATTTCCTTTTCTAATGCAATTGCTATTGATTGTGCTTCAAAAGCTCCAATAACAATTGGTAAGGTTCTACTTCCATCTACCTCGCTAAGAACCAAAGCGTACGCACCGCTTTGAGTTTGACTATACGATATACCTTTAATATTAAGTCGAACTAAACTCATAAGTTAAAATTAGCAAAAAGGGCTCTCTAATCAAAGGACTTTTTACACCAAAAATTAGAGCGCCTTTTAAAGAGGCACAATTTAGTAAAATTATGCGTTATTTGCCTTAAATTCTTTTAACTTTTCAATTAATTTAGGAACCACTTCAAAAGCATCACCAACAATACCATAATCGGCAGCTTTAAAAAATGGTGCTTCAGAATCCGTGTTAATCACTACTTTAACTTTAGATGAATTGATTCCTGCTAAATGTTGAATTGCACCTGAAATTCCTATAGCGATGTACAAATTTGAAGCTACAGGTTTACCTGTTTGACCCACATGCTCGCTATGGGGTCTCCATCCTAAATCTGATACTGGTTTAGAACAGGCAGTTGCAGCGCCTAATACACTTGCTAAATCTTCAATCATTCCCCAATTTTCAGGGCCTTTTAACCCTCTTCCACCTGATACCACTATATCGGCATCAGCAATTGTTACTTTTCCAGAAGTTTTTTCAATAGTTTCAGAATGTAAGCCACTTTCTGAAATAGAAGGTGAAAATTCTTCAATTGTAGCAGTTACTTGATTTTCAAAAACGCCGAAAGAATTTTTTGCTAAAGCTAATACTTTAGCTGCTGTTGTTATTTCGCTATTATTAAATGCTTTACTAGAGAATGCTTTTCTTTTTACAATAAAAGGTGAAGTTGAACTTGGCAATGAAACAACATTACTTGCATATCCTGCATTTAAATTTACAGCAACCATAGGAGCCATATACAACCCATTTGAACTGGATTCTAAAATAATTACTTGAGCATTTTCTTTTTCGGCAGCTTGTTTTATAATATTTGCATATGTTTTGGACTGAAATGTTTCTAAGCTTTGATTTGTGATGTTTAAAACTTTTTCAGCACCATAAGTGCCTAGCTGATTAGGTTCTTTTGAGTTAATAGTTACTACAACCAAATGAGTTCCTAATTGTTCAGCTACTTTTTTTCCGTATGAAGTAACTTCAAACGAAGATTTTTTATATTTTCCTTCCGATGTTTCGGCAAAAACTAAAACTGACATATTTTATTTTTTGTTTAATCGTAGAGTTGTTTAATCTTTAGATGATTGATACAACAAATCTACAGTGATTATTATACTTTTAAATTACTTTAGCTTCGTTATGCAATAAATTGATCAATTCATCAACATTATCCGCATCAACTATTTTACAAGCTGACTTGGCTACTGGTTTTTCAAATGAAGTAGATTTAGTTGAAATTTCATTTGAGGTAGCCTCTACAATGGTTAATGGTTTTTTACGAGCCATCATAATTCCTCTCATATTAGGAATACGGAGATCTTTTTCTTCTACCAAACCTTTTTGACCTGCAATAACAAGTGGTAATTTAGAGCTTAAAGTTTCTTTACCTCCATCAATTTCACGAGAAATGGTAGCTGAATCGCCTTCAATTTCAAGTCCAATACAAGCATTTACAAAATTATAATCTAAAAGAGCTGCTAACATACCTGGAACCATTCCACCATTATAATCGATAGATTCTTTTCCAGCTAAAATTAAATCAAAACCACCTTTTTTTACTACTTCAGCTAATTCTTTAGCAACAGCAAATCCATCAGTAGCTTCAGTATTAACTCTAATTGCATCATCAGCTCCAATTGCTAATGCTTTACGTAGCGTAGGTTCAGTATTTACAGTACCAACATTAACAACTGTAATAGTAGCTCCTTGTTTTTCTTTAAACCACATAGCTCTTGTTAACGCAAATTCATCATATGGGTTTATAACATATTGCACGCCATTACTATCAAATTTAGTATCATTTTCAGTAAAATTGATTTTTGAAGTAGTATCTGGTACGTGACTAATACAAACTAATATTTTCATTTTTATTATAGATTTTGAATATAGTGCATAAAAATACACGCCTTTTTAATAATTATCTACGAATGTAGTAATTTTTTTTAAAATATTATGCGTGCATAATATTATTTTATTCATAACTATTTTTTTGAAAGTAAAAATAGAATTGCTTACTTTTGCAAATCCAAAAAAAGAATACCATGAAGACAATACAATTTAGAGAAGCTATATGTGAAGCAATGAGTGAAGAAATGCGTAGAGATGAATCTATTTTTTTAATAGGTGAAGAAGTGGCAGAATATAATGGTGCTTACAAAGCTTCAAAAGGAATGTTAGATGAGTTTGGAGCAAAACGAGTAATAGATTCGCCTATTGCAGAGTTAGGCTTTGCTGGAATATCAGTTGGTTCAGCGATGAATGGAAACCGTCCAATTGTTGAATTTATGACATTTAACTTTTCATTAGTAGGGATAGATCAAATTATAAATAATGCAGCTAAAATCAGACAAATGTCAGGAGGTCAATTAAATTGTCCAATAGTATTTAGAGGTCCAACTGGTTCAGCAGGACAATTAGGTGCAACACATTCACAGTCTTTTGAAAATTGGTTTGCAAATACTCCAGGATTGAAAGTAATAGTTCCTTCAAACCCATACGATGCAAAAGGTTTATTAAAAGCAGCTATTAGAGATGACGATCCAGTTATTTTTATGGAATCTGAACAAATGTATGGTGATAAAGGAGAGGTTCCAGAAGGAGAATATGTTTTGCCAATTGGAGTAGCAGATGTGAAAAGAGAAGGAACTGATGTAACAATTGTTTCATTTGGTAAAATTATTAAAGAAGCTTATAAGGCGGCAGATCTTTTAGAAAAAGATGGAATTTCTTGTGAAATAATTGATTTACGTACGATAAGACCAATGGATTTTGAAGCTATTTTTAACTCAGTTAAAAAAACAAACAGATTGGTAATTTTAGAAGAAGCTTGGCCTTTTGCTAGTGTTTCATCTGAAATCACATTCCAAGTTCAGGAAAATGTATTTGATCATTTAGATGCTCCAATTAGAAGAATAACAACAGCAGATACACCTGCACCATATTCCCCAGTATTATTGGAAGAATGGTTACCAAACTTTAACGATGTTGTTAAAGCGGTAAAAGATGTAATGTACGTAAAATAATGGTATAAAATTTGCGTTATAATTTCCTTTTCAGTTCAACTGGAAAGGATTTTTTTATTATGAAAGAAAAAAATAAAGTACTGAGTTTCCTTTTTTTATTACTAGTATCCTTCACTTTTGCACAAGTTAAAATTGGAGGTGTTGTTAAAGATGAAACTAACGAACCCATCCCTTTTGCTAATATAATTTTTGTAGGTTCAAATACAGGAACAGTGTCAGATGAAAATGGAAAGTTTTATTTAGAATCGGACAAAACTTATACAGAAATTGAAGTTTCTTTTTTAGGGTATGAAACAAAAAAAATGGCTATTAAAAGTAGGGATTTCAACCTTACCATTGTTTTAAAAGAAGAAGCTGCTCAATTAAATGAAGTATTTATTTATAGTGGAAAGGTTAAAAAAAAGGACAATCCTGCAATTGCTATATTAAAAAAAATATGGGAAAAAAAGCGTGAAAATGGTATTTACTTATTCGATCAATATCAATATGAAAAGTATGAGAAGTTGGAGTTTGATATGAATAATGTGGATAGCACTTTAATGAAAAGCAAACTTTTCAAAGGGATGGAGTTTGTTTTTGAAAGTGTTGACACTTCTAATATTACAGGAAAAGCCTATTTGCCTATGTTTATAAACGAGTCTGTTTATAAATCTTATGGAAAAAACAAAGGAGGAAAAAAATTAAGAGAAGACTTAATTGCTAATAAAAATTCAGGATTTAATTCTAATCAAAATGTAATTGCGTTTATTAAAGACTTATATGTAGATTACAATATATATAATAATTTCATTAAAATATTTGATAAAAGCTTTGTAAGTCCTATTTCAAAATTAGCAGGAGTTTCTACCTATAATTATGTGTTAACAGATAGTGCTTTTATAGATAATAAATGGTGTTACAACATTATCTATTACCCACGAAGAAAAAGCGAACTAACTTTTAAAGGAGACTTTTGGGTAAACGATTCTACGTTTGCAGTAAAAGAAATTAATATGCAAGCAACGCGTAGTGCTAATATTAACTGGGTGAAAGACATTTATATTGAACAAGAATTTGATGTGGTAAATGATTCTGTTTTCCTATTGAAACGGGATTATATGATGTCCGATTTTAGTTTAAATAAAAAAGAGAAATCTAAAGGAGTTTATGGTAGAAGAACTACCATGTATAAAGATTATGTTTTTAATGAAGAAAAAGAAGATAAATTTTACAATGAAGAAATAAATATTTACGATGAAAAAATTTATAACAAAACTGATGAGTTTTGGAGTGAAGGTCGTCATGAAAAATTAAATGAAAATGAATTAGGAATTTATAAAATGCTTGATACATTGGCTACAGTTCCTAAATTTAAACGCTTGTATAATTTAGTTTCTATTTTAGGTTCGGGCTATATAGAATTTAACAAATTTGATTACGGCTCAATTTATTCAACATTTGGTAAAAATGATGTGGAAGGAATTAGATTAAGAGTTGGAGGGAGAACCTTTTTAGGAGGAAATGAACCTTGGCGTATTCAAGGATATACCGCTTATGGTTTTGATGATCATAAGTTTAAATATGGCTTATCTGGAAAATGGATGGTTAACCCAAAAAGTAGATTTGTTATAGGTTTAGGAAACAGGCGCGATGTGGAACAAATAGGAGTTAGTTTAACAACAACTAACGATGTTTTAGGCAGAAGTTTTGCCTCTTCTTCGTTTTTTGCAAGTGGTGATAATAGCAAACTTACCAATATAAATTTATCAAATGTGTTTTTTTCGATGGAACCTAAAAATAATTTAAATTTTAGGCTCGGAGCATCTTACAGAACATTAGAATCCGCATCTCCAACAACCTTCAATTTAGACTATTGGATAGATCAAGAAAATAATATAAAAGAATCAAACATTGTTCAATCCGAAATTGACTTTTCAATTAAATATACGCCTAATAGAAAAACTATAGGTTATGGGGTTGAGAGAAATGAGGTTACAGACACCTATTCAACACTATTTTTAAATTATTCGAGAGGAATTAAAGGGGTTTTAAACAGTGATTTTGATTATCATAAATTGCAATTTTATTATAGACAGCCTATTTTAATAGGTGGTTTTGGAAGAATGTTTACAACTTTTGAAGTTGGAAAAACTTTTGGAGAAGTTCCACTAGGTTTATTAAACGTAGTACCAGGAAACCAATCGTATTTTACTATTGAAAACACGTATGCGTTATTAGATTATTACGAATTTGTAACGGATACATATGCTTCACTTCATATTGAGCATAGTTTTAATGGACGTTTTTTATCTAGAATTCCATTATTAAGAAAATTAAATTTACGTGAAATAGTTGGAGTAAAAGGAGTTTGGGGCGAAGTTTCTGATAAAAACAAAGCGCTAAATGCTTCAAATATTAATTATGTGGCTCCTACAAAAGGGTATTATGAATATAGTGTTGGAATTGGAAATATTTTTAAAGTATTTAGAATAGATTTTAGTTGGAGAGGAAACTATTTGGATACACCAAACGCTAATAAATTTGCAATAAAAGGAGCTTTTGGATTCCACTTCTAAAATTCAAAGCAATAAACGATAAGTAACAAACTGAAATTTGTACTTTTGTACAAATTATTAACTAAAAGAAAATGAGTTCTAAAAAAAGAAAAACATTTGATGTATTAATTGAAATACCAAAAGGAAGTAGAAATAAATATGAATACGATTTTGTATTGAATAAAATTAGATTCGATAGAATGCTATTTTCTTCAATGATGTATCCTGGCGATTATGGGTTTATTCCAGAAACATTAGCCTTAGATAAAGATCCTTTAGATGTGCTAGTTTTAGGAAGTGAACCTACATTCCCAATGTGTGTTATGGAAGTAAAACCAATAGGTGTTTTCCATATGACAGATGAAAAAGGACCAGATGAAAAAATTATTTGTGTACCAATTTCAGACCCTATTTGGAATCAATTACACGATATCTCGGATATGAATCCGCACCAAGTAAAAGAAATTGAACACTTTTTTCAAGTATATAAAGATTTAGAAGAAAAAAAAGTAGACGTTGGAGGCTGGGGTGATGTAAATGAAGCTTATGAAATTGTAAATAATTGTACAGAACGTTACGATTTAAGTGAACATAAAAAGAAGCGTACATTTACAATATAAATAGTGTTAAAAAACTTAAATAATACTAAACCATCTTTAAATCTTAAAGGTGGTTTTTTTTATCAGTCTTATTTTACTATTTTTAGCACCATCAAAAAAATTAATTATAACTAACAATAAAAAAATGGAATTAATCGTAACGTATTTACCTGTGTTTGGTGTTCTAGCTCTAGCGTTTGTTTTTGCTAAAAATACTTGGATTTCTAAACAAGATGTAGGTAATGAGAAAATGGCAAGAATTGCTAAAAATATCTCTGATGGGGCAATGTCATTCTTAAAAGCTGAATATAAAATTTTAGCAATTTTTGTTTTAGCTGTAGCAATCTTGTTATATTTTAAAGGAACTAATGAAGCTGGCTCAAACGGAATGGTAGCAGTATCATTTATTGTAGGAGCAATTTGCTCAGCTTTAGCAGGTTTTATTGGAATGAAAGTAGCAACCAAAGCAAATGTTAGAACTACAAATGCTGCCAGAACCTCTTTAGGTAAAGCTTTAGAAGTAGCATTTGCTGGAGGTGCAGTTATGGGATTAGGCGTTGTTGGACTTGGAGTTCTTGGTTTAAGTGGATTGTTTATTATCTATCAAGGTATGTGGCCTGGAACGGATAATATTCCAATGGTATTAAATGTATTATCAGGGTTTTCACTAGGAGCTTCTTCAATTGCTTTATTTGCACGTGTGGGTGGAGGGATTTACACAAAAGCTGCAGATGTAGGAGCTGATTTAGTTGGTAAAGTAGAAGCAGGTATTCCTGAAGATCACCCATTAAACCCTGCAACCATAGCAGATAATGTTGGTGATAATGTTGGTGATGTTGCTGGTATGGGAGCCGATTTATTTGAATCTTATGTAGGCTCAATTATTGGAACAATGGTTTTAGGAGCATTAATTATTACGCCAAATTTTAATGGTCTTGGAGCAGTGTATTTACCTTTAACTCTTGCAGCTGTAGGTATTATAATGTCAATAGTAGGAACTTTATTTGTAAGAGTAAAAGATGGAGGAAGTCCTCATAAAGCTTTAAATTTAGGAGAATTTGGATCAGGATTTTTAATGATTGTTGCTTCTTATTTTATCATTAATGCAATGCTGCCTGAAACAGTAGAGGGACTACCTTTTGGAGCAATGGGCGTTTTTTATGCAACATTAGCTGGTTTAGTAGCTGGTTTTTGTGTTGGAAAAATTACCGAATATTATACAGGAACAGGAACTAAACCAGTTACATCAATTGTAAAACAGTCTGAAACAGGTTCAGCTACAAATATTATTGCAGGTTTAGGAGTTGGAATGATGTCTACAGCTATTCCAATCTTATTAATAGCAGCAGCAATTATAGTTTCACACTATTTTGCAGGTTTATATGGTATTGCAATTGCTGCTGTAGGTATGCTTGCAAATACAGGAATTCAATTAGCCGTAGATGCTTATGGACCAATTTCTGATAATGCTGGAGGAATTGCTGAAATGGCTGAACTACCGAGTGAAGTACGTGAACGTACAGATAAATTAGATGCAGTTGGAAATACAACTGCAGCAATTGGAAAAGGATTTGCAATTGCTTCTGCGGCATTAACAGCTTTGGCATTATTTGCTGCATTTATGAAAACTGCAAATGTGAGTACTATTGATGTTTCACAGCCAGATATTATGGCTGGTTTATTGATTGGTGGAATGTTGCCATTTGTATTTTCGGCTTTGTCTATGAATGCTGTTGGTAGAGCTGCAATGGCTATGATTGAAGAAGTTCGTCGTCAGTTTAGAGATATTCCTCAATTAAAAGGAGCATTAGAAGTTATGCGTAAATATAATTCAGATATGTCTAAAGCTTCTGAAGAAGATAGAAAAGTGTTTGATGCAGCCGATGGTTATGCAGAATATGATAAATGTGTTGAAATTTCTACAACAGCTTCTATTAAAGAAATGGTCTTACCAGGATTGTTAGCATTAATAGTTCCTGTAGCTATTGGGTTTATTGGAGGAGCAGAAATGCTAGGAGGTTTGCTTGCTGGGGTTACTACTTGTGGTGTTTTAATGGCAATTTTTCAATCTAATGCTGGTGGAGCTTGGGATAATGCAAAGAAAATGATTGAAGAACAAGGTAGAAAAGGAACGGAAGCTCATAAAGCAGCAGTTGTTGGTGATACTGTTGGAGACCCTTTTAAAGATACATCTGGTCCATCTTTAAATATATTATTAAAATTAATGTCAGTTGTTGCCTTGGTAATTGCACCAAGTATTGCCTTAGATAAAGTGGAAATGGCTGAATATACTCAGGAAAAAGCTGCTACAGAAATTGTTTCTAAAGAAATTTCTAAAGGAGTAGAGGTTAAAATGTCCACAAATGAAGAAGGTTTAGTTACAGCAACTGTTGTAACAACAATTACTGAAAATGGAGAAACAACTATGAATGAAGAAGTTTTTAAAGGAACAGAAGCAGAGGTAAAAGCTCAACTTGACAAAATTAAAGATATTAAAAAATCTACGAAAGTAGTTAAAGTTGAAGAAATAATAGAAAAGAAATCTTAACACATTAAAGTTAATATTCATAAAAAAAGCTCACAAATTGTGAGCTTTTTTTATGAAACTTTTTACTTAAAACAGTCCATTTATTTGTGCGTCTATTTTGTCAATTATCGAACCTAAATCTTCAGGGTTGTCTACAAAATCTAATTTATCAACTTCTATAATTAATAAGTTCCCTTTATTATATTTTGAAATCCAAGCTTCATAACGTTCATTTAACCTACTTAAATAATCAATGCTTATAGAGTTTTCGTAGTCGCGTCCTCTTTTATGAATTTGTCCAACTAGTGTTGGAATAGAAGCTCTTAAATAAATAAGTAAATCAGGAGGAGAAACCAAGCGTTCCATAAGTTCAAAAAGAGATTCATAATTGGTATAATCTCTATTTGGCATTAACCCCATTGCATGTAAATTTGGTGCAAAAATTCGTGCATCTTCATAAATAGTTCTGTCTTGAATAATATTTTTACCACTTTCACGAATTTCAAGGATTTGTCTAAACCTACTATTTAAAAAGTAAACTTGTAAGTTGAACGACCAACGTTCCATTTCACCATAAAAATCGTCTAAATAAGGGTTTTCTTCAACTGATTCAAAATGGGGTTCCCACTTATAATGTTTGGCTAAAAGTTTGGTTAGCGTAGTTTTACCTGCGCCAATATTTCCTGCAATTGCTACGTGCATAATTAATTTTTAAGTGAAATTTTAAGCGTTAAAGTTAACTAAATTTTTTATGAATTTGTAATACAATTTTAACGCATTAATAAATCAGCTTATACCCAAAACCTCTTACATTTATAATTTGTATACTTGGATCAAGTTTGAGTTTTTTTCTAAGTTTAGTAATAAAAACATCCATACTCCTAGCATTAAAAAAATCATCATCACCCCATAATTTTTTTAGAATAAAGGAACGTTCTAATACCTGGTTTTTGTTTTTAATTAAATAGTATAATAAGTTGGCTTCTCTGTGAGTTAGGTTTTCGGTTGTACCTTCAATTTCTAGAGTTTGCTTTTTTAAATTGAATGTAAATTTTCCAATTGAAATAGGAGTGCTATTATCGTTTTTTTTAGTTCTATTTAAAAGTGAATTCATTCTAACAATTAGCTCTTCCATACTAAATGGTTTTTTTAAATAATCATTTCCTCCCAAATTAAATCCTTTAACAACATCTTCTGTTTGAGATTTAGCTGTTAAAAATATAATTGGGATATCTGGGTTTTCTTTTCTAATTTCTTTGGCAAGTGAAAAACCATCTTTTTTAGGCATCATTACATCTAAAACTAATAGTAGTGGGTGTTTGTTTTTATAAATTTCTAGAGCTTCTTCTCCATTTACACAAAGCAGCACTTCAAAATTTCTAGTTTCTAAACTTTCTTTGATAATTTGACCCAAAGAAGGCTCATCTTCAGCTAATAATATTTTAATTTTATCCATTATTTGGGAGTTCAATTTTAAACAAAGTTGTATTGCTTTTATCATAAATAATGTTAATACTTCCTTTGTGTTTTTCAATTATTTTTTTGGTGTAATATAAGCCAATTCCAAAACCTTTTACATTGTGTGTATCACCTGTAGGAATTCTATAAAATTGTTCAAAAACTTTATCTTTTTGATTTTTATGAATGCCATTACCATTATCTTTAATTAATATTTGGGTATTATTTAATTCAGAAAAAACTTCTATTGTTATTCTATTTCCACCATATTTTATAGCATTATCTATAATATTTCCTAAAGCATTTTCAAAATGAAATTTATCTAATTTCACGATAGGATTTTTGTTAGAAGGTTTAAAATTAAAGGTTTTTTCAGGGGTAATTAATTGGTATTTTTCAATAGTAGTTTCAATGAGTTGATTAATATGTATAGCCTCTTTTTTTAAACTTAGTTCTTCTTGATTTAAAGTGGCGTTTTCTAATATTTTTTCAACCATTAAATCTAACTTATTTACTTGGTTAGTGGCCATAGCAATGTATTTTTCAGACTTAATTTTGTCATCTAAAGCGTTAAAACTTTTCATAGCTTCTAAAGCGGTGGCAATTGTTGCTATAGGAGTTTTAAACTCATGCGTAATATTGCTGATTAGGTCATTTTTAATTTCTGCTAGCTGTTTTTGTTTGTAAATAGTTTTTAATAAATAAATTAAGCTTGAAATGATGCAAATAGAGAGTAAAAGTGAAAGAAAAATACTTATAAATGAACTTTTTAAAAGAATGGCTGTTTCATTAGTGAAAAATAATTCAAGGGAGCTTCTATGTGGTAAGTAGGTAGATTTAGAGATTGTTTTTAAATATTTTTTTGGGAAATTATCTAATTTATAGGTGATAATTTTATTTTTTGAACTATCTCTACTTATTCTTTGTGCATAGTTATATTTTAGAGCATAACGAACATTGATGTTATTTCTGTTAAACTCTTCAACTATATATGTATCTAATTTTTCCAAATCAAGTGTGTCGCGCGATATTGAAATAAATACTTTTGATATTAAACTATCTATATTTTTAGGGAAAGCATCATTTGCCGTAAAAAAAGGATAAGGATTATTTCTTGGGCTCTTTAATAAAAGAGGCTTTTTACTTTCTTGTTTTGCTATGTTTTGTAGTGTGCTGTCAATTTTTCTTCTAAATCCATATCTAGAGTGTGTACTCACAATAATAGTATCAATTTTTTCTTTAGAATTGATAGAGTCTGAAGAAGTAAAAGTAATAATACCTGACTTAGTTAAATTGGCAAAATAAGTTTCAACCGAATTATCTAAACTCAGCTGCACTTTGCTTATTAGGTTTTGTTTGTTTATTTGATATTCGCGATAATTCCAATAAACTTGAACTGCAATGGTGGTAAGTATGGTAATACCAATAAAATACACAACCCATTTGTAATTTTTTTTGTCCATACCTCAAAGGTAAATACATAAATTGTATTATCCGAATTGATTAACAGTAGTTAACATTAGTTAACTGTTATTTAAATTGTTACAAGATATATTTGTGTCTGAATTAAATATTTAAACATCATTAAAAATGAAAAACACCTTTTTTAAATACAGTTCGTTTATATTATTATTAGTTGCAGTTAATTTAAAAGCTCAAGAGTTTCAAGGCAAGGCAACTTATCAAACAAAATCGTCTATTAATATTGATTTGGAAGGGTCTGGAATTCCAGCTGATAGGATAAAAATGATTAAAGAGCGAATGAAAAATCAATTAGAAAAAACATTTGTGTTAACATTCGATAAATCAGCATCTATTTACAAAGAAGAACAAAAACTAGATCAAGCTTCTGGAGCTAGAGGAGGTATGCGTTTTATGATGTTAGGTGGTGGCGCATCAGGAGATTATTATAAAAATTCACAAACAAAAACTTCTGCTAAAGAAAATGAATTTAGTGGTAAAAACTTTTTAATTAAAGATCAATTAAAGACTTACGATTGGAAGTTGGAGCAAGAAACCAAAATGATTGGGCAAAACCTATGTTTTAAAGCAACAACGGTTATTGAAATTCCTGCAAGAAGAGAAATTAGATTTGGAAGAAGAAATGCTTCTGATCAAGATAAAGAAGAAAATGAAGAAGCTCCTAAAATGGAGCAAGCTATTGTAACTGCTTGGTATGCAATGGATATACCTGTAAGCCATGGCCCTGGAGATTTTTGGGGTTTGCCAGGGTTGATATTAGAAATAAATTATGGTAATACTAATATTTTATGCACAAAAATAGTAATCAATCCAAAAGAAAAAATTGAAATTTCAGAACCAACAAAAGGAAAAGAAGTCTCTCAAAAAGAATATGATGAAATCATTGCTCAAAAAATGAAGGAAATGCAAGAAAGATTTAGAAATGAACGGCAAAAAAGTGGGAATACTCATTTTAGAATTAGAGGTTAATAATTGAGGCTTAAAATAATATTTACCATGAAGAAAATACTATTTTTAGTTCTTTTCACATTAATTCCTTTTTTAATTTTTTCTCAAAATATTAAACTTGAAGGAGCTGTAAAAGATAGTTTAGGAAATCCTTTAGAAATGGCCAACGTTATCGCGTTTAAAAAAGGTACTCAATTTTTACAATCCTACTCAATAACCGATACAAAAGGGAACTATAAACTGAGTTTAGAGGAAAATGAAGCTTATACCTTAAGGATAAGTTATTTGGGGTTTGAAACCAAAAGTGTAGAGGTGATTACCAATAATTCCAATAAAAATTTAATTAAAAATATAATTTTATCTGAAACAAATGAGTCTTTAAATCAAGTAGATATCACCTATGAAATGCCAGTTAAAATTATTGGAGATACCATAGTTTATAATTCAGATTCATTTACAACAGGGAAAGAAAAAAAATTGGAAGATGTGCTTAAAAAACTACCAGGTGTAGAGGTTGATGAAAATGGAGAAGTAGAGGTTGAAGGGAAAAAAGTTCAAAAAGTTTTAGTAGAAGGAAAGCCTTTTTTTGATGGAGATTCTAAGTTGGCAACTCAAAATATTCCAGCCAATGCTATTGATAAAGTACAAGTTTTAAAAAACTATAATGAAGTTGCTGGTATGCGTGGTGTAACAAATAATGAAGATAATATTGCTTTAAACATAAAATTAAAAAAAGGAAAGGATAAGTTTTGGTTTGGAGAAGTAAATGCGGGTATTGGAAATGAAGAAAAATATATTGCCAAGCCTAAATTATTTTATTATAGTCCAAATAAAAGTGTTAACCTACTAGCTGACTTTAATAATATTGGTGAGGCACCATTTACAATGAGAGATTATTTTAGGTTTACAGGAGGCTTGCGTGGCGCTATGAGAGACAGTGGGACAAGTTTTAATATTTCATCTGGTGGTTTGGGTTTTATGACCACACAAAATAATAGAGCACAGGAAATAACTTCAAAATTTGGTGCTTTAAATTTTGGTTTATCACCTAAAAAAACACTAGATTTTAACGGTTTTGCTATTGTTAATAATTCAGAAACAGCTATGTTAACTCAGTCTAATACAGTTTATAATAAGTTAAACTTAACTGAAGAATCTTCAAACCAAGCAATGCAAGAAAGCAAATTAGGGATGTTGAAATTTAGCACTACTTATAAGCCTAACACCAATGTTCATGTAGATTATGATGTATTTGGAAAAATTTCAGAACAAACAGAGTTACAAGATGTTACTTCCACAAGCAGAAATGCAGATACTTACAAAGAAGAAAAACCATTTTCAATAAATCAAAATTTTAATATATACTACACAATTGATGATAAAAATATTTTTGCAGCTGAAATGCAGCATTTATTTCAAAAGGATAAACCTTTGTATAATTCAATGGCAACTACACAACCTTTTTTGATAATTCCAACTGAAGGTGAACAAGATGGAAATTATATTTTTGATCTTGTTCAAAATAAAAAATTAACCACAAATAAATTTGACGCTAAGTTTGACTATTATTATTTACTAACGCCAAAAAGTAATGTAAATATTTCTTTTGGAACTACGTTTAGCAAGCAAAATTTGAATTCTAAGATATCTCAAAATTTAGAAAATGGAAGCAAGTTAGATTTTGAAGACTCACTTTTAAACAATGACGTTGATTATAATTTTTCAGATATTTTTTTAGGGTTACATTATAAAATGGTTTCAGGGATTTTTACTTTCAATCCAGGTGTAAGTTTACATCAGTATACTACAAAAGATACTCAATTAGGGGTTGTAAATAAAAGCAATACAACAAAACTTTTACCTGATGTTTATGCAAATTTGCAATTTAAGTCATCTGAAAGCTTAAGGTTTAACTATTCTATGTCAACTCAATTTTCAGATATAGATAATATTTCTGAAGGTTATTTTCTTAGTAATTACAACTCTTTAACAAGAGGTAATAAAGAGCTTGAAAGTGCCTTGTATCATAAATACTCATTAAGTTATTTTAGTTTTAGTATGTTTTCATTTACTAACATAAATGCTTCTGTTAATTATACCAAAAAAGAGAATGGCATAAAAAATAATACTGAGTTGGTGGGTATTGATAGGGTTTCTTATCCGGTAAATTCAAATTTGGCAGATGAAACATTGTCAGCTTTTTTTAGATATGGAAAAACATATAGCAAATTGAAAACTAATTTTTCGGCTAACATTTCAAATTCAACATACAATAATATAGTAAATAACGATTTAATAAAATCAAAATCTTTATCACATAGCTATCAAGGTAGTATAGCTACTAAATTTAAAACCGCTCCAAATTTTGAATTAGGATATCAAAAATCATTTTCAAATTATTCAAAATCGAACAGTGTAACAGATAGACCTTTTGCTAATATGGAAGTTGGATTTTTGAAGAACTTTATTTTAACAGCAGATTACAGTTATTATAAATATAAAAATACTTTTGAAAATTTAAGTAGCGAAACTAAAAATAACTACTCATTTTTAAATGCTAATTTATACTATCAGCAAAAAGATAGTAAGTGGGAATTTAAAATTTCAGCAAATAATTTAACTAATAACACCTCAATGAATACTGATAGTTATCATGAGATTTCAGATAGTAATTCAACATCATTGTATTTTATTCAGCCAAGACTTTGGATGTTTTCTGTGAAGTATAATTTATAGTTTAGTTTTTAACTAATTATAAAGTTAATTTTCAAATAAAAATTCTAATTAGGTAGGTTAGTTAGGATTTTTTTATTGAAAGCCAATAAAAGTTTTAATATTAATACTTAAATTTAACCAAAATAAAAATTAAAATATGGCAAGTAACGAGTTTGAAAAAGGGGTTAAATTTTCTTTTAATAAAAGTATTCATTATAACGAAAAAGCAGTTGTGAGTAAACATATTCTAAAAAAAGAGACAGGGAATATTTCACTTTTTGCATTTGATAAAGGAGAAGGGTTAAGTGAGCATACCACTCCGTTTGATGCTTTAGTTTATATTGTAGATGGCAAAGCGGATATTGTTATTAATGGCATTTCAAATGTATTAGAAGCAAATGAAGCTATTATTATGCCAGCAAATGTTCCACATGCATTAAAAGCTGTTGAAAAGTTTAAAATGGTGTTAACCATGCTAAAACAAAAATAAAGGAACTTTCAGATGGCAATTAAGAGGCATAGTTCTTTGCAAGAATTTTCAAAAGATCATCATCAGGCATTATTACTTTGTTGGAAAATTAAAGTGGGACTGTCAAAAGAAATAGCTTTGGAAAGAATAAAAGCATATGTTGATTGGTTTTATAAAAATCATATTGTAACTCATTTTCTGTTAGAAGAAAAATACATGTTTCCAGTTTTAGGAAGTGAGCATCCACTAGTAATTAGAGCTATGGAGGAACATAAAACGTTGTTAACTCTCTTTGAAAAGAATTTTGAAATTGATAAAGTACTTCAACAATTACATGTAAAGCTAAAAGAACATATCAGATTTGAAGAGCGAGTTTTATTTAATGAAATTCAAAATGTAGCTACAAAAGAACAATTAGCGACCATTAAAAAATTTCATACAAATGAAAAATTTATAGACAACCTTAACGATGTGTTTTGGAAGTAAACAACTAATTTTATAAAACTCAAAAAGCACTTTTACCTAGATGTAAAAGTGCTTTTTTTATAAAAAAATGTGTAAAATTATAAGTTTAATACACCGTTTTCTGTATTTGCAAAATCATTCCACTTATAACTATCGGCCTGTTCGTCGTTAATGTAGTTTCCATCAACAAGGTATCTAAATTCATAAGTGTTATCTTTTTCTAAATCTAAAACACCCTTAAAAGTGCCATTTTTTAATTTTTTTAAATTAGAATTTTTAGCATTCCAATTGTTAAAATCTCCAACAACAGCAACTTCTTTAGCATCTTCAGCAGGAACTGTAAATGTAACTTTACAAATAGGTTTACTTTTTAAGTATTGTTTTTTTATAGCCATAATTTTTTATGTTTATTAGGAGGCAAAAATAGCAAACAATTTTACTTTAAGAGCTTCTAATTTGTGGAAAGTTAAAGATTTATTAATTTCTTAAAAATAAATTTACAAATTAGTTGATTATTAAATTAATGAAGCTTAAAATAGTAATTAAATAAAATAAAAAAGACTGCATAAACGTTTATACAGTCTTTTTTATCATGGTTATTAAAAAATTATAACCCGAAAGCTTTCTTTATACGATCTATATAATCTAGTTTTTCCCAAGTGAATAACTCTACATCAATTGTTTTTTTAGATCCATCAACATTTTCAAAAGTTTTAGAAATGGTAGTGTTTTCTCTTCCCATATGACCATAAGCAGCTGTTTCTAAATACATAGGTTGGCGTAATTTTAATCGATCTTCAATAGCAGCAGGTCTCATATCAAATAGCTGTGTTATTATTTCAGCAATTTCTCCATCTGATTTATCAATATTTGCAGAGCCATAAGTATTTACATAAATACCCATAGGTTCAACAACACCAATGGCATAAGAAACTTGAATTAAAATTTCATCAGCTACACCAGCTGCTACAATATTTTTTGCGATATGGCGAGTTGCATATGCAGCACTTCTATCTACTTTACTTGGATCTTTTCCAGAAAAAGCACCTCCACCATGAGCTCCTTTTCCTCCGTAGGTGTCAACAATAATTTTTCGCCCAGTTAAGCCTGTATCTCCATGTGGACCTCCAATAACAAATTTTCCTGTAGGATTGACATGATATACAATATTATTATTAAATAGTGCTTTAATATCGTTTGGTAATTTTTCAATTACTCGAGGAATTAAAATGTGAATAACATCTTCCTTTATTTTTGCTAACATGGCTTCATCAGTAGGACCAAAATCATCATGTTGTGTAGAAACAACTATATCTTTAATTCTAAAAGGTACATTGTCATCTGTGTATTCAATAGTTACTTGACTTTTAGAATCAGGGCGTAAGTAAGTAATGTCTTTGTTTTCTCTTCTTAATAAGGCTAATTCCTGTAAAATTTTATGACTTAAATCTAAGGCTAAAGGCATGTAATTTTCAGTTTCTTTAGTGGCATAACCAAACATCATTCCTTGATCACCAGCACCTTGTTCTTCTTTAGAGGCTCTGTCAACTCCTTGATTGATGTCTTGTGATTGTTCATGAATGGCAGAAAAAACACCACAAGAATTGCCATCAAACATATATTCGCTTTTGGTATATCCAATTTTATTAATCACATCTCTTGCAATTTTTTGAACATCTAAATAGGTTTTAGATTTTACCTCTCCAGCTAAAACTACTTGCCCTGTAGTTACTAATGTTTCACAAGCTACTTTAGAATTTTCATCAAATGCTAAAAAATTATCAATTAAAGCATCTGATATTTGATCTGCAACTTTATCAGGATGTCCTTCTGAAACAGATTCTGATGTAAATAAATATGACATAATTTTAATTTATTTTAATTATAACAAGAATTTGTGGATTGCTTTGGTCGCTAAAGGAAGTAAATAATTACTGCTTTAGCATTTTTTTACGAGGTTGCAATCAGTTCAAATCCTTCCTCTTAAATTTTAGACTGCAAATATACAAAAAGATTGTAAATAATGAATGATTTTTTGTGTAAATAATAAAATTTAACCAAAATTAAAAAATTTATTTAATTAAAATAATTAGCTTATATATTGTTAAATTCGTAATTTTGAACTGATATTAAGATTAAAAATTATGAAATCAATAAATATATTAGTTATAGGTGCTGGAAACATGGGAATTACATTCGCAGAAGGAATGAGCACTTCAAATCTTCTGAAAGGGAGTCGTATAAATGTGTACGATATTTCAAACGATAGAGCTAAAGAAGTAGAAGCTATGAATATTTTTAAAGTAAATACTTCATTAAAAGATTGCTTATCCAATGCAGATATTATTTTTTTAGCAGTAAAGCCATATAATATAAATGCCCTTTTTGAAAGCATGTATCCTTATACCAATAAAGATCAGATTTTTGTATCGGTTATGGCTGGTGTGCAAATTAAAACAATTCAAGAAGGTTTAAATGTTAAAAAAGTAATTAGGAGTATGCCTAACTTACCAGCTAAAATTGGAGTTGGATTAACAAGTTTTACAGTCTCTGATGCAGTATCAAATTCTGAAGTATTTTTAGTTGAAAGACTATTAAAAACAACAGGTAGCGCTGTGTTTGTTAAAAATGAAGAAATGATTGATGCTTCCACAAGTATTTCAGGGAGTGGACCAGCTTATGTATTTTATTTTATGCAAGCCATTGTTGAAAAAGCTATGGGTTTAGGTTTTTCAGAAGAAGAAGCAAAAAAAATGACTATTAAAACTTTTGATGGAGCTGTAAAATTGTATAAAAAACATAAAGAAACTCCAAATCAGTGGATTGAAAAAGTTGCTTCAAAAGGTGGAACTACTAGGGCTGCATTAGATGTTTTAGAAAAAGATAATGTAAAAAAATCTATTATAGATGCTATTTCTGGAGCATTTGAAAAAGCTGTAGAATTAGGAAAAGCTAATTAAATAGAAATTTTAAAAAAATTAAAGATTATTTGGAAAATTAAAAATTGTCATTACTTTTGTACCATCAAAAATTAAAAAATGATTTTAAACAAGATGAATATGTGTGCAATTATGATGTGTAAAAATTACGCAGAGGACACTATTGTTTAAAAATTAAAAATAATATCAAACAATTTAAAGCCTCTGAATTTTCAGAGGCTTTTTTTATCAATAAACAAAAAATGAAATTTACATTCCAAAAAAATATATGCAACCGATGTTGTATGACAATGCAAATGCAAATAATGCGTAGCATAATGAAATGGTATTGCCTAAATTAAATGGAATAAAAATCTCTTAGATAAAAGTCCCTTTGGTAATACCTAAAACCAAAGGGACTTTTTTTATTTAAAACTAAAACATTAAAAAATATATTATTATGAGTACTCAAAAATTTTCAACACAAGCTTTACACGCAGGACACGATACACAAAATACAGCTGGAACTAGGGCAGTGCCAATTTATCAATCAACTTCTTATGTTTTTAATAATACAGAACACGCGGCTAATTTATTTTCTTTAGCTGAGCCTGGTTTTATTTATACGCGTTTAAACAATCCTACCAATGATATTTTAGAACAACGTTTAGCAGCTTTAGATGGTGGAATTGGAGCTGCAGTTTTTGCTTCAGGAACTTCAGCAATTTCAACAGCTTTATTAACATTATTAAAGTCAGGAGATCACATTGTAGCGTCAAGTACCTTGTACGGAGGAACCTATACATTATTAAATGTAACTTTACCTAGATTAGGAATAACCACTTCTTTTGTAGATGCTTCAAAACCTGAGAATTTCAAAAAAGCAATTAAAGAAAATACAAGAGCCATTTTTATAGAATCCATTGGAAACCCTAAATTAGATGTGTCAGATTTTGAAGCGATTGGGAAAATTTCTAAACAAAATAGCATTCCTTTTATCGTTGATAATACAGTTGCAACACCCTATTTATTAAACCCAATTAAGCATGGAGCAAACATTGTAGTTTATTCGTTAACAAAATTTATTGGAGGTCAAGGTAATTCACTAGGAGGAGCAATTGTAGATGCAGGTAATTTTGATTGGACCAATGGTAAATTTCCTGAATTTACGGAGCCTTCAAAAGGGTATCATGGATTGATATACAGCGAAGCTCTTGGAGAAGCAGCTTATATTGCAAAAATTAGATTGGAAGGTTTACGAGATTTTGGTGGTGCACTAAGTCCATTTAATGCTTTTCAAATTATTCAAGGATTAGAAACCTTGCCAATTCGTTTAGAAAAGCATAGTGAAAATACTTTAGAATTGGCAAAGTGGTTAGAAGCGCAAGAAGAAGTATCTTGGGTAAGTTACCCAGGTTTAGAATCTCATGAATCGTACAAAAATGCCAAAAAATACTTGCCAAAAGGTCAAAGTGGAGTATTGTCATTTGGAGTAAAAGGAGGTTTTGAGTCGGCTAAAACAGTGGTAGATTCTGTAAAAGTTTTTTCATTATTGGCAAATATTGGAGATACAAAATCATTAATTATTCACCCAGCAAGTACTACCCATCAACAACTTACAGATGAACAACAATTAGCTTCTGGAGTAACAAAAGATTTAATTAGACTTTCTGTAGGGATTGAAGATATTGATGATTTAAAGCAAGATTTAAAAGATGCTTTTGTAAAAATTCCAACATTGATAAATAAATAAAAAAAATGTTGGCTGAGAAAAATTTAATGCGTTAATTTGCGCTTTAGTTCATAAATTTATTGACTATTGTTATCAAGAAAGGCAGAGGGAATAGACCCAGTGAAGCCTTAGCAACCCTTTAACTTTAAAGAAGGTGCTAAATTCTACCCATTAAGGATAGATAACTCAACTAAATTACATTTCTAGTAATTTTCTGCATTTTTTCTTAACAATAATTAATCAAATAATTAGCAAAAGTTTGCTAAAATAAATAATTATTGATGAGTAATTTAAAACACATAACCATACAAAATTTTAATTCGGAAAAAAGAGATTGCTATTCTGAATTAAAACTGTCTTACCAAATATTTGGGAAAAAGCTACATACCGCTCCAGTAGTTTTGGTAAACCATGCGCTTACTGGTAACAGTAATGTTGCAGGTAAAAGTGGATGGTGGAGTAATTTGGTGGGAGACAACAAGGTAATCGATACTAATTTATACACAATTTTAGCATTCAATATACCTGGAAATGGTTATGATGGTTTTGTAATTGAAAATTATAAAGACTTTGAGGCTAGAGATATAGCTAATATATTTTTATTGGGTTTGAAACAATTAAATGTTAAACGTCTTTTTGCTTTAATAGGAGGTTCTTTAGGAGGTGGAATAGCTTGGGAAATGGCAGTTTTAAACCCAGCTATTACAGAACATTTAATTGTAATAGCCACCGATTGGAAATCAACCGATTGGTTAATTGCAAATTGTCAAATTCAAGAGCAATTTTTAACCAACTCAAGCAATCCAGTTCACGACGCTCGTATGCATGCAATGTTATGTTACAGAACACCAGAGTCTTTTAAAGAACGGTTTCAACGTTCTAAAAATGAAGAGTTGAAAATTTTTAATGTTGAAAGTTGGTTGTTGCATCATGGTAAAAAATTACAGGAACGATTTCAATTATCAGCCTATAAGTTAATGAATCAATTATTAAAAACAATTGATGTAACTAAAGACAGAAGTGAACAAGTTTTAGATAGTATTAAAGCTACGATTCATATTATTGGTGTTGATTCTGATTTGTTTTTTACAGCTGAAGAGAACAAAGAAACCCATAAACAATTAGCACTTACGCATCCTAATGTTACTTATAATGAAATTAACTCGGTACATGGACATGATGCATTTTTAATAGAATACAAACAACTAGGTAAAATAATAGAACCAATATTTAACAAAAGTTCTAAAAGAAAAGCAATGAAAGTAATAAAATTTGGAGGTAAATCTTTAGCAAATGGAAAAGGCTTAGAAAGCACATTAGCCATCATTTCAAATAAAATAAAAAACAATGAAAACATTGTAGTGGTAGTTTCTGCTAGAGGTAAAACCACAGATCATTTAGAGTCTATTTTAGAAAAAGCTAAAAACGGATTGCCTTATACTTCAGAATTTGAAGAGTTAAAAAAATATCAGACTGAGATTGATGAAAGTGCTGATTTTTCGAAAGAGTTTCAATTGTTAGATGAAATTTTTAGAGGGGTAAATTTATTAGGAGATTACAGTCCTAAAGTTAAAGATCAGGTACTTTCTCAAGGAGAAATTTTATCAGGAAAACTAATCGCTCACTTGTTAACTAAAAAAGGGATACAAGCAAATTTAGTTGATACCAGAACACTTATTAAAACAAACAATCAATTTGGAAAGGCGCAACCTTTTGAAAGCATTTCTGAAGAAAATGTAATTGAGTATTTTAAAAATCAATCAAAAGAAGTTACACAAATTGTTACTGGTTTTATTGGTTCAAATTTAGATGGTGAAACCACCACTTTAGGTAGAAATGGAAGTAATTATACAGCGTCATTAATTGCTAATTTTTTAAATGCTGAAGAATTTCAAAATTACACACATGTAGATGGTATTTTTACAGCAAATCCAGATTTGGTTGAGAATTCTAAAAAAATAGAAAAATTAACATATCAGGAGGCGAACGAGATGGCGAATTTTGGAGCCAATATTTTACATGCCAAAACTATTATTCCTTTAATTGAAAAGAATATTCCATTACGTATTTTAAATACGTTTAATGAGGATAGCGAAGGAACATTAATTGGTTCTGAAACTGAAAAAGGAGGTATTAAATCATTATCTGTAGAGCAAGATGTGGCTTTGGTAAACTTGATAGGTAGAGGTTTGTTAGGAAAAGTAGGTGTTGATGGTAGAATATTTACCGCTTTAGCAAATGAAAATATTAGTGTTAGTATTATTTCACAAGGCTCTTCTGAAAGAGGTATTGGGTTTATAGTAGATGTCAAAAATGGTTATAAAGCTAAAACTGTTTTAGAGAAAGAATTTAAAAACGAATTTTTAACTAAAGATATTAGTCAAATTTATGTAACTGAAAAAGTGTCTGTTATTTCAATAATCGGACAAAGTTTACATTCTTTTAATCAACCTTATAGCGCGTTGATAAAAAATCATATCACTCCAATATTAATTAACAATACAGTTACTGGTGAAAATGTATGTTTGGTTGTTAATCAATCCGATTTACATAAAGCAGTAAATGTAATTCACGGTGAAATTTTTGGAGTTTCCAAAAATATCAACATCGCTATTTTTGGAAAAGGATTAGTGGGAGGAACTTTAATCAATCAAGTTATAAAAAGCAGAGAAAATATTTTAAAAAGAAAAAACATCAATCTAAATATTTTTGCTGTTGTAAACTCATCAAAAGCTATTTTAAACAAAAATGGGGTTACCCAAAATTGGGCTTTAGATTTAGAGCAAAGTGAGGTTAACAGTTCGGTTCAAAATATCATAGATTTTGCAGAAAAAAATCATTTAGAAAACTTAATTGCCATAGATAATACTGCAAGTAGTTCTTTTGTTGAACATTATATAAAGTTGGTTGAAAATGGTTTTGATTTAATTTCATCAAACAAAATTGCCAATACATTAAGCTATACATTTTATAAAGAGTTGAGAAAAAAACTGCAAGAAAATAAAAAATCATATTTATATGAAACAAATGTAGGAGCGGGTCTACCATTAATTGATACTATTAAATTATTACATGACTCTGGTGAAAATATTACAAGAATAAGAGGAGTGTTTTCAGGCTCTTTAAGTTTTTTATTCAATACCTATTCAGAAGAAAACAAGCAGTTTAGCGATGTTTTACAAAAGGCAATTGATAGTGGTTTTACTGAGCCCGACCCAAGAGAGGATTTATGCGGAAATGATGTGGCTAGAAAATTATTGATTTTAGCTCGAGAATTAGATTTGAAAAATGAGTTTGAAGATATTAAAATCCAAAATTTAATTCCAGAGAATTTGAGAGAAGGTTCCTCAGCTGAATTTTTAACAAGATTAAAGGAGTTAAACCCTTATTATGAAAAAGTAAAATTAGAGCAAGATAAGAACCATGTGTTAAGATATATTGGAGATTTGTCTGGTAATTTACAAGAAGATAAAGGAAATTTAGAAGTAAAATTAGTTTCTGTACCAGCCAACAGTTCTTTAGGTCAAATTAAAGGAGCAGATGCAATTTTTGAAATATTTACTGAATCGTATGGAGAAAAACCAATTGTTATTCAAGGAGCTGGAGCAGGTTCTGCAGTAACCGCACGAGGTGTTTTTGGAGATATATTAAGACTAGCAGAAAAGAATTAAATTAGAAAAGGACAAAAAATGAGTGAGAAAAATTTTGAAACAGGTGCTATTAGAAAACAATTAGAACGTTCTCAATATCAAGAGCATACTACCCCTTTGTATGTAACTTCAAGTTTTATTTTTGAAGATGCTGAAGATATGCGTGCTTCTTTTAGTGAAGAAAAACAACGAAATATTTATTCTCGTTTTAGCAATCCAAATACATCAGAGTTTGTTGACAAAGTAGTGCAGATGGAGGGAGCTGAAGATGGGTATGCATTTGCTACAGGAATGGCCGCTGTTTTTTCAACTTTTGCTGCATTGTTAAATAGTGGAGATCATATTGTATCAGCTCTATCAATTTTTGGATCAACACATACGTTATTTACAAAGTATTTTCCTAAATGGAATATTGAAACTTCTTATTTTGATATTCATAATCTAGCTGAAATAGAAAATTTGATAAAACCTTCAACTAAAATTTTGTATGCAGAGTCTCCTACAAATCCTGGAGTTGATATAATAGACCTTGAGTTATTAGGAGCAATAGCAAAAAAGTACAATCTTTTATTAGTGATTGATAATTGTTTTGCGACACCATATATACAGCAACCTATTAAATTTGGTGCAGATTTGGTGATTCATTCTGCTACTAAATTAATGGATGGACAAGGACGTGTGTTAGGTGGAATAGTAGTTGGTAAATCTGATTTAATTAAAGAAATATACTTGTTTTCACGCAATACAGGTCCAGCACTTTCGCCTTTCAATGCTTGGATTTTGTCTAAAAGTTTAGAAACTTTAGCGGTTCGAGTAGAAAAACATTGTGAAAATGCTTTGAAATTAGCAGAATTTCTTGAAAATCATTCAAAAATTTCAACTGTAAAATATCCGTTTTTAAAATCACATCCCCAATTTAAAATTGCACAAAAACAAATGAAATTGGGAGGAAATATTGTAGCCGTTGAGGTTAAAGGAGGTTTAGAAAAAGGTAAGCAATTTTTAAATAGCATTAAAATGTGTTCTTTATCAGCCAATTTGGGTGATACAAGAACCATTGTAACCCACCCAGCTTCAACAACTCATAGTAAACTTTCTGAAGAGGAACAATTAGCGGCAGGAATAACTCCTGGTTTGGTAAGGATTTCTGTTGGATTAGAACATGTAAATGATATTATTAAAGATATAAATCAAGCGTTAAATAGTTAAAAAACATAAAATATGTTAAAGATATTTCAATAGAATATATTTTTTAATCTAAAAGTCTATCGATTTGGTAGGATAATAAAAAAATATGTACTTTTGGCAAAAGAAAACAGCATAAACAAAAAAATGATAATTGATCAAATTTATACATCAAGTAAAACCAAAAATAGTAAGGAATTTGATAAAATAAAAAATTCTGAAAAAGCTTCTCGAAGTTTGGTTAAAGCTATTAGTTGGAGAATTGTTGGAACTATAGATACCATTTTAATTTCTTGGCTAATAACAGGTAAAATTACTTTGGCATTATCAATAGGTTTGATTGAAGTAGTTACAAAAATGATATTATACTTTTTTCATGAACGAATATGGAATTTAATAAAATGGGGAAAAAAATGAAAGATTTAGACTTAAAAAAAATTAATAAAGAATTACAACATAAATCACCTGAAGAAATAATTTCTTGGGCTTTAAGTATAGCCCAAAACCCTTTAGTAACCACAAACTTTAGACCGTATGAGGTGGTAATTTTACATGCGTGCACCCAGGTGAAAAAAGACTTAAAAGTAATTTGGTGCGATACTGGTTACAATACACCACAAACTTACAAACATGCAAATGAATTGATAGACTCTTTAAGTTTAAACATCAAATTATACGTTCCAAAGCAAACAGCAGCTCATAGAGACGCTACTATTGGAATTCCTCAAGTTAATGATCCATTACATATATTGTTTACAGAACAAGTTAAGTTAGAGCCTTTTAATAGAGCTATGAAAGAACATCGACCAGATGTTTGGTTTACCAATTTAAGAAAAGGACAGACAGCTTTTAGGGATAGTATTGATATTGTATCAAAAAGTAAAGATGGGTTATTAAAAGTAAGTCCTTTTTATCATTGGACAGATGAAGAATTAGATACCTATTTGAAGGAACGAAATTTACCAAATGAATTCAAATATTTCGATCCAACAAAAGTTTTAGAAAACCGAGAATGTGGTTTGCATTCATAAAAATTATAAAATGACAGAGAAATTACACATTAATGCACTTGAAAACGAAGCAATTTATATTTTTAGAGAAGTTGCAGCACAATTTGAAAGACCAGTATTACTATTTTCAGGAGGAAAAGACTCCATTACTTTAGTAAGGTTAGCCCAAAAGGCATTTTACCCAGCTAAAATACCTTTTCCTTTAATGCATATTGATACAGGTCATAATTTTCCAGAAACTATAGAGTTTCGTGATAAATTAGTAGAAGAATTAGGTGTTGAGTTAATCGTTAGACATGTTCAAGACTCTATAGATCAAGGCAAGGTAAAAGAAGAAACCGGAAGGTATTCAAGTAGAAATATGTTGCAAACAACTACGCTTTTAGATGCCATAGAAGAACTTAAATTTGATGCTTGTATAGGTGGTGCAAGAAGAGACGAAGAAAAAGCAAGGGCAAAAGAACGTATTTTTTCAGTACGTGATGATTTTGGCCAATGGGATGAAAAAAATCAACGACCAGAACTATTTGATATGTTAAATGGTAATATAGATTTAGGGCAAAATGTACGTGTTTTTCCAATTTCAAACTGGACAGAGTTAGATGTTTGGACTTATATTGAAAATGAAGACTTAGAAATTCCTTCAATCTATTTTGCTCATAAAAGAGATATTTTTGTTAGGGATGGGCTAATTTGGTCAGCTTCAGAACATGTATATAAAGATGAAGAAGAAGAGGTTGAAGAACGAATGGTACGTTTTAGAACCGTTGGCGATATGAGTTGTACTGCTGCTGTAGATTCTTACGCCACAACAATTAGTGAAGTGGTGGCAGAAATACGAGATTCAAGTATCTCAGAACGAGGTGCTAGAATTGATGATAAAAGATCAGAAGCAGCAATGGAAAAACGTAAACAACAAGGGTATTTTTAACAAACAATAAAGGTAAAAAATGGAAGTATTAAAAATAGCAACAGCAGGAAGTGTAGATGATGGTAAAAGTACCTTAATTGGAAGGTTATTATACGATACCAAATCACTTACAGACGATAAATTAGAAGCAATTGAACGTAGTAGTAAACAAAAGGGATATGATTATTTAGATTTTTCTTTAGCTACAGATGGTTTGGTTGCAGAACGAGAACAAGGAATTACAATTGACGTAGCTCATATTTATTTTTCAACAAATACCAGAAGTTATATTATAGCAGATACTCCTGGTCATGTAGAATATACTAGAAATATGGTTACTGGAGCTTCAACTTCACAGGCAGCCATTATTTTAATTGATGCTAGACACGGTGTTATAGAACAAACCTATCGTCATTTTTTCATTAACAACTTATTAAGAATAAAAGATGTAATTGTGGCCATTAATAAAATGGATTTAGTTAATTTTTCTGAAGATCGTTACAATGAAATAAAAGATGATTTTCAAAAATTAGTTGAAAAAAGTGATTATGAAGATCAAAACATAACATTCATCCCTGTAAGTGCTTTAAAAGGAGATAATGTTGTAGAAAAATCGGATGTAATGTCTTGGTATCAAGGAGAAACTTTAATTTCTCATTTAGAAAATTTAGATACTGATGATATTTACAATAATGGAAAAATGCGTTTCCCTGTACAATATGTGATACGACCTAAAACAGAAGAATTTCATGATTTTAGAGGTTACGCAGGTAAAGTATATGGAGGAGATATTCAAGTGGGAGATGAAGTGGTAGTTTTGCCTTCGGAAACAAAAACCAAGGTAAAAGAAATTTATTTTAACGATCAAAAATACGAGAGTGCCTCAAGAAGATCTTCGATTTCTGTAACTTTAGAAAATGATGTAAATGTAAGTAGAGGAGATATGATTGTAAAAGCAACAGAACTCCCTAAAATTGACAAACGATTTACAGCAACAATCTCTTGGATGGATGCCAAACAACTGGTGTCAGGATCAAAATATGTTTTACAGCATGGAGTAAATAAAGTATTAGCCAAAGTAACAGCAATACTTAATAAAATTGAAACAGATTTTTCTGGTGTAGAAACCAATGTTTCAAATTTAGAAATGAATGATATTGCATCAGTGTCATTTCAATTAAACAAACCTATATTTTTCGATTCATTTAAAGAACATAGAACAAATGGAGCTTTTATTTTAATAGATCCTCAATCAAACAATACCGTTGGGGTTGGATTTATCGAATAATATAAGTAGCTAAAAATCAATAATATATATAATTAATTAAATTCATAATTTTTTATGAACTAGGAGCATACTACCACTAACTAAAAAAATCTAACATTATGCAAAGTTTTAGAAGCGAGATCGAAAATCCGATCGTCGAGAGGGATATTATTGACCTCGAAAAAAAAATTAAACTTTATTACGAAGGAAAAATTGACGAAGAACGTTTTAGAAGTTTACGTTTGGCAAGAGGTGTTTATGGGCAACGTCAGTTTGGAGTACAAATGATTCGTATCAAATTACCTTATGGAAAATTAACGAGCGAACAATTACACAGAATTTGTGAGGTTTCCGATGAATATTCTCGTGGTAGATTGCATATCACTACACGTCAGGATATTCAAATTCATCATGTGAGTTTAGACAGAACGCCTGAACTTTGGTCGCAGTTAGAAAAAGATGATATTACACTACGAGAGGCCTGCGGAAATACCGTTAGAAATGTAACTGCTTCTGAAACTGCAGGAATTGATATTAATGAGCCTTTTGATGTTTCTCCGTATGCACATGCTGTTTTTGAATTCTTTTTAAGAAATCCAATTTGTCAAGAAATGGGGAGAAAGTTTAAAATTTCATTTTCAGGAACAGATGAAGATACTGCGTTAAGTTTTATGCACGATTTGGGTTTTATTGCTAAAATTAAAGATGGAAAAAAAGGATTTAAAGTAATGTTAGCTGGAGGGTTAGGCTCACAAGCACGTTTGGCTGATACCTTATTTGAATTTATTTCAGAAGAAAAAATAATCCCTTTAACAGAAGCAATTTTAAGAGTTTTCGATAGGCATGGAGAACGAGTAAAAAGAGCAAGAGCACGACTTAAATTTTTAGTTAAAGAAATTGGTTTAAAAGCCTTTTTAAAATTGGTAATTGAAGAAAAAAAAGCACTTTCTTATTCGGTTTATAAAATTGATGCCTCCAAATATGGGAGCGTACCAACAATTTCAAAGTTAAAAGCTCCAAAAGTAGTTATTGAAGATAAAGAAGCCTTTGAACTATGGAAATCAATCAATGTAATTTCTCAAAAACAACAGGGGTTTTCAGCAATTGGAATCAAGATTCCTTTAGGTGATTTTTACACTAATAAAGCTCGTTTATTAGCAGATTTAATTAAAAAATATGCAGCCAATGAGTTGCGATTAACCTTGCGCCAAAATATTTTAATTCGCCATGTTAAAAATGAACTTCTTCCTTATTTTTATGTAGAACTGTCCAAATTAGGTTTTACAGAGGTGGGTTACAATTCTACAGTTGATATCACATCTTGTCCTGGAACCGATACGTGTAATCTAGGAATTGCAAGTAGTACTGGAATTACAACAGAATTGGAAAAGGTGTTGAAAAATGAGTTTCCTCAATATCTTAAAAACAAAGAAATTGCTATAAAAATTAGTGGTTGCATGAACTCTTGTGGTCAGCATTCTATGGCGCATATTGGATTTCAAGGAATGACAATAAAGTATGGAAATTTGGTAGCACCAGCATTGCAAGTTTTATTAGGTGGAGGAGTTTTAGGAAATGGGAAAGGTAGAGTTGCCAATAAAGTAATTAAAATTCCGAGTAAAAGAGGACCTAATGCTTTAAGGTTTATTTTAAATGATTATAAATCAAATAAAATTGAAAAAGAGTCATTTTTAGAGTATTACGATAGAAATGGTGAAATTTATTTTTATAATTTATTAAAACCTTTGGCAGATAGTTCAAATTTAAAAGAAAGTGATTTTGTAGATTGGGGGAGTGATAACCCTTATATAAAAGCCGTAGGTGTGGGAGAATGTGCAGGTGTAGTGATAGATTTAGTAGCTACTTTATTATTTGAAAGCAAAGAAAAATTAGAAAATGCAAAGGAATCTTTAAAACTCCTTCAATTTTCCGATAGTATATATTATTCTTACACAAGTTTGGTAAATACAGCTAAAGCTTTGTTGATAACTGAAGGAAAAAAAACAAATACACAAGCAGGAATTATAACTCAATTCGAAGAGGTTTTTGGTAAAAGTATTGATTTGGGGCAAACATTTTCTCAATTAGTTTACCAAATTAAAAACAATGCACCTACTACACATTTTGCAAAAAACTATTTAAATGATGCTATTTTATTTTATGAAAAAGTAAGTGAATTTAGAGCTAAAACTTTTACCAATGAAAAACAATAAAAAACCAAAAGTAACTTTAATTGGTGCAGGACCTGGTGATCCAGATTTAATTACTGTTAAAGGAGTAAATGCATTAAAAAACGCAAAAGTAGTGCTTTATGATGCTTTAGTTAATCGTGATTTATTGAGCTATGTTTCAGTAACAGCTAAAAAAATTTTTGTAGGAAAGCGTAAAGGAATACATAGTTTTTCACAAGAAGAAATTCATAAATTAATGTTGGAAAATGCTTTTGAATACGGCAATGTTGTAAGATTAAAAGGAGGAGATCCATTTATTTTTGGAAGAGGTGGTGAAGAAATAGATTATTTAACTTCTTTTGGGATAGAAACAGAAATAATTTCAGGTATTTCCTCATCTATGGCAGTTCCTGCAAGCGCAGGAATAGCATTAACCAAAAGAGGTGTTTCTGAGAGCTTTTGGGTAATTACTGGAACCACTTCAGATAATAAATTATCTAAAGATATCTATTTGGCAGCTCAATCTACAGCTACGGTAGTTATTTTAATGGGAATGAGTAAACTTGCTAAGATTGTTCCCATATTTAGAAAGTATGGTAAAGGAGATATTCCAACTGCAATTATTCAAAATGGAACAACTAGTAATGAAAAAATAGGAGTAGGTACCATAAATTCAATTCAAGAGGTGGTTGAGCAAAAAAAACTATCATCACCAGCTATTATTATTGTTGGTGAAGTGGTAAAAGAAAGTGTAAAGCTACGCTCATTTTATGAAGAGTTTACTTATTTACCTGCATAAAAGGAATAATAATGAGTGCAAAACATAACGAATTGTATCCAGTTTTTTTAAAAGTGTCTGAACTTCAAGTGTTAATTATTGGAGGAGGTAATGTTGGGTTAGAAAAATTAACTTTTTTGTTAAAATCGAGCCCGAATGCTAAGGTAACTATGGTATCTTTAACTTTTGCGCCTGAATTAATTGAATTATCTAAAAAACATCATGTGGAACTTATAAAAAGTTCTTATAAAAAGTCTTTTTTAAAAGATAAACACTTGGTGATTATTTGTACAAATTCTTTAAAGGTAAACACCAAAGCATATCAGCATTGTAAGGCTAAAAATTTATTGGTCAATGTTGCTGATAACCCACCGTATTGTGATTTTTATATGGGAGGAATTGTAACCAAAGGAGCTGTTAAAATTGCAATTTCAACCAATGGGCAATCGCCAACATTGGCCAAAAGATTGCGTCAGTTTTTAGAGAGTGTGATTCCTAATGAGATTGATAATTTAGCAAAAAATTTAAATGTATATAGAAATACTTTGAAAGCTGATTTTTCTACTAAGGTTTTGCAATTAAATGAATTAACTAAGAATTTGTTGTCAAAATAGATAAAATTTTAAAATCATTTGTAAATAAAAGGAATAAGCCGTTTATTTGCACAAAAGTTCATAAATAAACTGAAATTGTTATTAAGAAAGGCAGAGGGAATAGACCTGATGAAGCCTTAGCAACCCTTTATTGTTAAAGAAGGTGCTACATTCTACCGCATACATTTGTGGGAAGATAACTAAGAATACTTCACAAAGTAACTTCTTCTTTTTTAATAATAATCTACAATTTATGGTAATTATTTACGATGGAAGAATTTAAAAACATACTACAGCATAGAATTTTAGTACTTGATGGTGCCATGGGAACCATGATTCAGCAATATAAATTTTCTGAAGAAGACTATAGAGGCGAACAATTTAAAGAGTATCATATTTCAGTAAAAGGGAATAATGATATGCTTTCTATAACGCAGCCACAAGCTATTAAAGAAATTCATAAAAAATATTTAGAAGCAGGAGCTGATATTATAGAGACCAATACCTTTTCAAGTACAACTATTGCCATGGCAGATTATGGAATGGAAGAATATGTGTACGAACTCAATTATCAATCAGCTAAAATTGCCAAAGAAATCGCTGAAGAATTTACTTTAAAAAATCCATTAAAGCCACGTTTTGTAGCAGGTTCAATTGGACCAACAAATAGAACCGCAAGTATGTCACCTGATGTAAATGATCCAGGGTTTAGAGCGGTTACTTTTGAAGATTTAAGAAAAGCTTATAAACAACAAGTTGAGGCTTTAATTGATGGGGGTGCCGATGTATTATTGGTTGAAACAGTTTTTGATACACTTAATGCCAAGGCTGCATTGTTTGCTATAGAGGAAGTAAAAGAAGAAAGAGAGATGGAAATACCTATTATGTTGAGCGGAACTATTACGGATGCAAGTGGAAGAACTTTGTCTGGACAAACAGCTGAAGCATTTTTAATTTCAGTTGAACATATTCCATTAGTTTCTATAGGTTTTAATTGTGCGTTAGGGGCAAAGCAATTAACACCTCATTTAGAAGTTCTGGCTCAAAAATCTAACATAGGAATTTCAGCGCATCCAAATGCTGGTTTGCCAAATGCTTTTGGAGAATATGATGAAACACCAGAGGAAATGGCTGCTCAAATTAAAGAATATTTAGATAAAAGTTTGGTAAATATTATTGGAGGTTGTTGTGGAACAACACCAGCACATATAAAAGCAATTTCCAATTTAGTAGAAAATTATAAACCAAGGTATGTTGTATGATGAATGAAACTAAAAAATACTTAAAATTATCAGGTTTAGAGCCTTTGATTATTACTCCAGATAGTAACTTTATTAATGTAGGAGAACGTACCAATGTAGCAGGCTCTCGTAAATTTTTACGATTAATTAAAGAAGAAAAATTTGACGAGGCTTTAGCAATTGCACGTCATCAAGTTGAAGGAGGAGCGCAAATTATAGACATCAATATGGATGATGGGTTGATTGATGGAAAAGATTCTATGGTGCGCTTTATGAACCTAATTGCAGCAGAACCAGATATTGCACGTGTACCTATCATGATTGATAGTTCTAAATGGGAAATTATTGAAGCGGGTTTGCAAGTGGCTCAAGGTAAATGTGTAGTAAATTCAATTAGTTTAAAAGAAGGTGAAGCACAATTTATACATCAAGCAAAGCTTATAAAACGTTATGGTGCGGCTGTAATTATTATGGCTTTTGATGAAATTGGTCAAGCAGATACTTATGATAGAAGAATAGAAATAGCAAAACGATCATACGATATCTTGGTAAACAAAGTTAACTTTCCTTCTGAAGATATTATTTTCGATTTAAATATTTTTCCAGTTGCAACAGGAATGGATGAGCATAAATTAAATGCCATCGATTTTATTGAAGCTACTCGTTGGGTACGTAAAAATTTACCAAATGTAAGTGTAAGTGGAGGAGTTAGTAATGTTTCATTTTCTTTTAGAGGAAATAATGTTGTTCGCGAGGCAATGCATTCGGTGTTTTTGTATTATGCAATCAAAGCTGGAATGAATATGGGAATAGTAAACCCAACAATGTTAGAAGTTTATGATGAAATTCCTAAAGACTTGTTGGAATATGTTGAAGATGTTATTTTAAATAGAAGAGAAGATGCCACAGAACGTTTATTAAATTTTGCAGAAACTGTAAAAGGAACTGCTAAAGAACAGAAAGTAGATTTGTCTTGGCGTGAAAAAACATTACAAGACAGAATTACCCATGCCTTAGTAAAAGGGCTGGATGAATTTATAATTGAAGATATTGAAGAAGCTAGACAACAAGTTGCAAAACCAATTGAAGTTATTGAAGGAAATTTAATGATTGGTATGAATGTAGTTGGTGATTTATTTGGCTCTGGAAAAATGTTTTTGCCTCAAGTTGTAAAGTCAGCTAGGGTAATGAAAAAAGCGGTTGCCTACTTACTTCCTTATATTGAAGCTGAAAAAGGAGAAGTAAGTAAAGCCAATGGAAAAATTTTATTAGCAACAGTAAAAGGAGATGTCCATGATATAGGAAAAAATATAGTGGGTGTTGTTTTGGGTTGTAATAATTATGATATAGTTGATTTAGGTGTTATGGTGGCTCCCGACAAAATTATTGAAACTGCAAAATCTGAAAATGTAGATGTAATAGGTTTAAGCGGTTTAATTACCCCAAGTTTAGATGAAATGGCTTTTTTAGCAAAAGAAATGGAACGGCTAAAATTCAAAGTTCCATTATTAATTGGAGGAGCGACTACCTCAAAAGCACATACTGCTGTAAAAATAGATACGCAATATTCCAATGCTGTAGTTCATGTAAATGATGCTTCTCGTGCTGTAACTGTGGTAGGAGATTTATTAAATAATAGAATCAATCAAAAATATATTGGAGATATAAAAGCCGATTATGTTAAAGTTCGTGAAGGTTTTTTGAGCAGAGCTAGTAAAAAAGAATACTTATCTTTAGATGAAGCTCGAAAAAATAAATTTAAAATAGATTGGAATACCTCGAATATTGCTGTTCCAAGTTTTATAGGAACTAAAACAATAGAAGATTTCGAATTAAATAAATTGTTAGCATATATTGATTGGAGTCCCTTTTTTAGAAGCTGGGAATTGCATGGAAAATACCCAGCTATTTTAACTGATAAAGTTGTAGGTAAAGAAGCTACTAACTTATTTAAAGATGCTAAAGAATTACTTCAAAAAGTAATAGATCAAAAATTGCTTAAAGCGAAAGCGGTATTTGGAATTTTTCCTGCTAACTCGTGTATTGATGATATTGAAGTATATAAAGATGAAGATAGAAATAAGGTGAAAACAACTATATTCACATTACGTCAGCAATTAAAAAAGAAAGAAGGCATTCCTTCAATAGCGTTGTCCGATTTTATAGCGCCTAAAGAAACCAATATCAAAGATTATATTGGTAGTTTTTGTGTTTCAACTGGGTTTGGAACTGCAGAATTGGCTGCAGAATTTGAAAAGAATCATGACGATTATAATTCTATTATGATTAAAGCTTTAGCAGATAGATTGGCTGAAGCGTTTGCAGAATATTTGCATGAAAAAGTAAGAATCAAATATTGGGGATATGCTAAAAATGAACAACTGTCAAATGAAGAATTAATCAAAGAAAATTATGTAGGAATTCGTCCAGCCCCAGGATATCCAGCTTGTCCAGATCATAATGAAAAAACAACTATTTGGCAACTGCTAAATGTGAAAGAAGCCATTGGTGTTGAATTAACAGATAGTTTGGCTATGTGGCCAGCGGCATCGGTTTCAGGATATTACTTTGCCAGTGATCAAGCAAAATATTTTGGATTAGGTAAAATTACACAAGAACAAGTAAAAGATTTTGCCATTCGTAAGAAAATGGATTTTGAAGTCGCAAAAAGATGGTTGAGTCCAAATTTAGCCGAATAAATTAGGGTGAAAGATTTTTTTAAATAAAAGTTTTGAGTTGAAACACCTTAACTATTAAATTTTAACAAAAGGAATGAAAGTAACAGAACATATAAAACAAGCTCAAGGAAAAACATTATTTTCGTTTGAAATTGTACCGCCACAAAAAGGTCAAAACATTCAAGATTTATACAATAATATTGATCCTTTAATGGAATTTAAACCTCCTTTTATTGATGTAACTACATCTAGAGAAGAGCATGTATATATACCAAAAGAAAGTGGATTATTAGAGCAAAAAATTACTCGTATGAGACCGGGTACAGTTGGAATTTGCGCTTCATTAAAATATAAATACAATGTAGATGCTATTCCACATGTATTGTGTGGAGGTTTTACTAAAGAAGAAACTGAGTACGTATTGGTAGATTGTCATTATTTAGGTTTAGATAATGTAATGGCTTTACGTGGTGATGCTATGAAACACGAAAAATATTTTCAAGCATCTAAAGACGGTCATCAGTATGCGTCCGAATTAGTTTCTCAAATAAGTGATTTAAATAAGGGAAAGTATTTACATGAAATTATTGAAACTCCGTATAATGCAGATTTTTGTATTGGTGTTGCTGGATACCCTGAAAAACATTTAGAAGCACCAAGTATGGATTCAGATTTAAAAAGATTGAAAGATAAAGTGGATGCTGGAGCAGACTATATAGTAACGCAAATGTTTTTTGATAATGATAAATATTTTGAATTTGTAAAAAAAGCTAGAGAAATAGGGATATCTGTGCCTATAATACCTGGGATTAAACCTATAGCAGTTAAAAGACATTTACAAATTCTACCTCAAGTTTTTAGATTGGATGTTCCAGATATTTTAATTTCAGAAATTGAAAAATGTAAAGATAATAAGCAAGTAAGACAATTAGGCGTTGAATGGGCAATCAATCAATCAAAAGAATTAATTAAAGCAGGTGTTCCAGTAGTACATTTTTATTCTATGGGGAAATCAGATAATATTAAGGCTATTGCTCAAGAAGTGTTTTAATAAATGTAACTGAATTCTTTAATATTACAATCGTAAATAGTGTCATAAATAAAAGTAATATAAGTAGAATTGCTTTGGTTATTTTTTTGATTACTTTTGTATTTATATTTAAAGAAATATTAATAAAAAAGATATAACATGGCATTAGAAGTAACAGATGCAACTTTTAACGAAGTAGTATTACAATCAGACAAACCAGTAATGGTTGATTTTTGGGCAGCTTGGTGCGGTCCTTGTAGAATGGTTGCTCCAATTATGGATCAATTAACAACAGAATATGAAGGAAAAGCAACAATTGCAAAAGTTGATGTGGATGCAAATCAAGAATTTGCAGCCAAATATGGGGTTAGAAACATCCCAACCGTATTAGTTTTTAAAGGGGGTGAAGTTGTTGAAAAACAAGTTGGTGTAGCTCCAAAAGCAACATATGCTCAAAAAATTGATGCTCATTTGTAAAATATAATGATTCTAATATTTTCTAAGGCTTAACAATTATGTTAAGCCTTTTTCTTTTTATATACTATATTTACAAATATTAATACATATGGCTACCAATTCAGTACAACAAATATCAGAACTTAACAATCTTGAACTATTAGCAAACCAAATAGTTGAAGGATTTATAACAGGGATGCATAAAAGTCCTTTTCACGGATTTTCAGTTGAATTTGCAGAGCATAGACTTTATAACAAAGGGGAAAGCACAAAGCATATTGATTGGAAGTTATATGCTAAAACAAAAAAATTATTTGTCAAAAGGTATGAAGAGGAAACCAATTTAAGGTGCCATATAATTATTGATAATTCAGCTTCTATGCATTATCCAATTATTAAAAATATATCTATAAATAATTTATCTAAAATAGGTTTTTCTGCAATAGCTTCAGCAGCATTATTAGAAATATTAAAGCGACAAAGAGATGCTATTGGGTTAAGTATTTATAGTGATAAAAGCGATTATTACGCTCCTGCAAAAGGGAGTGATAGACACCGAAGAATGTTGTTACATAAATTAGAAAATTTATTAGTGCAAGAATCGGATGCTGCAACAGATACTTACACGTTGCTTCACGAAATTTCTGAAAAAATACATAAACGTTCACTCATTTTTTTATTTACTGATATGTTTCAAGTTACTAAAAATGAGAATGAGCTTTTTGAAGCTTTACGTCATTTAAAATATAATAAACATGAAGTTGTATTGTTTCATACATTTGATGGGAAGTTAGAATATGATTTCGATTTTGAAAATTCACCTAAAAAATTTATTGATATTGAAACAGGAGATGAAATTAATTTATATGCTTCTACAGTTAAAGAAAATTACCAAAAAGAGATGGATAAATATTTTAATGAATTAAAGCTGAAATGTATGCAATATAAGATAGATTATGTTCCTGTAGATATTCATAAAGGATTTCATCAAGTATTAATATCGTATTTAATTAGTAGAAAAAGGTTTTTGTAATATTTTTTAAAAAAAAGCTTTGCTATTATCAAAAACACATTTATATTTGCATCCGCTAAGAGCAACGGTCTGGTAGTTCAGCTGGTTAGAATACCTGCCTGTCACGCAGGGGGTCGCGGGTTCGAGTCCCGTCCAGACCGCAAAAAAATCCTTGAAAACTCAAGGATTTTTTTATTTATAAAAGTTTACTACTTCTAAAAAGTCTTAATTGATAATTAATTTAAATTAAAAAAAATGAATGAAATTAAGCAAAATACTCATTTAGAGACTTCTGAAAAATTTGTTGGAGCTGTAGTAGCTCTTGAAAATGAAAAGGCTACAGTTGAACTGACAATTATTAAAGAAATGATTGTTGATAATTTTGGACTTGCCCATGGGAGTTTTATATTTGGTTTAGCTGACTATGCCGCAATGCTTTCAATAAATGAACCAACAGTAGTATTAGGAAAAGCAGAAATTAAATTCTTAAAGCCCGTAAAATTAGGTGATAAGTTAAAAGCCGAAGCTGCTATTATTAACAGAGTTAATGAAAAAAAAATACTTGTAAAATCAGTAGTTTATAGCAGATCAACCCTTGTTTTTGAAGGAGAATTTGTATGTTTTGTGTTGGAAAAGCATGTGCTAGATTATTAATTCAGAAACTAAAGTAAATATAAACTTGAACTTTTTTATAAAATTTTCTATTCTAAAATTTAGTTCATAAAATATATTGTTTATATTTGCATCCGCTAAGAGCAACGGTCTGGTAGTTCAGCTGGTTAGAATACCTGCCTGTCACGCAGGGGGTCGCGGGTTCGAGTCCCGTCCAGACCGCAAAAAAGCATCTCAATTGAGATGCTTTTTTTATTGCTTTATAAAAAAGCGTTCATTCATACAATTTTCACTCTCAAAAAGGGCTAAATAATTTTGTTGATTAAGAAATTTAGCTGCGGTAATTTTTTATAAACTCTTCTAATGGCATTGGAGTGAGATTCCTTGATTTGTAGTGTTCAAAATAGGTTTTGTATGTTTTTTTGGCAAACTCGCTAATAGATTTTGAAGAGCAACTTTCATTTAAATATATAGATTTCATAAAAAAGAGTTTGGTGTTGGTTTATTCTATTCAAAAATAGCTTCGTTTTTAACGAATGTTAAAATAACAAAATAAAATTGAAAAATCCAAAAAATATACCGTTTATTGATTAAAATCATCCATTTGTTTATAAAAATACGCTATTTGTTAATGAAAACTAACTATTTATTTAGAGTGAAGTTGGAGAGTTATTTTCTAATCATCATTTAAATTTTGAAGAGTCAACCTTAATTCAAATAATTTAAGATTGAATAATCATTAAAATAGGATATAAATAGTTATTTTCGCATAATAGCTTAAACCTATTTAAAATGAAAGGAATTATACTAGCAGGTGGCTCAGGAACAAGGCTGTATCCTATTACCAAAGGAACATCAAAGCAATTGTTGGCAGTATATGATAAACCTATGATTTATTATCCATTATCTGTTTTAATGCTGGCTGGAATAAAAGAAATTTTAATCATCTCAACACCTCAAGATTTACCCAACTTTAAAAAACTGTTGGGTAATGGCACTTCACTGGGATTAAAATTTTCTTATATAGAACAGCATTCACCTGATGGTTTGGCTCAAGCTTTTATTTTAGGTGAGGAGTTTATTGGGAATGATGATGTTTGTTTAATTTTAGGAGATAATATTTTTTATGGTGCTGGTATAGAAAAGCTACTTAGTAAGGCTGTAAAAAATGTTTCAGAAGAACAAAATGCTACTATTTTTGGATATTATGTTCACGAACCTCAACGATATGGAGTTGCGGAGTTTGACATAAATAAAAATGTGGTTAGTATTGAAGAAAAACCCAAAAACCCAAAAAGTAATTATGCTGTAGTAGGGTTGTACTTTTATCCTAATTCGGTAGTTAAAATTGCAAAAGAAATAAAACCAAGCGAAAGAGGTGAATTAGAAATTACTACTGTAAATCAAACATATTTGGAAAAAGGCAATTTAAAAATGAAATTAATGGGTAGAGGATATGCTTGGCTAGATACAGGAACACAAGATTCTTTATTAGAAGCTTCAAACTTTATTCAAACAATAGAAAAAAGGCAAGGCTTAAAAATTGCCTGTATTGAAGAAATAGCATTTGAAAATGGCTTTATCACCAAAGAACAATTAATAGCTTTAGCTAAAGAATATAAAAATAACGAATATGGGGAGTATTTACTTCGCGTAGCAAAATAATACACTATTGGAATTTAGTAGAACAGCCATACCAGATGTAGTTTTATGTAAACCTACTGTTTTTTATGATAAAAGAGGTTATTTTTTTGAAAGTTTTAAAAAAGAAGCTTTTGAAAATTTTTTAGGGTATCAGGTGAAATTTTGTCAAGATAATGAATCTAAATCAGTAAAAGGAGTTTTAAGAGGGTTGCATTATCAGTTACCACCATTTGCACAATCTAAATTGGTGAGGGTTATTTATGGAAAAGTATTGGATGTAGCAGTGGATATTAGAAAAAACTCTTCAACATTTGGTCACTATGTGGCCGTTGAATTGAGTGATGAAAATAAGCATCAATTATTTATTCCTAAAGGATTTGCTCATGGCTATAAAGTATTAAGTAACGAAGCTATTTTTAGTTATAAAGTTGACAATTATTACCACAAAAAATCTGAAGCAGGAATTTTATATAACGATTCTGATTTAAATATCAATTGGCAAGTTATTGACGATAATTTATGTATTTCAGATAAAGATAAAAATCAACCAGTATTTAAAGAGGCAAAAGTATTTGAAACAATTTATTAATTTGATGGAAACTATTCTGGTAACAGGTTCGGGAGGTCAATTAGGGTTGTCTTTGGTAAATTTAGAGAAAGAGGAGTATCCTCAATTCAAGTTTTTATTTACCAATAAGCATACACTAAATATTTTAGATTTTGAAGAGCTTGAAAAATATATTGTTAAAAATAAGGTTACTTTAATAATTAATTGTGCAGCTTATACAAATGTTGATAAAGCGGAAGATGAAGAAGAGCTTGCTTACAAAATTAATTGCTTAGCAGTTCAAAATATTGGTCAACTAACCAAAAAACATCAATTAAAATTAATTCATATTTCTACCGATTATGTTTTTGATGGAACTTCCGAATTTCCGTACAAAGAGATAGCCATAACCAATCCCCAAAATAAATATGGACATAGTAAATTAGAAGGAGAAAAAGAGCTTTTAAAAATAAACCCGCCAAATACCTTAATTATAAGAACGTCTTGGTTATACGCTCCACATGGAAAAAACTTTGTAAAAACAATTTTAAAGTTATGCGAAGAGAAGGATGGTATTTCGGTAGTGAATGACCAAATAGGATCTCCAACATATGCAGTAGATTTAGCTTCTGCCATTTTAAAAATAATACCATTTTTACAAACGGAAGGGGTACAAATATTTCACTATGCAAACAGTGGAAAGTGTAGTTGGTATCAATTTGCAAAAGAAATAATTAAAATTTCTAATCGTACTTGTAAAATTGAACCTACAACATCTCAACAATTTAAAACCAAAGCTAAAAGACCAAAATTTAGCTTGTTGAATACTGAAAAAATACAGCAAACGTTTGATATAAAAATCCCTTATTGGGAAACATCTTTAAAAAAGTGTATTAACTTAATCAATTAAAAAATGAAGTCAATATTAATTACAGGAGGAGCAGGATTTATAGGTTCAAATTTAGTGGAATATTTTGTTGAAAAATATCCTGATTTTAGAATTGTTGTACTTGATTTGTTAACCTATGCTGGTGATGAAGCTAATTTAAATACGGTAAAAAATGCTAAAAATTTTACATTTATTAAAGGAGATATTTGTGACAGAGGTTTAATAGAGCGTATTTTTCAGCATCATATAATAACCAATGTAATTCATTTAGCCGCAGAATCACATGTTGATAATTCTATTGCTCATCCTGATATATTTGTAAAAACTAATGTATTAGGTACATTTACCCTAATTGACGTTGCTTATAAATATTGGATGGAAAAACCGTTTGTAATTAAAAAAGGATACGAAAATAGTCGTTTTTTACATGTTTCTACCGACGAGGTTTATGGTAGTTTAGGAGAAACCGGATTGTTTACTGAACAAACAGCATACGCACCAAATTCACCATATAGCGCATCCAAAGCAAGTAGCGATTTAATAGTTAGAAGTTACCATCATACTTATGGAATGAATACTGTAATAACAAATTGTTCAAATAATTACGGGCCTAAACAAAATAATGAGAAATTAATTCCAACAGTTGTAAAAAAAGCGCTACAAGGTAACGATATCCCAATTTATGGCGATGGAAAAAATATTAGAGATTGGTTATATGTATTAGATCATTGTAAGGGAATTGAATTGGCATTTTATAAAGGAAAAAGTGGAGAGGTATACAACATTGGAGGTGAAAATGAGCGAACCAATAATTATATAGCTCATAAAATTTGCGAATTATTAGATGAATTAGTGCCTTTACCAAATAAAAGCTATAAAGATCAAATTACCTATGTTGAAGATAGAGCTGGCCACGATTTCAGATACGCCATTGATGCTTCTAAAATTAAAAATGAATTAGGTTGGAAAGCTGATGAAAATTTTGAAACAGGTATTTTAAAAACAGTAAAATGGTATATTGAAAAATATAAAAATCAATAGTAATAAATGAAAGAAACTATTAAAATTGCTGTTATAGGTTTAGGGTATGTTGGGTTACCATTAGCTCGTTTATTTGCTACAAAATATTCGGTAATAGGTTATGATATTAATCAAAAAAGAGTAACTGAATTAAAAAAAGGGTTAGATGTTACATTAGAGGTTAATTCTAAAACTTTAAGTGAAGTTTTGGTTGATGTTTCTTCCACTAATAAAGGACTTTATTGTACAAACAACATCAGTGATTTAACCAATTGTAATTATTATATTGTTACCGTTCCAACACCTGTGGATAAAAATAATAAACCAAATTTAATTCCATTAATAAAATCTAGTGAAACGGTTGGTAGTGTCTTAAAAAAAGGCGATGTTGTAATTTATGAGTCTACAGTTTATCCAGGCGCAACAGAAGAGGTATGTGTGCCAATTTTAGAGAGGGCTTCAGAGTTAACTTTTAATAAAGACTTTTTTGTTGGATATTCTCCTGAACGTATCAATCCAGGAGACAAAGAACACACAGTCGATAAAATTTTAAAAGTAACTTCAGGTTCAACCAAAAAAATTGGTGAAAAGGTAAATAACCTTTACGCTTCAGTAATTTCAGCTGGAACTCATTTAGCCCCTTCTATTAAGGTGGCAGAAGCGGCAAAAGTTATTGAAAACTCTCAAAGAGATATTAATATTGCTTTTGTAAATGAATTAGCAAAAATATTTAACCTATTAAATATAGATACTCAAGCAGTTTTAGAAGCTGCATCAACAAAGTGGAACTTTTTAAAGTTTCAACCAGGTTTAGTTGGTGGACATTGTATTGGTGTTGATCCTTATTATCTAGCTCAAAAAGCACAAGAAGTAGGTTATCATCCTGAAATTATATTGGCTGGAAGAAGAATGAATGATAGTATGGGACAGTATGTAGCTTCAGAAGTAATTAAACTGTTTGTTAAAAATGATATTGAAATTAAAAATGCGCAAATATTAGTTTTAGGAATTACTTTTAAAGAAAACTGTCCTGATGTTAGAAATACAAAAGTTGTTGATGTTGTTAAACAGTTGGAAGATTTTGGAACCAACGTAACGGTGTTTGACCCTTGGGCTAATCCAAATGAAGTACAACAAGAATATCAAATAAAAACTGTTCAAAAAATACCTAAAAAAACTTACGACGGTATTGTTTTGGCAGTGGCACATCAAGAGTTTTTACAAATAAATTTCGATTCCTACCTTAGCAAAAATGGAGTAATTTATGATGTAAAAGGAGTGTTACCTTGTAAAGTAAATGGAAAACTTTAATTTAAATGAAAAAAATGAAAAATTTTGCATTAATAGGCGCTAGTGGATATATAGCTCCAAGGCATATGAAAGCTATCAAACAAACGGATAATAACTTAATTGCTGCATTAGATAAATTTGACAGTGTTGGAATTATGGATAGTTATTTTCCAAATGCAGACTTTTTTACTGAATTTGAACGTTTTGATCGTCATATTTCCAAATTAATATATGAGCAACAAACAACGTTGGATTATGTAAGTATTTGTACACCAAATTATTTACATGACGCACATATTCGTTTTGCTTTAAGACAGGGAGCAGACGCTATTTGTGAAAAACCATTGGTTTTAAACCCATGGAACATTGATGCTTTAGCTAAAATTGAAAAAGAAACCAATAAAAAAATATACAATATATTACAGCTACGAGTTCATCCTAGTATTATAGCGTTAAAAAATAAAATTGATAATGGTCCAAAAGATAAAGTGTATAATATTGATTTAACCTATCTTACATCGCGTGGGCATTGGTATTATACCTCTTGGAAAGGTGATGTTTCAAAATCTGGAGGAATAGCTACGAACATTGGAGTGCATTTTTTTGATATGCTTTCTTGGATTTTTGGTGATGTAAAACAAAATGTTGTACATGTAAATACTCATGACCGATCTGCAGGATATTTAGAGTTTGAAAAAGCTAGAGTTCGTTGGTTTTTATCTATAAACTATGATGTGCTTCCTGATGAAATTAAAGCCAAAGGACAAAGAACATTTAGATCAATTACTGTAGAAGATGAAGAACTAGAATTTAGTGGAGGTTTTACAGATTTGCACACCATTTCTTATGAAGAAATTTTAAAAGGAAATGGATATGGTATAGAAGCGCCAAGGCAAGCCATTGAGATTGTTCATAATGTACGCCATGCCACTCCAATTGGAGCAAAAGGAGAGTACCACCCATTTGTGTTAAAACCTTTGGTAAAACATCCTTTTGATAGAGGTGTTATGTAAGTGCTGAGAGTTTTAAAATAATATACATATTTAAAGTGTTTTTAAAGCGAATTTTTGATGTTGTTTTAGCAATTGTTAGTCTAACTATAGGATGGCCATTTATAATTATCATATGGCTTATGGCAGGTGTTGATACAAATTCAAATGGAATTTTTATTCAAAATCGTGTGGGACAATTTGGTAAACAATTTAAAATTTTCAAATTTAGAACTTTGCATTTAAATACTAACAAAATATCAAAAGTTGGGGCATTTTTCAGAAAATATAAATTGGATGAAACACCACAATTAATTAATATTTTGATAGGAAATATGAGTTTTGTAGGGCCAAGACCAGATTTACCAGGTTATTATGATGCTTTGAAAGGAGAGAATATTAAAATATTACAGTTGAAGCCTGGTTTAATAAGTGAAGCAGCCTTAAAATATGCAAATGAAGAAGATTTGTTAGCTAAACAAACAAATCCTTTAAAATATAATGATGAGGTTTTATTCCCAGAAAAAGTACATTTAAATTTAAATTATTACTACAACCAATCTTTTTGGGGAGATATAAAATTAATATGCAAGAGTATAAAAGTACTCTTAAATCCTCATTTATAATTTTTTTAATTTATTAGAAAACAATAAACCATAAAAAAACTGTAGTTTTAATTGTGGAATCTAACTTAGCAAATAAAGAAAAAAAAATATGGCTTTCATCTCCTCATTTAGGGCAGAATGAACAAACGTATGTACAAGAAGCTCTTGATAGTAATTGGGTAGCCCCTTTAGGCTCAAATATAACTGATTTTGAACAAGGGCTTCAAAATTATATTAAAGAAAATAAATATGTTGTAGCTCTAAATTCTGGAACAGCAGCAATACATTTAGCTTTAATTATGGCTGGTGTTGGTGTTGGAGATGAGGTTTTGTGCCAAAGTTTTACGTTTTCAGCTTCAGCAAATCCAATTGTTTATTTAGGTGCTAAACCAGTTTTTGTGGATAGTGAAAAAGATACTTGGAATATGTGCCCAATGTTATTGGAAGAGGCAATAAAAGAAAGGATTTTAAAAGGTGTTAAACCAAAAGCAATTATTGCAGTACATTTATACGGGATGCCATACAAAGCACAACAAATTTCAATAATTGGTAAAAAATATAACATACCAATTGTTGAAGATAGTGCAGAAGCTTTGGGAAGTAAAGTAGATGAGAAATACTGTGGAACTTTTGGTTTGTATGGTGTTTTTTCTTTTAATGGTAATAAAATTATAACAACTTCTGGCGGGGGGACATTAATTGTGAATTCTGAAAAAGAAAAAGAGAAAGCAATTTATTTAGCAACACAAGCTAAAGATCAAGCACCTCATTTTCAACATTCTCAAATAGGATATAATTATAGGATGAGCAATGTATTAGCTGGAATAGGAAAAGGACAGCTAGAGGTTTTAGAAGATAGGGTTAAGACGAGAAGAAGAATTTTTGATAGGTATTTTGAAGAGTTGAAAAATTTAGATTTTAAGTTTTTGGAAGAGCCAAAAGGGTTTAAATCTAATAGATGGTTAACCACTATTCAAACACCATCTTTTCAAACAAGAGAAAAAATTAGAAAAGCTTTAGAAATTAAAAATATTGAATCTAGACCTTTGTGGAAACCTATGCATTTACAACCTGTTTTTAAAAACTGCAAAGCTTATATTAGTGGAGTTTCAGAAAATTTATTTGAAAAAGGATTATGTTTACCTAGTAGTTCAAATTTAACAGAGAAAGATTTGGGTAGAATAATTGAGGTGCTTAAAAAGTTCTAAGAATGCTAAAAAAAATAATTAATAATAATACCCTCCGTTATTTAGTATTGTTGTTTGATATCAACATTCTTGTTATCACTTTTATTTTAACTGTTTTAATTGCATCCAATTTTAAATTTAACATGCCAGCTACTACGCTGGTATTTTATGTTATATGGTACTTAATTATTGCTTGTATTAGTTTTTTATTTGTAGGGTCTTATAAAGGGATAGTTAGACAATCAGATTTTAAAAATTTGATACGCATCACTAAATCCAATTTATTAATCATGTTGGTTGTTATTGGACTGATGTTTGTAAGTCCAAAATTATCAATTGTTAGTTTTTCGGATCTTTCTTTTTCAGTTGTTTTTATTCATTTTATTTTGAGCCAATTGTTCTTTATAATAAGTAGATTTTTGTATAAAGAATTGTATTATTTGATAATTTCAGATGTAAAATACGAGAAAAGAGTTCTTATTTATGGTACTGGAGAGTTGGGTAAAATAACATATAAGGTGTTAACAGAAGAAACTATTTACAAATTAAATGTAATTGGTTTTATTGAAAATAATATCAAGAAAGTTAATAATGAATTGTATGGTTTAAGAATTTTTAATTTTAAAGAGGTTGATAATGAGTTTGTTTTTACAAAAAAAATTGATGAAATTATAATTGCTTGTCAACTAATAAAACCTAATCAATTACTTCAAATTGTAAATACATTATCAAAGTTACCAGTAAAAATAAAAATTGTTCCTACTACCAAAAACTGGATTGCAAATACATTAAAAACTCAACAAATTACACCTTTAAAGATTGAAGATTTGTTAGGAAGAACCTCAATTCAATTGAACAACCCAAATTTAAAAACAGAATTTAATGGAAAAGTTATTGTTATAACAGGTGCTGCAGGATCTATAGGATGTGAAATTGCTAAACAAATTGCAAATTATAATTTTAAAAACCTTGTGTTAATTGATAGTGCAGAATCTAGTCTTTATAATCTTCAACAATATTTTATACATAAAAAAAATAAAAATATTACAGCTATAGTAGCGGATATTAGAAATAGCAAACGAATGGAGGAAGTGTTTAAAAAAATTAAACCTCAAATTGTTTTTCATGCAGCAGCCTACAAACATGTTCCTTTTATGGAAGAAAATCCTTATGAAGCTGTTAGCACCAATGTTTTAGGAACTAAAATTATTGCAGATATTTCATTAAAATATAAAGTAAATAAGGTTGTATTGGTATCAACCGATAAAGCGGTAAATCCAACTAGTATTATGGGGGCAACCAAAAGAGTTGCAGAAATGTACATAAATAGTTTGCAACAAGAAGGGAATACAAAATTTATAACCACTCGTTTTGGAAATGTATTAGGTTCTAACGGATCCGTTATTCATTTGTTTAAATCTCAAATAAAAAATGGAGGCCCCATAACTGTAACCCATAAAGATGTCACAAGGTTTTTTATGACAGTTTCTGAGGCTTGTCAGTTAGTTATTGAAGCTGGAGTTATGGGAAATGGAGGCGAAATATTTGTGTTTGATATGGGGAATTCTATTAAAATTTACGATTTAGCACTAAATATGATACATTTATCAGGCTTAAAATTTCCTGATGATATTGATATAAAAATTACAGGTTTAAGGGCTGGTGAAAAAATTTATGAAGAAGTTTTAAGAACTGATGAAACCACAACAGTTACACACCATAAAAAAATACTCATAGCCAAAGTTAAAAAGTTTAATGCAAATGAAATAATTTGCAATATAAATGAACTATGTAAATTAAATGAACAATTGGATGATAAAAATACGGTGATTAAAATGAAAGAAATTGTTCCAGAATTTAAATCCAACAACTCTGCGTATGAAAAACTGGATTTTTAAATCAACAACCTACAATTAATTCTTTTAAAATTATTGAAACAAAACATTGTTTTTTAAAATTGGACGAACCATTTTAACAGCTTTCACATTATTTATTTTTTCTAAATAATTTAAATGCCTATTATTGTGAGTATCGGTGCCAACAAAATCTATAAAACCTTGTTTTAAAAGTTTAAAAGCTGTTTTTTGAATAGACTCTCCGTAGTATTTTGATAGTGATAATAAATTTAATTGGAATAAACACCCAGCTTCTTTAAGTTTGGAATATTCTTCAAAATTATGATGGAAATAGGAGTATCTTTCAGGGTGGGCTAATATAGGCTTATATCCTGCAATTCGAATGTTAAATAGTTGTTCGTATAAATTTAGAGGCGGATTAAAATACGATAACTCAATTAAAATAAAATGATCTTTAAGTGTCAATAAATCTTTAGTTTTTAAGAGTTTGTCAAAGTTCTCATCTAACATATATTCAGCAGCGGCTTTAATTGAAATATCTTTAAGCCCTTGTAAATTTAATTCATTTTGTAATTCTGCTAATTTGGTTAAAATACTCTCCTTTGAATTTTCCCAAACACCACCCATAATATGAGGTGTACATATAAAATTCTTAATACCGTAATTGTGCATTCTTTTAATAAGTGAAATAGCTTCATTTAAACTCTTTGTTCCATCATCAATATTGGATAATAAATGACAATGGATATCCACAAACTCTTTGGGGAATAAATGAATAATAGGTGTTTTCTTTTTAAATAATGATAGCATATAAAACGGTAATAGATGATAGCGTAAAATTAAATGAACTTTTGTTTTTACTGGCTATTTAAATATAAATATTTAAAACTTTATTTGAGTAACTAAATTTTAATATAAATAGTATTTTTTAGAAAAAATTTATCTATTTAATATAGTAAAAGCTACTTAAAGTAATGATTAATTATAAAAATATACAAATAATTAATCTTTAAAAGAAGTATCAAATTAGATTTCTCTTAGTTTTTAAAAGTTATATTGTGAAATGTTTAATGAAATTTTATTTTTTTGTTAAAATAATAAGAATTGTATTTTTTTTTAAAAATAAATTGCTCTTTTAAAATTAATGTATAGATTTGCCAAATAAATTATGACAATGAAAACAAATAATACTTGGAACCGTTTCTATTTTTACTTTTATTTTATCAATAAAGGTTGAGACTTCGTATGTATTATTTAAAAAAATAAATTAAAAAGTCTCGATATAAATCGGGACTTTTTTTTTGATAAAAAATAACAATGAAAGTAGCAATACAAGGAATTAAAGGATCGTTTCATCACATAGTTGCTGAAGCCTATTTTGGTAAAAATATCGATTTAATTGAATGTTTATCATTTAGTGAATTACCAAATTTACTTTATACTAATAAAGCAGAAGTTGTAATTATGGCAATAGAAAATACCATAGCTGGAGCCATTTTACCCAATTACGCTTTAATTGATGAACATCAATTAAATATTTGTGGAGAATTTCATTTGCCAATACAACACAATTTAATGGTGTTAAACGGTCAAAAAATTGAAGATATTAAAGAAGTTTATTCACACCCAATGGCTTTATTACAATGTCATAAATTTTTTAAAGACTACCCTCATATTAAATTAATTGAAGATAAAGATACGGCTTCAGTGGCCAAACGAATTAGAGATAATAATTTAAAAGGGATAGGAGCCATAGCAAGCGAATTAGCAGCAGAAACGTATGATTTAACAATTTTAGCCTCAGCAATTCAAACGATTAAAGAGAATGCGACCAGGTTTTTTATTTTAACAAACTCTGAAGCTAAAAATTTGGTTTCAGCTAATAAAGCATCTATTAAATTTATTACAAGTGATGACACAGGTAGTTTGGCACAAATATTAACTATTTTGGCAAAACACCATTTAAATTTATCTAAAATACAGTCTATGCCAGTTATTGAAACACCTTGGAAGTACGCATTTTTTGCCGATTTTATTTTTAATAGTTATGCGGATTATTACAATGCCATGAATGAAATTAAAGATAAAGTTGAAATGTTAAAAGTATTAGGTGAATACACTAAAAGTAAAAGATAATGATTCAAAAAGCGGATAGATTAAATGAGGTAAAAGAGTATTATTTTTCTAAAAAGCTTAGAGAAGTAGCCGCATTAAAAAATGAGGGGAGACCAATAATAAATATTGCTATTGGAAGTCCAGATTTAGCCCCTCCTTTAAATGTAATTGAAGCAGTAAATAATGCAATTCAAATACCCAATGTACACCAATATCAAAGTTATCAAGGTATTCCTGAATTACGAGAGGGTATTGGTAAATTTTATAAAGATTATTATCAAGTTGATTTAAACCCTAATAATGAAATATTGCCTTTAATGGGTTCTAAAGAAGGGATTATGCATATTTCAATGGCTTTTTTAAACAAAGGAGATCAAGTGTTAATTCCTAATCCAGGATATCCAACATATGCTTCTGTGACTAAATTAGTTCAAGCAGAACCTATATTGTACAACTTAAAGGAGGCTACAAATTGGTTGCCTAATTTAGAAGAAATAGAAAATCAAGATCTTTCTAAAGTAAAAATGATGTGGATAAATTATCCACATATGCCAACGGGAGCAGAAGCTACAAAAGAGCATTTTAAAAAATTAATAGATTTTGCAAAAAAATATAATATTTTAATTGTAAATGATAACCCCTATAGCTTTATTTTAAATGATTCTCCTACAAGTCTTTTAGCCGTTGAAGGAGCGAAAGAGGTTGCTGTTGAATTAAATTCATTAAGTAAATCATTTAATATGGCTGGTTGGCGTGTAGGTATGGTTGTTGGGAATTCAAAAATTTTAAAAACAATTCTACAGGTGAAAAGCAATATGGATTCAGGAATGTTTTTGGGAATCCAAAAAGGTGCAGTAGAAGCTTTAAACTTAACAAAAGATTGGTTTGAAAAACAAAATAAAATTTATAAAAAAAGACAAGCTTTGGTTTGGAAAATATTTGATGCCTTAGATTGTTCTTATAATAAAAACATTGGAGGTTTATTTGTGTGGGCAAAATTACCTAAGGGAGAATCTGCTGAACAATTTACAGATACCTTATTATATGAAAAAGATGTATTTATTACTCCAGGAACTGTTTTTGGCTCAAATGGAGAAGGGTATATAAGAGCATCTTTGTGTGTGTCAGAAGAGGTTTTTAAAGAAGTTTTAGAAAGAGTTACAACGGTTAAAAGTAAATTGTAATGGAAAAATTAGTAATAATAGGTTTGGGCTTAATAGGAGGTTCTTTAGCATTAGACTTAAAGCAGCGAATGGGGTTTAAAGTTTATGGGATAGATCAAAATCCTGATCATATTCAAAAAGCCTTAGAATTGGGTATTACTGACGCTGAAATGAACCCTTCAGAGCTTTCTCAAGCATCGGTAGTAATAATTGCGGTACCTGTAAATGTAATACCACATGTACTAAAAAAGGTGTTAGATACAATTGCAACTAACACGCTGGTTTTTGATGTAGGTTCTGTAAAGAATGAAATTTGCAAGTCTATAGAAAATCATCCAAAACGAAAGAATTTTGTTGCAGCTCACCCTTTAGCTGGTACCGAGTTCTCTGGCCCTGAAGCAGCAATTTTAAATCTATTTGATGAAAAAGTAAATATTATTTGTGAAGCAGATAAAACAGATTGGAAAATTTTAGATAAAGCCATTAGTTTATTTAAAAAATTAAATATGCGCATAAAAATGATGAACCCAATTGAACATGATAGGCACATAGCTTATGTATCTCATCTTTCACATGTAAGTTCATTTATGCTTGGTAAAACAGTGCTTGAAATTGAAAAAAACGAGCAAGCAATTTTTGATATGGCAAGTACAGGTTTTGCATCGACAGTGCGTTTGGCTAAAAGTTCGGCGACTACCTGGACTCCAATATTTTTAGAAAATAAAGAAAATGTTATTCGCTCATTAGATGAATACATAAAAAATTTAATTGAATTTAAAGAAATGATTGTCAATAATGATAGTGATGCTTTAAATAAAACAATGAAAGAAACCAATTATATAAAATCAATTTTAAACGGAATAAAACAACCTAACTAATTAAGAAATTAAACATCATGGAAATAAAAAAAGAAAATAGAAGGTGGTTAGACGCTATGAACCTAGCGCATCCAATTGTAATAGCTGGGCCTTGTAGTGCTGAAACTGAAGAACAAGTACTAAAAACAGCTCATTTATTAAAAGATACTGATACAAATGTATTTAGAGCAGGAATATGGAAACCTAGAACTCGTCCAGGTGGTTTTGAAGGTGTAGGAGAAAAGGGATTGCCTTGGCTTCAAAAGGTAAAAGAAGAAACAGGAATGTTGGTAACTACTGAAGTAGGAAATACTGACCATGTTGAAAAGGCGCTAAAACATGATATAGATATTTTATGGATTGGAGCTAGAACCACGGTAAACCCTTTTGCAGTTCAAGAAATAGCTGATTCATTAAAAGGAGTTGATAAACCAGTTCTAGTTAAAAATCCTGTGAACCCAGACCTTCCACTATGGCTTGGAGGTGTTGAACGTTTACAGTCTGCTGGAATTTCTCAATTAGGAGTTATTCATAGAGGTTTTTCAGCATACAACACAATGCATTACAGAAATAAACCAAAATGGCATATAGCTATTGAATTGAAAAAAGAATTTCCAGACTTGCCATTAATTTTAGACCCTTCTCATATTTGTGGTAGAAGAGATACTATTTTAGATGTTTCTCAAACGGCATTAGATTTAAATTATGATGGATTTATGATTGAAACTCATATTGATCCTGATAATGCTTGGAGTGATGCAAAACAACAAATTACACCAGCACAATTAAATCAAATTACCCAAGATTTAAGAATTCGACAAAAGAATAGTACTGCAGAAGAATTCCAAAGAAAATTGAACATGCATCGTAAAGAATTAGACTTAATTGATAGCAATATTATTGATATTTTAAGTGATAGAATGGGGATTGCAAAGGCTATTGGAAAGCTAAAACATGATGAAAATGTAGCCATTTTACAAAGTGGACGATGGGCTGATATTTTAAATAAAATGGTTGAAGATGGTCAGTCTAAAGGTTTAAGTAAAGAATTTATTGAAGAAATTTTTAAAGCAATCCATGTGGAGTCTATAAATATTCAGCACAATGTAAAATAAATGTATCATAAAAAAAGGGAAGCATTAGCTTCCCTTTTTTATTACTCTTTAATTCTTTTAAAAATATAGCGCGTAATATAAATACCTTGTCCATCACCTTTTCCACCATCACTTTCAACGCCACTTACAACAAAAGCCAATTCCCAACCATTGTTAACCATAGTGTTAATTTTAGAACTAATTATAGCATCGTTGGAAGCAATATTTTTAAAGTTGATACCAGCAACACTAAAAAAGTTTAATAATTTAGTTTCTTCAAAATTGTCAATTTTAGCTTTTGAACGTTTAGCTTTGTTTTGTTTATTGTTTTCAGTTGTTCTTTCAGATGTTAAATCTTGGTAGTTCTGCTCTTCTTCAGAAGAAATAATTCTAGATCTACCTAAACCCATTGGAACAATAGACTCCACACTAGTAATTACTTTATACTCTAAATTTTGAGCTTTTAAATCAATAAAAGATACCAATAGCAAAAATGTTGCAAGTAAAATTTTTTTCATATGTATTAAATTATTTTTTAAAACTTCAAATGTATTAACTATAAATATGAATACGAAAAAAATAATTTAGATACATACAAAATATTCTGTTATTTTTGTGAAGCTTATGAAACCAGTAGAAATAATCAAACAGCCAATACTTAAAGAAATGGAACTTTTTGAAAGCAAGTTCAAAGAGTCCATGGCTACAAAAGTTCCATTATTAAATAGAATCACACAGTACATAGTTCGCAGAAAGGGAAAACAAATGAGGCCGATGTTTGTTTTTTTGGTTGCAAAAATGGTTTCAGGAGGTAAATTTGAAGAAAGAACCTATAGAGGAGCCTCTATTATTGAGTTAATACACACGGCAACTTTAGTTCACGATGATATTGTTGATGATAGTAATAGAAGAAGAGGTTTTTTCTCTATAAATGCGTTGTGGAAAAATAAAATAGCGGTATTGGTTGGTGATTTTTTATTATCCAAAGGGTTGTTACTTTCTATAGATAATGAAGATTTTGATATATTAAAGCTGATTTCTGTTGCAGTTCGTGAAATGAGTGAAGGAGAGCTGCTTCAAATTGAAAAAGCACGAAGATTAGATATTACAGAGGAGGTATATTTTGAAATTATTCGTCAGAAAACAGCAACATTAATAGCGGCTTGTTGTGGTATTGGAGCAGCTTCTGTTGGAAGTTCTAGTGAAGAAATTGAAAAAATGCGTTTGTTCGGAGAGTTAATAGGAATTGCTTTTCAAATTAAAGATGACTTGTTTGATTATACAGATGCTAAAATTGGAAAACCAACAGGGATAGATATTAAAGAACAGAAAATGACATTACCACTTATTTATGCTTTAAATAATTGTACAGAAACAGAGCGTAAATGGTTAATAAACTCTGTAAAAAAATACAATAAAAATAAAAAGAGAGTTAAAGAAGTTATAACATTTGTGAAAGAAAAAGGAGGTATTGAATATACTACTTCCAAAATGAAAGATTATCAAAATAGAGCCTTGACTATTTTGAATTCTTATCCTGATTCTCCTTACAAAGATTCTTTATTAACGATGGTTAGTTATGTAATTGAACGTAAGATTTAGCGGATTTAGGTTAGGCTTAAAAGTTCTTCTAAATGTTTTCTAGAATTAGAAAGTCGTGGAATTTTATGTTGCCCACCAAGTTTTCCTTTTTGTTTTAACCAATCATAAAATAAGCCCTCTCTTGCAATATTTATTTTGGGCATGGCTAGTGTCATATTATTATAACGTTTAGCCTCATAATCTGAGTTGATCGATTTTAGAGCATTGTCCAATAGTTCTTTAAAATAATTAATACATTCAGGATGTTTTCTAAATTCAATTAACCACTCATGTCCACCACTATCTTTTTCCTTCATAAAAACTGGAGCAACCGTATATTCTGAAACTTCAGCACCTGTTTTTAAACATGCTTGTTTTAATGCGCTTTCAACATTTTCAATAATTAATTCTTCACCAAAAACATTGATAAAGTGTTTAGTTCTCCCAGTAATTCGAATTCTATACGGGTTTAGTGAAGTAAATTTAACAGTGTCACCAATTAAATAACGCCATAAACCACCGTTGGTTGTAATTACCATAGCGTAATTTTTATGGAGTTTTACTTTAGAAAGTGGAATGGCAATTGAATTTTCTCCATCAAACTTATCCATAGGGATAAACTCATAAAAAATGCCATAGTCTAACATTAAAAGTAAATCGTATGAGTTATTTACATCTTGAATTGCAAAAAAACCTTCTGAAGCGTTGTAGGTTTCATAATATTTAAAATCCTTTTTAGGAATTAATTTTTTAAATTGTTCACGGTATGGGTTAAAGTTAACGCCTCCATGAAAATATACTTCTAAATTAGGCCATACTTCTAAAATATTAGTTTTTCCTGTTCGCTCTAATACATTATTTAATAGTACTAACATCCAAGAAGGGACACCAACTAAACTGGTGATATCTTCATCTATAGTTTCATCAACGATGGCTTTCATTTTAGTTTCCCATTCAGCCATTAGTGCAGTTTCCTGCTTTGGAGCACTGCTAAAATCTGCCCAAAAAGGCATATTTTCAATAATAATTGCTGATAAATCTCCGAAGTAGGAATTATTATCTTCATAAACGGCACTGCTGCCGCCTAATCTTAATCCTTTTCCAGTAAAAAGTTCAGCTTCAGGGTTGTTATTGAAAAATAAACAAAGCATGTCTTTTCCAGCTTTAAAATGACAATCTTCTAAAGCTTCCTCGCTAACAGGTATAAATTTGCTTTTTGCGTTGGTAGTACCACTAGATTTTGCAAACCATTTTATAGGTGTAGGCCAAAAAATATTTTGTTCTCCTTTTCTAGCTCTTTCAATTAAAGGCTCAATGGTTTCATATTGCTGAATTGGTACTTTTTGAGCAAATTCATTATAATTATTAATAGTTGAAAACTCGTATTTTAATCCAACCTCAGTGTCTTTTGCTTTTTGGAGTAATTTAAATAACAATTCATCTTGAACATAGATGGGATATTTTAAAAATAATTCCATTTGATGTTTTCGTTTTTTTAAAAACCATGAAATTATTGAATTAACTATTGGAAAAGGCATCTTTTATTAAGTATATTTAGCGTGTTAAATTTAATAAAAACTTTTATGCAATATCAAGTAGTATTAAAAAAAATGATAACAGAATTAGATGAGGAGGTTCAGTATTATTTAGATACAGAAAATAATTTTTTAAATTTAAATCAATTATTAGATAAAGAGCTGGAAATTAGTTTTGAAGGCTATCAATGTTTATGTTGCGGAAAAGAAAAAAAAATTTTTAGACAAGGTTTTTGTTATGAATGTTTTTATGAAAGTGCTCAGGTAGGTGATTGGATTATGAAGCCCGAATTAAGTACAGCACATAAAGGAATTGAAGATAGAGATTTAGCATATGAAAAAAAAGTTCAATTACAGCCACATGTAGTGTATCTAGCATTGTCTAGTAATGTAAAAGTTGGTGTCACACGAAAAACGCAAGTTCCAACACGTTGGATAGATCAAGGAGCTTCAAAAGCTATAGAAATTGTTGAAGTTCCAAACAGGTATCTAGCTGGGATAACCGAAGTTGCTTTAAAAGACTATGTTTCTGATAAAACCAGTTGGCAAAAAATGCTAAAAAATGAAATTGTTGATGCAGATTTGATAGAGGAACGTGAAAAATTAAAGACGTTTATTCCAGAAGAAGCTAAAAACTATTTTTTAGAAAATAATGGAAAAATAACAGAAATAACCTATCCGGTTTTAACTTTCCCCAAAAAAATCAAATCGTTTAATCTAGAAAAATCACATGTGTATTCAGGAAAGCTAAAAGGAATCAAAGGTCAGTATTTAATTTTTGAAGATGGTACGGTTTTTAATGTTAGAAATAGTGAGGGCTATAAAGTTTTTATCACTATTAAATAGCTAATCTCTTGTATCTTCCCAAACTAAAGTTTTTTGTATTTCAGTAGTAAATGAAGGGCAATTTCCATCTCCATTTCCTGAAATACCACCATCTGGAGCACATACAATTTCGCAATTGCTATTGTACAAATAGTTATATTGATCACAGCAATTACTTGTGATGTAATAATACGTTTTATCATCAACTTTCCACTTCCATATTTGCGTGGTAGGGTTGTTAACTTCATTAGCTAGTATTGAAACAATTTTAGTCTTAATACAATAAGGTAAATCCATTTCAATATCTGATGATCTGCAATTACTTAAAAATAATACTACACAAATTATGGCGGTTTGTATAAACTTATTTTTCATCCATTTTTTAAATTTAGGAGTAAATGTTTCTTTTTAGGGATGGTTGTTACCATTTACTTTATGTTTCATTTACACTTTTAGATCAATTTTATTTAAAATTGTTACCCTTTGTGAAATAAAATTCAAAAAGTATGCCAATTTTTTGTTTAATCTATTAGTTTAATTTCTTCGCCACTAGCTAATTTAAACCTCTTTTTAAATAAATAAACAATCAAATATAAAATTGGAGTATCTAATAAAGCAATAATAATTTTAAAAAGAAATCCACTAATTAAAAGAGTAGGGAATAAACTCCAAGGTAAAACTTTAAAAATACATAATAAAGAAACTACCGTAAATGTATCTATAAATTGAGAAGAAAAAGTCGAAAAGTTATTGCGTAACCATAAATGTTTACCTTTTGTTTTCCTTTTCCAAAAATGAAAAATCCTAATATCAATAAATTGAGCAAATAAGTAGGCTAACATTGATGCTAGTACAGCAATGGGTGATAAACCAAAAACTTTGGTGAAAGTTTCATTGTTTATTGGTGAGTTTTCAATAGCAGGTGTATAATTGGCAATAAGTATTATACTCATAGAAAACAAAGAAGCAAAAATACCAGCAATTACAATTTGATTGGCCTTTTTTTTACCATATATTTCAGAAATAATATCAGTAATTAAAAAAGTGATTGGATAAGGTAAAATACCCACAGAAAGTTCAAACCTAAACCATCCAAAAGGATTCCAATAAAAGAATTTTTGAAAAATTAAATTAGAAGCAACCAATGCCGCAATAAACATGGAGCCTAAAATTAAATAAATTGTAAAAGCTTCAGATTTTAGTTTTTGATTCATTTGTAGTGAGTTGTGACGAATATAGTAAAATATTGTTATTTTTGTGCTTTCAAATACATAAAGAACACAAAATGAAAGCATATATTTTTCCAGGTCAAGGAGCGCAATTTACAGGAATGGGGTTAGATTTATATGAAAATTCCCTTTTAGCTCAAGGTCTTTTCGAACAAGCTAATCAAATTTTAGGTTTTCCTATTACAGATATTATGTTTGAAGGAACTGCCGAACAATTAAAAGAAACAAAGGTAACTCAACCAGCTATTTTTTTACATTCAGTAATATTAGCCAAAACATTAGGAGCTAATTTTAAACCAGAAATGGTAGCAGGACATTCCTTAGGAGAATTTTCAGCATTGGTAGCTAATGGTGTACTATCTTTTGAAGATGGATTAAAGTTAGTTTCAAAAAGAGCCATGGCTATGCAAAAAGCTTGTGAAGCTCAAGAATCAACAATGGCTGCAGTTTTAGGGTTAGAAGATGTTGTAGTAGAAGAAATTTGTGAAAACATTGATGGGGTTGTGGTGGCTGCTAATTATAACTGCCCAGGTCAATTAGTGATTTCTGGTGAAACTTCAGCAATAGATAAAGCTTGTGAGGTATTAAAAGGAAAAGGTGCAAAAAGAGCATTAAAACTGCCAGTTGGAGGAGCTTTTCATTCACCTTTAATGGAGCCAGCACGTGAGGAGTTGGCAGCAGCAATTAACAATACAACTTTTAATGAACCAATATGTCCAGTGTACCAAAATGTTGTAGCTAAAGCTGTTGATAATGCTGATGAAATTAAAGAAAATTTAATAGCTCAATTAACTGCTCCAGTTAGATGGACACAAACAATTCAACAAATGATTGCTGATGGAGGAACCGAATTTATTGAAGTGGGGCCTGGTAAAGTTTTACAGGGGTTGATGAGAAAAATTGATAGAAATGTTGCTACAAGTGGAGTCGTAGTTTAATTTCAATTATACAATAAAAAGCACGTTTGTTTATGTATAAACGAACATGCTTTTTTTTATTGACTTATATTTTTTATTCTTATAAAGTTTCTTGCCATTTCCAAGCAGAAAGTAATGCGTCTTCGATATTTAATTGAGCTTTCCAACCTAATTCATCATTAGCAAAAGTTGTGTTGGCATATGCAGCGGTGATATCACCTTCTCTTCGTTCAACCAATTTATAATTCACTTTTTGACCTGTAACTTTTTCAAAAGCCTGAATGACTTCTAAAACAGAATTTCCTTTGCCAGTTCCTAAATTAAAAACTTCGAATTGTTTTTTATGATGGTTATTTAGAAGCCTTTTTAAAGCAATTATATGTGCTTTTGCTAAGTCAACTACATGAATATAATCTCTGACAGCTGTTCCGTCTGAAGTTGGGTAATCACTACCAAAAATAGACAATTCTTTGCGTATGCCAGCTGCGGTTTGAACCACAAAAGGAATTAAGTTTTGAGGAACACCAATAGGGAGTTCTCCTATTTTTGCAGATTCATGGGCACCAATAGGATTAAAATAACGGAGTGCTATGGCTTTAATCTCCGAGATTTTAGTAGTGTCTTTTATAATTTCTTCACCTATTTGCTTTGTATTTCCATAAGGAGATTCAGCAGGTTTTATAGGCGCATTTTCAGTAATAGGTAGTTCATCAGCTTGGCCGTAAACGGTACACGAAGAACTGAAAATAAAATTATCTACATTGTTAGCTTTCATTTCTTGTAGTAAATACACTAAAGAGCCTATATTATTCTCGTAATATTCCAACGGTTTTTCAACACTTTCTCCAACAGCTTTTGAAGCAGCAAAATGTATAACACCATCAACTTTATTAGTTGCAAAGAAGTTTTTTACTGCTGGTTTATTTTTTAAATCTATATTAAAGTATTTAGGTTTAATTTTAGTAATTGAGGTGATTTTATCTAATACTTCAATATTTGAATTAGATAAGTTATCTATAATTAAAACCTCGAAACCTTCATTTTGTAGTTCAACTACGGTATGAGATCCAATATATCCAAGACCTCCAGTTACAAGTATATTTTTCATTTGGTTACAATTTTTCGGCCAACAGATTCGTAGTGAAAGCCATTTATTTTCATTACTTCCATATCAAAAATATTCCTTCCATCAAAAATGACCGGTTGTTTCATTAATTTTTTCATTTTATCAAAATCAGGAGAATAAAATTCTCTCCATTCAGTGTTAATTAACAAGCAATCTACATCTTTTAAAACATCGTAAGCATTGTTGCAAAATGTTATTTTATCGCCATAAATACGTTTCATATTTGGCATAGCTTCTGGATCGTATGCTGTAATTTCAATTCCTTCTAATAATAATTCATTAATCACATCAATAGCAGGTGCTTCTCTAATGTCATCTGTATTTGGTTTAAAAGCCAAGCCCCAGATTCCAACTTTTTTAGATGAAATATGATTGTTAAAGTATTTTTTAAATTTAGGAATCAAAGATTTTTTTTGAGATTGATTGACATTTAAAACGGATTTCAGAATTTGAAAATTATACCCAGCAGTATCACTTGAATGTACTAAAGCATTTACATCTTTAGGAAAACAAGATCCTCCAAAACCTATACCTGGAAATAAAAATTTATTTCCAATACGAGAATCTGATCCAATACCTTTTCTAACATCATCAACATTTGCTCCAATAATTTCACACAAATTAGCAACTTCATTCATAAAAGTGATTTTGGTTGCTAAAAAAGTATTGGCAGCGTATTTTGTTAGTTCAGCAGATTTTTCATCCATCACAATAACAGGACGTTTAAGGGTAATAAAAGGACTGTATAATTTATTAAGGATATCGATTGCTTTCTTACTTTTAGTTCCTATAATAATCCGTTCTGGAGTCATAAAATCTTGAACCGCAAAACCTTCACGCAAAAATTCAGGATTTGAAATAACATCAAATGCTACGGAAGTTTTACGTTTAATTATGTTTTTTACAATTTCAGAAGTTCCAACAGGAACGGTGCTTTTATTTATAATTATTTTATAATCTGTAATTAAATCACCTAATTCATGCGCTACTGATTCAACATATTTTAAATCTGCTGAACCGTCTTCATCTTGTGGAGTAGGCAATGCTAAAAAAATGATTTGTGACTTGTTTAAAGCAGTTTTTAAATGCGTAGTAAAATGCAATCTATTAGCTTTGATATTTTTAAGAAAAAGCTCTTCTAAATTAGGTTCAAAAATAGGAACTTTTCCATTTTTCATTTGTGCAACTTTAGCTTCATCTATGTCAACACAAATTACATTATTCCCAACTTCAGCTAAGCATGTTCCTGTTACTAAACCTACATATCCGGTTCCTATTACTGCGATATTCATTATTTATTGATAAAATTTATGATTGTTTGTGTAATAAACTCAATTTGATTGTTTGAAAGTTCTGTATGCATTGGTAATGATAAAACTGTTTCAACAAGTTGGTTGGTTACTTTAAAATCATTTTCTTGATATCTTTTATCAGTATACGCTTTTTGGCTATGTAAAGGTACTGGATAATAAATAGCATTTGGAATCCCTTTTTCTAATAAGTGTTTGTGTAAATCATTTCTGTCCACATTTTTAACTTGTAACGTATATTGGTGAAATACATGGCAATCACAGTTTTCACAAATGGAAGGCGTAATGATATTTTCTTCATTAGAAAATGCAGCATTATATTTTATAGCTGCATTTAAGCGTACTGCGTTGTATTCATCTAAATGTTGAAGTTTGATACGAAGTATGGCTGCTTGAATACTATCTAATCTTGAATTTACTCCCACAACATCATGGTAATATCGTTCATACATACCATGGTTTACCATACCTCTTAATGTATGGGCTAATTCATCATCGTTGGTAAAAATAGCTCCACCATCTCCATAACACCCTAAATTTTTTGAAGGGAAAAAAGAAGTGGTTCCGACATTTCCAATAGTTCCAACTTTTTGTTTGCTACCATCTTTATAGGTGTAATTTGCTCCTATTGCTTGAGCGGTGTCTTCAATAACATACAAATTATGCTCTTTTGCAATTTCTAAAATAGCTTCCATGTTGGCTGCTTTACCAAAAAGATGAACTGGAACAATTGCCTTAGTTTTTGGTGTAATAGCTTTTTTTATGGCCTCAATTGAGATGTTAAAATTTATAGGATCAACATCTACTAATACGGGTGTTAGATGTAGTAAAGCAATGACTTCAACAGTAGCAGCAAAAGTAAAATCGGCCGTTATAACTTCATCTCCGGGTTGTAAGCCTAAACCCATCATTGCTACTTGTAAAGCATCTGTACCATTGGCACAAGGAATTACGTGTTTAACACCTAAATAGTCTTCTAATTCTTTTTGAAAGTTATGGACTTCAGGTCCATTAATATAAGCTGTTGATTTTACAACTTCTAGTATTTTTGAATCAATTTGATTTTGAATTTTATTGTATTGCCCTTTAAGGTCAACCATTTGAATTTTTTCCATGGTAAGTAATTAAGTATTGAAACAAAAGTACAATAAAAGCATTTCCAATCCAATGATAAATAAAGATATATGCTACAACGTTTTATTCAAATAAATCAGAAGATAAATAGCGGTCTCCACGGTCGCAAATTACAGAAACAATAAGCCCTTTTTCTATTGTTTCAGCAACTTTTAAAGCTGTTGCTACTGAACCGCCACTACTCATTCCTGCAAAAACACCTTCTTCTTTGGCTAAAAGTTTTGTTATTTTACGAGCTTCTTTTTCACTAACATCATAAATTGCATCAACCTTTTTTGGATTGAAGATTTTAGGTAAAAACTCGGGCGACCATTTTCTAATACCTGGAATTTTAGAGTTATCTGTTGGTTGTGCCCCGATAATTTGAATATTTTTATTTTTCTCTTTTAAAAAAGAAGAAGTTCCCATGATGGTTCCTGTGGTTCCCATGGCAGATACAAAGTGCGTAATTTTTCCATTAGTATCATTCCAAATTTCTGGTCCAGTAGTTTTATAATGTGCCATCCAATTGTCATCATTAGCAAATTGATTAAGCATAATATATCCTTTTTCTTGAACCATTTTATCAGCATAAGCTCTTGAGCCTTCAATTCCAATATCTGAAGGTGTTAACGTTACTTTTGCACCATAAGCTCTCATAGTTTGCACGCGTTCTTTGGTTGAATTTTCTGGCATAACAAGTTCTATTTGAATATTAAATTGTTTGGCTATCATTGCTAATGCGATTCCAGTATTTCCACTAGTAGCTTCAATTAAATAATCACCTTCTTTTATCTCTTTTCTTTTAAAGGCCTCATTTATCATGTTAAAAGCAGGTCTGTCTTTTACACTTCCCCCAGGATTATTTCCTTCTAATTTTAAATATAAAGATACACCTGGTTTGGTTAAAATTCGGTTAGCTTTTATGAGGGGAGTATTTCCAATAAAATCAATTAAAGTATTATTTAACATTATTTTTTGGTTTTTAATTTTGTTTCTGGATTATGATATACTAATGAGTTTTTAGGTATTGAAGTTGTAATCCATACATTTCCTCCAATTATTGAATTTTCACCAATAATGGTTTCTCCACCTAATATAGTAGCATTTGCATATATGGTAACATTATTTTCTACTGTTGGATGTCTTTTTTTTCCTTCTAAATCTTTAGAAACTTGTAGGGCTCCTAAAGTAACTCCTTGATATATTTTTACATAGTTTTTTATAATACAAGTTTCTCCAATAACGGTACCAGTTGCGTGGTCGATGAAAAAATGCTTCCCAATGGTAGCTCCTGGGTGAATATCTGTTCCTGTTTTGCTATGCGCATATTCACTCATTAATCTTGGAATTAAAGGGATTTTCAATAAATAAAGTTCATGACTGAAACGATAAATTGCAATTGCAAAAAAACCAGGGTAAGCTAAGTAAACCTCTTCTATATTGTTAGAAGCAGGATCGTTATTTACCAACTCTTGAGCATCTAAATTGAGGTCTTCTAAAATATCGGGTAATTTGGATAAGAATTTATCCCAAATTAAATTTCCAGAGCATTCTTTAGTTTTACAGGCAAGCTTATAAATTTCATCAAAATCAACTTTTAGTTGTTCTATGTTTTTTGCTACACAAGCATTGGCATCAAATAAGGTGTAAAATAAATTAGTAGTAAAAATTTCAGTTTTATATTTTAGAGTAAAATCTAAATGTGGTTTATTTTTACTAGAGGTAATTTTATGAATTATACTTTCTTTAGCGGTCATAACTTAGAAGCTTTTGTAGTTGGTCATTGTTTAATTTAATTAATTACCAACGTGTATTAAATATATTCTTCAATTTAAAAATGAAAACGGGTTATTTTTAAAAGTTTAGATTAAAATCTAAGATGTAAAATTACAAAAAAATACCTCCTGAATTTTAAGAAAATTAGGAGGTATTTTAATGGTTATAGTTGGTTTAAATAATGGTTGATTGCCCTAAATCTATATTGTTTTTATTGTAAAAAGTATTTTCATCATCTAATATAAAATCTCTTAAAAAGTTTCCAACATTGGTAGTTGAAAAGTGATTGGTTGAATTTAAATCTGGTGTAGAAATATTTAATTCTATAGATTTTTCTACTGCAGATCTTACATTTTCAGCTTCATCATACAATTCAAAATGATCTAATAACATAGCTGCTGATAATACGGCAGCTAATGGATTGGCAATGTTTTTTCCTTTAGCTTGTGGATAAGAACCATGAATAGGTTCAAACATGGCAGCATGCTTGCCAATAGAAGCCGATGCTAATAAACCTATGGATCCAGAAATAACACTTGCTTCATCAGATAAAATATCACCAAACATATTTTCAGTTAAAATAACATCAAATTGAGTTGGATTTAAGATGATTTGCATGGCAGCATTGTCTACAAATAAGAACTCTAATTTTACATCTGAATATTCTTTGGAGATTTCAGTGACTCTTTTCCTCCATAACCTTGAAGATTCTAATACATTTGCTTTGTCTACCAATGTTAGTTTTTTTCTTCTAACTTGAGCTGCTTTAAACGCTAAATGGGAAATTCTATCAATTTCTTCAGCAGTGTAGGTACATAAATCTGAAGCAATAGTACCATCTTCACTTAATTTTTTTTCTCCAAAATAAATACCGCTTGTAAGTTCACGATAAATAACAAAGTCTGTACCTTTTATAACCTCTTCTTTTAGGTTAGATTTATGAATTAAAGAATCATAGGTGTTTAAAGGTCTTATATTTGCAAAAAGACCTAAACTTTTTCTTAGTTTTAACAAGCCTTGTTCTGGGCGTACTTTAGCGCTTGGATTGTTATCATATTTTGGATCTCCAATAGCACCAAACAAAATTGCATTAGAATCTGCACAAATTTTTAAAGTTTCATCAGGTAACGGGTTTCCAGTTTCGTCGATTGCTATTGCTCCAACGACAGCTTTTTCATACTCAAAAGTATGGTTGTATTTATCAGCAATTGCATTTAATACTTTTATTGCTTGTTGTGTAACTTCAGGACCAATTCCATCACCTGAAAGTACCGCTATTTTTAATTTCATATAGTTGTTCTTTTTGCCTCGTAGGCTTCAATTTTGTCTTTTATGCTTACTAAATAATCAATATCATCATATCCGTTTTGCAAGCATAATTTTTTATAAGGATTGATGTCAAATTTTTCAAAATATTCTGTTTCTTCGACAGAAATAAGTTGATTTTCTAAATCAACTAAAATTAATGTTTTTGGATCATTTTTCACAGTTTTAAGCAATTTTTGTAAAAACTTTTCAGATACTTGTACTGGTAATATTCCATTATTAAGAGCATTTCCTTTAAAAATATCAGCAAAAAAACTAGAAACTACAATTTTAAAACCGTAGTCATGTATAGCCCAAGCTGCATGTTCTCTACTTGATCCACAACCAAAATTACTACCTGCAATTAAAATTTTTCCAAAATAGGCATCATTGTTTAAAATAAAATCATCATTAACTGAGCCGTCTTTATGAAAACGCCAGTCTCTAAAAAGATTTTTTCCAAATCCATCTCTATTAGTTGCTTTTAAAAAACGAGCTGGAATTATTTGATCTGTATCTATATTTTCAACAGACAATGGTACTGCTGTTGATATAATTTTATTAAATTTTGACATGCTAATTAGTTTTTGAAATATCAACAATTCTACCTTCCACCGCAACTGAAGCGGCAACTAATGGGCTTGCTAATAAAGTTCTTGATCCTTGTCCTTGGCGTCCTTCAAAGTTTCTATTTGAAGTTGAAACACAATATTCTCCTTCAGGAATTTTATCATCATTCATAGCTAAACAAGCTGAACAACCCGGCTGTCGTAATTCAAAACCAGCGTTTTCAAAAATATCTTGTAATCCTTCTTCTTTAATTTGTTTTGCAACAAGTTGTGAGCCTGGAACAATTAAGGCTTGTACGTTTTTTGCTTTTTGTTTGCCTTTTATATAGTTGGCGGCAACTCTAAAATCTTCAATTCTAGAATTGGTACAACTACCAATAAATACATAATTAATAGGTTTGTTAATTAGAGAATCTCCTTTTTCAAAGCCCATATATAACAACGATTTTTCAAAGGAATCATTTTTAGTTGAAGGAATAGTTTCGGTTATTTTAATTCCCATTCCAGGATTAGTCCCATAGGTAATCATTGGAGCTATATCTTCAGCATCAAAAGAGTATTCGGCATCAAAAACAGCATTTTTATCAGTTTTTAAACTTTCCCAGTATTGAATTTTGTTTTTAAGTTCTTCATCTTTTGGAGAAAATTTACGTCCTATAATATACTTGTAAGTAGTTTCGTCAGGAGCAATCATACCTCCACGAGCCCCCATTTCAATACTCATATTACAGACAGTCATTCTACCTTCCATAGTCATATTTTCAAATACATCGCCTGCGTATTCTATAAAATAACCTGTGCCTGAGTTGGTTCCTAATTTTGCAATAATATATAAAATAACATCTTTTGGTAATACTCCATTAGCTAAGCTTCCATTAACAGAAATACGCATGGTTTTAGGTTTTTCTGTAATTACACATTGGCTTGCAAAAACCTGTGCTACTTGACTTGTTCCTATCCCAAAAGCAATGGTGCCAAAAGCTCCATGGGTTGAGGTATGACTATCGCCACAAACCATTGTCATTCCAGGTTGAGTAATTCCTAATTCAGGAGCAATTACATGTACGATGCCATTATATTTATGACCCAAACCATAAAGTTCGATATTATTTTTTTTACAATTTTCAGACAATTGTTCTAATTGATTTTTAGATAGCAAATCTTTTACTGGTAAATGTTGATCTTTGGTTGGTGTATTATGATCTGCTGTAGCAACAATTTGTTTTGGTCTAAAAAGTGAAATATTTCTATTCTCTAATTCTTTAAATGCTTGAGGACTTGTTACCTCATGTATTAAGTGTTTATCTATATATAATACCTGAGGTCCGTTTTCAATAGTGGTTACAATGTGTTGATCCCAAACTTTGTCAAAAAGTGTTTTACCCATACTTTATTAGTTCAATTTAAATGTGGATACTTGTTTGTGAAATGTGGTTTAACTCCATTAAATGATGAATATCTTCATCATTAACTTCTTTATGGTGATCTGCAAATTTTAAAAATTGTGGATACACGTCATCTAGTTCAATTTTAGTTAAGTTATAACCTACATTTTTAGCGCGGTATGCTAATGCCGCTCTTCCACTTCTGGCTGTTAAAACTATAGAAGATTCAGTAACTCCAACATCAGCTGGGTCAATTATTTCATACGTTTCACGATTTTTAATTACACCATCTTGATGTATTCCAGAGCTGTGTGCAAAAGCATTTTCTCCAACAATAGCTTTATTTGGTTGAACAATCATTCCCATGCTATCTTGAACAAGTTTACTGGTATTGTACAGCAATTTGGTATTTATACTAGTATCTAAATTTAAGTATGGATGTTGTTTTAAAATCATTACAACTTCTTCTAAAGAAGTATTTCCAGCACGTTCTCCAATTCCATTAATAGTACATTCAATTTGCCTAGCTCCATTTTGTACACCAGCAATGGCGTTAGCTGTTGCCAAACCTAAATCGTTATGACAATGGCATGAAAGAATTACTTTGTCAATTCCTTTAACATTTTCTTTCAAGTATTTAATTTTAGCACCATATTCATCAGGTAAACAATAGCCTGTTGTATCAGGAATATTTAAAACAGTGGCACCAGCTTTAATTACTTGTTCTAAAACACGAGCTAAATACTCATTATCGGTTCTCCCAGCATCTTCAGCATAAAATTCAACATCTTCTACAAATTTTTTTGCATAGGCAACAGCTTCATAAGCACGTTCTATTATTTTTTCTTGTGTTGAATTGAATTTATGAATTATATGAGAATCAGAAGTTCCAATACCTGTATGAATTCTAGGTCTTCTGGCTAGTTTGAGCGCATCAGCAGCTACTTCAATATCTTTTTTGTTAGCACGTGTGAGGCCGCAAACAGTTGCATTTTTTATTAATTTTGAAATTTCTTCTACTGAATTAAAATCACCAGGACTTGAAATTGGAAACCCAGCTTCAATTACATCAACACCTAAAAGATCAAGTCTTTCCGCAATCACTAATTTTTGTTCAGTATTTAACTTACAACCAGGCACTTGTTCGCCATCTCTTAAGGTTGTATCAAAAATTTGAACCTTGTTTTTACTCATTTCTGATTTTTTTTTATCACATTTGGTACGTCAAAAATAGGAGTATATGCTGTTAGTAAATTTTTATTAAATTATGAGTTTACTATATTCAAACAAAAAATGAATTTTATAAATACTTAAAATTCAATAAGATAAAAATAAATTAGTTACAATGGCTATTGAGCAAAAAGATGCACTTTTTTCGTTGGTTAAGTCGCTTTCAAAATCTGAAAAAAGACAGTTTAAACTTTATGTGGGAAGATTAGGAGGGAATTCTGAAGCCAATTTTATGTCTTTATTTAATTTGTTAGATAAGGTTTTAACTTATGATGATGAATTAATTTTAAAAAAAACAAATATTAAAAAACAGCAAATTTCCAATACTAAAGCTCATTTGTATAAACAAATTTTAGTTAGCTTACGTTTTAACCCTGTACATCAAAATGTAAGATCTCAAATTAGAGAACAATTTGATTTTGCTGCGATATTATATAATAAAGGATTGTATAAGCAGAGTTTGAAAATTTTAGATAAAGCTAAGGAATTGGCTTTAAGTAATGATGAAAATAATTTAGCATATGAAATTGTGGAGTTTGAAAAGGTAATTGAGTCTCAATACATCACTAGAAGTATGAATAACAGAGCCGATGAACTTTCTGAACAAGCAAAAAGTCTTAGTTTAAAGAATGTTAGGTTAAGTAAACTTTCAAATTTATCACTTCAATTATACAGCTTATTGCTAAAAGAAGGGTATGTTAAAAGTGATGAAGATTCTACAGCAGTACATGCTTATTTTGAAAAAAGATTGCCAAAATTTAAACTTTCAGATTTAGGTTTTAAAGAAAAATTGTTTTTATATAAAGCTTATTTATGGCACAGTTTTATATTGCAAGACTTTTTGTTAAGCTATAAATACTCTCAAAAATGGGTTGATTTATTTATGGAGAAACCAGAAATGAAAATTCAAAATCCAGTTTTTTATTTAAAGGGAGTTAATTATTTATTAGAATCACTGTATTTAATAAAACACAGAACAAAATTTAATGAAGTACTTCAAAATTTAAATTACGATATTGAAAATCAGCTTATTTCATTAAATGAAAACACACAAACATTGGCTTTTTTGTACTTCAATCAAAATAAACTTAACTTATATTTTTTAGAAGGAAAATTTTCAGAAGGTTTAAGTTTCGTTTCAAACTTATTGGATAGCATTTCAGATTTTGAAACTAAAATTGATGCGCATCATATTATGGTATTTTATTATAAAATAGCGTGTATGTATTTTGGCGCAGGTAAAAATGAAGAGTGCATTTATTATTTAGAAAAAATTATAAATAACAGAGATTTGAAAATGCGAGAAGATTTATTATGTTTTTCTAGAGTATTAAATTTAGTAGCACATTACGATGCTGGAATGGATTACAATATTGAAAAGCTAATTGTATCAACCTATAAGTTTTTAATAAAAATGAATGATTTACACGAAGTACAACACAAAATGATATCGTTTTTAAAAAATTTAAGCAATACATATCCTCAAGATTTAAAAAAGGCATTTATAAATTTGCATAGTGAATTAAAGATGTTTGAAGAGCATCCTTATGAAAAAAGAGCTTTTTTATATTTAGACATATTGTCTTGGTTAGAGAGTAAAATTCAGCATAAAACCGTTGAAGAAATTATTCAAGAAAAAGCCCAAAAGCTATTGAAGTAAGAATTTATAAGAGAAAATATTTTTTTTATAAAATAAAAATTACATATTTGCATCAATAAAATGAAACAAGTCATTATCAATATCATTTCTATCTCAATTTCTGTGATTATTCCACAGAAACGTTAGGATTGTTATTGTAGTTAATAAAATTATAAAACCTTCCTAACTTTTTAGGAAGGTTTTTTTTTAAGTTTAGTTTATGAATAAAAAAGGAACAAGCATTATTATTTTAATTCAAGTCATTATTATTTGTTTAATAAGTTGATGCATGTTGTTAATAAATAAAATTAAAACCTGTATCACTAAACGATACAGGTTTTTTTATTCTATAATCATTGTAAAATAAATTACGTTAACTATCAGTAAAACAATAGGGTATGTGTAATTATGAGTAAATGACTATTGTAAATTTTTTAAAAGAAAAATGAATATAAAAATTACCTAAATTAAATTTGCTGCTTATTACAGAATAGATAGTAAAAATTAGGTTGTTTTTAGAATAATTTAATAAAATATAAAAAAGAATAAAATTAATGCAATTAAATAAGTACAGTAAAAGAGTTACACAAGATCCTACACAGCCAGCAGCACAAGCTATGCTGTATGGTGTTGGTTTGACTGATGCAGATATGAAAAAGCCTCAAATTGGAATTGCAAGTACTGGATATGATGGAAATCCTTGCAATATGCATTTGAATGGTTTGGCTAGTAAAATTAAGGAAGAGGTTAATAAAAATAATGAAGTTGGTCTAGTTTTTAATACGATAGGAGTAAGTGATGGAATTTCTATGGGTACCTCTGGAATGAATTATTCATTACCATCAAGAGATATTATAGCCGACTCTATAGAAGTAGTCATGAATGCACAAAGCTATGATGGTTTGGTAACTGTAGTAGGCTGTGATAAAAATATGCCAGGAGCTATTATGGCAATGCTTCGTTTAAACAGGCCATCATTAATGGTTTATGGTGGCACCATAGCTTCTGGAAATTATAAAGGAAAAAAGTTAAATATAGTTTCGGCATTTGAAGCTTTGGGTCAAAAAATAGCGGGAAATATTTCAGAAGAAGAATATAAAGAAATAATTAAAAATGCCATACCAGGGGCAGGAGCCTGTGGTGGAATGTATACAGCAAATACCATGGCTTCATCTATTGAGGCCTTAGGGTTTGCATTACCTTACAACTCATCAATTCCTGCTGAAAATCCCTATAAAGAAAATGAAAGTGCTCGTATAGCTACTGCCATTAAAAATTTATTAGAAAAAGATATCAAACCACTAGATATTATCACTAAAAAATCTTTAGAAAATGCTGTAGCGCTAGTAAATGCTTTAGGTGGATCAACCAATGCAGTACTACATTATTTAGCGATAGCTCATGCTGCTGGAATTGAGTTTACTTTAGAAGATTTTCAAAGAGTGAGTGATAGAACTCCTTTAATTGCTGACCTAAAACCTAGTGGAGAATATTTAATGGAAGATGTGCATGGGGTTGGCGGAACTCCAGCAGTTATGAAATATTTATTGGATCAAGGTTATTTGCATGGAGACTGTCTAACTGTTACAGGAAAAACTTTGGCCGAAAACTTAGCAGATGTTGAACCACTATCTTTTGAAGAAGATCAACAAGTAATTCATTCAACAGAAAATGCTCTTAAACCTTCAGGAAATTTGCAAATTTTATTTGGAAATCTAGCAATTGAAGGTGCCGTTGCAAAAATTAGCGGTAAAGAAGGTAATTTATTTGAAGGAAAAGCAGTTGTTTTTGATAGTGAGGATGAGGCTAATACTGGAATAGGGGCTGGAAAAGTTTCAAAAGGAGATGTTGTTGTAATTAGGTATGTAGGACCAAAAGGTGGACCTGGAATGCCTGAGATGTTAAAACCTACTTCTATGATTATGGGAGCAGGATTAGGTAAGTCTGTTGCCTTAATTACAGATGGACGATTTTCAGGAGGGACTCATGGGTTTGTAGTAGGGCATATTACTCCTGAAGCACAATCTGGTGGGAATATTGCATTGATTAAAGATGGAGATGTTATTGTAATTGATGCAACAAGTAAAACAATAAACGTAAAATTAACTGAAGCAGAATTAATAGAAAGAAAAGCTAATTGGAATGCTCCAGAATTAAAACATAAAAAAGGAATACTATATAAATATGCTAAAACCGTTTCTTCAGCTTCAGAAGGTTGTGTAACGGATAAATTTTAAACCTATGGAAACATTAAAAAAAGAAGTTCAAGAACAAAAAACTTCAAAATCAAAAAAAGTTACAGGAGCTGAAGCTGTTATTAAATGTTTGTTGGAAGAAGGAGTAGATTTAGTTTACGGTTATCCAGGAGGGGCAATTATGCCTGTTTATGATGAATTGTATAAATATCAAGATAAACTTCATCATGTATTAACTCGTCATGAACAAGGTGCAACGCATGCGGCACAAGGATTTGCTCGTGTTACAGGTAAACCAGGAATTGTGTTTGCAACCTCTGGACCTGGTGCAACTAATTTAGTAACTGGAATAGCAGATGCTCAAATAGACTCTACACCTATGGTTTGTATTACAGGACAGGTAGCTTCACATTTATTAGGTTCCGATGCTTTTCAAGAAACAGATATTGTAGGAATATCCACTCCAGTTACTAAATGGAATTACCAAATTACTAAAGCTAGTGAAATTCCTGAAATTATAGCAAAAGCATTTTACATAGCAAAATCAGGTAGACCAGGTCCAGTTTTAGTTGATATTACGAAAGATGCACAATTTGGAGAATTGGAATTTTCATATAAAAAATGTGAAAAAATAAGAAGTTACAAGGCCGTTCCATCTATGGAACTACCTAAAGTAAAAGAAGCTGCAGCATTAATTAATGCTGCAAAAAAACCATTTATAGTTTGGGGGCAAGGAGTTATTATTGGTGAAGCGGAACAAGAATTTAAAAATTTTATAGAAAAAACAGGAATCCCTTCAGCTTCTACAGTGTTAGGTCTTTCAGCTTTAGAAACAAAACATCCATTAAATGTTGGAATGGTTGGAATGCATGGAAATTATGCACCAAATGTGTTAACTAACGAATGTGATGTATTAATTGCTATTGGAATGCGTTTTGATGATCGTGTTACAGGTAATTTAAATACTTATGCAAAACAAGCAAAAGTGATACACTTTGAAATTGATCCAGCCGAAGTAGATAAAAATGTGAAAACAGATGTGGCTGTTTTAGGGAATGTGAAAGAGACTCTGTCTAAAATTATGGAATATGTAAATAGCTCTAGCCATACGGAGTGGCTTGGAGAATTTCATAAATTGTATCAAAAGGAATGCGAAGTAGTCATAAATGATCAGTTAACTCCAACTAAAGTAGGGTTAACTATGGGAGAAGTTTTAGGACAAATTAATAAAGAAACCAATGGTGATGCTGTCATTGTTTCTGATGTTGGACAACATCAAATGTTTGCTTGTCGTTATGCCGATTTTATTAAAACAAGAAGTAATGTAACTTCTGGAGGATTGGGAACTATGGGATTTGCATTACCAGCTGCAATTGGCGCAAAAATGGGTGTGCCAAATAGAGAAGTAATAGCAATAATTGGAGATGGAGGTTACCAAATGACCATTCAAGAATTAGGTACAATTCTTCAAACAGAAGCAGCAGTTAAAATAGTAGTTTTAAATAATAGTTTTTTAGGAATGGTTCGTCAATGGCAAGAGTTGTTTTTTGACAAACGTTACGCATCAACAGTAATGAAAAATCCAGACTTCGTGAAAATTGCTGAAGGTTACGGTATTGAAGCCAATAGAGTTTCTGATCGAAAAGAGTTGGCGGGAGCAATTGAAACCATGATTGCCTCAAAAAGCTCTTATTTTTTAGAAGTAGTAATTGAAAAGGAAGATAATGTTTTTCCAATGATACCAACAGGAGCAAGTGTTTCAGATATAAGATTAAGTTAATTATGGAAGAAAATCAAAAATTTACAGTTTCGGTATATACTGAAAACAATATAGGAATATTAAATAGGCTTTCGGCCATCTTTTTAAAACGTCATATCAATATTGAAAGTATGACAGTTTCAAGGTCAGAAATTGACCATGTACACAGATTTACGTTTGTTGTTATTGTTACAAAAGCACAAATAAGTAAAGTGGTTGGTCAGCTTGAAAAACAAATAGAAGTAATTAGGGCTTTTTATCATACAGAAGATGAAATTATTTATCATGAAATCGCCTTATTTAAAATTTCATCAGAACATTTATATAACGAAAAAATTCAAGATAAATTAAAATTTAGAAGAGCGCATATCATAGCAATTACAGAGCGTTATTTTGTAATTGAAGCCTCAGGGTTAAAAGAAGATATTGACAATATGTACGAAAAGCTACGACCTTTTGGCTTGTTACAATTTGTACGCTCGGGTCGAATAGCAATTACACGACCTAAAATGGCAATTTCAGAATTATTACAAGAAATTAATTAAAAGAATAAACAAAAATAAAAAATGGTAAATTATTTTAATACACTTTCATTAAGAGATAAATTAGATCAATTAGGAAGATGTAGATTTATGGAATCATCTGAGTTTAGTGAAGGTGTTACCGCTTTAAAAGGAAAAAAAATAGTAATTGTGGGATGCGGAGCACAAGGTTTAAACCAAGGTCTAAACATGAGAGATTCAGGTTTAGATATTTCATATGCACTACGATCGCAAGCAATTTCTGAAAAACGTCCTTCCTACCAAAATGCAACGCAAAATAACTTTAAGGTAGGAACGTATGAAGAGCTAATTCCAGCAGCAGATTTAGTATTGAATTTAACACCTGATAAACAACATACAAACGTTGTAAATACAGTAATGCCTTTAATGAAAAAAGGAGCTACTTTATCTTACTCGCACGGATTTAATATTGTTGAAGAAGGAATGCAAATTCGCAATGATATTACTGTAATTATGGTTGCTCCAAAATGCCCTGGCTCAGAAGTTAGAGAAGAGTATAAAAGAGGCTTTGGAGTACCAACGCTGATTGCTGTTCACCCTGAAAATGACCCTGAAGGGAAAGGTTGGGATTATGCAAAAGCTTATGCGGTAGCAACTGGAGGAGATAGAGCAGGTGTATTGGAATCTTCATTTGTGGCTGAGGTAAAATCAGATTTAATGGGAGAACAAACCATTTTATGTGGATTATTACAAACAGGTTCAATTCTTTGTTTTGATAAAATGTTGGATGAAGGTGTTGATGCGGGGTATGCTTCAAAATTAATTCAGTATGGTTGGGAAACAATTACTGAGGCTTTAAAACATGGTGGAATTACGAATATGATGGATAGATTGTCTAATCCAGCTAAAATTGCTGCGTTTAAAGTTTCAGAAGAGTTAAAAGAGATCATGCGTCCATTATTTCAAAAACATATGGATGATATTATGAGCGGTTACTTTTCAAAAACAATGATGGAAGACTGGGCAAATGATGATGTAAATTTACTGAAATGGAGAGCTGAAACAGGAGAAACTGCTTTTGAAAAAACGGTGGCTTCTGAAGTTGAAATTTCAGAGCAAGAATATTTTGATAATGGAGTTCTTATGGTTGCTATGGTTAAAGCAGGGGTAGAATTAGCTTTTGAATCAATGACTGAATCAGGAATTATTGAAGAATCTGCTTATTATGAATCGTTGCATGAAACACCATTAATTGCAAATACAATTGCTCGTAAAAAATTGTTTGAAATGAATAGAGTTATTTCAGATACAGCGGAATACGGATGTTATTTATTTGACCACGCTTGTAAGCCTTTAATTGCAGATTATGTTAAAAAGGTATCAAGTAATTTAATTGGAAAACCTTTTAACGAAGGTTCAAATGGTGTAGATAATAAAGAGTTAATTGAAGTGAATGATGCTATTAGAAATCACCCTGTAGAAGAAATAGGAGAGTATCTAAGAGCTTCTATGACTGCAATGACCAAAATTGTTTAATTCTTTAAAGATAAAGCTATTAATGAATACCTCTATAAAAAATAGCATTTCATTAGAAAAAATATACAAAGCACAACAAAATATCAAAGGAGTGGTTCAACATACTCCTTTGGTATTTATGAAAAATTTTTCTGAGCGTTACCAAGCCAATATTTATTTTAAAAGAGAAGACTTGCAAGTTGTACGTTCTTATAAAATTAGAGGTGCATATAATAAAATTCAAGGTTTATCTGAAAAAGAATTAAAAAATGGTATTGTATGCGCAAGTGCGGGAAACCATGCACAAGGAGTAGCATATGCTTGTCAAAAATTACAAGTTCACGGAACTATATTTATGCCAGTTACAACTCCTCATCAAAAAATTGATCAAGTAAAAATGTTTGGAGAATCTTTTGTAGATGTTCGTTTGTATGGTGATAGTTTTGATGATAGTCAAAAAGCAGCTTCGGAATTTTGTAAACAAAATTCGAGTACTTTTGTGCATCCTTTTGATGATTTAGATGTGATTGCAGGACAAGGGACAGTTGGATTAGAAATTTTAAATGATAGTAAAAATCCGATAGATTATGTGTTTATGCCTGTTGGAGGTGGTGGTTTAGCCTCAGGAGTATCTAATGTTTTTAAAGCATTAAGCCCATCTACTCAATTAATTGGAGTAGAACCAAAAGGAGCACCTTCATTAACAACATCAATCAAAAATGGAGTAAATACAACATTAGATGAAATTGATAAGTTTGTTGATGGGGCTGCCGTAAAAAGAATGGGAGACTTCACCTTTGGATTTTGTAAAGAACTGCTTACAGATACCTATACAATTTGTGAAGGACTTATTTGTTCTACCATATTAAAAGTGTACAATGAAAATGCTTTGGTGGTTGAACCTGCTGGAGCACTTTCCATAGCTGCTCTGGAAAACTATAAAGAACAAATTAAAGGGAAAACTGTAGTTTGTGTTGTTAGTGGAGGTAATAACGATATTACCAGAATGGAAGAAATGAAAGAACGAGCTTTATTTTATGAAGGATTAAAGCATTACTTTATTATAAAGTTTCCTCAAAGAGCAGGAGCTTTAAAAGAGTTTGTTGTGGAAGTTTTAGGTCCAAATGATGATATTGCCTATTTTGAATATACCAAAAAACATAATAGAGATAAAGGACCTGCAGTTGTTGGAATTGAATTGGATAAAAAAGAAGACTTTGAGCCTTTGGTAGCAAGAATGAGACAAAAAGGTTTTTTAGGAGAGTACTTAAATGAAAAGCCAGAACTTTTTCAATTTTTAATTTAATAAATAAAAACACTATTGAATTTTATTTTGTTAAAAATCGATAGTGTTTTAACGCTTTTTGTTAAAAATATAACAAAAAGCAATTTTGTAAGATATTTTTATGTAATATTGCCCCAATGAAAATGAACAATATAAATATAACTGTTACAATTCCCCGACGCTTACCGGGAATGTATCGCTGTGCGCGCTAATTCACTTCAATTAGATTATCAGTTTATTATTTTTCATTTATCACTATCATTTTGCAAACCACAATATACATACAAACAAACTTAAATCTGACAATAATTATTTTAGATATTATTGTTGTACGCTTTAGTTTAAGTCGCCGCCCCTTGTGGGCATAATTTCTTTTGAAAACGATGCGCTCGTTTTCCTTTTTTAAAGCATCAATAGTTAATTTTAATTTAAAATAGTAAACAATGAAAGTTGTTATAGCTGATCATTCGCATAGTAAATATGCTGAAATTATTTGTGAAACCATCAAAGAATCTGCCAAGGTTAGAGGTACTGGTATTGCAGAAAGAACACCCGAATATATTATCAAAAAGATAAATAATGGCAATGCAGTTATTGCAATTCATAATAATGAATTTGCAGGGTTTTGTTATATAGAAGTATGGGGTGATAACGAGTTTGTAGTAAACTCAGGTTTAATTGTACATCCAAATTTTAGAAATCAAGGTTTAGCCAAAAAAATAAAAACTAAAATTTTAGAATATTCTAAAGAAAAATTTCCTAAAGCAAAAATATTTGGAATAACCACAGGTTTAGCTGTAATGAAAATTAATTATGAGTTAGGTTATCAGCCTGTAACTTTTTCAGAACTCACTTCTGATGAAGCTTTTTGGAATGGTTGTAAAACTTGTAATAATTATGATGTTTTAATGCGAACTAATAAAAAAATGTGCTTGTGTACAGGAATGTTGTACGATCCAAATCATGAAAAAAATATCAAACATCACGAGTACAATTCTAAAGTATTAAACAGGTTAAAAAAAATTAAGCAATCATTATTGCTGAAAAAAAACAAGAAATAATATGGAAAAAGTAGTTGTAGCATACAGTGGAGGTTTAGACACTTCTTATTGCGTAAAATATTTACAACATGAACTAAATTTAGAAGTTCATAGCGTTTTAGTGAATACAGGAGGTTTTTCAGAAAACGAACTTAAGTTGGTTGAACAGAAAGCATATGATATGGGAGTAGCCTCTCATACTAATACCAATATTTTAGAAACTTACTATCAAAAAGCTATCAAGTATATGATTTTTGGTAATGTATTGAAAAACAACACCTATCCTTTATCAGTAAGTGCTGAAAGAGTTTTTCAAGCTATTGAAGTTGTAGAGTATGCTAAAAAAGTGGGGGCAAAATACATAGCGCATGGAAGTACTGGTGCTGGAAATGATCAGGTGCGTTTTGATATGATTTTTCAAACATTGGCTCCAGAAATTGAGATCATCACTCCAATTAGAGATTTAAAACTTTCAAGACAAGAAGAAATAGCGTACTTAAAAAAGCATGGAGTGGATTACCCTTGGTCTAAAGCAAAATATTCTATAAATAAAGGAATTTGGGGAACAAGTATTGGTGGTGTTGAAACCTTAACGTCTCATCAAGGTTTACCAGAAGAAGCGTATCCAAGTCAATTAGAAAAATCGAGTCCAACTAATATTAAACTACATTTTAAAAAAGGAGAATTAGTAGGGTTAAATGACGAACTAGATTCACCAGTGAACACCATTTTAAAATTAGAAGAAATTGCTTCAAAATATGCTATAGGAAGAGATATTCATGTGGGAGATACCATTGTAGGGATTAAAGGAAGAGTTGGCTTTGAAGCTGCAGCAGCAGTTGTAACAATTAAAGCACATCATTTATTAGAAAAGCATGTATTATCTAAATGGCAGCAAAATTTAAAGGAACAATTAGGAAGTTGGTATGGAATGTTGTTGCATGATGGACAGTATTTTGAGCCGGTGATGAGAAATATTGAAGCCTTTTTAGAAGATGCTCAAAAAACAGTAACAGGAGAAGTGTTTATCACGTTAAAACCCTATCATTTTAGTCTAAATGGTATTGAATCTAAACATGATTTAATGAAATCTAAATTTGGAGAATATGGTGAAACAAACAAAGCTTGGACCGCTGAAGAAGCCAAAGGTTTTATTAAAATATTAGGGACTTCAAATAAAATATATCACAGCGTAAATTCAGAATTATGATTAAAGTAGGAATTGTTGGAGGAGCAGGTTATACTGCAGGAGAATTAATTAGGTTGTTGGTAAATCACTCACAAGTTGAATTAGATTTTGTATTTAGTACTTCAAATGCAGGGAATTATATTTATGAAGTTCATCAAGATTTGTTAGGGGCTTTAGAATTAAAATTTACCCATAAAATTAATCCAGATGTTGATGTGCTGTTTTTGTGTTTGGGACATGGAAATTCAACCACTTTTTTAGAAAAAAATTCATTTTCTAAAAAGACTAAAATAATAGACTTAAGCAACGATTTTAGATTGAAAGAGGATTCCGCTTTTAAAGGATATAAATTTGTGTACGGATTACCTGAACTTCAAAAAAAAGTAATTCAAAAATCCAACTATATTGCAAATCCAGGTTGTTTTGCAACCGCAATTCAATTGGCTTTGCTACCTTTAGCGAAAGCTTCAAAAATAAATAGCTCAGTTCATATCAATGCAACAACTGGTTCAACTGGTGCTGGTGTTTCTCCAAGTAAAACAACACATTTTAGCTGGAGAGATAATAATTTCTCTGTTTATAAAGCATTTACACATCAACATTTAGGAGAAATTAATGAAACATTAAATTTGTTACAAAATAATTTTTCAGAAGACCTATTTTTTATTCCAAATAGAGGAAATTTTAGCAGAGGAATTTTTGCATCTGTTTATTTAACTTTTGAAGAAAGTATTGAACAGGCTTATGAATTATTTGAAACCTATTATAAAAATGAAGTTTTTACACATGTTTCAAAGCTTCCAATTCATTTAAAGCAAGTGGTCAATACCAATAATTGTTTTTTGCATTTAGAAAAACATGGAAATCAACTATTAATAACTTCTGTTATTGATAATTTATTAAAAGGAGCTTCGGGACAGGCAATTCAAAATATGAATTTAATGTTTGGCTTTCTAGAAGAGGAAGGGCTACAATTAAAGGCAACTTCATTTTAAATTAATATTTATGAAAATAGCTATTATAGGAGCAGGTAATTTAGGAATGTCAATTGCAAAAGGAATGCTAAATAGTGATTTAAAACTGGATTCTTTGTATTTGACAAAAAGAACTATTTCAGATTTAACAAATTGTAATTTTGGAACTAAGGTTAAAATTACTGCTAATAACAACAAGGCCATTCAAAATTCTGAAATTATAATTGTAGCGGTTCAACCAAAACAATTGAAACAAGTTTTGAGTGAGATAAAATGTGATTTACAATCAAAACACACTATTATTTCGGTTGTTACAGGTAGAAAAATTGAAGAAATTGAAAGCGTTTTAGGCAAAGAAATAGCTATTATTAGAAGTATGCCTAATACGGCAATTTCGGTTTCAGAATCTATGACATGTTTGTGCGCTAACCAAAAAGGTGAAGAAAAATTAACCAGTGCAACTACTATTTTTAATTCACTTGGTACTACCTTACAAATTGATGAAAAATTAATGCAAGCGGCCACTGTTATATGTGCAAGTGGTATTGCTTTTTGGATGCGTTTAATTAGAGCTACCACTCAAGGAGCAATACAGCTGGGTTTTGATGCAAAAGAAGCTCAAGAACTAGCCATGCAAACTTGCTTAGGAGCTTCAAGTTTATTGGTAAAATCTGGAAATCATCCAGAACAGGAAATAGATAAAGTTACTACACCAAGTGGCTGTACCATTGAAGGCTTAAATGAAATGGAGCATCAAGGTTTAAGCTCGTCTTTAATAAAAGGTTTAGTAACTTCTTTTGAAAAAATTAATCAAATTTAAACAATTTAAAATGAATTTATTTGAAGTATATCCATTATACAATGTTACTCCAATAAAAGCGAAAGGAGCAGTTGTTTGGGATGAAAATAATACACAATATTTAGATTTATATGGCGGACATGGAGTGATATCAATTGGTCATTCTCATCCAAATTATGTTGAAAAAATAACAACGCAACTGAATAATATTGGATTTTATTCCAATTCAATTCAAAATCCATTACAGGTAGAATTAGCTAAAAAGTTAGGTGTAATTTCTGGCTGTGAAAATTATAATTTGTTTTTGTGTAACTCAGGAGCTGAAGCTAATGAAAATGCTTTAAAAATGGCTTCTTTTATAACCAAAAAAAGCAGAATTATTTCCTTTAAAAATTCATTTCATGGAAGAACGTCGGCTGCGGTAGCTGTTACAGATAATTCAGCTATAAACGCACCAATAAATTTACAACAAAAAGTTACGTTTTTACCATTAAATGATGTTGAATTAGTTATTCATGAAATAGGTAAGAATGATGTGGCTGCTGTAATTATTGAAGGAATTCAAGGGGTTGGAGGTTTGGATGAAGGAACTACAGATTTTTTTCAGGAAGTTGAAAAAATATGTAATAAAAATGATGTAGTATTAATTCTAGATGAAGTACAGTCTGGCTATGGTAGAAGTGGAAAATTTTTCGCCTTTCAACATCATAAAATTAAGCCAGACATAATTACTATAGCCAAAGGCATGGGAAATGGCTTTCCAATAGGAGGGGTGTTAATTGCTGATAAATATAAAGCAACTTACGGAATGTTAGGAACTACTTTTGGAGGAAATCACTTGGCTTGTGCAGCTGGAATTTCAGTAGTAGATACTATAAAAAATGAACATTTAATGGAAAATGTAAATGAGATTTATAATTATTTTTTAGAACAAATCACTAAAATTCCTCAAGTTAAAAAAGTGAAAGGAAAGGGCTTAATGTTAGGTCTAGAATTTGATTTTGAAGTAGGCGAACTAAGAAAGCAATTAATTTTTAATAAACACATTTTTACCGGAGGTTCTAATAATAAAAAACTATTGAGAATTTTACCGCCATTATCTATTACTAAAACTCAAATTAATCAATTTATTAACGCCTTAAAAGAGTTGTTAAATGAATAATTTCACACATATAAGCGATATTGAAGACCTTCAAGTCGCCGTCAAAGAAGCTATTGATTTGAAACAGGATGAGTTGAAATTTAAGTCTCTTGGAAAAGGAAAAACAATTTGTTTGTTGTTTTTTAACAATAGTTTAAGAACACGCTTAAGTACTCAAAAAGCTGCTCAAAATTTAGGGTTAAATGTAATTGTTATGAATTTTGGAAGTGAAGGATGGCAATTAGAGTTTGAGGATGGAGTAGTGATGAATCAAGATAAATCTGAACATGTTAAAGAAGCTGCCAAAGTAATAGCTCAATATTGCAACATAATAGCTATTAGATCTTTTGCAAGCTTAATTAATAAAGAAAAGGATAAAGCTGAGCAGGTAATAAATAGTTTTAAAAAATACGCAGGAATTCCAGTGGTAAATATGGAAAGTGCTATAGGTCACCCTTTACAAGCATTGGCAGATGCCATTACAATGGAAGAATTTAAAACCAAACATAAACCAAAAGTGGTTCTTTCTTGGGCTCCGCATCCAAAGGCTTTACCACATGCTGTTGCAAATTCATTTATAGAGATGATGCAGTTAAAAGAAGCTGATTTTGTAATTACACACCCCATAGGGTATGAGTTAGATTCAGAAATTACAAAAAACTCTAAAATAGAATACAACCAAGAAAAAGCGTTTGAGAAAGCAGATTTTGTTTATGTAAAAAACTGGAGTTCATTTAAAAATTATGGTAAAGTTGATAATATAGATGCTAGTTGGATGATTACTTCTGAAAAAATGAAGTTAACTAACAACGCAAAATTTATGCATTGTTTACCAGTTAGAAGAAATGTGATTGTTGCAGATGAGGTAATTGATTCTAAAAACTCAATTGTAATTCAGCAAGCTAACAATAGAACTTATGCAGCGCAAATTGTGTTAAAGAAAATTTTAGAATAAAATGGAAAAACAAAAGTTACAAATTGTAAAAATTGGAGGGAATGTTATTAATGATGAACATGCTTTAAACTCTTTTTTAAAAAACTTTTCAACATTGAAAGAGCCTAAAATATTAGTCCATGGAGGTGGTAAAAGAGCTTCTGAAATTTCATCTGCAATGGGGCTAGTTTCAAAAATGGTGAATGGTAGAAGGGTTACTAACGCAGAAACTTTAGAAGTTGTAACAATGGTTTATGCAGGGTTATTAAATAAAAATATTACTGCAAAACTACAACAATTTAATTGTAATGCTATGGGTTTAACTGGGGCTGACGCTAATGTCATTATTGCTCATAAACGAGATATAAATGATGTTGATTATGGTTTTGTTGGAGATATTGATAAAATAAATCCAGAAATGATATCGCTATTGTTAGAAAATAAGATTACACCAGTTTTTTGTGCAATTACCCATAATAAAAAAGGTCAATTATTAAATACAAATGCAGATACCATAGCCGCTGAAATAGCAATTGGTATGAGTAAGTTATTTGAAACAGAAATAAATTATGTTTTTGAGTTGCAAGGTGTTTTAAAAAACATAGAAGATGAAAATTCAATAATTGAAAAAATAAATTTAAAAAAATATAAACAGTTAGTAGATGAAGGTATTATAGCAAATGGAATGTTGCCAAAGCTGCAAAATTGTTTTAATGCGTTAGAAAATGGAGTAGGAAAAGTAAAAATAGGAGACGCTTCATTAATAAATTCTACTACAACTAAATATACCACTTTAAGTTTAAAATAATGATACAACAACTAACAGATGGAGCAATAGAGTTGCTTCAAAAATTAATTTCTACCCAATCTTTTTCAGGTGAAGAAAATGAAACTGCATTATTAATTATGCAATATTTTTCGAATCATAATATTAAATTTGAAAGTGATAAACATAATGTTTGGGCAAAAAATAAATACTTTGATTTTTCTAAAAAAACCATTTTATTAAACTCACATCATGATACGGTAAAGCCTAATAAAGGTTATACTCGTAATCCTTTAAAAGCCGAAATAATAGATGGAAAATTATATGGTTTAGGAAGTAATGATGCTGGTGGTTGTTTAGTTTCATTGTTAGCTACGTTTACTTATTTTTATAATAAAACAGATTTGAAATATAATTTAGTGATAGTTGCATCTGCTGAAGAAGAAAATTCTGGACCAAATGGTTTAAATAGCATGCTTAGCATTATACCAGAAATTGACTTTGCAATTGTTGGAGAGCCAACTTTAATGAATTTGGCAATTGCAGAAAAAGGATTGATGGTTTTAAATTGCGAAGCAAAAGGAACGGCAGGCCATGCGGCTCATGGTATTGGTGATAATGCTATTTACAATGCTATAAATGATATTCATTGGTTTCAAAACTATGAATTTCCAAAAGAATCTGAAACTTTAGGTAAGGTTAAAATGACAGTTACTCAAATTGAAGCTGGTCATCAGCATAATGTAATCCCTGCAAGTTGTAAATATGTGGTGGATGTACGTGTAACAGATGTATATTCAAATCAGGAAGTATTTGATATCATTCAATCAAATGTAGCTTCAGAAGTTTGTCCTAGATCACTACGCTTAAATTCATCATCCATTCCTAAAAATCACCCTATTGTAAAAGCGGGGATTAAGCTTGGAAGACAAACTTATGGTTCACCAACATTGTCAGATCAAGCTGTGTTGAGTTGCCCTTCTTTAAAATTAGGGCCAGGGCAAAGTTTACGATCTCATACAGCAGATGAATTTATATACATAAATGAAATTGTTGAAGGGTTACAATTGTATATTAAAATATTAGAAGAAATAATTTAAAAAATATTAAGGATGAAACTTTGGGACAAAGGATTTTCTACAGATAAAAAAATAGATTTGTTTACTGTGGGTAACGATAGAGAATTAGATTTAATTTTAGCAAAATATGATGTAATAGGAAATTTGGCACATGCTAAAATGTTACATAAAATAGGGTTGCTATCTACTACCGAAATTAATGGTTTAGAAATAGCTCTAAATTCAATTTTAAAAACAATTGAAGAAGGTAATTTTATTATAGAAGAATCTTTTGAAGATGTACATTCTAAAATTGAGTTTTTATTAACTGAAAAATTAGGTGATACTGGGAAAAAAATTCATACCGCACGTTCAAGAAACGATCAAGTTTTAGTAGATGTGCATTTGTATTTAAAAGATGCTTTAACAGAAATAAATACAGAAGTTGATGAATTATTTAATTTGCTAATAGCTTTAGCAAAACAGTATGAAAATGTATTATTGCCAGGTTATACACATTTGCAAGTAGCTATGCCGTCTTCATTTGGAATGTGGTTTTCAGCGTATGCAGAAACATTGATAGATGATATTTATTTTCTAAAAGCAGCGTATAAAGTTGCTGATCAAAATCCGTTAGGCTCAGCAGCTGGTTATGGAAGTTCTTTCCCAATTGATAGAGATGAAACTACCAAATTATTGAATTTTAATACTTTAAAATTTAATTCAGTTGCTGCTCAAATGGGAAGAGGTAAATTAGAAAAATCAGTTTCCTTTGCATTAAGTTCTGTAGCGAGTACTTTGGCAAAAATGAGTATGGATATTTGCTTATATATGAGTCAAAATTTCAATTTTATTTCTTTTCCTGATGAATTAACAACAGGCTCTAGTATTATGCCTCATAAAAAAAATCCAGATGTTTTTGAATTGATTAGAGGAAAATGTAATAAGCTTCAAGCATTGCCTTATGAGTTTACGTTAATTACTAATAATTTGCCAAGCGGTTATCATAGAGACTTACAATTGTTGAAAGAAGGGTTGATACCTTCATTTTCAACCTTAAAATCTTGTTTGGAAATGTTAACCTATTCTTTGCAAAATATTGTGGTAAATACCACAATTGTTGATGATGAGAAATACTTGTATTTGTTTAGTGTTGAAGAGGTGAACAAATTGGTTCAAAATGGAGCCCCATTTAGAGATGCTTATAAAATTGTAGGAAAGAATATTAATGAAGGTAATTTTTATCCAGATAAAACAGTAAATCATACTCATAAAGGTAGTATTGGTAATTTATGTTTAGATGAAATTGTGGCTAAGAAAAATAAAGTTTAATTACAAGCGTCCCAAATTACATCTTTTGGAGTGGGGGCAACAATAGAAATATTTTCTTTTGATACAGGATGAATAAATTCAATTTTACGAGCATGTAAATGAATACTTGCATCTTTATTGCTTCTGTTAAAACCATATTTTAAATCACCTTTAATAGGACTTCCTATAGAGGCTAATTGACAGCGAATTTGATGATGTCTGCCTGTTTCTAAATCAACTTCTAGTAAGTGATAATTAGTAAGTGATTTTAATACCTTGTAATGAAGAATTGCTTTTTTACTTCCCTCTATTTCAGATGAATAAGAGGTTGATTTGTTGTTTTTGGGATTCTTTTTTAAGTAGCTTGTTAAAGAGTCTTTAGAATTTTTTGGTTTGTTTTTTACAACTGCCCAATAGGTTTTATGCACCTCTTTATTACGTAGCATTTTATTAAAACGTTCTAAAGCTTTTGAAGTTCTGGCAAAAACTACAACGCCAGTTGTGGGTCTGTCTAACCTGTGTACAACTCCTAAAAAGACATTTCCTGGTTTGTTGTAATTTTTTTTAATGTACTCTTTAATAATATCGCTTAAAGGTTGGTCTCCAGTTTTATCTCCTTGTACAATATCACCAGATTGTTTGTTTACAATAATTAAGTGGTTGTCCTCAAAAAGAATCTGTAAATTTTTTATGGTTGAACCCATTTTATAAACCTTCTTCTAATCCTTGATTAATATTATCAATAAAGTTAAGTAGTTCATCTTTTCCGTTTGATGAAGTTGCCGAAGTAACAAAATATTGAGGCATTTCTTCCCAAATGGTCGTGGTCATTTTTTTTGTATAAACTTGAATATTTCTATTCAATTCAGAAAGTTTAAGTTTGTCAGATTTTGTGAAAATGATACAAAAAGGAATTTCATTTTCGCCTAAAAACTCCATAAATTCCAAATCAATTTTTTGAGGCTCATGTCTGCAATCTACTAAAACAAATGTGCAGATAAGTTGTTCTCTTTGTAAAAAGTAATTTTTTATAAAACTTTGAAAGTTTTTTTTAATGCTTTTAGAAACTTTGGCATAACCATAGCCAGGCAAATCAACTAAAAACCAATTGTTGTTAATTTTAAAGTGATTGATTAATTGAGTTTTCCCGGGTCTTCCAGATGTTTTTGCTAGTTTATTTTGACCTGTTAGCATATTTATAAGCGATGATTTTCCTACGTTAGATCTTCCAATAAAAGCGTATTCTGGCAGTCTTTCTTTAGGGCATTTTGCAACATCACTATTGCTAATTACAAAATTAGCGGATTTAATTTTCATTGCTAAAGGTTTCTATCATTTAACCAATTTTCAAGAATTCTATTAAATTCTTCAGGATGTTCCATCATTGGTGCATGACCACATTTATCTATCCAAAATAGATTGGCGTCGGGTAATAATTTTTCAAAATCCTTTGCAACTTCAGGGGGAGTAACACTGTCATTTTTACCCCAAATTATACAAGTAGGAATATTCATTTTTGGAAGGTCTTTAGCCATATTATGTCTAATAGCACTTTTAGCAATAGCTAAAGTTCTTATAACCTTACTTCTATCGTTTACAGATTCAAAAATTTCATCTACAACTTCTTTGGTTGCAACTTTAGGGTCGTAAAATACTTCTTCGGTTTTTACTTTAATATATTCGTAATTGCCTCTCTTAGGGTAAGTATCTCCCATAGATTTCTCATATAATCCTGAGCTTCCTGTTAAAACGAGAGCCTTTACATTGTCAATATTTAATTTGGTAAAGTATAATGCAATATGACCGCCAAGAGAATTTCCAATTAAAATTGCTTCATCCAAATTTTTAAATTTCATAAAATCTTTTAAAAATTTAGATAAGTTTTTAACATTGGTTTTTAAAAGTGGTAATGTATAAATTGGTAATTCAGGGATGATTACTCGATATCCTTTTTTTGAAAAATAATTTAGCACTCCACTAAAATTACTCAAACCTCCCATAAGGCCATGAAGAATAATAAGGGGCTGTCCTTCCCCAGCTTCTACATAACTATATTTACCTTCTTTGATAAGATTTTTGCTCATTAAATTTTAAGTTTTAAGCTATGACAAAGGTAGCTTTTTTTTCGAAAATACACTTTTTTTAAATAAAGGAGTGAATAAAATATTAATTGACTGTATTTCAAAAAACTAAGTAAATATCTGTTAGATATGTTAAAAGTTATCAACAAAGTGGGTAAAAGTGGAAAAATGTGGGAAAAAATTTATATTTTTGAATTATATCTCAAACAAAATGGTGAATCTAATTGGAACATATGAAGCTAAGGCGGATGCTAAGGGAAGGTTATTGCTTTCTGTTGCATTAAAGAAGCAGTTGGCTCCAATTTTACAAGAGGGTTTTGTTTTGAAACGTTCAGTTTTTCAGCCTTGTTTGGAAATGTATCCTATGTCTGAGTGGAACTTGATGATGGCGAAAGTTAATAAGCTAAATAGGTTTGTAAAAAAGAATAATGATTTTATTAGAAGGTTTACTGCAGGTGTAAAAGTTGTTGAGTTGGATAGCTTAGGAAGACTTTTAATACCAAAAGATTTACAAGCTTTTGCTGGAATTGAAAAAAATGTGGTGTTGGCTTCATCTGTTAATATAATTGAAATTTGGGATAAAGAACACTATGAAAAAGCTATTGATGATGCAACAGTTGATTTTGCAGATTTAGCAGAAGAAGTTATGGGAAATGTAATAGATAGCGAAGATGAAGTATCATAATCCAGTTTTATTAAAAGAAAGCGTAGATGGTTTAAATATTAAGCCTAATGGGATATATGTAGATGTTACATTTGGTGGAGGAGGTCATTCAAAAGAGATTTTGAGTAGGTTAAGTGAGCGGGGTAAATTATTTGCTTTTGATCAAGATGAAGATGCGCAGCAAAATAGTATTAAGGATGATAGATTTACACTAATTCCTCAAAATTTTAGGTTTATAAAAAGGTATTTGAGGTTTTATGGAATAAAGAAAGTAGATGGAATTTTAGCTGATTTAGGAGTGTCTTCACATCAATTTGATGAAGCTCAAAGAGGTTTTTCTACGCGTTTTGATGCAGATTTGGATATGCGAATGAATCAAGGAGATGGTATTTCGGCATTTGAAGTTGTAAATAATTATGAGGAAGAAAAATTAAGTAATGTGCTTTTTCAATACGGAGAGTTACGAAATGCAAAAGCCATTGCTAAAAAAATTATTGAGGCACGTTCTGAAAAAAAGATTAAAACAAGTTTTGAGTTGAAAGAAGTTTTGAGTGAGTTTGTTCCCAAAAAAGTTGAACACAAGATTTTTGCTCAAATATTTCAAGGAATTAGAATCGAAGTAAATCAGGAAATAGAAGTTTTAAAAGAATTTTTAATGCAAGTGCCTGAATTGTTGAATGAAAATGGGCGTTTAAGTGTAATCTCATATCATTCATTGGAAGATAGATTGGTAAAGCGATTTATTAGAAATGGAATATTTGAAGGTGAGCCAGAAAAAGATTTTTTTGGAAATGTAAAAGTGCCATTAAAAAAAGTTGGTAAAATGATGGTTCCAACTCAGGCTGAAATTAAAGAAAATAATAGAGCTCGTAGTGCTAAATTAAGAATTGCAACACTTTTTTAATGTCGATAGTAAAAAATAAAATATACGGTTTGTTAAAAGGAAACTTCTTAATAAGTAAAGATTCCTTAAAAAATTGGCGATTTATTTTGTTTTTAGTTGGTTTAATGATGCTAATGATTGCAAGTGCACATAGTTCTGATAAAAAGGTAATGGAAATTGCTGAACTCAATAAAAAAATAAAAGAATTAAGAGCAGAATTTGTTGATACTCGTTCAATTTCAATGAAACTGAAGTTAGAATCGGCAATTAGAAATAAAGTATTGGATCAAGGTTTAAAACCAAGTGAAAATCCACCGCAAGTTATTAAGGTTGTTTCAAAAAAATAAAGTTAACATTGGCAGTTACCAAAAAAGGCATATTAAACAAATTATACATTGTATTTGTATTTGTTACTATTTTACTGGTAGCTGTTGTGGTGCGTTTAACAAACATACAATTTGCAGATGGAGATAAGTACAGGAGTTTATCTGAACAATTAACATTAAGAAACGATACAATTTTTGCCAATAGAGGAAATGTTTTTTCTGCAGATGGAAGTTTGTTGGCTACATCAATGCCGCAATATGAAATAAGAATGGATGCTTTTACAGTTAAGAGTGAAGATTTTGAAAAAAATATTAGAGCATTATCTGTGGAGCTATCTAAAATGTTGGGAGGAACAGCATCAAAATGGGAGACCCAAATTAGAAAGGCTAGAAAAAATAAAAATAGATACTTATTTATTGCTCGTAAATTAGGTTATACGGATTATATGAAGATTAAAAGTTTTCCAATTTTTAATTTAGGAATGTATAAAGGAGGTTTTATTGCTGAGCAATCTACAGTAAGGGCGCATCCATTAGGAAAAGTAGCAGAAAGAACCATAGGATACGATGATTATAGAGGGGGTCCAGGAATTGAAGGTGCATTTAGACGCTATTTAAAAGGAAGACATGGATGGAGAATGAAGCAAAAAATTGCTAAAGGACAATGGAAACCTATTAATGATAATAATGAAAAAGAACCAGTAGATGGTAAAGATATAGTAACTACCATAGATGTAAACATACAAGATATCGCTCATCACTCTTTATTGAAACAATTGGAGTATTACAGTGCAGATCACGGTTGTGTGGTAGTTATGGAAACTAAAACTGGGGAAATAAAAGCAATTTCAAATTTAGGAAGAAATTCAGAAGGGAAATACTATGAAAGATTAAATTATGCAGTTGGAGAATCTCATGAGCCTGGTTCAGCTTTTAAATTAATGGCAATGGTTGTTGCCTTAGAATCTGGTAAGATTGATACAAGTACAGTGGTTGATACAGGGAATGGAAGATATAAAATGTATGGAAGGTATATCAATGATTCTAAAAGAGGGGGGTATGGAAAAATATCTGCCGCTAGAGCTTTAGAAGTTTCTTCAAACATTGCCTTTGCAAGACTGATAGAGGAAAATTTTGGGAAGAAACCAGATGAATTCATCGATGCTTTAAAAGAGATAAATGTTGATAAGCGTTTAGGATTGCCGTTAGAAGGAGAAGGAGTTCCATTAATTCCTAGTCCTGGGCATAAGTTATGGAGTAAAAATGCTTTGCCGTCAATTGCGTACGGTTATAATTTAAAATTAACACCATTACAAACATTAACTTTTTACAATGCAATTGCAAATAATGGTGAGATGGTGAAGCCAAAATTTGTGAAAGAAATTCGTTCTTGGGATCAACATGTGGAGTCTTTCGGGAAAGAAATCATTAATCCAGCAGTATGCTCAAAAGAAACTGTTAAAAAAATTCAAGAAGTACTGAAAAATGTTGTGGAAAAAGGAACAGGTAGAAAACTATATGCTGAAAATTTTTCTATGGCAGGTAAAACAGGAACTGCAAGAACGGAATATGGAAATTATCAAGAGTGGGTAAAAGATAAAAAATACGTGTCTTCTTTTGCAGGATATTTTCCTGCTGAAGATCCCAAATATTCTTGCATTGTGGTAATTCATAAACCAAAAGTTCAAACTGGGTATTATGGAGCAGATGTGTCAGGACCTGTATTTAAAGATATCGCACAAAAAATTTATACATCAAACTATATTATTAATGAAGTTGATAAGAGAATGCCAAATTTTAAAAGTGTTCAAAATAGCTTTAACACCTATTATACTATTTCAAACAAGGAATATAATTCGATCCCAAATGTCAAAGGAATGGCGGGTATGGACGCCATTTCTTTGCTTGAAAATTTAGGATTGAAAGTTAACTTTTATGGAACAGGTAAAGTTGTTGAACAATCTATAAATGAAGGAGAAAAAATAATTAAAGGTGCAACCATTAAAATAAAATTAACTTAATTGAAGCTAATTAAAGACATATTATATAAAGTTACTATCACTGCTATACATGGAGCTACAAATAAAAACGTGGTAAGTATAGATTTTGATTCTAGAAAAGTAAAGCAAGGGAGTTTATTTGTTGCTCAAAAAGGGTTGGTTTTTGACGGTCATAAATTTATTGGTCAGGCAATAGAATCTGGAGCAATAGCAATTGTATGCCAACAATTACCAACTACGTTAGTTGAAGGAGTTACTTATGTGGAAGTTGAAGATTCAGATAGTGCTTTGGCTGTGATAGCTTCAAATTTTTATGAAAACCCTTCGGCAAAATTAAAACTCATTGGAATCACTGGAACTAATGGGAAAACTACAATAGCAACTTTACTGTACAAGTTATTTCAAAAAGCTGGTTTTAAGGCAGGTTTATTATCTACAGTTAAAATTTTAATTGATCAAAAAGAACATCAAGCAACTCATACAACTCCTAATTCGTTACTTATTAACAACTATTTAAATGAAATGGTTAATGCAGGTGTAGAGTATTGCTTTATGGAAGTTAGTTCTCATGGTATTCATCAAAAAAGAACCAAAGGTTTGCATTTTGAAGGGGGGGTATTTACCAACTTAACGCACGATCATTTAGATTATCATAAAACGTTTAAAGAATATAGAGATGTAAAAAAATCATTTTTTGATTCTTTACCAAAATCAGCTTTCGCACTTGTGAATAGCGATGATAAAAATGGACTGTTGATGCTTCAAAATACCAATGCTGAAAAATATACGTATGCCTTAAAAACTATGGCAGATTTTAAAGCTAAAATATTAGAAAATCAATTTACAGGTCTATTGCTAAATATAGATGGAGATGAAGTGTGGACAAGGCTAATTGGAAGTTTTAATGCCTACAATTTATTGGCAGTTTATGGAGTGGCAAAACTGTTAAAACTCCATAAAACAGAAGTGCTTACTTATTTAAGCGAATTAGAAAGTGTAACTGGGCGTTTTCAATATTTTATTTCCAAAGAGGGCATAACTGCAGTAGTTGATTATGCGCATACACCAGATGCTTTAAAAAATGTTCTAGAAACAATAAATGATATAAGAACAGGGAACGAACAAGTGATTACCGTTGTGGGATGCGGTGGAGACCGAGATAAAGCTAAACGCCCTATTATGGGGCGTCTAGCATCTCAATTAAGTACGCAGGTAATTTTTACATCAGACAATCCGAGGACAGAAAATCCGCAAATTATTATAAATGAAATTGAAACAGGTGTAGAACCTCAAAACTATAAAAAAACCATTTCAATTTTAGATAGAGAGCAGGCAATTAAAACGGCAACAAAATTAGCAAAAAGTGGAGACATCATTTTAATTGCTGGTAAAGGGCACGAAACGTATCAGGAAATTAATGGAGTTCGATCTCATTTTGACGATTTTGAGAAAATATCACAAATATTAAATGCCATAGAAAGTTAAAGAGATGTTATATTATTTATTCGATTATTTAGAAAAACATTACGATCTAGCTGGGGCAGGTTTGTTTCAGTACATTTCCTTTCGTTCAGCAATGGCATTTATAGCTTCATTACTGTTTTCAACAATTTATGGAAAACAAATTATTAATTACTTACAACGTAAACAAGTTGGAGAGTCTGTTCGTGATTTAGGGTTAGAAGGTCAAGTTGAAAAAGCAGGAACCCCAACAATGGGAGGTGTAATTATAATTTTAGCCACCTTAATTCCGGTAGTTCTTTTTGCGCAAATTGATAATGTTTATATAGTTATATTATTAGTGACAACTTTATGGATGGGTACTATTGGTTTTATTGATGACTATATTAAAATATTTAAAAAAGACAAAGCAGGTTTAAAGGGGAGATTTAAGGTTTTGGGGCAAGTTACCTTAGGAATATTTGTAGGAGCAATGCTTTATTTTCATCCTAGTGTAACTATGAAAGAGCAGCTTCCAAATAAATTTCAATACACCACTGAAGAAGGAACACCAGTTTTATTTGCAAATGCAAAAAAATCAACCAAAACTACCATTCCTTTTTTAAAAGACAATGAATTGGATTATGCAGCAGCATTAGATGTGTTTGGTGAAGGATTAAGAGATTATGCATGGTTAATTTTTATCCCTATTGTAATTTTTATCATAACAGCGGTTTCAAATGGAGCAAACTTAACAGATGGGATTGATGGTTTAGCGGCGGGATCCTCAGCAATAATTGTGTTAACCTTGGGTATTTTTGCTTGGGTATCTGGTAACATCATATTTGCAGATTATTTAGATGTTATGTATATCCCAAACTCTGGAGAAATGACCATTTTTATAGCTGCATTTGTGGGAGGTTTGGTAGGGTTTTTATGGTATAATACTTATCCAGCCCAAGTTTTTATGGGAGATACAGGAAGTTTAACCATTGGAGGAATTATTGCTGTTTTAGCAATAGCAGTAAGAAAAGAGTTATTAATTCCAATTTTAGCAGGCATATTTTTGGTTGAAAATTTATCCGTAATTCTTCAAGTAAGTTTCTTTAAATATACTAAAAAGAAATATGGAGAAGGAAGAAGAATTTTTAAAATGTCTCCATTACACCATCACTATCAAAAATCAGGATATCACGAAAGTAAAATTGTGACTCGTTTTTGGATTGTTGGAATTATGTTAGCGGTATTAACAATAGTAACATTAAAGTTGCGATAAATGAAATTAGTTGTACTTGGTGCTGGAGAAAGTGGAATAGGCGCAGCTATACTTGGGAAAAAAAAAGGCTTTGAAGTTTTTGTTTCTGATAAAGGAACAATAACTCAAAAGTATAAACAAGTTCTTTTAAATAATGAAATTCCTTTTGAAGAAGGAAACCATTCAGAAGATAAAATTTTTGAAGCTGATATAGTAATGAAAAGCCCTGGAATTCCAGATAAGGTTGCTATAATTCAAGAATTAATTGAAAGAAAAATTCCTGTGATTTCAGAAATTGAATTTGCTTCAAAATATACCAATGGAATTATTGTGGGTATCACTGGTTCAAACGGTAAAACTACCACAACCATGTTGGTAAACCATATTTTGAAAAAAGCAAAAATAAATGTAGGGATGGGAGGAAATATTGGAGAAAGTTTTGCTGCTCAAGTTGCTGAAAATGAATATGATGTTCATGTGTTGGAATTAAGTAGTTTTCAATTAGATGGCATTGTGAATTTTACACCTCATATAGCAATCATTACAAACATAACTCCTGATCATTTAGACAGGTATAATTATAAGTTTGAAAACTATGTGAACTCTAAATTTAGGATTACTGAAAATCAAACAGCACAAGATTTTTTGATTTTTGATGCAGATGATGAAGTAATACTAAACTGGATAAAGAATAATAAAGTAAAAGCTACTTTACTACCTTTTTCATTAAAAAAAGAATTAGAACAAGGAGCTTATTTAAAAGATGATAATATAATATTAAAATACATAAAAGAAGAAAAGATAATGAGTATATCAACCTTAGCATTAAAAGGAAAACACAACACAAAAAATGCAATGGCAGCGGCCATGACAGCTTCATTATTAAAGGTGAGAAAAAACACTATTAGAGAAAGTTTAGAAGATTTTGAAGGTGCTGAACATAGATTAGAATCTGTACTTAAAATTAATGGTGTTCAGTATGTTAATGATTCGAAAGCTACCAATGTGAATGCAACATTTTATGCTTTGGATAGTATGAAAACGCCTACAGTTTGGATAGTAGGAGGAGTTGATAAGGGAAATGATTATTTAGAACTCATGCCATTGGTAAGAGAAAAAGTAAAAGCTATTATTTGTTTAGGGATAGACAATCAAAAAATTGTACACACATTTAATAACGTAGTTGATTTAATAGTTGAAACAGCAGGTGCTGAAGAAGCGGTAAAAGTAGCTTATAAAATTGCAGAAAAAGGAGATACTGTTTTATTATCTCCTGCCTGCGCTAGTTTTGATTTGTTTGAAAGTTATGAAGATAGAGGGAATAAATTTAAACAAGCAGTTAGAGAATTGTAAATGAAAAACATTCTTAAAAATATTGAAGGTGATCGCGCTATTTGGGCATTGGTAGCAATTTTGGCATTATTGTCATTTTTACCAGTGTATAGTGCAAGTACCAATTTGGTTTATGTGGCCAATAATGGAACAACTACCTTTCATTTATTTAAGCATGCATTTTTACTTTCTTGTGGGTTTTTAATAATTTATGGTGTGCATAAAATCCCTTATCGTTATTTTAGTGGGGGTTCAGTTTTAATGCTTCCATTGGTTGTGGCATTACTTATTTTCACACTTACAAAAGGAACTACAATTGGAGGAGCTAATGCAAGTAGGTGGATTCAAATTCCAATAATTGGTGTAGGTTTCCAAACTTCAACATTAGCGGGATTAGTTTTAATGGTTTATGTTGCAAGATACTTAGCTAGAAACAAAGAAAAGGTAATCACTTTTAAAGAAAGTTTTATACAGTTGTGGTTGCCTATAGCAATTACATTAGTGTTCATTTTGCCTGCAAATTTTTCAACTACAGCAATTATTTTTTCAATGATATTAGTAGTAACCTTTATAGGAGGTTACCCAATTAAATATTTAGCATCTGTTGTGGGGATAGGTGTATTGGTGTTAACTCTATTTGTGCTTACTGCAAAAGCATTTCCAAATGCCATGCCAAATAGAGTTGATACTTGGATTAGCAGGATTGAAAATTTTTCCAATAAAAATGTTGAAGAAGGTTATCAAGTTGAAAAAGCTAAAATAGCAATAGCAAGTGGTGGGATAAAAGGAAGAGGTCCAGGAAAGAGTGTTCAAAAAAACTTTTTACCACAATCATCGTCAGATTTTATTTTTGCCATCATTGTAGAGGAGTTTGGTTTGGCTGGAGCATTAACGGTGATTCTGCTGTATTTTTCCCTATTAATTAGGTTTTTAGTGGCCGCTAAAAAAGCGAATACCATATTTGCAACGCTGTTAATTATTGGTGTTGGTTTACCAATAATTTTTCAGGCAATTATCAATATGGCAGTTGCAGTTAATTTATTTCCAGTTACAGGACAAACCTTGCCTTTAATTAGTAGTGGAGGAACTTCTATTTGGATGACATGTTTTGCAATAGGAATTATTTTAAGCGTTACAGCTGATAAAGAAAAAGAGAAGAGTATAGAAAGTGAAGAAAACCCTTTAGATATTTTACATGAAACAATCGGTTAATATCATACTAAGTGGAGGAGGTACAGGTGGACATATTTATCCAGCTGTTTCCATAGCAAATGAGCTAAGGAATACATATCCTGAAGCCAATTTTTTATTTGTTGGCGCTAAAAATAGAATGGAAATGGAAAAAGTTCCACAAGCAGGCTATGAAATAAAAGGGTTGTGGATTTCTGGGATCCAAAGAAGTTTATCACTTAAAAATTTAATGTTTCCATTTAAATTACTTAGTAGTTTGTGGAATGCGTATAAAATTATTAAAAAATTTAAGCCTTCTATTGTTATTGGTACAGGTGGTTTTGCGAGCGGACCAACATTGTATGTGGCTAATTTAATTGGGGTTAAAACATTAATACAAGAGCAAAACTCATATCCAGGAATTACCAATAAGTTGCTGAGTAAAAAAGTAGATAAAATTTGTGTTGCTTACGATGGTTTAAATAGGTTTTTTAATACAGATAAAATTATAAAAACAGGAAACCCTGTACGTCAGGATTTATTAAATATTGATGAAAAAAGAACGGAAGCTATTAACTATTTTAAATTAAATACTAAGAAAAAAACATTAGTTGTTTTAGGTGGTAGTTTAGGAGCTAGAGCGGTTAATAATTTAATTGAAAAGCATGTGAATTGGTTGGTGGCAAATAATGTACAGGTTATTTGGCAAACAGGGAAATTGTATTACGATGAATTTAAAAAGTATGATGATTTAGAAGGAGTTCAAGTACATGCTTTTTTAAATAAAATGGATTTAACCTATGCAGCGGCTGATATTTTAATTAGTAGAGCTGGAGCAGGTTCAATATCAGAATTATGTATTGTTGGAAAACCAGTGATTTTTATCCCTTCGCCTAACGTAGCTGAAGATCATCAAACTAAAAATGCCTTAGCTGTGGTTGATAAAAATGCAGCTTTACTGCTGAAAGAATCTGAAGCTGATTTTTTTCAAACAATGTTTAAAGAATTATTAAACGATACTGATTTACAGCAAAAATTAGGTCAAAATATTAAAAAATTAGCATTGCCAAATGCAACCAAAGATATTGTTAAAGAAATAGAAAAATTAATATAGTTAGTTCAGTTGAATTTAGAAAATATACATAACGTTTATTTTATTGGTATTGGAGGTATCGGTATGAGTGCTATTGCAAGGTATTTTTCTTGCAACGGAAAAATGGTTGCTGGATACGATAAAACTTCTACAGCTATTACCGATTCTTTAAAAGATTTGGGTATTCAAATTCATTTTGAAGATGCTGTAACAGCAATTCCAACCGAATTTAAGAGTTTGCAACATACTTGTGTGGTATATACCCCAGCGGTGCCTAAAAATCATAAAGAATTAACATATTTTATTGAAAACAATTATACCGTTTTAAAACGTTCAGAAATATTAGGTGAAATCACTAAAAATTCGTTTTGTTTAGCTGTGGCTGGTACCCACGGTAAAACAACAACTTCAACCATATTAGGACATGTTTTAAAAGAAGCCAAGGTTAATTCAACTTCATTTTTAGGAGGTATTTCTGAAAATTACAATTCAAATTTAATATTAGGGGGAAATGAAGTTTCAGTAGTCGAAGCAGATGAATTTGATAGGTCTTTTTTAAAGTTATCTCCAAATATTGCTTGTATCACATCAATGGATGCCGATCATTTAGATATTTATGGAGAGCCTATTGCGTTAGAAAAATCATTTGAAGAATTCGCAGCAAAAGTTACCGATACTTTATTGGTTAAAAAAGGGTTGTCAATTGCTGGAAAAACATTTGGAATAGAAGAAGAGGCAGACTACAATGCGCAAAATATAAGAATAGAAAATGGGTCTTATATTTTTGATGTTAAAACTCCTAATGAGTTGATAAAAAACCTACAAATAAATTTACCAGGAAAACATAATGTGCTAAATGCGGTGGCAGCTTTGGCAATGGCAAATAGTTATGGAATAGCTTTACCTGTCATTGCTGAAGCTTTACTTAGTTTTAAAGGGATAAAAAGACGTTTTTCTTATAAAATAAAAACAGAAAATTTAGTTTTAATCGATGATTATGCACATCATCCAACTGAAATAAATGCGGTAATTGATTCAGTTAAAGAGATGTATCCACTTAAAAAAGTTTTAGGAATTTTTCAACCTCATTTATATAGTAGAACAAGAGATTTTATTGATGATTTTGCCTTAAGTTTGTCGCGGTTTGACGCAGTTATCTTATTGGATATTTATCCAGCTAGAGAATTGTCAATTTTAGGGGTAACTTCAGAATGGTTGTTGAATAAAATATCATTAAAGGAAAAACAAATTTCATCAAAAGAAGATTTAGTGAGTAACGTATTAAATTCAAAAGCAGAAGTTATAGTTATGTTAGGTGCTGGAGACATTGGTGAATTAGTAGACACAGTAAAAAATAAATTAAAAATTGAAAATTAACTGGGATTACATAAAAGGATTTTTACTGCTCTTTTTAGTGGTGTTTTTGTACAGCTTTTCAAGCCAAAAAAACAGCATTAAAAAGGTTCAAGATATTGTGGTGGAGTTTGAAGAAGGAGATAATCTTTTTATGAATCATCAAATGGTTAATAAATTGTTAATACAAAATAGTACAACAATTAAAAATCAAGCAAAATCTGTTATAGATTTACACAAATTAGAGACAAATGTGCTATTGCATCCCATGGTTGAAGAAGCTGCTGTTTTTTTAACCATAAATGGAGTGCTTAAAACAAAAATTAAACAGCGAACTCCAATAGCAAGAATTGTAACAGAAACAGGTAGTTATTATATTGATAAACAGTCCAAAAAAATGCCTTTATCAACAAACCATTCTGCTAGAGTTTTGTTAGTTTCTGGAGATATTGTAGAACAGGATGTTCATGAAATTTATGATTTAGTGACAGCTATTTTGAAAGACGAATTTTTGAAAAAACAAATTATCGGTATTCAAAAAATGAAGAATCAAGAATATGTTTTGATAACTAGGATTGGAGATCAAGAAATATTTATTGGAAAAGCTAAAAATTTGAAGCAAAAATTTAAAAATTTAAATTCATTTTATAGCAAAGCGATGACCGATAAAACAATTGATAGTTATAGTGCAATTAATTTAAAATACAACAACCAAGTTGTGTGTACAAAAAAATAAAATATGGAACACAATGATATTTCAGTAGGTTTAGATATAGGAACAACTAAAATTGTTGCTATGATTGGACGTAGAAATGAATATGGGAAAATAGAGTTGTTAGGTACAGGAAAAGCTAAAAGCTTAGGTGTGCACCGAGGTGTTGTAAATAACATAACACAAACAATTCAGTCAATTCAAATGGCTGTAGATGAAGCTATTGCAGTTTCTGGAATTAAAATAACAGAGGCTGTGGTTGGCATTGCTGGTCAGCATATTAGAAGCCTGCAACATAGCGATTATATTACTCGTCCAAACTCTGAAGAGGTTATTGATGATGAAGATTTAGAAAAATTAGAGAAACAAGTACATAAACTGGTAATGTTGCCTGGTGAAGAAATTATACATGTATTACCACAAGAGTTTAAAGTAGATGGGCAAGCTGAAATTACACAACCAGTTGGGATGTATGGAGGAAGATTGGAAGCTAACTTTCATGTAGTTGTTGGTCAGGTTTCATCAATAAGAAATGTAGGACGTTGTATTAAAAGTGCCGGACTTAATTTGGCTGGAATTACTTTAGAACCATTGGCTTCTGCAGAAGCGGTATTAAGTAATGAAGAAAAGGAAGCAGGTGTAGCATTAATCGATATAGGAGGAGGAACTACAGATTTGGCAATTTTTAAGAATGGAATTATCCGTCATACTGCTGTTATTCCTTTTGGTGGAAATGTAATTACCGAAGATATTAAAGAAGGTTGTTCAATTATTGAAAAGCAGGCGGAGTTATTAAAAACGAAGTTTGGATCAGCATGGCCAGGTGAAAATAAGGACAATGAAATAGTTTCTATTCCAGGATTAAGAGGAAGAGATCCAAAAGAGATTACTTTAAAAAACCTCTCTAAAATTATTCATGCTCGTGTGGTTGAAATTATTGAACAAGTATTTTTAGAAATTAAAAATTACGGACATGAAGAGCCTAAGAAAAAATTAATTGCAGGGATAGTATTAACAGGAGGTGGAGCTCAATTAAAGCATTTAAAACAGTTAGTGGAATACATTACTGGAATGGATACTAGAATTGGTTACCCTAATGAAAATTTAGCTGGTGATTCAGATGAAAGTATTTCGAGTCCGCAATATGCTACAGCAGTTGGTTTATTAATGAACGGCTTAAAAAAGTTAGATAAAGAAAAAGCAAAAGTAGCACAGCAAAATATTTCAAAAGAAGTTGAAAGTAAAGATTTAGAAGAAGAAATAATACAACAAGAACCAAAAGAACCTAAAAAATCAATTTTTGAAAAATGGGGAGATAAGTTCCGAGATTTTTTAGATAATGCAGAATAAATTTATAGAAATAGAGAAAGAATATAATACCAATAAATACATACTATGAGCAATTCAGATTTCAACAACATTTCATTCGATTTACCTAAAAATCAGTCTAACGTTATAAAAGTCATTGGAGTAGGTGGAGGAGGTAGCAATGCAGTAAATCACATGTACTCTCAAGGAATTAACGGAGTTGATTTTGTAGTTTGTAATACCGATGCTCAGGCATTACAAAACAGTCCAATCCCAACAAAAATTCAATTAGGAGTTTCCCTTACGGAAGGGTTAGGTGCAGGTGCAAATCCTGATGTTGGTGAACAAGCAGCTATGGAAAGCATCCAAGAGCTTAAAGATATGCTCTCAACCAATTCTAAAATGGTATTTATCACTGTTGGTATGGGTGGTGGTACTGGAACTGGAGCGGCGCCTATTATTGCAAAAGTTGCTCGTGAGTTGGATTTATTAACTATTGGTATAGTAACTATTCCTTTTACATTTGAAGGGAAAATGCGTAATGATCAAGCTCAAAAAGGGATTGAAAAATTACGTGAGTATGTAGATTCATTGGTTGTTATAAATAATAATAAATTAAGAGAGGTTTATGGAAACCTAGGGTTTAAAGCTGGTTTTTCTAAAGCAGATGAAGTTTTATCTACAGCTGCACGTGGTATAGCTGAAGTAATAACACATCACTATACACAAAATATTGATTTAAAAGATGCGAAGACAGTACTCTCAAATAGTGGTACAGCAATTATGGGTTCTGCAACTGCTTCTGGAAACAATCGTTCAGAAATTGCAATATCTAAAGCGCTAGATTCGCCATTATTAAATGATAATAAAATTACTGGTGCCAAAAATGTATTATTGTTAATTGTTTCGGGAGCTGAGGAGATTACGATAGATGAAATAGGAGAAATTAACGATTATATCCAGTCTCAAGCTAAATCTAATGTAAACATTATTATGGGAGTTGGTGAAGATGAATCGTTAGGTGATGCCATCGCTGTAACTATAGTAGCAACGGGTTTTAATAAAGATCAACAACATGAAATTTCAAATACTGAAGCTAAAAAAATTATTCATACATTAGATGATGACCAAGAAGCTTCTTTTGATTTTTCTGAAAAAAGAATTCAAAATCCATCTATAAAAAATACGTCTAAACCAATTGTTGAGGATACACCAAAAGATGAAAAAATAGTTTACGATTTAGGTGAAGAAATTGAGGAAGAAGAGAAGGAAATTCGGTTAATACCAACATCAGACTTTATTAAAAACTTAGACGTTACTTATGATGAAATTTCTTCAAATACTGTTGAAGATGATTTTGTAATTACTTCTGTAAAAAGTGAAGAACCAGAAAAGCCTGTTGTTAATAAAGTAGAAGAGCAACAAATAACCTTTACATTCGATTTGCCAATTCCAGAAGCTAAAGCTAAAATTAAGCCAGAGCAAAAAGAGATTTCTGAGACTAAGAAAATTGATATTAACAATATTGATGTAGTAGAACACAAAGTAGTTGAGCCGATTAAAAAAGTTGAAGAAGATGTGTATTTTTCTTTAGAAGATTATACTGAACTTGAAGAAAACCTATCAAAAGCAAAAAAAAGTAAAATAACAAATATTGCAATTGATGATGTAGATGAAGAGTTAAATATATCTTTAAAATCTGAAACAAAAATTGATATTAACAACCATGAGGTTGTAGATTATACCGAAGTTTCGCCATTAGATTTGACCATTTCTGAACTGCAAAAAAGAGCAGCAGAACGTAGAGAAAAAATGAAAAATTTTAATTATAAGTTTATCAATAAAGTGACTAAAAATATTGATGAAATTGAAAAAGAACCTGCTTATAAAAGAATGGGAGTTGAGTTAAATGAAACAACGCATTCTTCTGAAATTAATCAATCTAGAACAACACTTGAGATTGATGAAAATGACGGAATTCAATTAAGATCTAACAATTCATTTTTACATGATAATGTAGACTAAATATATTGCCCAAAGACAGGAACCCTTAGATTGTATTTTCTAAGTTTTGGGTCCGGAAATCTTTAAATATTTAAAGATTTTCGGATTCTTTTTTTTTATCTTCGCAAAACAAAATAGTTAGTTATGAGTTTACAAGAAATGATAATGGTAAAATTAAAGGAAGCAATGAAAACTAAAAATACTGTTGCTTTGGAATCTTTAAGAGCTATTAAATCAGAAATATTATTGGCACAAACCAAAAGCGGTGCTTCCGAAAGTTTAAATGAAGAAGAAGAAATTAAATTGTTACAACGTTTGGTAAAACAGCGTAAAGATAGTGCAGCAGTTTATGAGGAGCAAGGAAGAGAGGATTTGGCTGCTCCAGAATTAGCACAAATTGAAATAATTTCTCAGTTTTTGCCTGAGCAAATGAATGAAGAAGATTTAAAAAACATTATTGCAGGTATTATAGAGAAAGTAGGAGCAACTTCTATGAAAGATATGGGAAAAGTTATGGGAATGGCCTCAAAAGAATTGGCAGGTAAAGCTGATGGTAAAGCTATTTCAACAGCTGTAAAACAATTATTGGCATAATACAATGGCCTCGTGGCGCAACTGAATAGCGCACTGGATTTCGGCTCCAGCGGTTGCAGGTTTGAATCCTGCCGGGGTCACTTTTTTACAAGATGAGTTAAAGCAAGCTTAAATTTTAGGCTTGTTTTTTAGTTAAAAATAGGGGCAACTGATTTTAATCATACAAAAAACAATTACATTTTTAGAACTTTATAATATAAATTAAAGAATGTAAATTATGAAACGTCTTGAACCTGTATCGAAAATAATGACGAAAAAGCTGGTAACATTGACAATCAATGACGATTTATATACAGCTGAAAAATTATTTAGAAAACACCATATTAGACATATTCCAATTGTTAATGGAGAACATATTATTGGAATGCTAAGTTTAACAGATTTAGAACGAATAAGTTTTTTAGACTCTTATGATAGATTACATGAAGAAAATGTTGATAATGTGATTTATCAAATGTTGAGTATTGAACAATTAATGGTTAAAAATCCAATTAAAGTAAATTCAAATATTACCATAAAATCTGTTGCCGAAATATTGTCTAAAAATGAATTTCATGCACTTCCAGTAGTAGAGAATGACATTTTAGTTGGAATAGTTACCACAACAGATTTATTACTTTATTTATTAAAACAATATGAGTTAGAGTCAGTTTAAACTTCTGAAACCAATCCTTTTAAATTTGCAATTGTTTTGGATGGGTTTTCGCTTTTAAACACAAAACTACCTGCCACAAAAGCATCGGTACCAGCTTCTAAAAGTTGTTCTATATTTTGGTCGGTTACTCCACCGTCAACTTCAATTAGTGCTTTAGAATCACTAAATTCAATTAAAGCTCTAAGTTGCTGTACTTTTTTATAGGTATTTTCAATAAAACTTTGTCCTCCAAAACCTGGATTAACACTCATAATTAATACCAAATCTAAATCGGCAATAATATCTTCCAAAACAGCTATTGGAGTATGCGGATTTAAAGAAACTCCTGCTTTCATGCCTTGTGCTTTTATGGCCTGAACCGTTCTGTGTAAATGATTACAAGCTTCATAATGAACGGTTAAAATATCTGCCCCCACTTTTTTAAAGTCTTCAATATACCTATCAGGATCAACAATCATCAAGTGTACATCCATTGTTTTTTTGGCATGTTTTTTTATAGCACTAATTACTGGCATCCCAAAAGAAATATTTGGAACAAACATACCATCCATTACGTCAATATGAAACCAGTCAGCTTTGCTGTTATTAATCATTTCAATATCGCGTTGTAAATTAGCAAAATCTGCAGCTAACATAGAAGGAGCAATAAATTTTTTCATTATAATAGTGTTGTTTTTTTGCAAAAGTATTATTTATAAAAGAAAAACGCTCGAAATTCCGAGCGTTTTTTTGTTGTTATCCTAAATAAGTTTTTAAGATTTTACTTCTTGAAGTATGTTTTAATCGTCTGATTGCTTTTTCTTTGATTTGACGAACGCGTTCACGAGTTAAGTCAAAAGTTTCTCCAATTTCTTCTAAAGTCATTGGGTGAGCATCACCTAAACCAAAGTATAATTGCACTACATCTGCTTCTCTTGGCGTTAAAGTTTCCAAAGCACGTTCAATTTCAACTTTTAAAGATTCATGTAAAAGTGATTTGTCTGGATTTGGAGACTCACCTGTATTTAATACATCGTATAAGTTGGAATCTTCACCTTCAATCAAAGGAGCATCCATAGATACGTGACGACCAGAATTTTTCATAGATTCTTTAACGTCATTTACAGTCATGTCTAATTTTTTTGCAATTTCTTCAGCTGATGGAGGTCTTTCATTTTCTTGTTCTAAAAACGCATACATTTTATTTATTTTGTTAATAGAACCAATTTTATTTAAAGGCAAACGTACAATACGAGATTGTTCTGCTAAAGCTTGTAGTATAGATTGACGAATCCACCAAACAGCGTAAGATATAAATTTAAAACCACGAGTTTCATCAAACCTTTTAGCTGCTTTAATTAATCCTAAGTTTCCTTCATTAATTAAATCAGGTAAGGTTAATCCTTGGTTTTGATATTGTTTTGCTACAGAAACAACGAAACGTAAATTTGCTTTTGTTAAACGTTCTAAAGCTACTTGATCACCGGCTTTAATTCTTTGTGCTAATTCTACTTCCATTTCGGCAGTAATTAAATCTACCTTTCCAATTTCCTGTAAATATTTGTCTAATGATGCGGTTTCTCTATTAGTAACCTGTTTTGTAATTTTAAGCTGTCTCATTTAAAAGCTAATATTTTTTTTAGTTATTAAGGGTTGTACTATATATACGTAGTATTTTTGATTATGTTACAAAATATATTTAAAAATTATAAATGTGACTTATTAGTATTTTTAGTGTCTAATATTTTAGATAACCCAATGAATTGTTTTTGAAGCCAGAGGATGATATAGCGCTGTTGAGAGATAAAGAATTGATTAAAAGGATTGTAGAGTTAAATGACACTCACTTTTTTACTGTTTTATATGATCGTTATGCATTTAAAATTTATAATAAATGTTAAGGGTTTGTAAAATCAAAAGAAGAAGCGCAAGACTTAACACATGATATCTTTATTAAATTATTTTTAAAATTAAGAACCTTTAAAGGCAACTCAAAATTTTCAACTTGGTTATACTCGTTTACGTATAATTTTTGTGTGAATTATGTGACGCGAAATATTCATAAAAAAAAATTAAAAGACGAAGAAATAGAATTATCAGCAACAAATGAAGAAGATTCAAGTGAAGAGGTTTTGTTTGAAATGAAAGCCGATAAATTAGCGAAAGCACTTGATTTAATTGAACCTAATGATAAAATGATTTTACTAATGAAATATCAAGATGATTTTTCTATTAAAGAAATTGAACAGGCTTTAGAAATTGGTAAAAGTGCAGTAAAAATGCGTTTAAAAAGAGCAAGAGAAAAAGTAATAAAAGTTTATAAAGACCTTAACTAATGGAAAATCCATTTAAGCAAATATTAAACAGTCAAGAAGTTCCAAAAATTCTTAAAGAAAGAGTAATTAATGATATTTCATTAATTAAACTTTCAATTGATATGGCTGATTTATTTATGGTAAAATACCCAAATACAGTTGAAGGTTTTTTAGCTACTAAAAAAAATATAACTAAGAAAAAATAATTTAATTACGGATAAAATAAACTAACCCAAAATAAAATAAGATGAAATTAATTAGTCAATTAAGCAGTTTTAAATTAACATTTTTAGAAGATATATGGAATCAAATTTTAGAGTTAATGCCAAAATTACTTTTAGGTTTAGGTTTTATAATTATAGCTTGGATAGTTATTAAAATAATAAACTTCATTTTAAAAAAGCTGCTAAAACTTTCTAAAATAGATGCTATTACAACGAAGTTAAATGAAGCAAAATTGTTTGGAAAAAGTGATTATAAGGTTGTTCCTTCTGAGATTATTTTAAAATTTGTAAAATATATAATGATTTTAATTTTTGTAGTCATTGCTTCTGAAATGTTAGGTTTAACAATCGTATCAGAGGGAATTGGGAAGTTTATAGCTTATTTACCAATATTAATTAGTGCTTTATTAATTTTTGTGATTGGTGTTTATATAGGCTCAATAATAAAAAACACCATTATAAATACATTTAAATCTTTAGAATTTTCAGGAGCAAATTTGGTAAGCAATATTGTCTTTTATGCAATTGTTATTGTTATTTCAATTACATCACTTAATCAAGCAGGTGTAAATACAGATATTATTACCAATAATCTAACATTAATTTTAGGAGCTATTCTAATTTTATTTACAATAGCCTTTGGTTTGGGATCTAGAGATGTTGTTTTAAGATTGCTTTTTGGTTTTTATTCACGTAAAAATTTTGAAATAGGTCAGCGCGTAAAAATGAAAAAAGTAGAAGGTGTAATTAAACAAATCGACAATCTTTGTATTACAATTGATACCAATGAAGGCATAGTTGTGATACCAATTAAAAAATTTGTTGATAGTGAGGTTCAAATAATAACATAAAATTATTGTTTTTGGTTTTTAAAAAGGGAAAGTTGTTTAAAGAAAAAGAAAAGCTTTGTATTAGTTACTTTTAAAGAACGATTAACAATAATTAAGTGATAGATATGAAGGGGGCTATGTTCATTTTTATCACAAAAGAAATCCAACTATTAAAAAAATAATTGGATTTCATAAAAACAATTATTAGAAATCTTTGGGGTTAGTATTTACTAATAATTGATAGTAACAGAATGAACAAAATGATTGGTAAGTTCTGTTGTTTAAAAAGGAAGCCTATATTCAAATAAATTTATTTATTTGAAGGGCTTCTTTTTATTTTTAATGTGTTCATAATAAAAAGCAGGTAGCAAAATAAATAAAAAAAGCGGGTGTATCAAAAATCTTCTAACATAAAAAAGGAAGATATAATTCTCTGTGAAATTAAATTTTAAAACTAAAAATAGGATAAAGGTTAAAATAAGAAAGGCTACTAAATAAAATTTGATTGAAAAAATTAGGTTTTTTAAATTTTTAAAAACTAAGTAAATAATTATTAAAGACAATAATGTATTTAAAAAATACCTTAAAAAAATATTGAATAAATATTTTGAAATATGTAATGAAGGAATACTTTTATGCAAATAATCATTTTTAAAATAAGTTATAAGCGGATCATAGAAGCAGGGTTCAACAATTACTCTTACACCTATCAACATGAAAGTTAAAACAACAATTAATAAAATACGAACTTCTTTTTTCATTTTTTTAATTTAGAAAAATACCGAACCCAAACAAACCACAGTAAAAATGTAACTCCATATATAATTGAAGGAAAAACTACATCATGTAGTAATTTTTCATATTCTGGGTATTTGTATAAAGCAATACTAATAATTGTCACTCTAATTATATTAGTTCCATAAATTATTAAACTCCCAAAAAGTACATATAATGCTGTTACTTTAAAAGTATTTGCAAAAGCAATTATGAAAGCAATAAATAAAATAATAATGCTTATGGAGTTGCATCCTTCAATAATACGAGCAATATAAGTATCATTGATAAATAGTTTCATTGAAACCTCTTCGGAATGTTGTTCAACTTTGGCATTGTAACCTAAAAAATTAAGTAGTTTACTTGTTTGAATAGCAACAGTTTTAGTAATTGGTGCACAAGCAAATATTTCTATTTTATTTTGTGTACTATTTAAATACCAAGAGTATATTAAAAATAATATCAAATAGGTGCCAAAAAATTTAATTAAAAAGAACACAACGGTTTTATTGTTTTGCACAAAAAAAGAGTTTTAATTTGTATAAAATTACAAATTAAAATGAATTTATCTCAATTAAAAAAATCGGTAACAGGCATTATTGAAAATAATACTTCAATTTCTTATAAATTACAAAGTATTTGTGATTTGTTAAAACAAGAAATTGAGTATTATGATTGGGTGGGCTTTTATTTTAAGAATGGAGATAAACAAGAACTAAAACTCGCAGAGTTTTCTGGAGAGCCTACGGAACATATTATTATTCCTTTTGGAAAAGGTATTTGTGGTCAAGTAGCCGTTAGCAATAAAAATTTTATAGTTCAAGATGTAACTTCTCAAGATAATTATATTTCTTGTGGTTGGAAAGTAAAAAGCGAGATTGTAATCCCAATTTTTGTGAATGGCGAAAATATTGGGCAAATTGATATAGATTCTCACACTGTAAATCCTTTTACTAGTGATGATGAGAACTTGTTGGAATTTGTATGTAAAAACGTAGCTAAAATTTTATAAAAAACTTCTCAAAACTATTTTTTGAAGTTTAAAGCATCAAAAAGAGATGTTTAAATTAACTTTAAGAATTAAAACTTAATGTTAAAAATAATTAAAATTAACCCATTATTTGTATTGTTTAAACAGCTGATAATTATTAGCTTTGCGGAAAATAACAACACAGCAAATGAACACTACTAAAAAAGCAAAATCAGCACTTATTTCGGTTTTTCATAAAGATGGATTAGCACCAATTGTTCAAAAATTAGATGAATTAGGGGTTAAAATTTATTCAACAGGTGGAACTGAAAGTTTTATTAAAGAATTAGGAATTAATGTAATACCAGTTGAAGATTTAACCTCATATCCTTCCATTTTAGGAGGTAGGGTTAAAACATTGCACCCAAAAGTTTTTGGAGGAATCTTGGCAAGAAGAGAAAACGAAAATGATTTATCTCAACTAACAGAATATGAAATTCCTGAATTAGATATTGTAATTGTTGATTTATATCCATTTGAAAAAACCGTTGCAAGTGGAGCTTCAGAACAAGATATAATAGAAAAAATTGATATTGGGGGAATTTCATTAATACGTGCAGCAGCTAAAAATTTTAAAGATGTAATTTGTGTTTCTTCAATGAAACAATACAATGAATTTTTACAAATTATGGATGATAGCAAAGGAGAAACAACTTTAGAGCAACGCAAACGTTTTGCTGCTAAATCTTTTGCTGTTTCAAGTCATTATGATACAGCAATTTTTAACTATCTTAACAAAAATGAAGTTGTTTTTAGAGAAAGTTTTGATGAAGTTTCAACATTGCGATATGGAGAAAACCCACACCAAAAAGGTTACTTTTTTGGTAATCTAGATGAATTATTTGAAAAATTACACGGAAAAGAGCTTTCATATAATAATTTATTAGATGTTGATGCTGCTGTAAATTTAATGGAAGAATTTAAAAATGATGCTCCTACTTTTGCAATTTTAAAACATAACAATGCCTGTGGTTTAGCGCAACGAGTATCTTTGAAAGAAGCATATTTAGATGCTTTAGCCGGAGATCCAACATCAGCTTTTGGAGGAGTTTTAATTTCTAACAAAGAAATTGATCAAGAAACGGCTGAAGAAATTCATAAATTATTTTGTGAAGTAGTCATTGCTCCAAGTTATACTTCAGAAGCTTTAGAGTTGTTAAAAGGGAAAAAAAATAGAATTATTTTAATTCAAAAAAACATTAAATTACCTCAAACTCAATATAGAACTGCACTAAACGGTGTTTTATGTCAAGATAAAGACAACAAAACAGATGATGGCAGCGTTATTAAAACTGCAACTTTAAAAGAACCTTCAGCAAGAGAGTTAGATGATTTATTTTTTGCTTCAAAAATTTGTAAACACACCAAATCAAATACAATAGTATTGGTAAAAAACAAACAACTTTGTGCGAGTGGTACAGGGCAAACTAGTAGAGTAGATGCATTAAACCAAGCTATTGCTAAAGCAACTCATTTTAATTTTGATTTAAAAGAAGCGGTAATGGCGAGTGATGCCTTTTTCCCTTTTCCTGATTGTGTAGAAATTGCAAATAAAGCAGGAATTAATGCTGTAATTCAACCAGGAGGCTCGATTAAAGATCAATTATCAGTTGATTATTGCAATGAACATAAAATGTCTATGATATTTACAGGAACTCGTCATTTTAAACACTAATTTTAGTAACTTTGTAAGGTTTCCATTTAAAAATTAAAAAATACAAGAAAAAATATGGGTTTTTTCGATTTTATGACCGAAGACATTGCCATTGATTTAGGTACTGCTAATACACTAATTATTCATGATGGCAAAGTGGTGGTTGATGCACCATCAATTGTAGCTAGAGATAGAAATTCAGGTAAAATTATTGCAACTGGAAAAAAAGCCAGTTTAATGCAAGGAAAAACTCACGAAAACATAAAAACCATTCGTCCATTAAAAGATGGTGTAATTGCAGATTTTGAAGCTTCGGAACAAATGATAAAAGAATTTATCAAGAATATTCCAAGTATAAAAAAGAGATTTTTTACACCTTCATTAAGGATGGTTATTTGTATTCCGTCAGGAATTACAGAGGTTGAAAAACGAGCTGTAATTGATTCTGCAGAACACATGAATGCAAAAGAAATTTACTTAATACATGAGCCTATGGCTGCTGCCATAGGTATTGGTATTGATATAATGCAACCAAAAGGAAACATGATTATTGATATAGGTGGAGGTACTACTGAAATTGCTGTAATAGCATTGGGTGGTATTGTTTGTGATAAATCGGTAAAAGTTGCAGGAGATGTTTTTACGTCAGATATTTCGTATTATATGAGAACACAACATAATTTATATGTTGGGGAACGTACTGCCGAAAAAATTAAAATACAGATTGGTGCAGCTACAGAAGATTTAGAAACCCCTCCTGAAGATATGTTAGTACAAGGTAGAGATTTATTGAGCGGTAAGCCTAAACAAGTTCAAGTGTCTTTTAGAGAAATATCAAAAGCATTAGATAAATCAATTTTAAGAATTGAAGATGCTGTAATGGAAACGCTTTCTAAAACACCTCCTGAATTGGCGGCAGACATATACAATACTGGAATTTATTTAGCTGGTGGAGGGTCTATGCTTAGAGGCTTGGATAAACGTTTGTCAAGGAAAACAGATTTGCCTGTTTATGTTGCTGAAGACCCTTTAAGAGCTGTAGTTAGAGGTACAGGCATTGCTTTAAAAGACCTTGAAAAATACAAAAATGTATTAATGAAATAATAGAAAACTCTTTAAATAATAAATGCAGCAAATAATTTACTTTATTAGAAAATTTAGATACTTTCTGCTGTTTATAATATTAGAGATTTTTGCTTTTTATTTTACAATTCAACATCACACTTATCATAAAAGTAAATTTGTAAATTCTGCTAATTTTATAACAGGTGGTATTTATAATAAAGTGAACTCTATTAATGAGTTTTTTCACTTGAAACATGAGAATCAACTTTTAATTGAAGAAAATACACGTTTAAAAAATTTATTAGAAAGAAAACTCAATTCACCAAACGATAAAATTTTTTTAATTGAAGATTCTACCAAATATTTCCAAAAATATAATTACATCCTAGGAAAGGTTATCAATAATAATTTTACTAAAAGAGACAATTATTTAACTTTAGATAAAGGAATTAAAAATGGCTTAAAAAACGACTTGGGTGTTGTTAATTCAAAAGGAGTAATAGGAGTTATAAAAAATGTATCTACTAATTATGCAACTGTACTATCAATTTTAAATAGCAATTCAAAAATTAATGTACGGTTAAAAAATAGCAATCATTTTGGTACATTGGTATGGAATGGCAAAGATTCTCAAATTTTACAAATAATTGATATACCAAGACAAGCGATACTTAAAAAAGGTGATACGATTATAACAGGAGGTAAATCTGCAATATTTCCTGAAGGAATTCTAGTAGGTGTAATTAAAGACTTTCATTTTGATAATAACCAATATCAACAAATTAATGTAAGTTTATTTAATGATATGACTTCATTAGGTTATATTCAAATAGTTAAAAACCTTCAAAAAGAAGAGCAATATCAACTTGAACAAACAACCATAAATGAATAAATTGATTTTGATAAATATTGTTCGGTTTATAAGCTTAGTTTTATTACAGGTTTTAGTATTAAATCAAATTAACTTTTTTGGGCATTTAAACCCTTTGGTGTATATAGTTTGGGTATTTTTATTTCCTATTAGAAAAAATAAAGCAACATTTTTAATACTTAGTTTTTTATTGGGTATTTCAATTGATTTTTTTTCAAACTCAGGAGGAATAAACGCTGCAGCAACTTTATTTATAGCATATTTTAGATTACCAATATTAAAACTTATATTAAGAAAATCGGATTTTGATTTTCTGTTATTTAATATAAGAGGAATTACATTTAGTAAAGCTTTCTTCTTTATCTTTATTTTAACTTTCATACATCACTTTATAGTATTTACATTAGAATATTTTAGTTTTAATGAATTTTCAGCTGTTTTTTATAACACAATTTTAACAAGTATCATTACAATTATTTTAAGTATTTTGGGTATTATACTATTCACAAAAAAGAAATAAATGAAACGCAAAGGGTTGTTGATTTTTTTAATTCTATTTATAGGGGTAATTTTTATATTTAGATTATTTTATTTACAAATATTAAGTTCAGAATATAGTATTCCTACATTAAACAATTCTGCTGTAAAAGTAACTTATGATTATCCTGAAAGAGGTTATATTTATGATAGAAATGGTGTGTTATTAGTTGCAAATCAGCTATCTTATGATATTATGATCATCCCCAGAGAGGTAAAACCATTGGATACCTTAGAGTTTTGTAATTTGCTTAAAATTTCAAAAGAGGATTTTATCAATAAATTTAATAGAGCAAAACGCTATTCAACAAGAATTCCCTCAACCTTTTTAGCACAACTATCTAAAACAGATTATGCATATTTACAAGAAAAGATGTATAAATTTAAAGGGTTTTATATTCAAAAAAGATTGTTGAGAGAATACCCTATAAGTTCTGCACCTAATGTTTTAGGTTATATTAGTGAAGTTAATGAAGGAATGATTAAAGAGAATCCCTACTATCAATTAGGTGAATTGATTGGTACTGCAGGAGTAGAAAAAACTTATGAAGAAACGTTAAGAGGTACAAAAGGGGTTAAATTTATTCAAAGAGATAGGTTTAATAAAGAAATTGGTCCTTATAAAAATGGAATCTATGATACACTTCCAATTCATGGGAAAGATATTACATTAACTATAGATACTAAACTCCAACAATATGGCGAAGCTTTAATGGTTAATAAAAGAGGAGGCATTGTAGTAATTGAACCTTCAAGTGGAGAAATTTTGGCATTGGTTTCTGCACCAACATATGATCCAAATTTGATGGTAGGGCGAGAACGTTCTAAAAATTTCACTAAATTCTATTTAGACACTATTAGTAATCCATTGCTTGATAGAGGTTTAAAGGGAGAATACCCTCCTGGATCTCCGTTTAAAGTAATAACAGCACTTACAGCCTTACAAGAAAATGTAGTTACACCATCAACCGTAATTCGTTGTGTCAATAACCAATATCATTACGGAAATAGAACAATGGCTTGCCATTGCAATACCTATGGAAGTCCCGTAGCTCTTAATAAAGCTATTTATAGATCTTGCAACAGTTATTTTGCAAATGCTTATAGAAAAATTATAGAAAAATACCCAACTTCCTATGAAGGAATGAATGTTTGGAGTAAACATGTAAAAAGTTTTGGGCTTGGAAATTATTTAAATAATGACCTTTCAGTTGGTCAAAAAGGATTAGTTCCTGATGGCGATTTTTATAATAAATGGTACCCTAATACACGTTGGACAGCAACTTATAGTATTTCAAATTCAATAGGGCAAGGAGAAGTGTTAACTACTCCAATTCAATTAGCAAATATGACAGCTACTGTTGCTAATAGAGGATTTTATTATACACCACATATTGTAAAAAAAATTGAAAATGAAAAATTAAATAAAAATTTTACAGTACCAAAATATACAACAATAAATAAAAAACATTTTGAACCTGTGATAGAAGGTTTATTCAATGTATTTGAAAATCCTAGAGGCACAGCCAGTTGGTCTAAGGTAAAAGGAATAGAAATTTGTGGTAAAACTGGAACAGCGGAAAACCCACATGGACAAGATCATTCAATTTTTATTGCATTTGCCCCTAAAGATAATCCTAAAATAGCTATTGCAGTTTTTGTAGAAAATGGATACTGGGGTTCACGATGGGCAGGTCCTATTGCAAGTTTAATGATAGAAAAATATTTAACAGGAGAAACAATTAGACCTTGGAAAGAAAAACAAATGTTTAATGGAAGTTTGCAAGAAGAATATGAAAAGCAATTAATAGAAACTACAAAAGTTGAGAAGTAAAAAAGCTAACATATTATATGGTATAGATTGGATATTAGTGCTATTCTATTTAGTATTAATTTTTTTAGGATGGATAAATATTTATTCAGCAACAGTTACCGAAACTGAACAAGAATTGATAAATTTTACAACTGAATATGGAAAACAGTTAGTATGGATTGGGTTAAGTTTTCCATTAATCTTTATAATTTTACTTTTTGAAGCTAAATTCTATGAAAAATATGCATCAATAATTTATATCATATCACTTATTTCTTTAGTAGGGCTTTTTGCTTTTGGTAAAAATATAAATGGTGCAACTTCTTGGTATGATATAGGAGGGGTTAGTAGTATTCAACCCTCAGAATTTGTGAAGGCAGCAGTTGCTTTAGCACTTTCAAAGTTAGTGAGTGATAAGTTATTTAACTTAAAAAAATTTAATACTCAAATTCAAGCGTTACTTATTTTATTTTTCCCTGCTTTTTTGATTACCCTTCAGCCAGATCCAGGTTCAGCATTGGTTTACACTGCTTTTATTTTTGTATTACATAGGGAAGGATTGCCATTTTATTTTATTACTATAGGTTTTATAGCTTTAATTCTATTTATTACAACTTTATATTTTGGATTTATAAATACTTTAGCAGGGTCATTAGTTTTATTTCTACTAATCATATTATATTTTAATTTTTATAGAAAGAAAGCTTTTAAAAGAGGTTGGTTAAAAATTATTGGAATTTATTTAGTGGCAGCTTTTTTTATTTTTAGTGTTGATTTTGTTTTTAATCATGTTTTTGAACAAAGACATAGAGATAGATTTAATATTTTACTGGGCAAAACTACTGATATTAAAAGTATAGGCTATAATACCAATCAATCTGTAACAACAATTGCGTCTGGAGGATTAACAGGAAAAGGATTTTTAGAAGGTGAACGTACTCAAGGTGACTTCGTTCCAGAGCAACAAACAGATTATATTTTTACAACTGTTAGTGAAGAATGGGGGTTTTTAGGAAGCTCTTTAGTAGTTATTTTATTCGTCTTTTTTTTATTAAGAATAATTCATGTAGCTGAAAGACAAAAAACAAAATTCAGCAGAGTTTATGGGTATAGTATAGCGGCAATCTTTTTTACTCATTTTACAATTAACATAGGGATGGTTTTAGGGATACTTCCAACCATAGGAATTCCTTTACCGTTTTTTAGTTACGGAGGCTCTGCTCTTTGGGGTTTTACGGTATTATTGTTTATTTTTATTAGGTTAGACGCTAATAGAAGTTATGAATGGTAATGGTGAAAAAGTTTAATTGAAGCAATAAGATTAAACTATTAAGCATAAAAAAAGCATCCAAAAAAGGATGCTTTAAAAACTTTTATTTAATAAAAATTATAACGCTGCAACGTGTTTCGTTAATTTAGATTTTAAATTGCTAGCTTTATTCTTATGAATAATGTTCTTTTTAGCTAATTTATCAATCATAGCAACCACTTTTGGAAATAATTCCTCAGCTTCTTTCTTTTCAGTTGCAGCACGTAAGTCTCTAACAGCATTACGAGTAGTTTTATGCTGATATTTGTTTCTTAATTGCTTAGCGCGATTACTTCTAATTCTTTTTAATGCTGACTTGTGATTTGCCATTGTTTAATTCTTATTAATTTTTTGTAGTCCGTAGGGGAATCGAACCCCTGTTACCAGGATGAAAACCTGGCGTCCTAACCCCTAGACGAACGGACCATTTTGTTTTTAACGATGACGTTATTTCGTCATTGCGGATGCAAAAATACAACTATTTTTTATTCCACAAAATTTTTTTTAAAAAAATTAATATGCTTTTGCAAATAATACTCTTTGAGTTGATTTTTTACCTGTTAAAACGCACTTTCCTTCTTCAATTTTATTATTTAAGGGAATACATCTAATAGTAGCTTTCGTTAATTCTTTAATTTTATCTTCTGTCTCGGCAGTGCCGTCCCAATGGGCAGATACAAAGCCTCCTTTGGTATTTAAAATATGTTTAAACTCTTCAAAAGTTTCTACTTCAATAATATGAGATTCTCTATAGTTATATGCTTTAGTGAATAAATTTTCTTGAATTTCTTTTAAGGTTTTTTCAACAAAATCAACCACATTTTCTTGAGAAATGCTTTGTTTTTCTAAAGTGTCTCTTCGTGCAATTTCTAATGTGCTGTTTTCTAAATCTCTTGGTCCCATTGCAATACGTAAAGGAACTCCTTTTAATTCATACTCAGCAAATTTCCAACCTGGTTTATGGGTTGTTCTATTGTCAAATTTTACAGAAATATTTTTACTGCGTAATTCTTTTACAATTTGATTTATTTTTTCTGAAATAGCATCTAATTGTTCGTCATTTCTATGTATTGGTATAATAACAACTTGAATTGGAGCTAAATTAGGAGGTAAAACCAAACCTAAATCATCAGAATGCGTCATAATTAAAGCTCCCATTAGTCTGGTAGAAACTCCCCAAGATGTTGCCCAAACGTGTTCTCGCTTTCCTTCTTTAGAAGTAAATTGTACATCAAAAGCTTTGGCAAAATTTTGACCTAAAAAGTGAGAGGTTCCGGCTTGAAGTGCTTTTCCATCTTGCATTAAACCTTCAATACAATAAGTTTCAATAGCACCAGCAAAACGTTCACTAGCTGTTTTTAATCCTTTAATTACTGGCATAGCCATAAATTTTTCAGCAAAATCGCCATAAATATCTAAAATTAATTCAGCTTCTTGGATGGCTTCTTTTTCTGTAGCATGTGCAGTATGACCTTCTTGCCATAAAAATTCTGCGGTTCTTAAAAATAAACGGGTACGCATTTCCCAACGAACTACATTAGCCCATTGATTTATTAATAAAGGTAGGTCTCTATAAGATTCAATCCATTTTCTATAAGTATCCCAAATAATTGTTTCAGATGTTGGTCTAACAATTAATTCTTCTTCTAGTTTGGCTTCAGGATCTACAACAACACCACTACCATCTTCTGCATTTTTTAATCTGTAGTGTGTAACTACAGCACACTCTTTAGCAAAGCCTTCTACATGGGCAGCTTCTTTACTTAAATATGATTTTGGTATAAATAGTGGGAAATAAGCGTTTTCATGTCCAGTTTCTTTGAACATTTTATCTAATTGTGCTTGCATTTTTTCCCAAATTGCAAACCCATAAGGTTTAATAACCATACAGCCTCTTACACCTGAGTTCTCAGCTAAATCAGCTTTTACAACAAGTTCGTTATACCATTTAGAATAGTCGGTTTCTCTCTTTGTTAAATTCTTGCTCATAATCAAAAGTTTGGCATAAATATTGCAACTTTTTTATATAAAAGTGCTAATTTGGGCAAAATTAGTTTTTTTTGAATAGTTCAACAATAAAAAAGTCAATTGATTATGGAAGTTTCAAAAATAGTTAACGGAAAATTTCTACGCTTAAGTATTTTCTCAATGCTTTTTCTAGGGTTATATTCTTGTGGCACCTACCAAAGCGTGTACAATAATGAAAATGATGGAATTTACGCTTCTTCAAATCAAAATGATGAAGAAATTGTTATTGTTGAGAAATCTGAATTTGATAAAAATTACTTTACTTATCAATTAGAAGAGCTTCAAGAATTGAGAGATGATGATGTTTTTACGAATATTGATGAATATTATGCAGAAGATAATCTCGAAGAATATGCTGAAGAAAACGCCCCTTGGGAATATACAACGGATGTTACCATAAATGTAAACTCAGGATATATAGGTTCAAGTTTTTATTGGTATAATCCTTTTTTCCATCCTTACCATAATTATTATCCTTATTATTCAAATTATTATTACAGACCTTGGAGATATAACTATTATCCTTACTATTATTCATATGGATATAATCCATATTATTATGGAGATTATAGTTATTATGGCTATTATAATTATCCATATTATAGAAGTTATCCTTACAATTATTACCATTCTAGCAATAGATATAATAGGTATGATAGTTATGGAAAAAGAACATCGTACTCTGCTAACAACAATAGGAGGTACAGTAATAATTCGTCTGTTATAAGTAGAAGAAATAGTAATATTAACCAATCTAACAGGAGAACCTATAATTCTAATATTAGAAGAACAGAAAATGGAACCATTAGAAGATCTATAAACAGAAATAATAATAATTTTAATAGAAATAATTCGATAAATAGACAATCTACTAGGTCTAACAGTACTATTCAAAGATCAAATAGTAATTCTAATAGAAGATCTTCAACTGTTCATAGGAGAAATTCAGCTTATAGAATTGAACCAACTACTTCAAGAAATGCTAATTGGAGAAATGCAACAAGAACTGTAAACAGAGTGGTTTCTAATAATAACACTTCTGTAAGAAATAATAATAGAAACACCTCTAGAAGTAATTATTCAAATAATTCTTCTGTAAATAGAAGTTCTTCTAACCGAAGTTCATCCAATAGAAGTAGCGTTTCTAACTCAAATTCATCCAATAGAAGTTCTTCAAGTGGAAGTAGATCAATTTCAAGAAGAAATTAAATATTCACAAAAAATAATTCTGTAGTATTATGAAAAAAATATACATAATGGCAGTTCTTTTATGTACTGCTTATATAGCTAGTGCTCAAACATTGGGATATAATGATGTTGGAGTGTTATTTTCAAAGGAAACTATTAATGGAACTGCCCGTTATAATGGGATGAGTGGTGCCTTTGGAGCCTTAGGAGGAGATTTGTCTGCTGTAGATGTAAATCCTGCCGGTGCTGCTGTTTTTTTGAATAGTGAGTTTGCACTTTCTTTGAATTTGAAAAATATAGAAACAAATGCTACGTATTATGGCAATAAGGAGTTTTCTGAAAATGATGTCACTAATTTATCTCAAGCAGGTGGCGTATTTGTTTTTAATAATTCATATAAAAATTCTGGTTGGGGAAAAATAGCACTGGGTTTTAATTATAGCATTGTTAACGATTTTGAAAACCAATGGATTGCAAAAGGGAATAATAATTATCCAACTTGGATTGATGATCCTAATGATAACAGCATTCAATATTTAAACAGCGATGGTCAATATTTTGAAAATTATACTGAAGGAAAAAATGATAAGTATACTTTTACAATAGCTTCAGAATACAATAATAACTTATATATTGGTGCTTCGTTTAGTACCTATGATATTGAAAGTTATCAGCGAATTTTATTAGAGGAATATAATTATGATGGATCAGGAAATAACTTAGAAGCTTCCCTAATACAAGAACTGTTAACTTACGGAGAAGGTTTTTCTTTCAATGTAGGCTTAATATCTAAGCCAAATGATAATATTCGCTTAGGTTTGGCATACCAATCACCAGTTTGGTACAATTTAGCTGAAGATTATTTGGATTATGATTTAGAAGTTTATGTTAGTAATACAAACGAGGTAATCTCTGATTATTCTGGAATTAATGCATTTGATTATAAGCTGAGAACCCCAAGTAAATTAACAGGAAGTTTTGCGTATATTTTTAATAAACAAGGTTTAATTAGTGTTGATTATATCCATAAAAATTATAGTAATATCAATTTAAGCGGTGGTAATTTTGTATCAGAAAATAATCAATTTGAAACCGACTTAAAAAGTGTTGGAGAATTTAAAATAGGAACAGAGTGGCGTTTTGATGCACTATCTTTAAGAGGAGGTTATCATTATGAAAAAAGTCCATATGAAGATGCTTTAGATTCAGATGCAATTGAAGGATATTCTTTAGGAGCTGGTTATAAATTTAGAGGAGGAAAATTAGATGTATCTTATCAAAATGATACAAATACATCAGCTTATAATTTTTATCCACAATATAATAATATCAATTCCTCAGAGTTAGATTTTAACACTTCAAAAGTTACAATAACATTAGTTTTAAATATTTAATTACCAATATTTGAGTTTTAAAAACGCCTCTAATTAGAGGCGTTTTTTATTTTTAACACAAATACCAAAATATGTTTTGTATTTTTGCACAAATATTAAAAAAAATGGAAGAAGTTACCTTAAAAATAGAAAAAACAACGAACGATGCTATTCTAAAGTTTACAGCAAATACTGTTTTAATTAGCGGAAGTTATCAGTTTAACAATATAGATGAAGCTAAAAATTCACCATTAGCACAACAATTATTTCATTTGCCTTTTGTAAAGCGTGTTTTAATTTCTGCTAATTTTATTGCTATTGAAAAATTTTCTATAGTTGAATGGAGTGATGTGGAACAAGAAGTGAAAGAACAAATGGAAGCCTATTTAAATAGTCCAGGAGGGGTATTGGTGTTAGAAGAGAAAGAAACAACTAAAAAAGTTCCTGTTGAAGTATATTCTGAAGTAACCCCAAATCCATCAGTTTTAAAATTTGTAGCCAATAAATTACTGGTTAAAAATGATTTAGAATATAAAAATATTGATGAAGCGAAAGATTCTCCTTTAGCAACAGGTTTGTTTAATTTTCCTTTTGTAAAAGAAGTTTTTATTTCAGAAAACTACATTTCTATCACCAAGTTTGATGTTGTTGAATGGGCTGAAATTACTAATGAAATTAGAGGTTTTATAAAGGAGTTTATAGCAGATGGTAAAACAATAGTTGAAAAAAATGCAGAAAAAAAAGAAACAACTTCAACTGAAAGTATTCAACTAGAAGATTTAGATGATGTTTCAAAACAAATTATAGCTATTTTAGATGAATACATTAAACCTGCGGTTGCTGCTGATGGAGGAAACATACTTTTTCAATCTTATGAAACCAAAACAAAAACAGTAAATGTTATTTTACAAGGAGCTTGTAGTGGTTGTCCGTCATCAACGGTTACTTTAAAAAATGGAATTGAAAATATGTTAAAACAATTAATTCCAGGGCAAATTGAACAAGTTGTAGCTTTAAACCAATAAAAATATAAATGTCAGAAAAAATAAAGCCTTATAAAGACTCTGAATTAGGTAAAAAAGAACAAGTCGCTAAAATGTTTGATACTATTTCAAAAGATTACGATGGCTTAAATCGTGTAATTTCTTTTGGAATTGATGTAAAATGGCGAAGAAAAGTAGTGAATATTGTTAAAAATACAAACCCTAATTTAGTATTGGATATTGCTACTGGAACAGGTGATTTAGCTATTAATTTAACCAAAACAAGTGCTTCTAAAATTATTGGATTAGATATTTCTGAAGGAATGTTAGAAGTAGGAAGGTATAAAATTGAAAAACTAAAACTAACCGATAAAATTGAAATGGTTTTAGGCGATTCTGAAATTATTCCTTTTGAAGAAAATACATTTGATGCTATTACAGTGGCTTTTGGAGTAAGAAATTTTGAGAACTTAGAAAAAGGGTTGTCAGAAATTTATAGAGTTTTAAAGCCCGGAGGAACTTTTGTTGTTTTAGAAACTTCAGTTCCAACTAAAACTCCTTTCAAACAAGGATATTATTTTTATTCAACAAAAATTTTACCAACCATTGGGAAATGGTTTTCCAAAGATAAAGTTGCATATAAATACTTATCCGATTCTGCAGCAACATTTCCTTATGGAAAAGCTTTTAACAATATTTTACAAAAAATTGGGTTTATAGATATTGAAAACAAACCACAAACTTTAGGTGTGGCATCAATATATATAGCTAAAAAGTAATTTATGAAAAAGCAATTTTTATTAATCCTTCTAGTAATTTTTTCTGTCACAGTAAATACTTATGCACAAAAAAAAGATAAAGTTATTTATAAGCAAACGTGGGACAATCAAAAAGTTTTTTGGGGATATTATTTAGGGGTAAATAAAAAAGACTATAAAATATCGTATTTAGTTGACCATGTTTTTGTAGATGTTAAAGCTTCTACAGGTTTTAATGTAGGACTTATTGGAGATTATAGGTTGCATAAAAATATTAGCTTAAGGCTTGAGCCTGGTCTTTCAAGCAATACTAAAGAATTGGCTTTTACACATATATATGGAGGCGCAAAAGATAGTATTAGAGAAGTAAATGCTACTTATTTAAGAATTCCATTACTCATAAAATTAAATGCGAACAGGTATTATAACTTTAGACCCTATCTTATAGGAGGAGTGTCATACGATTATAATTTTTCAAGTAATCAAGACAATCCAGATGATAACTATGAGGGTGAATTTAGAATGAAAAAAAATAATTTCACCTATGAAATAGGTGTTGGAGTAGATTTTTATTTACCATACTTTATTTTTTCTCCATCTATTAGAGGTGTTTTTGCTATTAATAATGAGTTGGTAAAAGACAATAACCCTAACAGTCCGTGGACAGGTCCTATAGATTATTTTGGAACCCGAGGGATATTTTTAAAGTTGGCTTTTCATTAAGTGGTTCTCTTAAATTCACTTAAAAGAATGGCTGTAGCCGTAGCAACATTTAAACTTTCGGTTTGTTGTAAATTTCCAAAACGTGGAATGGTTAAATGATGATTTACAAATTTTAAAAGTTCTTCATTTATACCGTTAGCTTCATTTCCCATAACAAGTACGGCATTTTTTGGAAGCTTACTTTTATAAACGTTCTTACCATTTAAAAGTGTAGCATATTTAGGTAAAGAAGTATTTTTTAAAAAGTTTTCTAGTGTAGTGTAAACAATAGATACTCTAGTTAAAGATCCCATAGATGCTTGAACAACTTTAGAATTATAACAATCTACAGTAGTAGTACTGCAAACAAGTTGAGCTATACCAAACCAATCGCATAACCTTATAATGGTTCCTAAATTTCCAGGGTCGTTAATTGTATCTAAAACAACAATAAGTCCTTTATTTAATAGGGGTTTTGTATTTGGAATTTTAAATAAAGCAACAACATTGTTGGGGGTTTTTAAAGAGCTTATTTTTTTTAATTCTAATTCATTTATAAGAGTTACTTTTTCATAGTTTTTATAAACTGAATTATCTAGGCAAAATAATTGTTCTAATTCAAAATTGGAGTTTAAAAACTCTTGTACAACTTTTGTTCCTTCAGCAATAAATAAATTATATTTAGCTCTGTACTTTTTTTGTTGTAAACTCGTTATTAATTTTAATTGATTTTTGCTTAAACTCATTAATAAAATTATAAATTTTGTGTAATTTGCTAATACCTTGAAATGTTTTACTTTTGAAACAAATTTAAACTCTTATTTATTGAAAAACAATTTTATAATATTATTAATTCTTCTGACTATAATTTTAAGTTTTTCAGCCTGTAATACGTTAAAGTATGTTTCCGAAAACGAAAAAATGTTGATAGATAATGCCATAATTGTTAATGGTAAAAAAAACGTTGATAATGAAATTAACGATTACATTGTGCAACGTCCAAATCAATTAGTGCTAGGAGTTCCTATACCGCTACATTTTTATAATTTAGGAAATAAAAACTATGAAACAAATTATGATAAGTGGAAGTTAGAAAATCCTAATTGGTACAAATTTACTTCTAGCGTATTTTCTGATAAACAAACACGTGGGCTTAGAAACTTCAAGTATAATATGCACCAATGGTACCTTAAAAATGGAGAAGCACCAGTAATTTTTGATTCAAAAAAAGCATTACAAACCGTTGGTAATTTAACGCAACATTATTATAATGAAGGATATTTTAAAGCGAAAGTGAGTTTTGAAGAGGTGGCTGTTAAAAATAAAAAGCTCAAGATAAATTATAAGATAGAAACCGATAAATTGTTTACCATAGATAGTATCTCCACAAACATAGAATCTAAGGTTTTAGATTCAATTTATATAGCAAACTCAAAGCATTCATTTATAAAAAAAGAAAGTCCTTTTAAATTGTCGTTATTTGTAAATGAACAAAATAGGCTTTCAGATTTATTTAGAAATTCTGGAGTGTATAGGTTTAATAAAAATGCGATTACTTTTGAAGCTGACTCTTCAAATTTTACTTCTGATGTTGCTCTTATTATTAACGATAGTATAGGAGGTGTACCATTTAAAATTCAGAAAATAAAAAGAATAAATGTTTTTACAGATTATAGTTATAATACAAAGGATAATCCTGTAAATGATACCGTTCAATATGAAGGTTATACATTCCTTTCACATAAAAAATTAAAATACAATCCAAAATATTTATTAAACACTATTTTTATTGAGCCAAATGAGGTTTACAAAGATATTACTCGAGAATTAACTAGAAAGCATTTAAGAGGATTAAACAACTTTAGGTCAGTTGATATAAAATATACAGAACTTGAAGACGATATGTTAGAGGCAAATATAAATTTGACCCCACTTGAAAAATACTCAGTTGGAATTAGTACAGAACTAACACACTCCAATATTAGGCAGTTGGGTATTTCAGGAAAATTATCTTTTAGTAATCGAAATGTATTTAAGGGAGCTGAAATTCTGAATTTTTCCATTCAGGGATCATTTTTAGACTCAAAAGATGCAGCTGATAATGAAACTTTATTGAACGCTTGGGAAGTAGGAGGGGATGTATCGCTAGAATTGCCTCGCTTTTTTTTACCTTTTAAATCAGACAAAATTGTACAAAAAAGTAATTCTCCAAAAACAACCTTTACCTTAGGAACAAGCTTGCAAAAAAACATAGGTTTAGATAAGCAAAGATTTACGGGAATTGTTGACTATACTTGGGAAACTTCTAAATATGAAAAACATAGTTTTCAGTTGTTAAACGCTCAATTTATTCAAAATTTAAATGTGGATTCTTATTTTGATATTTATAAATCAGAGTTTAATGAAATTCAAAATATAGCTTCAACATATTTCAACCAAGAAATTACAACTACCAATGTAATTCCATTTATTAATGATAATATAGATGCTAATTTTGAACAAACCAATCCTACTGAATTTAGAATTGCTCAAAATATAAAAAAACGTCACAATATAATTACTGAAGATGTTTTAGTTCCAGCAATAGCTTATACTTATACATTAAATAATAGTGAAAATTATAAGGATAAAGATTTTTCATTTTTTAGAGCCAGAATTGTTTCTTCAGGAAATTTAACAACATTATTGTCAAATGAAAAAGATGAAAACAATGTGAAAACTTTGCTAAAAACACCAATAGCTCAATATATTAGAACTGATTTGGAGTATAAAAGATTTTGGAACATATCTTTAGAAAATATTTTGGCATTTAGAAGTTTTTTAGGAATTGCAATTCCTTACAATAATTCCAAAACAATTCCTTTTAGTAGAAGTTATTTTATAGGGGGACCTAATGATTTAAGAGCTTGGAGAATTTATAATTTGGGTCCAGGTTCTTCTCAAAGTGGCTTGGAATATAATGTTGGAAATTTAAAATTTATAAGTAGTTTAGAATATCGGTTTAAAATATTAAACAGCATTAAAGGAGCTTTATTTGTGGATGCTGGAAATATTTGGGATATTACTAATTCATCAGTATCATTACCTGAAGAAAAATTTAATGGATTCAAATCATTACAAGATATAGCTATAGGATCAGGATTTGGTATTCGATACGATTTAAGTTTTATATTACTTCGTTTAGATTTAGGTTTTAAAACCTACGAACCCTATTTACCTAAAGGAGAAAAATGGTTTAATAATTATAACTTTAACCATACAGTATACAATTTTGGTATAAGTTATCCATTCTAATTGATGTACTTAACTATTTCGATTTCGTTTTTTTTTTAATTCATAATTTATAAAACGCTTAGAATTCATTAATTTTGCTTAAAAGAAGTTATCAATAATCACACATAAAATATTATGAGTCATACAATTAAACCAGGAGTTGCAACAGGAAGCAAAGTACAAGAGATTTTTAAATTAGCAAAAGCTAAAAATTTTGCGTTACCAGCTGTAAATGTTATAGGCTCAAATACAATTAATACCGTATTAGAAACAGCAAAAGAATTAAATTCACCTGTAATCATTCAATTTTCAAATGGTGGAGCTCAATTCAATGCAGGAAAAGGATTGTCTAATGAAGGTCAAAAAGCAGCCATAGCAGGAGGTATTGCAGGAGCAAAACACATACATACTTTAGCGAAAGCTTATGGAGTTCCAGTAATTTTACATACAGATCATTGTGCTAAAAAACTATTACCTTGGATTGATGGATTGTTAGATGCAGGGGAACAATTTTATAAAGAAAATGGAGTTCCTTTATTCAGTTCACATATGATTGATTTATCTGAAGAATCACTAGAGGAGAATCTTGAAATCTGTAAAACATATTTAGCTCGTATGAGTAAAATGGGAATGACTTTAGAAATTGAGTTAGGTATTACAGGAGGAGAAGAAGATGGAGTTGATAATTCTGATGTTGATGCATCTAAATTATATACACAACCAGAAGAGGTAGCTTATGCGTATGAAGAACTAAAAAAAGTAAGTGATAATTTTACAATTGCAGCATCATTTGGTAATGTTCACGGTGTGTACAAACCAGGAAACGTTAAATTAACACCAAAAATTTTAGATAATTCTCAAAAGTATATTGAAGAAAAATATGGCACAGAAAGCAATCCTGTAGATTTTGTATTCCACGGAGGTTCTGGATCTTCATTAGAAGAAATTAGAGAAGCAATTGGATATGGAGTAGTAAAAATGAATATTGATACAGATTTGCAATTTGCGTTTACTGAAGGGATTAGAGATTATATGAATGATAAAATTGATTACTTAAAAACTCAAATAGGGAATCCTGAAGGAGCAGATCAACCAAATAAAAAATATTATGATCCACGAGGATGGTTACGTAAAGGAGAAGAAACTTTTAAAGTTCGTTTAATTGAAGCATTTAAAGATTTAAACTGTGTAAATACACTTTAAACTTTACCGTAAATAATCAAAAAAATAAAGAGAACATATTTTTATACGTTCTCTTTATTTTTTTTAGTAATTTGCACCTCTATTTTCAACTTAAAATAACATATGTATGTCATCTTGGTTTAAAAGAAAAGATAAAGGGATTCAAACTCCCACAGAAAAGAAAAAAGATGTACCAAAAGGCTTATGGTATAAAACGCCTAGCGGTAAAATTGTAGATACAGAAGAATTAAAAGAAAATTTTTATGTAAGTCCAGAAGACGGTTACCATGTACGAATTGGAAGTGCTGAATACTTTGAAATTCTTTTTGATGATAATAAATTTAAAGAATTAGATAAAGATATGGTATCTAAAGATCCTTTAAAATTTACAGATAGTAAAAAGTACACTGAAAGATTAAAGGATGCCTATGAAAAAACTAAATTAAAAGACGCCGTAAGAACTGCTGTTGGTAAATCTTATGGGAAAGATTTGGTAGTAGCGGCAATGGATTTTGCTTTTATTGGTGGTTCTATGGGAAGTGTGGTTGGTGAAAAAATTGCTCGTGCTATAGATTATTCTATTAAAAATAAAATTCCTTTTTTAATGATTTCTAAGTCTGGAGGGGCTAGAATGATGGAAGCTTCATATTCTTTAATGCAATTGGTAAAAACATCTGCTAAATTAGCACAATTAGCAGAGGAAGGAGTTCCTTACATTTCATTATGTACAGATCCAACTACTGGAGGAACTACAGCATCATACGCTATGTTGGGAGATGTAAATTTTGCTGAACCAAATGCCTTAGTTGCATTTGCCGGTCCTAGGGTTGTGAAAGATACAACAGGAAAAGAATTACCTCCTGGGTTTCAACGCTCAGAGTTTGTACTGGAACATGGGTTTTTAGATAAAATAATTGAACGTAAAAATTTAAAAAAACAAATCAACTTATATATAGATTTAATTCAAAATTTACCTATAAGAAAATAAAAATGAGCGAGTTTTAACTCGCTTTTTTTAGTGTAATTAATTTCAATTAAATAACTATTGTAATTAATTAATTAAATAAGTTGCGTTTATATTTGATTGTTAATCAAAATAATAATAGTATATTTGCGGCCTGTTAAACATAAAGTTTAGCACTACATAAAAATTATTAATAAAATTAATGTTAGCATGTATTTAACAAAAGAGAAAAAAGCAGAAATTTTTGCAAAACACAATGAATCAGCAACCAACACTGGTTCATCAGAAGGTCAAATTGCCTTATTTACTTTTAGAATTAACCATTTAACTGAACACTTAAAAAGAAATCGTAAAGATTACAATACTGAGCGTGCTTTGGTTAAACTAGTAGGTAAAAGAAGAAATTTATTGGATTATTTAATTAAAACTGATATTGTTAGATATCGTAAGATAATTCAAGAATTAGGAATAAGAAAATAATTTCAAAATTAAGAGGCTACTATTGCCTCTTTTTTTTATTTTATTCTACTTAAAAAAGCATAGATTAAACTTTTCATTGGTAAACACACAACACAACAACAACCAATTGTTTAATTAAATTTTAAAAAATTATTTATGATACCTAAGGTACATACACAAATTATTGAATTAGGAGATGGAAGAACTATCTCACTTGAAACTGGAAAATTAGCAAAACAAGCGCATGGTTCGGTTGTTGTTAGAATGGGAGATGCCATGTTACTATGTACAGTTGTATCTAATTACACTGCAAGTCCAGGTGTTGATTTTTTACCCTTAACAGTAGATTATAGAGAAAAATTTGCTGCTGCTGGTCGTTATCCAGGAGGTTTCTTTAAAAGAGAAGCAAGACCAAGCGATGGAGAAGTGTTAACAATGCGTTTAGTGGATAGAGTATTACGTCCACTTTTTCCAAAAGATTACCATGCTGAAACACAAGTAATGATTCAGTTAATGTCTTCAGATGATGAAGTAATGCCAGACGCTTTAGCTGGGTTAGCAGCATCAGCTGCAATACAATTAAGCGATATTCCTTTTGAGACACCAATTTCAGAAGTTAGAGTAGCAAGAGTTAATGGAGAATTTATCATTAACCCAAGTAGAAAAGTATTAGAGCAAGCCGATATTGATATGATGGTTGGTGCTTCTTCTGATTCTGTGATGATGGTTGAAGGTGAAATGGATGAATGTAGTGAAGAAGAAATGGCAGAGGCAATTAAATTTGCACATGAAGCTATTAAAAGCCAATGTAAGGCTCAATTAGCTTTAGCAGAGGCTTTTGGAAAAAAAGAAACTCGTGAGTACGAATTAGAAGTAAATGATGAAGCGTTAGAAAAAAGAGTTCATGAATTAACGTATCAAAAAGTTTATGATGTAGCTAAAGTAGGAAGTTCTAAAAAAGAACGTAGTGAAGCTTTTGCAGCCATAAAAGAAGAAGTAAAATTAACTTTTACGGAAGAAGAGCTAGAAGAAAAAGGAGATTTAATTTCTAAATATTATTCAAAAGCTGAAAAGAGTGCTGTAAGAGATTTAACACTAAACGAAGGTTTGCGTTTAGATGGTAGAAAAACTACTGAAATTAGACCAATTTGGTGTGAAGTAAATTATTTACCTTCTACTCATGGTTCCTCAATTTTTACTAGAGGAGAAACACAAGCATTAGCTACAGTAACTTTAGGAACTTCAAGAGAAGCTAACCAAGTAGATATGCCAACTTACCAAGGAGAGGAAACATTTTACTTACATTATAATTTTCCACCATTTTCAACAGGAGAAGCTCGTCCTTTAAGAGGAACCTCTCGTAGAGAAGTTGGACATGGAAATTTAGCGCAAAGAGCTTTAAAAGGAATGATTCCAACGGATTGTCCTTATACAGTTAGAGTTGTTTCTGAAATATTAGAATCTAATGGTTCTTCATCTATGGCAACAGTATGTGCAGGAACTATGGCGTTAATGGATGCAGGTATTCAAATGAAAAAACCAGTTTCAGGAATTGCAATGGGGTTAATTTCCGATGGTGATAGATATGCCGTTTTAAGTGATATTTTAGGTGATGAAGATCATTTAGGAGATATGGATTTTAAAGTTACTGGAACAGCAGACGGAATTACTGCTTGCCAAATGGATATTAAAATTAAAGGTCTTTCTTATGAAATTTTAGTAAATGCATTAAAACAAGCTAGAGAAGGACGATTACATATACTTGGAAAGTTAACAGAAACTATTAACCAACCTGCTACAACTGTAAAAGCACATGCTCCAAAAATGGTAACAAGAACCATTCCAGGTGAATATATTGGAGCCTTAATTGGTCCAGGAGGAAAAGTAATACAAGAACTACAAAAAGAAACAGAAACTACCATTGTAATTAATGAAGACCCTGTTACTGAAGATGGACTTGTAGAAATTTTAGGAACTAACCAAGAAGGTATTGATGCCGTATTAGCTAAAATTAAAGCCATTACTTTTAAACCTCAAGTAGGTAGTGTTTATGAAGTAAAAGTTATAAAAATGCTAGATTTTGGTGCGGTGGTTGAATATGTAGAGGCTCCTGGAAATGAAGTACTTTTACATATTTCCGAACTAGCTTGGGAAAGAACCAATAATGTATCAGATGTTGTAAGCTTGGGAGATGTAATTGATGTGAAATACTTTGGTATGGATCCAAAAACTAGAAAACCTAAAGTCTCAAGAAAAGCATTATTACCAAGACCTCCAAGAGAGGAAAAGAGAAAAGAAAAAAGAGAAGAAAAATAAATTTTATTTCTTACTAATTAAAACTCCTCAATATTGAGGAGTTTTTTATTCAACTAATTCAAATTTAAAAGTATTTTTAAATTAAGCTTATTTAAAAGTCTAATTTTGTTATTTTAGACCTTTGTAATTTTATTTAAACTTTACTTTAAGCTTAAATTTTATTTACTAATAATTATAATTAATCATTAAAAATCAAAGAAACATGAAAAAATCAATTTTAGCTGTAGTGGCAATTTTTTCTTTTATGGTAGTATTTACATCTTGTAAAGAAACTAAAAAAAGTGAAGTAAAAGAAGAAACACATATGGAAAACCATGAACACAAAGATGGTGAAGAACATAAAATGTCTTCTAATGATGTTTTCCAATGTCCAATGGATTGTGAAAAAGGGAAAACTTATGATGAAAAAGGATCTTGTCCAGTATGTAAAATGGATTTAAAAATAAAATCAGGAGATACCGATATGGAACACGCTGAAGGGTGTAAATGTAAAGAAGGCGGAGAGTGTAAATGTGAAGAAGGAAAATGTGAATGTAAAACAGAAGTTGCTTCTAAAGAGATGGATTGTACCAAGTGTGAAGAAGGAAAATGTGAGTGCAAAGCATAACAAATTATTTCTGTAAACTAAAAAAGCTTCATAAATTTATGAAGCTTTTTTAGTTAATTTTGTAAATTGATTTTTACATCATTCCAGGCATTCCACCACCCATTGGAGGCATTCCACCGCCAGCTGGGGCATCTTCTTTAATATCAACCAAAGTACAAGCCGTTGTTAAAATCATACCTGCAACAGAGGCAGCATTTTCTAATGCAATACGAGTTACTTTAGTAGGATCAATAATACCAGCTTTTAACATTTTAGTGTATTCATCAGTTTTAGCATTATATCCAAAGTCTCCTTTGCCTTCCATTACTTTTGCTACAACCACAGAGCCTTCTCCACCAGCGTTTTCAATAATTTGACGTAATGGCTCTTCAATTGCTCTATCAAGAATTTTGATACCTGTTACTTCGTCTAAACTATCAGTTGTAATAGATTTTAAGACTTCTTTGGTTCTAACTAAAGCAACACCTCCACCAGCAACAATGCCTTCTTCTACAGCAGCTCTTGTTGCGTGTAATGCATCGTCAACTCTATCTTTTTTCTCCTTCATTTCAATTTCACTAGCAGCACCAACATATAATACAGCTACACCTCCAGCTAATTTAGCTAAACGTTCTTGTAGTTTTTCTTTATCATAATCTGATGTGGTAGTTTCAATTTGAGCTTTAATTTGATTCACTCTAGCTTTAATATCTTCTGCACCACCAGCCCCATTAACAATTGTAGTATTGTCTTTATCAATAGTTACTCTTTCAGCAGTTCCTAACATTTCTAAAGTAGTGTTTTCAAGAGTTAAACCTCTTTCTTCTGAAATAACAGTACCACCTGTTAAAATAGCAATATCTTCTAACATTGATTTTCTTCTATCACCAAAACCAGGAGCTTTTACAGCAGCAATTTTTAGAGCACCTCTTAATTTGTTCATTACTAAAGTAGCTAAAGCTTCGCCTTCAACATCTTCAGCAATAATTAATAACGGTTTACCACTTTGAGCTACAGGTTCTAAAATTGGTAGTAAATCTTTAAGGTTTGTTATTTTCTTTTCAAATAATAAAATGTAAGGGTTTTCTAAATCGGTTAACATTTTATCTGCATTGGTAACAAAATAAGGAGATAGGTAACCTCTGTCAAATTGCATACCTTCAACAATATCAACATAGGTTGTGGTACCTTTAGCTTCTTCAACAGTAATAACACCTTCTTTTCCTACTTTTTCAAAGGCTTGTGCAATTAAATCGCCAATGGCTTCATCATTATTTGCTGAAATAGATGCGACTTGTTTTATTTTTTCAGATTTATTTCCTACTTCTTGAGATTGCTCTCTTAAATTTTCTACAATAGCAGCCACAGCTTTATCAATTCCACGTTTTAAATCTAACGGATTTGCTCCAGCAGCTACATTTTTTAAGCCTTCTTTTACAATAGCTTGTGCTAAAACTGTAGCAGTTGTAGTGCCATCACCAGCTAAGTCATTGGTTTTGGAAGCTACTTCTTTTACCATTTGTGCACCCATATTTTCAAGTGCATCTTCTAATTCAATTTCTTTAGCAACGGTTACACCATCTTTAGTAATTGCTGGTCCACCAAAGGCTTTACCAATTACTACATTTCTACCTTTTGGACCTAATGTTACTTTAACAGCGTTTGCTAAAGCATCTACTCCACGTTTAAGTCCGTCACGTGCTTCTATATCAAAAATTATATCTTTTGCCATTTTTTATATTTTTTAATTTTTATGAATTAAACAATTGCTAAAATGTCGCTTTCTCTCATTATTAAATATTCTTTACCTTCTAAAACAAGTTCTGTTCCAGCGTATTTACCATATAAAACAGTGTCACCAACATTAACAGTCATAGGCTCATCTTTAGTACCTTTTCCAACTGCTAAAACAGTTCCTTTTTGTTGTTTTTCTTTGGCTGAATCTGGGATGATTAATCCTGATGCTGTAGTAGTTTCAGCTGGAAGAGGTTCAACTAAAACTCTATCTGCTAATGGTTTAATATTAATTTTACTCATTTTGTAATTAGTTTAAAAATTATTAATTCTGTGAATTAAAGTTTCCAAAAGTGTGCCATTTTATTAAAACTGACAAATGTGCTTTTTAATGGATTTACTTATAAAAAAAATGCCAACGTGTCATTTACATTGGCATTTTTATATTTTATTTTATCAAAATTTATTGAACTGAATCTGGCAACGTAGTTGTTGCAGGTTGTGGAGCATCTTGTACTTCACGATTTTCAAGGGTATTTTCAATTTCTGAACTAGTATCAACTGCGTTTACTTTAGGGGCTGCAAAGTTAGAAACTAATATTAGTGCTAATAAAATTATTGAAAGAGTCCAAGTACTTTTGTCTAAAAAACTGGTTGTGTTTTGGACACCTCCTAAAGATTGTGTTCCACCACCTCCAAATGAAGAAGATAATCCACCACCTTTTGGGTTTTGTACCATTATAATTAATATTAGCAAGAATGCTACTATCATAATCAGAACTAAAAATATTGTATACGTTGTCATGATTTATTTTTTTGTAAAATTTTAATTGCTTTAATTCGGTCTGCAAAGAAACCACTTTTTTCTGGATATTTCAAAATTAAAATGCGGTAAGCTTTAATTGCATTTTCATATTTTTTTTGTTCAAGATAAACTTTAGCTAAAGTTTCAGTCATTAAGCTTTTATCTTCTGATAAACTTTCTAATGAAATGTCCTTATTAGGAATATTCTTATCAATAGGTTTTATCTTTGGGTTTGTTTCAATAAATTGATCAATGAGTTTAAATTTAGGATGATCATTTGGTGAATTTTCAGGTTTGCTTTTCTCTCTTAAAATAGGGTTTTTAGAAATTAATTGCATCCATTCATTAAAAGAATGAGGTTCACTACTTTTAAACGAAATAGGTTTTCCTATTTCTAAAATTTTAGTTGCTTTAGTTTCTTCGGTTGTTTTTTTAGTAGTAAAACTGAATTTATCAACTAATTTTTTATGAAGTACTTCAACAGTTTTTGGTTCAATAACTTCAATTTCTTCTAAAACTTGGTAGTTTTTTGAAGAAATATTATTAAATGAAAATGATGTTATAAAATCAAAAAGTACTTTTCTATCAACAGTATATGCAGCTGTTATTTTTAAGGCTTTATTATATTTGAAATCGTTATTTTTATGAAATCCTTTTAATTGAATAGTTCTTGCAGCTTGAAAATAGGGAAATTCATTTAAAATTTCAGTTAACATAGTTGTTTGTTGATTATCAATACTTTCAGGATTTTGTAATAAATATGTAAAATCTGAATTATTCATCTTACCACTTAGCTACCGATGCGTTAAAAATATCTTGTGTAATACGTTCAATAATTTCATTAAAAGCATCATCTAAAAGTCCTCCAATTAATTGTGCATTTGCATCATAATCATAATAATGTGAAAAAGAACGTTCAAAATTATCTTCTTCTTTTTTATTGTTATAAAAACGAACATTTACAGTAATGGTTAGCCTGTTTTGTGCTGCTGTTTGTTGTGCAGTAGCAGTCATTGGGTTTATTTTGTATCCAGTAATTTCACCTTCAAATTGAAGGTCTCCACCAGAATTTACCGATGTTAAATTAGTTTGAGTATCAAATAAGTCTCTAAATTTTTGAGTAAATGTTTGACTTAAACTTGGCTCTACTAAAATAGCATTATTTGGAAAATAATCTATTTGAACAGTTTTTTCTCCAGAACTTAGGCTAATACTGTTAAATGAATAAAACCCACAGCTTTGCGTGGTTAATAAAACAAGAAATGAAATGATAATACTTAATTTTTTCATTAAAATATTTTTATTTTTTTTATAAAATAAATTCAAAGTTACTTATTTAAACTATAAATCGTATTGTTTTATTTTTCTATATAGAGTTCTTTCAGAAATACCTAACTCTTTGGCAGCTAATTTACGTTTGCCATTATTGCGTTCTAATGACTTTTTTATCAATTCAATTTCTTTTTCTTGAATAGATAAGCTTTCATCAGCATCAATAGTTTCCGCAAATTCATAATCGTTTTCTTTGTCAAATGAGTCATTAATTCTTACAACTTCTACGTTGTTTTCCTGTTCTAAATCTAAAATATTTTTATCTTCTTTATAAATTTTTTCAATAAGATTTTTATTATCTTCCTGTACTTTAACGCTGTTACCACTTCGCATTAAATCGAGCGTTAATTTTTTTAAATCATTGATATCGTTACGCATATCAAACAAAATTTTATACATAATTTCTCTTTCTGAACCAAAATCACTGTTTGATTTTTTATGGTCAATAACCGAAGGTAAATTGGTGCCTTTACTAGGTAAGTACATCAGTAGTCTTTCGGCAGAAATTTCTCTGTTTTCTTCTACCACAGAAATTTGTTCAGCAATATTGCGTAATTGACGAATATTTCCAGGGAAGCCATAGTTTTCTAGTACTTTGATAGCTTTGTCTGAAAGTCTAATTGTAGGCATTTTATATTTTTGAGCAAAATCTGAAGCAAATTTTCTAAATAGTAAATGAATATCTCCTAATCGTTCTCTTAAAGGAGGTAAATTTATTTCAATTGTACTTAATCTATAATACAAGTCTTCTCTAAATTTTCCTTTACTAATAGCACTTTGCATGTTAATATTGGTTGCAGCAACTATACGAACATTGGTTTTTTGCACTTGTGATGACCCAACTTTTATAAATTCACCATTTTCTAAAACTCTAAGCAATCTAACCTGAGTTGTTAAAGGAAGTTCTCCAACTTCATCTAAAAAAATAGTTCCGCCATCGGCAACTTCAAAATAACCTTTTCTAGTTTGTGTAGCTCCTGTAAAAGAACCTTTTTCATGTCCAAAAAGTTCACTGTCTATAGTTCCTTCAGGTATAGCGCCACAATTAACAGCAATATATTTAGAGTGTTTTCTGTGTGATAAATTATGAATTATTTTAGGAATACTTTCTTTACCAACGCCACTTTCTCCAGTTACCAATACAGAAATATCTGTTGGTGCTACTCTAATCGCTTTTTCTAGTGCACGATTTAGATGTAGGTCATTTCCAATAATTCCAAAACGTTGTTTTACTATTTGTAACGATTCCATTTTTAAACTTTTTTACCTATAAGTGTAGCTGAGGTGCAATTTTCAATATAAACTTGTACAAAATCTCCAACTTTTTCAGTCCCTTTTGGGAATACAACTACTGCATTTTGAGAGTTTCTTCCTTTCCAGTGTGCGTCAGATTTTTTAGAAGAACCCTCAATTAAAACTTCAACAGTTTTGCCTATAAATTGTTCCATACGGTACAACCCATGTTGTTGTTGCAGCTGAATAATTTCGTTAAGTCTTCTTTTCTTTACATCGTTTGGTACATCATCTGGCATTTTTTTTGCGGCTGGTGTTCCTGGTCTTTCAGAGTAAGCAAACATAAAACCAAAGTCGTATTTAACATACTCCATTAAACTTAAGGTGTCTTTATGTTCTTCTTCTGTTTCGCCACAAAATCCTGCAATCATATCTTGTGATAAAGCACAATCAGGTAAAATTCTTCTGATATTGTCTATTAATTCTATATATTCTTCACGAGTATGTTGACGATTCATTCTTTGTAAAACTGTGGTGCTTCCTGATTGGACAGGTAGGTGAATGTACTTACAAATATTAGGGTGTTTAGACATAGTGTGAATTACATCTAAACTCATATCTTGAGGGTTAGAGGTAGAAAAACGAAAACGGATTTTTGGAAATTTTGTTGCAGCTAAATCTAATAGTTGTGCAAAATCAACGGCAGTTGCTTTTGCAATATCAGAGGCATTTTTAAAATCTTTTTTTAAGCCACCACCGTACCATAAATAACTATCTACATTTTGACCTAAAAGTGTAATTTCTTTATAGTTTTTTGAAACTAGTTCATTTATTTCTTCCAAAATGCTTTTTGGATCACGGCTTCTTTCACGTCCTCGTGTAAAAGGAACAACACAAAATGTACACATATTGTCGCAGCCCCTAGTAATAGATACAAAAGCAGATACACCATTACTGTTAAGCCTTACTGGAGATACATCGGCATAGGTTTCTTCTTTAGATAAAATAACATTTACAGCATCTCTACCTGCATTAACTTCTTCTAATAAATTAGGTAAATCTCTATAAGCATCTGGACCAACTACCAAATCTACAATTTTTTCTTCTTCTAAAAATTTTGCTTTTAAGCGTTCAGCCATACACCCCAAAACTCCAACTTTCATCGTAGGGTTAATTTTTTTTACAGCATTGTATTTTTCCAGCCTTTTTCTAACGGTTTGTTCTGCTTTTTCTCTAATAGAACAGGTATTAACTAACACTAAATCTGCTTCTTCCATAACATGAGTGGTATTAAAACCCTCTTTTGAAAGTATTGAAGCAACAATTTCACTATCATTTAAATTCATTTGACAACCATAACTTTCTATATAAAGTTTTTTTGAATTGCCATCAATTTGTTCTGTTAAAAGTGCTTGCCCTTGCTTTTTTTCTTCTATAACTTTTTCGCTACCCATTATCTTTAAATATTAAAGCGCAAAGATATAACCAATATTTTAAAAATGTGACAAATTGGCAGAAATTTAACAAGTCGTTAAAAAGGTTTCTATCTCTAAATTGATTATAGTGATTTTAAATTTTATTAATTGTTTAAGAATTAAATAATATAAAGTACTGTAGCGTTTTAATAAGTTTTAACGTATTAGTAATATATACTATAAAAATAAAAACCATAAACACACAAACTTATATGAAAACTAAAATTCTTTTTTTATTTGCTGTTATATTTACTTTTATGATTTCCTGTAATAATAATGATGAGTTTGAAACTGTAAATGTTGCAAAAGCCGAATTTATGTCTCTCCAAGCATTTAGAGCATCGGTAGAGATTGTTGCACCAGTTCCAATTATTGAATCTGGTAAAATTTACGCATACAATAATTTAGTGTTGGTGAATGATATTGACAAAGGAATTCATATTATTGATAATTCGAATCCTGTATCTCCAGTTAAAATTGCTTTTATAAAAATAAAGGCAACAAAAGATATGGAGATTAAAGGCAATTATTTATACGCAGATAGTTTAATGGATTTGTTGGTTTTTGATATTTCAGACATTAATAATATTAAAGAAGTTGCACGTTTAAAAGATGTATTTCCTAGTTATATTCCAATGCCATTTATAGAGAACCTAGTTGTTGATTATGGAGAAAATGGAAATCAGGCTGGCGACATAATCGTTGGCTGGAAAATCACTCAAGAGCAACGAAGAATAGACGATGAAAGAAATTATAACACTGGAGGTGTTGTTTTTAATGATTTTATGACTCTTGCTTCTGCAGAATCTACTGGGCAAGGAGGTTCTTTAGCACGCTTTAAAATTGTTAATGATTATTTATACGCAGTAGACAGCCATAATATTAATATTTTTGATATTACTAATTTAGTAGCACCTAGAGAGTTGCAAGAAGTGCATGCTGGGTTTGATATTGAAACCATTTTTAATAAAGATAATTTACTTTTTTTAGGTAGTATGAGTGGTATGTATATTTACGATATTGAAACTCCTGAGAACCCAATATTTATTTCAGAATTTCAACACGGAACAGCTTGTGATCCAGTTGTAGTAGATGATAATTTTGCTTACATAACTTTAAGAGCGGGTAATTTTTGTGGTGCTTTTGAAAGTAGTTTAGAAATAGTTGATATTTCCGATGTGTACAATTTAGAACTTGTAAAATCGTATCCAATGGATAACCCTTATGGTTTGGGAATTAAAAATAATTTGCTTTTTATTTGTGATGGAACTTCTGGTTTAAAAGTATATAATAAAACAAAAATTGAAGATTTAGAATTACTAAACACTTTTAAAAATATTACTGCTTTTGATGTAATTCCAATGCAAAATAAGTTACTGTTAATAGGTAATAATACATTGTTTCAATATAATTATTCAGATAATGGACTTAATTTATTGAGTGAATATCATTTAAATTAAAAATAGTTTTTTCAGTAAAAACAGGCTTTAAAGCCTGTTTTTTTTATTTTTAGCAAATAGTTTTTGATAAGTATTAAAAATCTTATATACATTTGCAAACCAAAAGCACCGAAATATATATAAGGTGTTTTGTATGAAAAAAAGGAATGATTTATGGCGAAAAATTTAGTAATAGTAGAGTCACCAGCAAAAGCAAAAACAATTGAGAAATTTTTAGGGAAGGATTTTCAAGTTGAATCAAGTTTTGGGCATATTGCTGATCTACCCTCTAAAGAATTAGGAATTGATGTTGAAGGTGATTTTATGCCGAAGTACTCAGTGTCTTCAGATAAAAAACCAGTTGTTAAAAAATTAAAAAGTTTAGCAAAAAAAGCCGATACGGTTTGGTTAGCATCGGATGAGGATCGTGAAGGAGAGGCAATTGCGTGGCATTTATTTGAACAACTAAAATTGAAGGAAGAAAATACGAAGCGTATTGTTTTTCATGAAATTACTAAAAAAGCAATATTAAAAGCTGTTGAAACACCGCGTAATATTGATTATAATTTAGTAAATGCCCAGCAAGCTCGTAGGGTTTTAGACCGCTTGGTTGGTTACGAGTTATCTCCAGTTTTATGGCGAAAGGTTAAAGGTGGCCTATCAGCAGGACGAGTTCAATCGGTAGCGGTGCGTTTAATTGTTGAGCGTGAGCGTGAAATAATGAGTTTTAAGCCTGAAGCATCTTATAAAGTTGTTGCACAATTTATTACTTCTGAAGGTAAGAAGTTTAAAGCCAATTTGCCAAAAAATTTCGAAACTAAAGAAAAGGCAGCAGCATTTTTAGAATCATGTATTGGAGCAGATTTTAAAGTGGATGACTTGCAAAAGAAGCCTGCTAAAAAATCTCCAGCGCCTCCATTTACAACTTCTACTTTACAGCAAGAAGCTTCGAGAAAATTATATTTTCCGGTTGCAAAAACAATGATGATTGCACAACGTTTGTATGAAGCAGGGTTAATTACCTATATGAGAACAGATAGTGTAAACTTATCTAATGACGCAAAGAATGATGCTCAGCAAGAAATTATTTCTTCTTATGGAGAGGCGTATAGTAAACCAAGAAATTTTAGTACAAAATCTAAAGGAGCACAAGAAGCCCATGAGGCAATTAGACCTACAGATATGAGTTTGAGTTCAATATCTGTTGACTATGATCAAGATAGATTGTACGATTTAATTTGGAAAAGGACGATAGCCTCTCAAATGAGTGAAGCGCAATTAGAAAGAACTAATGTTAAAATTGCCAATAACCACAATAAAAAAGTATTGACGGCTAATGGAGAAATGATCAAATTTGAAGGGTTTTTAAAAGTATATTTAGAAGGTACTGATAATGAAGATGAAGAGCAAGCAGGAATGCTTCCAACGTTGGTAAAAGGTGAACTTTTATCAAATAAAAATATAACAGCAACAGAACGTTACACGAAAGCACCATATCGTTTTACAGAAGCCTCATTAGTGAAAAGATTAGAAGAACTAGGTATTGGGCGCCCTTCTACATACGCACCAACAATTTCTACAATTCAAAAAAGAGAGTACATAGCAAAAGGTACTGTAGAAGGTGAAGATAGAAATTATACTCAATTAAAATTAAAAGGGAATGAAATAGCTACTAAAATTTTAACCGAAAAAGTAGGTTCTGATAAAGGAAAATTGATTCCTACAGATATTGGTAATATTGTAAATGACTTTTTAGTAGAAAATTTTTCAAATATTTTAGACTTTGGTTTTACCGCAAAAGTAGAATCTGAATTTGATGATATTGCTGAAGGGAAGGAAGATTGGATTGCTATGATTAAAGAGTTTTATAAAAAATTCCACCCTACGGTTGAAGATGTTGCTGAAAATGCGGATAGAGCCAAAGGAGAACGTTTGTTAGGAGTTGACCCCGAAAGTGGTAAAAATGTATATGCTCGCTTAGGAAGGTTTGGAGCAATGGTACAAATAGGAGAAGTTACCGATGAAGAAAAACCTAGATTTGCAAGTTTACAAGGTGACCAAACATTAACATCTATAACGTATGAAGAAGCAATGGATCTATTTAAACTTCCTAAAAAAATTGGTGGATTTGAAGGTGAAGACGTTATTGTTGCTAATGGTCGATTTGGACCTTATATTAAATTTCATAAAATGTATGTCTCAATCCCAAGAGGTGAAAATCCAATGTCGGTTGATATCAACAGAGCCATTGAATTGATAAAAGAGAAACAAAAAGCAGATGCCCCTATTGCTGAATATGAAAATTTACCAGTACAAAAAGGTGTGGGTCGTTTTGGTCCATTTATTAAATGGAATAATATTTTTATCAATGTAAATAAAAAATACGATTTTGATAATTTATCACAAGCAGATATTGTTGAATTAATTGAAGATAAAAAGCAAAAAGAAATAGATAAAATTATTCATAACTGGGAAGATGAAGGAATTAGAGTTGAAAAAGCACGCTGGGGAAGATCTAATATTATCAAAGGAAAAACTAAAATTGAACTAGCAAAAACGGTTGATGCTTCTAAATTAACTTTAAACGAGGTAAAAGAGATTATTGAAAAAAATGCCCCTAAAAAGAAAACAACTAAACGTAAAGTGACTAAAAAATAAAAAATTTATTATATTGCGCTTAAAATTCTAAAAAGCCAACCAAACCCCTAATAATGAATTTTGACTTTCTAAAACCTTTAGATGATAGTTTGTTAGTACATGCTAAATTGCAGGCTAACTCTTCTCTTGGTCAGTGTATTGAAGTTTACACTGCTAAAGGTAATTTCCCTGATTTATCAAATAAGAAAATGGCACTTGTTGGTGTTGAGGAAGGACGTGCTGCCGCAGGAAATTATGATACAGGGTTTAAATTAGATGAAATTAGAAAAGAATTGTACAAATTGTACCCTGGAAATTGGCCAGTCGATATTGCAGATTTAGGGAATATATCAAAAGGAAATACAATTGAAGATACTTACTTTGCACTTAATGAAATAATCTCATATTTATTAAAAAATAAAATAATACCTATTATAATAGGCGGTGGACAGGATTTAACATATGCAAATTATAGGGCTTATGATAAGCTAGAACAAACGGTAAATATTGTAGCTGTAGATAGTAAATTTGATCTAGGTTTAATAGAAGAAGATTTAAATTCACAAACTTTTTTAAGTAAAATTGTGATGAATCAGCCAAATAATTTATTCAACTACTGCAATATAGGTTATCAAACCTATTTTAATTCACAAGAAGAAATAGACTTAATTGATAATTTATTTTTTGAAACATATAGGTTAGGAGAAGTTGTAAACTCAATACAAATTGTTGAACCAGCAATGAGAGATGCCGATATTGTTAGTATTGATTTATCTGCGGTTAGAAATTCTGATGCACCTGGAAATAATAACGCTTCACCAAATGGCTTTACAGGAGCTGAAATTTGTACAATAGCACGTTATGCAGGTATTAGTGATAAGGTTTCTTCTTTTGGAATTTATGAATTTAATTCTAAATTAGACGTCAAAAATCAAACAGCTCAATTAATTGCTCAAATGATTTGGTATTTTATTGAAGGAGTTAACTATAGAGCCAACGATTATCCTTTTGGACTCAAAGATAATTATCAAAAATATATAGTTCCTATTGAAAATGAAGTTTTAAATTTTCATAAAAGTAATAAAAGTGGGCGTTGGTGGATGGAAATTAGTTTAAATGATAATAATAAATTTAAAAGACATTCGTTAATACCATGTACTTATCAAGATTATGTTTGTGCAAGCAATCAAGAAATACCTGATAGGTGGTATAAAACATTGAAAAAAATGGTGCAATAAAATGTGTCAAATTATGAAAAATACATTTTTTGCTTTTTAAGATAATTAGTAATAGGTTTGTCTTTGTTGATTAAGAAAATAAATATGAAGAAAATATCATTGTATATTTTACTAGCATTAATAGTTTATAGTTGTAGATCAAATGATCAAGGTGAGTTAGTAGGCGTAAAGTCTAAAAGTAAATGGCAATCTGAAAAACCATTAGGTATGACTTTAATACCTGGAGGTTCTTTTACAATGGGTAAACAAAGTGAAGATATTGCTGGTTCATTAAATTCGCCGACTCGTACTGTAACTGTTAGACCATTTTATATGGACGAAACAGAAATTACTAATAGTGAATACAAAGAATTTGTTTTTTGGGTTAGAGATTCTATAGTTAGAACGGAATTAGCTTTATATGCCGAATTATTAGGAGAAGAAGGTTTAGAAGATTATAAATTTTTAAACGTTGAAGAAACTGATATGACTCCTTACCAACAATATATGATGGAAGCCTATGGAAGTATTGATGGAGATCCTAATTCACCAACACAGGGGAAGATGTTAAATTGGGAAGAAGAGATTATTTGGGATAAAAATCAATTTCCAAGTATTCAATATGCTGAAGTAATGGTTGATTCAATTTTTATACCTATTGAAGATAGCTTTGAAGGAAGAAGAATGGTGAATGTGGATAAATTGAAGTTTAAATATTATTATTTAGATCAAGAGGCTGCTGCAAAGAACGAAGGACAGAGAAGAGATTTTATTAAACAAGAAACTGTAAGAGTATACCCAGATACTACTGTTTGGGTGAGAGACTTTAATTATTCTTATAACGATCCAATGCATCAAGACTACTTTTATCACGAAGCCTATAACGATTACCCAGTTGTGGGTATTTCTTGGATTCAAGCAAAGGCTTTTTGTAGGTGGAGAACCAAAAAGAAAAATGATTTTCTGAATACCAAAAGAAAATCAACAACAGTCCCTCAATTTAGATTAGCATCCGAAGCAGAATGGGAATATGCCGCTAGAGGCGGACTCGAAAATGCAACATACCCTTGGGGAGGCCCTTATACTACAAGTGATAGAGGCTGCTTTTTAGCAAACTTCAAACCAACGAGAGGTAATTATGCCGTAGATGGAGCGTTATATACAATGGAAGCAAAATCATATTTTCCTAATGATTTTGGATTGTATAATATGGCAGGAAATGTGTCCGAATGGACAAATACTGCTTACAATGAAGAAACCTATTATTTGAGTTCAACAATGAATCCAAATGTATTGGACTCAAAAAATCATAGAAAAATAATTAGAGGAGGTTCTTGGAAAGATGTAGCTTATTTTTTAGAAGTAAGCACGCGTGACTATGAATATTCAGATTCTGCTCGAAGTTATATAGGATTTAGAACGGTACAAGACTATTTGGGTACCGACATCAAAGGAAACTAAAAATCAACCTTAAATACTAAAATTTTAAAACTTTAATTATGGCACAATCAAAATCAACTAAAAAAATCTTTAACATGGCCTATGGCCTTGGAGCTTCAATTGTTATTATTGGAGCACTTTTTAAACTTACCCACTATAGCATTGGTCCTTTAACAGGTGGTGTAATGTTAGCTATTGGATTAATTACAGAAGCAATAATTTTTGCAATTTCAGCTTTTGAACCAGTTGAAGAAGATTTAGATTGGTCGTTAGTGTATCCTGAGTTAGCAAATGGAAATAGAAGAGATAGAGATGCTGCAGAGGCTAAAGAAACTCAAAGCCTATTATCACAAAAATTAGATGATATGTTAAGAGATGCTAAGTTAGATGCAAACCTTATGAAAAGCTTAGGAGAAAGTATTCAAAACTTTAAAGGTGCAGCAGAGAATATTGCACCAGCAGTTGATTCAATTGCAGCAACTAATAAGTATAGCGAACAATTATCATTAGCTGCGGCTCAAATGGAATCTTTAAACAGTTTATACAAAGTACAGTTAGAAAGTACAAGCAAACAAGCTGAAATTAATGAACAAGTGGCAGAAAATGCAGGGAAATTGAAGGAGCAAATGGAATCGCTTGCAACCAATTTATCTTCATTAAATGGAGTTTATGGAGGAATGTTATCTGCAATGTCAGTTAAAAACTAATTAGTTATTTGTAACTAAATTATTAACCAAAAAAACTAATTAGAATGGCTTCAGGTAAATTATCACCAAGGCAGAAAATGATTAACTTAATGTACTTAGTTTTCATTGCTATGTTAGCAATGAACATGTCAAAGGAAGTATTATCTGCATTTGGTTTTATGAATGAAAAGCTAGTTGAAAATAATTCAACAGCAACAGAAAAAAATAAACAAACACTAAGCAATTTAGCAACAAAGGCACAAGAACAGCCAGAAAAATATGCAAATTTATATTCAACTGCAAGTAACGTAGATCAACTATCCAAAGATTTTACAGCATATTTAGAAGCAAAAAAAGAATTTTTTTTAACAGAACAAGAAGATCCAAAGGATTATGAAGCGATGGATCAATCAAATCTAGTTGACGAACACTTTTTTGCAAATGATAAACTTACCCAAGAAGGGCAGGAATTTGTAGATAAAATTTCAAACTATAAAACTGAAATTGTAAACCTTATAAAAGAACTTTTAGGAGAAGATCATCCACTAATTGCAGTAATTAATAAACGATTTGATACTTCAGATCAAAAAAAAGGAGTTGGTACACAGCCTTGGTTAAATAATAGATATGAAGGCTTTCCTTTAATATCAACTATTACCAATTTAACATCAATGCAAATGGATATTAAAACAACTCAATCTGAAATTTATGGAACTCTTTTAGGAGGTCAGTTAGAAAGCGATGTTTCTATGTCTAACTACAAAACAATTTTAATTCCAGAAAAATCTGCATTTTTTCAAGGTGAAAACTTTAAAGGCAAAGTTGTTTTAGGTAGATATGATTCTTCTTTAAAACCATCGGAAGTAGTTGTTAACGGACAAAATATTACAAAAATTGAAGATGGAGGAGCAATTTTAGATTTCCCTGCTGGCTCGGTGGGAGAAAGAGAAGTAAAAGGAAAATTCGTTTTTATGGAAAATGGTGAGCCTGTAGAAATTGAAATTAATAGTTCCTACGCGGTGATTCCTAAACCAAATAGCGCAGTTATTTCAGCGGATAAAATGAATGTAGTTTATAGGGGCGTGCCAAACCCTATGACTATTTCCATTCCTGGAATTCCTGACAATTTAGTAACTGCTACAGGAACAGGTTTAAACAGAGCTAGTGGATCTGGAAAATATGTTATGACTCCTAGTTCAGGGAGAGAAGTAACCATTAGAGTATCTGGAAAATTGCCAAATGGTCAAACCGTGAGTTCTTCTCAAAACTTTAGAATTAAAGATATTCCTTCTCCAGTTGGAACGATTAGAAAACAAGAAGGTTATGTAAAAATGCCAAAAACAAGTTTAGAAAATGCTACAGTAGGAGCAGCTTTGCCTGATTTTGATTTTGATTTAACTTTAAATACAACAGGTTTTACTATTAAAGTTCCAGGGCAATCAGCCGTTGTGGTTAGTGGTAGTAGAATGAATTCTCAAGCAAAAAAGGCTATTGCAAAAGCTAAAAGAGGTGAAGTTGTTATAATATTTGATATCAAATCATCGTTAGTAGGTAACAGTTCATATAAAATTAAAAATGCTTCTGCAGTTAGTATTGAGATTCAATAAATGGAAAATTAATTATGATGAATAAAAGAAATATTGGAATTTTAATTTTAGGATTTATGCTGGTAAACAACATGTTTGCTCAGTCAAATTTATTGAATGCTAAAAAACCTTCTGATATTGGTAAAAAAACTGCGGAACAATTAGCTACTGATAATGATAAACCATTAGAATATGGTTATGTTGATGATAGAGATATTCTTTGGTCTAAAGTAGTTTGGGAATATATTGATTTAAATGAGCGTATTAATTTACCAATGTATTACCCAGTAGATACTACAAACGTTTCTAAAGATAGACGTTCCTTATTCGATACTTTATTGCGTGGTATTAAAAATGATGAAATAACAGAAGTTTACGATGATTCATATTTTACAGCAAAAATGACCAAAGCTGAAATAAACAGTAAACTTTTTAGAATAGATACCACCGATGCTGGGTTTGACGAATTAAATGCAGGAAGCACAAATATTGATGAATATATAGATAAGGTTAATTTGACTTCTCAAGATATTGAAGGGTTTAAAATTAAAGGCTTGTGGTATTTTGATAAGCGTCAAGGAGAATTAAAATTTCGTTTATTAGCCATAGCTCCAGTTGCTCCAGATGTTCAAATTATGGGGAGAGAAGATATCGATATTTCTGAACAGCTTGCATTATTTTGGGTTTGGTTCCCAGATGCACGAAATGTTCTTCATAAAATGAAAGTGTTTAACCAAAAAAATTCAGCTTATCCTATTTCTTTTGATCATATACTTAATGCAAGAAGGTTTAGTTCTATTATCTATAAAGAAGAAAATATTTATGGCGATAGAGAAGTTTCTAATTATGTAAAAGGAAACGCACTTTTCCAAGTGCTAGAATCTAATAAAATTAAAGATGAAATTAGAAATAAAGAATTGGATATGTGGAACTATTAACTTTTAAAAGCAATAAATAACGAAAAACTCTTGTAACAACAACTACAAGAGTTTTTTGTTTTATACTAATTTTGTGATATGCAAGTAGATTATTTAATTGTTGGTTTAGGTTTAGCTGGTTTAGCTTTTACGAAAAAGTTAGAAGAAGAAAATAAATCTTTTATAGTTTTTGAAGATGATTCTCAAAATTCATCTAAAGTAGCTGGTGGCATGTACAATCCAGTAATTTTAAAAAGATTTACACCCGTTTGGGAAGCCGAAGATCAACTAAAAATAGCGTTACCTTTTTATAATGAGCTCGAAATCAAATTTCAAAAAAAATATGATTATAAAGTTGATATTTACAGAATATTTAAATCTATTGAAGAGCAAAATAATTGGTTTATAGCCGCCGATAAACCTTCTTTATCTAATTATATGAGCTCTAAAATTATTCATAAAAAGTTTAAAGGAGTGCTTTCAAATGCTGGTTTTGGTAAATTGACCAATACAGGTAGGATAGATACAAAAGAATTATTAAAAGACTATAGAACTTATTTAAACAATCAAAATAAACTTAAAGGTGAAAGCTTTATTTATTCTAATCTTGAGATAGCAAATAATGAAGTAGTATATAAAGAGATAAAAGCTTCAAAAATAGTTTTTTGTGAAGGTTTTGGACTCCAAAAAAATCCTTTTTTTAATTATTTGCCAATGCAAGAAGCTAAAGGAGAATTAATAATTATACATGCGCCTGAGTTAACAATAGATTTTTTAATTAAAGCAGCAGTTTTTGTAATGCCTTTAGGAAATAACTACTATAAAGTAGGAGCGACATTTAATTGGAAGGATAAAACAAAAAATCCAACGGAGGAAGGCAAACAAGAATTGATAACTAAATTAGATTCTTTTATAACCGTTCCTTATCAAATTGTTGAGCATATTGCAGGGATTAGGCCAACGATAAAAGACAGAAGACCTTTGGTAGGAAAACATCCAAAATATAAAAATTTAGCTATTCTAAATGGGTTAGGAACAAGAGGAGTTATGATTGCTCCAATTACCGCCAAAGCACTTTATAATTATTTAGAATATGATATTAAGTTGTCTACAGAAATTGATATTTCTAGGTTTCACTAGTGTTTAGTTTGGTAGAATTTGGTTTGTATTTTACAAATATATTTATCCAAATAATTCTAGATAATCTAATTGTAATTGGTATCGTTAAAATTAAAACAACAACTATAGGGAAGAAACTTTCTAACATTGTCATATCAAAAAACAAAGTAGCAATAACAAATGTAATAATTGCAAGTCCTACCGTTAAAGCATAATTTACATACATTGCGCCATAAAAAAATGAAGGTTCCATCATATATTTTAAACCACAATGAGCACATTTTTCATTCATTTTAAATGCTTTATGAAGTTTGAACATATTTTTTTCATTCATAAAATCTCCTTCGTGACATTGAGGACATTTATTAAATAAAATACTGTAAAGTTTACTTCCTTTTTTAATCATAACATTAATTAAAATTATAATAGATTTGCAAAGTTAAAATATTTTAATTCTTATAAGTAATAAATTATGTTAAACGCACACAACGTATCAATTTCATTTGGAGGCACAGAATTATTTTCAGAAATTACATTTAAGCTAGTTTCAGGAAATAGAGTTGGACTTATTGGAAAAAATGGTGCTGGAAAATCTACGTTGCTTAAAATAATTGCTCGTGAATTAGAATGTGATACGGGTACTATGGCGTTTGAAAAAAACACAAGTATTGGCTTTTTAAAACAGGATATAGATTTTACGTTTGGCAATACCATTTTAGAGGAAGCATATACAGCTTTTGTTGAAATAAAAAGTGTTGAAAAACAGTTAGAAGAAATAAATGTGCAACTTGCAGAGAGAACGGACTACGAATCTGAGTCTTACCATAATTTGTTACACGATTTAGATGATTTAACTCATAGGTATGAATTGCTAGGAGGATACAATTACCAAGGTGAAACTGAAAAGATTTTACAAGGATTAGGTTTTAAAAGAGAAGATTTTGGAAAACTTACCGAAACCTTTTCTGGAGGTTGGAGAATGAGAATTGAGTTGGCGAAGTTACTACTTCAAAAAAACGATATATTATTATTAGACGAACCAACAAACCATTTAGATATCGAATCGATAATTTGGTTAGAAAACTTTTTAAAATCTTACGCAAGAGCGGTGGTTTTAGTTTCGCATGATAAAATGTTTTTAGATAACGTAACCAATAGAACTATTGAAATTTCATTAGGTAAAATTTACGACTATAATAAACCTTATACTCAGTTTTTAGAATTGAGAAAAGATATAAAAGAGAAACAACTACAAGCACAGAAAAATCAGGAAAAAGAAATAAAACATACAGAACAACTCATTGAAAAATTCAGGTACAAAGCGTCTAAAGCTGCATTTGCACAATCCTTAATAAAAAAGTTGGAAAAAGTTGATCGAATAGAAGTTGATGGAGATGACCATGCAACATTAAATATTCGTTTCCCAATTTCAGTTCAACCAGGTAAAATTATTATTGAGGCAAAAGATTTAGCTAAAAACTATGGAAGTAATCAGGTGCTAGAAAATGTAGATTTGTTAATAGAACGTAATAGTAAAATTGCATTTGTTGGGCAAAACGGACAAGGAAAATCTACGTTGGCTAAAATGATTGTTGGGGAAATAGATTTTGATGGAGATATGAAGTTGGGTCACAATGTTCAAATCGGTTATTTTGCTCAAAATCAAGCTGAGTATTTGAATGGTGAAAAAACAGTTTTGGAAATCATGGAAGATGCATCATCAGATGCTAACAGAACTAAAGTTAGAGATATGCTAGGTTCCTTTTTGTTTAGTGGAGAAGATGTAGATAAAAAAGTTAAAGTTCTTTCGGGTGGTGAAAGAAATAGATTGGCTTTATGTAAAATGCTTTTAAATCCATTTAATGTATTGGTTATGGATGAACCAACCAATCATTTAGATATTGCATCAAAAAATGTTCTTAAGCAGGCGCTCAATAATTTTGAAGGCACCTTAATTTTAGTTTCACACGATCGTGATTTTTTACAAGGGTTAAGTAATAAAGTATATGAATTTAAAGACAAAGTAATAAAAGAGTATTTAGGAGATATTGATTATTATTTAGAACAATACAATTTAGAAGATTTTAGAGAAATTGAGAAAAGAACCGTTGAAAAGTCAGAAACTATTTCTAAAGGGAAGGATGCATATTTAGAGAATAAGCAAAGAGAAAAGGAGGCTAAACAATTAAAAAATAGATTAGCAAAAGTGGAAAAAAATATTGCAATTTTAGAAACTGATATTTTAAACTTAGATGCAGAAATTTTTGAAAATTCTGAACAAGTTACTTCTAATCCTGATTTTTTTAAGAATTATCAAGCTAAAAAAGATCAATTAGATGTATTAATGGAAGAGTGGGAAGATCTACAAATGAAGATTGAAGAATGCTCTTAGGAACTAAAAATAGTAGAATTCAACAAGTTCATTTTTCAGAAATAGCTGATAAAAAAGTGTCACTTTTTATAAAAAGGGAAGATGAATTGCATCCTTTTATTTCAGGGAATAAATATCGGAAACTTAAATACAATATTGAAGAAGCTCTAAAACAAAATAAAACTACTTTATTAACCTTTGGAGGTGCATATTCTAATCATATAGCCGCCACTGCTGCTGCAGGTTTTGAATATAAATTTAAAACTATTGGAATTATAAGAGGAGATGAACTAGCTCATAATTTAAATGAAATTCTTCAAAATAACCCAACGTTAAAGTTTGCATCAGAGCATCGAATGCAATTACATTTTGTATCTAGAAGCAGCTATAGAAATAAAACATCTAAAGTTTTTATTGATTCTTTAAAAAAAATGTTTGGTAATTTTTATTTAGTTCCTGAAGGAGGAACCAATAAATTTGCAGTCAGAGGTTGTGAAGAAATATTAAATGAAGAAGATACCAAATTTGATGTTATTTGTTCTGCTGTAGGTACTGGAGGAACAATTTCAGGTTTGATAAATTCTACTAAAAAATATCAAAAAGTAATCGGTTTTCCAGCTTTGAAAGGTGATTTTCTTCAAAATGAAATTAAAAAATATGTACTAAGAAATGATAATTGGAGTTTAAATACTAACTATCATTTTGGTGGTTATGCTAAAGTTTCAGTAGAATTAATTAATTTTATCAATAAATTTAAAGCAGAAACTGACATAGCATTGGATCCAGTTTATACTGGAAAAATGATTTTTGGACTAGTGGAAGAAATAAAAAAGGACTGTTTTCCAAATGGAACCAAAATTTTAGCAATACATACTGGTGGTTTGCAAGGAATTGATGGAATGAATATTTTTTTAAATAAAAAGAAAATGCCCCAAATACAATAATTATGAGATTTAAACATGTATTTTTTTGTTTGTTAACAATCTGTTTACTTGCAAGTTGTAAGTCTAAAAAAAGAATGGCTAAAGCTTCTAAAGTAAAGCAAAAAGAAGTTATCATTGAACAAAAGACGAGTAATCCAATTTCTAAAAGATCTCAAATTCAACCGACAATTAAGGATGCTACACTAGCTTATATTGAAAAATATAAACAAACCGCGATGGATGAAATGAAAATTTATAAAATACCAGCAAGTATTACCCTAGCACAAGGTATTTTAGAATCTTCAAGTGGGAAAAGTGAATTAACTAGAAAGTCTAACAATCATTTTGGTATAAAATGCCATAGAGGTTGGGAAGGCGACAAAACCTATCATGATGATGATGCTAAAGGAGAATGCTTTAGAGTATATAAAGATCCTAGTAAATCATTTAGAGATCATTCGTTATTTTTAAAACATAGATCTAGATATTCTAAATTATTTAAATACAATCAAGGAGATTATGTAGCCTGGGCAAAAGGGTTAAGTGAAGCTGGTTATGCAACAGATAGAAGGTACCCTGCAAAATTAATTGCACTAATTGAAAAATACGATCTACATAAATACGATACTCAAGTTTTGGGAACTGCTTTTAAAATTGATGAAGAAGTAAAAGAACGAATTGTTTTCAAAGAATCAAATAAAGAAATAGAAAATTTGGCAGAAGGGTTTCATAGAGTTAAAACTAAAGAAACATTATTTTCAATTTCAAAAAAATATGGACTTACCGTTAAAGAGCTTAAAAAACTTAATAAACTGAGGTCTAATAATTTATATGTTGGGCAAAAATTGCAAGTAGTAGATAATAAAACAATTGTAAACAAAAAACCTACTACCCATAATGTTAAGGAGGGAGATACCTTATATTCAATATCTAAAAAATATAATTTAACGATTCAAGAATTAAAAATATTAAACGGTTTAAATTCAAATAATATAAGTGTTGGTCAAACTTTATTAATAACAAAATAATTGCTTTTCTATTAAAATAATACATTATTTTAAAAAAACGAGTTGTTTTAACAACTCGTTTTTTCATTCTAACAATTAAGATTTAAAACTAACTAAAATCTATTTTTATGTTTTCTAAAGGAAGTCGTTTTTTTGTTTGATCTATTAGCTTTATTATTGAATTTTTTTGCAGTTCTAAATCTTTGAGTTTTACTAAATTTTTCCCATTTGCTAAATTGCTCTTTGTTTAAAATTTTTTTCATTTCAGCTTTAGTAGCTATCTGTCTATCTAATCTGTCTTGTTTATTTCTGAAACGTTCATCTGATGAAATTTTTGTTCCATTTTGTTTTTGAGCTCTAAATTCGGCTCTTTTTTGTTCTAACTCTTTAGCCTGTTTTAATTTTAATTCTAAAATAGCTTTTTGTTGACTTTCATTTAAATCTAAATTTAAAGCCATTCTTTTAACTTGTAATTCAGCTTTTTGTTCAGCGCTATAATTAGTTCTTTGCTGAGCTCTTTGGTTATAACCTTGTGCGTTAATATGAACTGAGAAAAGTAATGTTAGTGTAAGAAATCCTATTATTTTTTTCATGATAAATTATTTTTTTGTTATTTATGTCTTTTTGACTACATTAAATTTAAAAGGTTTAATTTGTTAACAATCATTAACATTAGTTAACAAAAGCTTTAGAAACTAGGTAATTTAAAGTTGTAGTAGAATCATTTTATTTAATGTACTTTTGCAAAATATGAAGATGAACAAACTTTCAGATTGGTTACCTACTACTAGCAAAGAGGTGAAGTTAAGAGGTTGGGAAGAATTAGATGTAATTCTTTTTAGCGGAGATGCCTATGTAGATCATCCGGCATTTGGCCATGCGGTAGTTGGTAGAATATTGGAAAGTTATGGTTTAAAAGTAGCGATTATTCCTCAACCAAGTGTACACGATAATTTGCAAGATTTTACAAAGTTAGGTAAGCCTAAGATGTTTTTTGCTGTTACAGGAGGTTGTATGGATCCTATGGTAAGTAATTATACAGCAAGTAAAAGAAGGAGAGATAAAGATGCTTACACACCAAATGGAGATAAAGGCTTTAGACCAGATTACGCTACCACAGTTTATACAAAAATTTTAAAGCAAAAGTTTCCAGATGTCCCTGTTTTAATTGGAGGGATTGAGGCTTCATTAAGAAGAGTTACACATTATGATTATTGGAGTGATACTTTAAAACCTACAATTTTAGAAGACTCTAAGGCAGATTTATTAGTGTATGGTATGGGTGAACAACCTTTACGAGAGATAGTTACTTTGCTTCAAAAAGGCGTGCCATTTTCAAGTTTAACCACAATTAAACAAACAGCTTTTCTATTAAATATAGGCGAAAATATTCCTAAAAACAAAAATTGGAATGATGTAACAATTCATTCTCACGAAGTTTGTTTAAAAGATAAAAAATTGTTCGCGTCTAATTTTAAGGTTATTGAACAAGAGTCAAATAAATTATTTGCTGATAGAATTTTTCAAGGGGTAGGAGATAAAACATTAGTTATAAATCCACCTTTTGAAACTATGACAGAAGCAGAAATAGATGCTTCGTTTGATTTGCCATTTACCCGTTTACCACATCCAAAATATAATAAAAGAGGAGCAATTCCTGCTTTTGAAATGATCAAATTTTCAATAAATATACATAGAGGTTGTTTTGGAGGATGTAGTTTTTGTACTATTTCTGCTCATCAAGGAAAATTTATTGCAAGTAGAAGTCAGGAATCTATTTTAAAAGAAGTTGATCAAGTAGCAAATATGCCAGATTTTAAAGGGTATTTGTCTGATATTGGAGGGCCTTCGGCAAATATGTATAAAATGAAAGGAAAAGTACAAGAAATTTGTGATAAATGTGTTTCACCATCTTGTATATCTCCTGTTATTTGTCATAATTTAGATACTTCACACAAACCTTTAACAGAATTGTATCAGGCTGTAGACAAGCATCCTAAAATAAAAAAATCGTTTATTGGTAGTGGAATAAGACATGATATGTTGGTTCCTGAATTTAATAAAAAAGCCGATCCAAAAGAGTTAGATGCTTATACAGAAGAAGTTATGACCAAGCATGTTTCAGGTAGGTTAAAAGTTGCACCAGAACACACTTCTGATCCTGTTTTAAAGTTAATGAGAAAACCATCATTTAGTTATTTTCATAAATTTAAAGAGCGCTTTGACAAAATAAATATTCGTAAAAAGCTTAATCTACAATTAATACCTTACTTTATATCTAACCACCCAGCTTGTGAAGTTGAAGATATGGCTAATTTGGCCGCTGAAACTAAAGATATGGGGTTTCAATTAGAGCAAGTTCAAGGGTTTACACCAACTCCAATGACGGTTGCAACTGTGATTTATTATAGTGGGTATCATCCATACACGTTAAAACCAACGAGAACACCAAAATCTAAAAAAGAAAAAGACGATCAACATCGATTTTTCTTTTGGTATAAAAAGGAAAATCAACAATGGATAAGAAACACCTTAACCAAAGTTGGCAGAACAGATTTATTAAATAAATTAATTCCTTCTACAGTATCTTGGAAAAAAAATAAGGAAGTTAAAGATACTTTTAATGATGCAGTACCTTTTACAAGTAGAAAAAAGAAGAAGTTTAATAAAAAAAGAAAAAGATAACGATAACTTAAAGAGTATTAGAAAATGAAAAAAATAACATTATTTTTTTTATTACTTTCAGCTACACTTATAGCACAAAAAAAAGTGAAAGTTGATTTAAGTAATCCAAATGCAACAATTTATACGCATTTGTATTTTTTACAACCAGATTCTTATCATCCTGAAAAAGCAGCAGCTGTTATTTATGATAAAGAAGGTGAAGATGCACAGAAAATTGCAATAAAATTAAAAAAAATATTGGATGGCAAAGGGTTAAAAGTTGACTTCTCCAAAGTTCCAACATCCAATACTTTTTCAGATACTACAGGTTTTAAACCAGGAAATAGATATGTGTTATTTCCTTATCAAATGCCAGAAATTTTTCTTGAAAAAATTGAGGGAAGTTGGTATTATTCACCTAATACAGTTGAGAAAGTTGATTTGCTTTATAAAAGTGTTTATCCTTGGTTTACTGAAACAATACAGCAAATTATTCCTGAATTTGGTCATAAAAAATTTTTAAAAATTGAATTATGGCAATATTTAGGAATTATCATTTTAGCATTGCTTTGTACAGCGTTGTTTTATGTATTGAAAAAAGTAGTTTATTTTACTTTGAGGAAAATTCAATATTGGATAGTTCATAAATCAAATGAAAAAATTAATGCTTCGTTAAAGAAATTAACCAGACCAATAGTATTGTTAATATTGAGCTGGTTTATTAAAGCACTATTGCCATCATTGCAACTTGATTTAGACATAAACACAGTTATATTTTTGGTTTTAAATATAATGGTTACTGTTTTTTGGATTTATGTTTTTTTAAAATTAGTCCAAGTAGTAATGAGTGTTTACGCAGATTATGCAGAATCAACGCATTATAAATTAGATGATCAATTGGCACCAATTTTAGATAATTTTTTGTCTGGAATAGTGGTTTTTATTGGAATATTAAAGTTATTAACTTTATTTGGAGTAGAACCATTTACAGTTATTGCAGGAGCTTCTATTGGAGGCTTAGCGGTTGCTTTGGCTTCACAAGACACTGTAAAAAATTTGATTGGAACGGTTATGATTTTTGTTGATAAACCTTTCCATATTGGTGATTGGATTGAAGCAGGCGAAGTAGTTGGCACTGTTGAAACCGTTGGTTTCAGATCTACTAGAGTTAGAGCTGCAGATACTTCAATTTATCAAATACCAAATAGTAGACTTTCTGAAATGGTAGTAAATAACAAAGGTTTAAGAGCATTTAGAAGATATACAACAAATTTAGGATTGCGTTATGATACTCCACCTGAATTAATCGAAGCTTTTGTAAAAGGTGTGCGTAAAATTATAGATCTTCATCCAGCAACCAGAAACGATGCGTTTAATGTTGAATTTACAGGATTTGGAGACTCAGCATTATTAATTCTTTTAAATGTATATTTTGTTGAATTAGATTGGAATAAAGAACAAGAATCAAAACATAGCTTACACATTAAAATTTTAAAATTAGCAAGTGAATTAGGGGTTGATTTTGCTTTTCCATCAACTACTGTTATGATAGAACAATTTCCAGAAAAAAAAGGATTGAATACTACATACAATCTTGAAAATGATAGAATTAATAGAGTGATAGATGATTTAGGTGAAAAATAAAAAAAAGAGCTTCTTATAAGAAGCTCTTTTTTTATGATTAATTTTCATTTTCCTCACTTTCAATATTTTCCAAAGTTTGATTTGTAGAGTTTGAATTTTTCATCCAATAGAAAGGTGGTTTTCTTTGGTTGTTATCATTTCCGAAGTTGAGTATGATAGAGAATTCGTGCGCCCCAGTATTGTAGTTGGATAGCTTAGAAGTAGTGGCATCATACGTATATCCAATTTTTAGATTATCGGTAAGTCTAATTTGAAAGAGCCCAGAGATGGATTCATCTATTCTATGCGAGATTCCAAACTCTAGTTTGTTTTCCCATAAAATAGAGGCAGATATATCAGTAGAAAGAGGGCTACCATTTACGGCTCTCATCATAAAAGAAGGTCTTAATTTAAAAGCATCGTTTAGATTAAAGACATAGCCAGAAGAGAGGTAAAAAATCATTTTTTCTGAAGCACTTGTTACGATAGCATTATTTTTATCATAATGTTTAGATTGAAGAATATTCACAGTAGATACACTGGCATACCATTTATCGGTATAATAAAAAACACCGGCTCCAATATTAGGATTAAATTCGTGGATATTTTCAGTAAATAATGGATCATTTTCCATCCCAAGCTTTAGCAAGTCTACATCTAAAAAACTTCCGCCTGCTTTTAACCCAAAAGCTAAAGTTGAGGATTCGGTAGGGTAAATAGCATATGAGAAATCAGCATACAGATGAGTTTCACTCAATACATACACTTTATCATTTACAATAGAGAGCCCAAGGCCTACATTTTTACCAGAAGGCCCGTGTAAAGAGAGGGATTGAGTTTCAGGACTTCCGGCTTCACCTGCCCATTGACTACGGATGTTAGCTGTAGCAGTAAACAATCCGTGACTACCAGAGTAGGCAGGATTGATTAAGCTAAAGTTATTGTAGTACTGGGTATATAAAGGATCTTGCTGAGCATTACTTTTTAGAAGTACTAAAAAAGCACTTACCATTACGAGTTTTTTTATTATATTTTTCATTTGATTTTTTTCTTAATAATTGATGTATATCCAACCTTTTACAACTTTACTACCTCCATTAATGCTCAATACATAAAAGTAAGGAGCCGCTGGTAATTTTTTCTTTTTGCCAGAAGCAATACCGTCCCAATAATTTTGATAGTTTTTAGATTCATAGACCAGATTCCCCCATCGGTTAAAAATTTGGATACTGTTATTAGGATATTTATGAAGCCCCGTAATGATAAACTCATCGTTGACTCCATCACCATTAGGAGAGAATCCTTGAGGAATTTCCAATTCGCTAGTATCACAAACATCTCCAATGCCATTTCTATCTATATCGGCCTGATTTGCATTAGAAGTCGTAGGACAATTATCAACAGTATTTTCCACACCATCTCCATCTATATCGTCATCGCAACTATCAGCAATAGCATCATTATCTAAATCATTAGCAGTAAAAGTAACCATTGCTATTTCTGAAGCAGTATTTCCATTAGTATCAACCACCGTTAAGGTAACAGTATAGTCAGTTAAAGTAGGACAAGAGAAAGAAGTTTGATCTAAACTTAAAGAAGCAATCCCACAAGCATCAAAACTACCATCGTTTATTTCTTCAGCAGAAATGGTTGCATTTCCATTATCATCTAGTTCAACAGAAATATTTTGAGTGATTACTATTGGGGCAGTTACATCAATAATGGTAACTACAGTAGTACAAGAGGAACTATTACCAGCAGCATCAGTTACCGTAAGAGTTACATTATTTTGACCAATATTAGAACAATCAAAAGAAGTAGTATCTATGGTTAAACTTTCAATGGCACAATTATCAGAAGAACCATTATCAATGTCCTCTACAGCAATAGAAGCATTTCCGGTCTCATCCAATTCAACAGTAAAAGGTGTTTTACAAACAGCGATAGGAACTACAGTATCTACAACAGTTACGGTAGCCGAACCATTGGTACTGTTTCCATTAGTATCAACCACGGTTAAAGTCACGGAGTTTTCACCAACAGAAGTACAATCAAAAGAAGTAGTATCTATGGTTAAACTTTCAATAGCACAATTATCAGAAGAACCATTATTTATCTGTTCAGCAACAATAGAAGCGGTTCCATTTTCGTCTAGTTCTACAGTAATATTTTGAGTAATTACAGTTGGAGCAGTAATGTCAACCACAGTTATCACAGCTTCAGCAGAAGCAGTGTTTCCATTTACATCTGTAGCAGTTAAGGTTACGGTATTTTCACCAACAGAAGTACAATTAAAAGTAGTAGTATCTAAAGTTAAACTTTCAATAGCACAATTATCAAAAGAGCCATTATCTATCTGTTTAGCAACAATAGAAGCGGTTCCATTTTCGTCTAGTTCTACAGTAATATTTTGAGTAATTACAGTTGGAGCAGTAATGTCAACCACAGTTATCACAGCTTCAGCAGAAGCAGTGTTTCCATTTACATCTGTAGCAGTTAAGGTTACGGTGTTTTCACCAACAGAAGTACAATCAAAAGAAGTAGTATCTATGGTTAAACTTTCAATAGCACAATTATCAGAAGAACCATTATCTATCTGTTCAGCAACAATAGAAGCTGTTCCATTTTCGTCTAGTTCTACAGTAATATTTTGAGTAATTACAGTTGGAGCAGTAATGTCAACCACAGTTATCACAGCTTCAGCAGAAGCAGTGTTTCCATTTACATCTGTAGCAGTTAAGGTTACGGTGTTTTCACCAACAGAAGTACAATCAAAAGTAGTAGTATCTATAGTTAAACTTTCAATAGCACAATTATCAAAAGAACCATTATCTATCTGTTCAGCAACAATAGAAGCTGTTCCATTTTCGTCTAGTTCTACAGTAATATTTTGAGTAATTACAGTTGGAGCAGTGGTGTCAACTACAGTTACGGTAGCATATGCAGCAGTTACGTTATCACTATGATCAACTACCAAAAGTTTAACTTCATTTTCTCCAATATTGGAACAATCGAATGATTGATTAGTAGGAAACAAGCTTAATAGTTTAATGCCACATGCATCATATGAACCATTATCAATAGCTTCTGCTGAAATAGAAGCGGTTCCGTTTTCATCCAATTGTATAGTAATGTCTTTAGTAAGTGCTATTGGTGCTTCAGTATCATTAACAGTAATATTAAAACTGCAAAAGGCAGTATTTCCAGAGCTGTCTGTTGCTTTAAAAGTATTTGTAGTAGTTCCAATAGGAAATTTACTACCACTTGGTAATCCAGCTGTTTGCTGAACAGCAATAGCTTCAGGGGGTGTTAATGAATATTTAAAATTAACTCTACTTATTGAACCTCCATTTTCAGTCCAAAATGTTCCTTGCGGAGCTGGACTATTACTGATTGGGTTTTGAGTACCAAATCTTTTTATCTCAACGGAATTCCCATCAATATTAATGTCTGAGTAATTTGAAGCATATGAGTTAATATTAGAATTACCACGTGTACCTAAGACACCAATAATATCACCTGCATTGATAGCGATGTTGACATTTATAAAATCGTTTCCAGTAATGTTATTAGACCAATGTAATAATTCACTATAGCTACTTGTTGATGACCAGGTAGAAGGTGGTTGTGAGAACCTCATTACCTGAATATTTTGATTGTCATTTGAAGCAGTATTTGGAACATTTAAAGCTGTTATATAAAAATCTACTGGAGCAATAAACCAATAACCTCTAGCATTACCAGAAAAACTTGATGTTTGAGGAGGGGACTCAGCTAAACTTTCATTTAAGAAGTAACAATTATCTGTGGCGGTAGGCATTTCAAAATTTACTATTGAGCTACACTCTCCAGTATCGTTTGTTACAACTATGTTAGTAGGACAATTTATTTTTGGAGGCTCATTATCATTAACAGTAATAATTGTGGTACAAGTTGCTGTTTGTCCGTTTCCGTCGTCAGCAGTCCAAGTGATTGTTGTATCTCCTTTTAGTAATACTTCTCCAGCTATGGTTGCTGTTCCGTTTAAATCATTAGTAATACTTCCATTTGTACAATTGTCTGTAAATGTAGCATCTAGTTCAGTTCCAACAATAGTGTAACTACAAGTATTAGGATCAATATTTCGTGTACTATTAGGAATACAAGTAATTACAGGATCTATATTATCTTCAATACTAACATTATCTGAAGCAGAATTAGTGCATCCATTTGTGTTAGTATACGTATATGTAATTGTTATTGGTATTGTACCATTTGTTGCAGGAGCAACAAAACTATAAGTTAACCCATTTCCATCATCTGTTACTCCAGTCCCACTATAAACTCCTCCAGTAGGGAGTCCACCACCAAGACCAGTTTGTGAAGAGCTAGGGCAGAAAGGACTTGAAGGAGCCGTAAAAGTAACTGTTGGTAAAGCGAAAACTTCTATATCATCAGAGGAGCTTACAGTACAACCGTTTGAGTTTGTATAGGTGTATGTTAAAGTATGTGTACCTACGCCAGCAATATTTGGGTTAAAACTATAAGTTGATCCATTTCCATCATCTGTCACTCCAGTTCCCGAATATATTCCACCACTTGGGCTTCCACCACCTAGTCCAGTTTGAGTTCCAACATTGATACATACATCGGAAGGAGCGGTAAAAGTCACTGTTGGTAAAGCAAAGATTTCTATATCATCAGAAGTGCTTACAGAACATCCGTTAGCATTTGTATATGTATAGGTTAATAAATTTATTCCAACACCAGCAATAGCAGGATTAAAGCTATAAGTTAATCCATTTCCATCATCGGTTACTCCAACACCTGAATATACTCCGCCACTTGGGCTTCCACCACCTAATCCTGTTTGTGTTACAACATTGGCACACAGGTCTCCTGGGGCTGTAAAAGTAACGGTTGGAAGGGCAAAAACTTCGATATTATCTGAAGCTGCATAACTACAATTATTTGCATTGGTATAAGTATAAGTTATTGAGTGTGTTCCAACACCAGCAGCATTAGGATTGAAACTGTATGTTAATCCATTTCCATCATCGGTTACTCCAGGACCTGAATAGATGCCACCTACAGGGTTTCCACCGCCTAATCCAGTTTGTATATTTGTATTTAAGCATAAATCTGTTGGAGCTGTATAGGTAACGCTTGCAGCTAAATTATCTTCAATAGTTACTTGAGCAATACAAGTATCACTATTTCCGGCAGCGTCCGTTACAGTTAATGTAACGTTAATTGGAGTTGCACTAACATCAGAACAAGTAAAAGTATTAGGACTAACACTCATTGATGCTATTCCAATATTATCAGATGAACCGTCGTTTACATCTGAAGCAGTAATTGTTACTGTTCCTGAAGTTCCTATTTGAGCTGTAAATGCTTTACAAACAGCAGTAGGAGGAGTGGTATCTACAATATTTAAAATAGTAAATGGTACTGTTGATAAATCCTGATTGGTTTGTGCATAAATCCAGTTTGTAATGTCTTCAAAGTTAGCTTGATCTACAAGTATATTTCTTTTTGTAGGGTCAAACTCTGTTCTGTTTGGTTGTGTAGTAGGAAATCCATCAATTACTAATGCACTTAAATAAATTCCAGAAGGATCTTCTAAACTTGGTATTGTTCCTCCTGAACTCCCAGAGCTTCCATTTCCTGTATAAATAACTGCATAAATATCAATTACACCATTAGTGGGGTCATTGTCATTATCTTCATATGCATAAAATGTTTCTCCAGATGTTGCGGGTGAAAAATTTCCAGATATTAAAGAAATACTTCCACAAGCAGCTCCTGAATTTCCATCACAATTAATTGAAAATGTATCAGGAGAAGTTTCTTTAATTACAATTACATCACCTTTAGGAATTACTGTAGAAGGAGATGTATAAGATAAAACAGCATCTCCAGAATCAAACAATAATGTGTTTTTGTTAAATGAGTTTTCAGTAAAATAAATTGTTGTGTTAGCTGGAATATCTTTAGCGGCAACAAAAGAAAATCCATCAGGATCTGTATGATTAATTCCAGTTATGGCAACAAGAGGATTTGAATTACTAGTGTCGTCGTTATTAATATATCCTATAGCTTCATTTGGAGAGCCTCCGTCGTAACCTGTACCTGAAGTTATTGTTAATTTTACAGTCTCTTGGATTTCAACATCAGTATCTGTTACAGGTGTAATTGTTATAGCTACTGAATTGGTTCCGTTTGCAATTGTTGCTGTTCCATTAGTTGCGTTAAATGTTGTAGCGCCTGCAACTGTATAATCTGAAGTTAAGGTAGCCGTACCTGTAACATCAAAATTGATAACGATATCACTTGTTGCATTAGCACTTAGAGAAAATGTATAAACCATTCCAGTTCCTAAATCTTCAATTACTGTTGAAGGGGAATTAGTTAAAGTTAGTACTGGGTTAGGAGAACCTGTTGAAATAATAATATTATTAAAAGGTACAGTTGAAAGATCTTGATTGGTTTGGGCATGCAACCAGTTTGAAGTATTTTGAAAATTAGCATGATCAACAGTTATGTTCCTTTTGGACGGATCATATTCTGTTCTATTTGGGGCTACAGGTGCAAATCCATCAACTAAAACTGAGCCAACATAAACACTAGTGGGGTCTTCAATAGAAGGAATAGTACCTCCTGAAGTACTAGTATTTCCTGTATATAAAACAGCTTGTATGTTTGTTATTTCATTGGTGGGATCATTATCCGTATCCGTATAAGCACTTAACGTTTCTCCATTAGTGGCTAAAGAAAAGCTGCCTGCCTGTAATATTACAGAGCCGCAATTTCCACTATTACAATAGGTTGTGAATGAATTTGTACTGGTTTCTTTTACAACAATAACTTCTCCTCTTAAAACACCTCCGGCTGGTGCTGTCCAAGAAGCTACAAATTCGCCAGAGTTAAAAGTAAGAGTTGAATTACTGAACTCATTATCAGTGAAATAAAAGATTGTCCCTGCAGTAATATCTTCTAAAGCTACAAATGAGAATCCTTCAGTAGTATCGTTATTGACTCCAGTAATAGCTATTGAAGGAGTGATTGTAATTGAGTCATCATTTACAATTGTAGCAGTTGCAATGCTTGGGCTTCCAGCATCATAACCACTGCCAGCTGTTAAAGTAATTATGATATCTTCATCAGGTTCTAAAGTAGAATCACCTGTTGGTGTAATTGTTATTGTTTTTGAGTTGGTTCCACTAGCAATTACAGCGGTTCCAGTTGAAGCATTAAAAGTAGTAGCTCCAGATTGAGTATAATCAGTATTTAAAATTGCAGATCCACTAACTGAAAAATTTATAGTTGTATTTGTAGTTGCATTCGTATTTAAAGAAAAAGTGTAAGTAAATGATGAGCCACTATTTTCATTTAATGAAGTTGGAGAAACAGTTATAGTTGCTATTGGGTTTGCTCCAGATAAATTTAAATTTGTAAAAGGTACAATAGATAAATCTTGACTAGAAACGTTCCATAAATAATTGGTTGGGTTTTCAAGTGATGTTTTACTTACAGCATCTCTTAAAGAAGCAGGATTGAATTTGTATTCCACTCTATCGGGTCCAATATTAATATCTCCATCATCAGGAAATCCATCTACTACTATAGCATTAGGATGGTCTCCTCCCTGTGTAGGATTTTCATTAGCTGGGATAGTTCCTCCATTTTGACCAGGAGCTTGTCCTGAACCTGTAAATAGTACGGCATAAATTTCTCCAATTCCATTAATAGGATTGTCATCAGTATCAGTATATGCATAAATGCTATCTCCATTAGTAGCCAATTGAAAACTTTCAGTTGCTGCAGGAAATGTTGCAGTTCCACAAGCTCCTCCTCCGGAACAACTAACAGTAAATACATCGGTTGATGTGCCTGTTTCATCAACAAAAATGACCGTTCCTTTACTAATAATTGAAGTTGTAGTAAAAACAACTACTCCTTCACCTGTTGCAGCTCCGTTAAAGGTAAAAACGTTTGCAGTTGCATCGTATTCATTTGAAGTAAAATAAATTACTTCTCCTGAAGGCAAATCTTCCAAAGCAACAAAACTAAAACCATCAGTATTTGGAGATGATGAGTTATGATTGATACCAATAACTGCAACTTTTTGAGAAAATCCATGAGTTATTCCTATAAAAAGAACAACCATTAATGTAATAAAAGTATTTTTTTTCATAATAAATTTTTTAGGTACAGATATAAGGATTTTGCCAACCTGTTAGAGGTGACTTTTCAAGTTTTTGATACAAACTTTTATTTAATAAAGTATCTAGAGTTTTTATAACTGTATTTAGATAAGTAGTTTTATGATATTCAAATTTTAGGGGTTTAAATTGTACTATTAGAGATTCATTAAAATTATTGTAGATTAATGAATCTCTAGTTGTTGAAATTATTTTAGATTGCAAATATTTAGTAATTTTTATATGAAAATGATTTGAAGTATTACCAATACTTTCAATAATTAAAGTAGGAATATTATTTCCATTATTAGGATGATTCAAAGCTTGTTGTAAACCATTTAAAAAGTTTAACTCAAGTGATGGAAACATATCCGATTTAGGTAGTAATATTTCAACTTTAAAACTCATATAATTTTTAATCTCTAGAAGGGAAAATTCCGACAAGAGCTATTACAAAATTAATAGCTAAATAAGGTTGCATATTTGTATGAGGTTGATTACTCCCAGTAGCACCAATAGTTAATCCATTTAAATTGCTTCCAGAAGAAGATTCTTCACTAAATGCTCCAGAGTGAGCAGCAATATACTGACCAGAAGGGTTAGATTCACCACCTGTGCTAGTACTAACTGCAATTTGCCCATTATGACTATGGTTAGGCATTTGAGTTTGGTTTAAAGTTACGTCTTGCACGCCTCCTCTTTGTCCCAGAGGTCTAGGTGAAAGGCCAGGACCTGCACTTCCACCTCCAGAGTTAATAGGTACTCTACCACGTAAATCTGGTAAGGCAAAAGTAGTTATTCCATCTCCACCATAGGTAGTCCCTAAAATTGAAAATAATGCGCTGTTTTGTGAGATAGCTAGTAGTTGTCCGTTACAAAAAGCCCAACCTCTTGGGGCAAAGTTCCCTCCAAACATCATAATTTGTCCTAAAAATGGCTCCATAATTTTAATTTTTTAATAGTTAATAATGTAATTTTTATTTAATAATAAGTTCTGGCATGGCAATAGATATAAGAGTTCCATTAGACGTTGAAAGGGAACAGGTGCCATATTGGTCAATTACCGCTGTTAACTCTCCTCCTCCTTCATATCGGTAATAAGCTTCAACAGTACTGGTTCTTACCAAAACACCCCAAGTTTCTTTAATAAAAGGGTATCCAGCAATTTTTTTATCGCCAAGATCAATAAACGCCATTTCACCAATTCCAGGAATAGTTACATAAGAATTGCCTTGATTTTTTAAACAAGCAGAATCTCCTTGATCGTTAATAATTTTGTTTCCATTAACAGTGATTGCCCATGGATAGTTGTTTTTAATGTTTAATGTGTACATAAATCATTTATTTAAATAGTTAATATGAATGTCAATTTTTATGACAGTTTTTAAAATTTAATTAAAGAGTTATGTTAAATGTTATAGTTGAAGAGTTTTCAAATTCTTCAGTTATGGGAAAAAGGTGTTCATCTAGTAGTTGGTTGTCATACCAATGTTTATCTGTGATATGAGCTCCTGTACTATTTATGACTAGTTCTGTGAAATAATAAGTTTCACTATTAGAAATTTTAAAATATATTCTAGAAGATTTTCCATATTCTTTATTTGGAAAATCGGTAATAAAATGATAATTGCCTTTAGTATCTGTTTTTAATTTAGCTCTATGCTTATAGCTTTTAGAGTTTGGAGATAAATGCCAAACTTCAATACAAACATTTGGTAACAAATTAGTTCCAGTTTTATCAAAAATTTGACCTTTGATTGAAATTTGTTTACCAGATAAAAAAGGATTCCTTAAATCATTTTTTTCTTCAGCATATGAATTGTAACCTTCAAAAGGGCAATTAGAAAAAGAAAATGCATTTGCAAGTTGAATGTTTGAGAGTAGCGCTATGCTTGTAGAAGCTAAGACAGTTTTTTGCAAAAACTTCCTTCGGGAAGAATATTCCATAGTTTTTTTAGTTAGTTTGGCTAATATAAAAAAAAATTTAATAAATAATTGATTTTTAAAGTAATGTGTTAATAAATTAGATGCTTAAGATTAAAAAAAGAGCCTCAATTTTGAGGCTCTTTTTTTGTGAAATAATATAATATAATTATAATCTACTTAGGATCTAAAATTCCATCTATACGTTTAGCAATATCTTGCAAGTGGTATTTTTTTATAGTATTTGTTGTAGCATTTGCAGCTCTTTGTGCATCTCTTTTAATTCTGTTAAGCTCTCCACGAACCACAGGAATAATATCAGATTGTTTTACAGTTACTGCTGTACTTTTTATATAACTTGAACCTTTAAAACTTTTTGAGTCTTTAGCATTCATCAAATACGCTAATCTTTCAACATGTGCTCTTTGAAGATTTCTTCTATAAGTATCAATATTTTTTCCAGTACGTAACTCAGACCAAATTCCATTTCGTAAATCAGACATCATTGAAATTAGCGAATAGGCTTCAGAACCATTCAAAGTTTCATTTTCAATCATACGCATCATTCTTCCTAAAGAAAGAATATTGTTTAAAGTTCTAACTTGAATACTTCTAATTCTTTCAGTAACTCCAGAATATTCAGTTCTGCCAATTATATTTTTATCGATAAGCCAGGTTGGAGTATCAAATAATTCTGTATTGATAAATTTTAAACAGTTTTTTTGATGTGCTTTATCTACATGCGTATATACATTTCCTTCTTGGTCATAGGTTTTATAATTTTCATAAACACCACCTAAATTAGAAGAAACATGTCCCATATATCTATTAAACTGAGAAACTACATGTCCATACATAGTTTCTAAATCATCGTAATTTTTACCTTTTTCAGCAGTCCAGTTAATTAAATTTGGAACAATTCTTTTTAGGTTAGCAATTCCATAAGAGCTAGCTTTAATGGCATCGTCTCCTAAATCTTCTGTTTGAGAACTTGGGTCAACAACATCACCAGCTTGTTGATGTCCAAAACGATATAATGGATCTCCAGCATGTTCTAAAATCCAGCTATCTAAAGTTTCTTTTTCATCTTCTGGTGTTTCTGCATCTAAAATTGGTCGATATCCCCATTTCATAGCATATTTGTCATATACCCCAATATTAGGATTCATTGCAACTCCTTTGTCTCCAGGTTGTGCAACATAATTAAAACGTGCATAATCCATAATAGATGGAGCAGTGCTATATTTTTGGGTAAATGTTGCTGAACGTAAAGAATCTACGGGGTAGGAAGCACTACTCCCCATATTATGAGGTAAACCTAAAGTATGACCAACTTCATGAGAAGAAACAAAACGAATTAAACGCCCCATAACTTCATCTTTAAATTCAGTAGTTTGAGCCTCAGGATTAATAGCTGCAGTTTGAACAAAGTACCAACCTTTTAATAAACTCATTACATTATGATACCAGTTGATATCAGATTCTAAAATTTCACCAGATCGAGGATCGCTCACGTGTGGACCATTTGCATTTGGAATAGGAGAGGCTAAATATCTTACAACAGAATAGCGGACATCTTCAGGACTCCAATCTGGATCTTCTTCTTTTGTAGGAGGGTCTTTAGCAATGATGGCATTTTTAAATCCTGCAGCTTCAAAAGCCACTTGCCAATCTTCAATACCATCTTTTATATATTGTCTCCATTTTTCAGGAGTTGCTCTATCAATGTAATATATAATTGGTTTTTTTGGTTCAACTAATTCACCACGTTTAAATTTCTCAATATCTTCATCTTTTACTTCCAATCTCCAACGATCTAAGTATGTTACTTTTTCACTTTTTTGAGCTTCAGAGCCATAATCAACTTGTGAGGTTGTAAACCAACCAACTCTTTCATCAAAAATTCTTCGTTTCATTGGAACTTTAGGTAATAGAATCATTGAATTACTCATTTCAACAGAAATAGTTCCAGTGCTTGAATTGGATGGAGGCGATCCTGCAGCATAAGTTTTTACGTGTCTTGTTTCAATATTTAATGGGTAGCTTTTTACACTTTCAATAAATGATTTTTTGGTATCTAATCGTGTAATTTTATAACCTTTTCTTTTATAGCTTGGTAAACCTAAGGCTTTAACATCTGTTGAAAATAATTCTGTTACATCAATTACAGTTGAAGTTTTATCATCATTAAATGCAGCTATTGGAAAAGCAAAGAGTACAGGTTCAAAGTTAGAGTTTACTACGGCTTCATGAATTGGAAGTTTTTCATCAGCAACTACATTATGAGAAACAACTCTTAACAAAATTTGTTTTCCTTTTTTTTGCCAACGCAAAACTTGTGTATTTGCTTTTTGACCTCCAAAATCACTATTATTTGAAGTGTTTTTTGCAATACGAGTTACCATAAGCATTTCTCTTTCTAATAATGAGTCTGGAATTTCAAATAAATATTTATCATCAATAGAGTGAACTTTAAACAAACCTTCATCGGTTTTTGCATCTTTTGTTACAACCTTATTGTAAGGTTGAATGGCGCCCTTTTTTGGTTTTGGTGGTGGAGTAGGAGCAACAGTTTGATTTTTCTTTTTTTTCTTTTTTTGTGCTTCTGCATTAGAAGATACTCCAACTATTAACAGCACTGTTAATAGGCTAGTAAGAAGTTTTTTGGTCATTTTGAATATTAGTTTTTGTTTTGTAAAAATAATTCGACTAATATATCAAACCCAAATAAAAAACTTCTTAAATATATGTTAAAGAAAAACCCATTAATATTGCTATTAATGGGTTTATTAAGTACTTAAATAGAAGATTAAGTTTTATTTCTTTTTAATTGTTTTTGAATTTTTTTGATGGCAGCTTCAATAGGTTTTTCGGGCTCTATTACATTGTATTCTCCCCAAAATTCAGCATCTTCAAAACCAGATGCTTCATCGCTCATTATTACCGAAGATTTTAATCGGTCTTTTAATTTTATAGGTCTATTAGTTGTATTTTTTTCCCAGTTAGTAATGGCCATTTCAATGGTTGAGTAATAAACAGAGTTAAATAATTTTTTATCATAATCAACCTTAAACCCAAGTTGAATTCTACTGTAGCCATAATACCATTTGTTATTTGTTACTTTGTAATTAACCTGATAGCTAGCTTCAATAGGTATTACATTTGCCTTTCTAGGCTTTTTAAGTATAAATAACTTACCAGCTTTTTCTGGATTGTCTAAGTTTACTTTAAATTTAGCACTTGTTAGAGCTAAGGATTGTGCATCAATATATAATTTTCCGTAAAAAAAAGGTTCTGAAACAGATGATTTTTGTTTAAAATTAATTACATAAATAGGCCTGTTATCTATTTTGGTTGATTTATCAAAAGTGAATGTATAAATTTGACCCATATCTTCTGTAAAAATTAAATGTGGATTTTTCATAATATCCAAGTGCAAAGTACTAAAGGGACCTCCCCTTAATTTTAAAGCTATGGTGTCTAGTTTTCTATAATCGGTACTTTTTCTAGATTTATATAGTTTAAGTAAATCACTTCTAGAGGTATTATATGGTTGTTTATGTATTTCTACAACGGCTTCAGATAATGATACATAAGTTCTTCTTTTTTTGATGGTTTCTCTATAGAAAGCTGTCATATTAGTATCATCATTAAAATAGTTTTCACCACGACGTTTTAATGCTTCTTTAACCAAGGAAAGGGCATCTTTAGTGATAATTTTAACTTCAGATAGCTCCTCAATATAGGTGTCTAATTTTATGACATTATTTTTATTTTCAAGATTTTTTAGATTTATGACTTTACTAGTATAGCCCAAAAAAGAAACGGTTATGTGCTGTGAATTAATTTTTTTAGGAATTTTCAATAAAAACTTTCCTTGTGAGTTTGTTACTGTGCTTATATTAGTTCCATTAACAGTTATAGATGCAAAAATTAATGGTTTTTTGTGTTTACTATCCAAAACAATACCACGATATCTGTTAACACCTACGGTATCAATATAAGTTTTAGATGCGTAGCTGAATTGATAGCAACCAATTAATAATAAAAATATAAGAATTGGTTTAGCCAATTTTTTTACAAAAGGTATAGTATTAGTTACCATGGCTTTTTAAATTTAGTATTATAAGTATCTAAGTTACTAATTTTTAAATGAATGTAAAAGAAAAAAGGAGCTACATAACTGTAACTCCTCAATCTCTTTAATATTTGGGCTATTTTGAAGGAACTGGAAAGCCTCTGTCACGCATTAAGGCATCAATTTTAGCATCACGACCTCTAAATTTTCTATAGGCTTCAGCTGGATCCATTGAGTTTCTAGGAGCAAATAAATATTGTACCATTTTGGCAGCTAATTCTTTGTCATAAAAACCACTAGGAGCTTCTGCAAAAGCTTCAGCGGCATCAGCTGTTAAAACATCTGCCCACATATAACCATAATAAGCGGTTGCATATCCTTCTCCAGAAAATACATGCCCAAAATGAGGTGTTCTATGTCGCATAACCAATTCTTTTGGCATATTTAGTTCGTTTAAGGTTTCTTTTTCAAAAGCATCAACATCTATATTTGATGGATCAGCCATGTGAAATTTCATATCCATTATTGCAGAAGCTAAATATTCTGTAGTTGAAAATCCTTGATTAAAAGTTGAAGCTTTCTTAATTTTTTCAACCAATTTTTGAGGAATTACTTCTCCAGTTTTGTAATGAACTAAAAACTGATTAATTACTTTATCAGTAGATAACCAACGTTCTAATACTTGTGATTGGAATTCTGTATAATCTCTAACACCACTGTTTAAAGTTGGGTATTTTACATTAGATGAAAAGAAGTGTAAAGCATGTCCAAATTCATGTAAAAAAGTAGTCGCGTCATCCCAAGAAACTAAAAGAGCTTCACCAGGAGCGGGTTTTACAAAGTTTGAATTATTTGAAGCAAGTACTGTCTTTTTTCCATCGAATGTAGTATGACTTCTATAAGTTGTAGCCCAAGCTCCCGATCTTTTTCCAGGGCGTGCAAATGGATCTAAATACCACAATCCAATATGTTTGTTAGTTGATTTATCAGTAACTTCCCAAACTTTAACATCTTCCTGAAAAACAGGAACGCTTCCTTCAGCAACAGGAGTAAAATTATAATCAAACAATTCTCCAGCTACAAAAAATAAAGCTTGAGTTAATTTATCTAATTGTAAATATTGTTTAACTTCATCCGAGTCTAAATCATATTTTTGTTTTCTAACTTTTTCAGCATAAAATCTATAATCCCAAGGTTCAATAGTAATATTATCTCCTGCAGCATTTGCAACATTTTGCATATCTTTTACTTCTTCATGTACTCTAGCAATAGCTGCTGGCCAAACAGCATTCATTAAATTCATAGCATTTTCAGGAGTTTTAGCCATTCTGTTTTGTAAGCGCCAATCTCCAAAATTATCGTAACCCAATAAGCCTACACGTTCTTTTCTTAATTTTAAAATTTTAGCAATATTTTCATTATTATCAAATTCATCTCCATTGTCGCCTCTAGAATAATAGTTTGTCCAAACTTGTTTGCGTAATTCTCTTTCTGTTGAATAGGTTAAAAATGGATCCATATAAGATCTTGTGTTTGGAACTGCATATTTACCTTCTTGACCTTTATCTGAAGCGATTTTAGCCATAGATTTTATCATGCCTTCAGATAAGCCTCCAAGTTGATCTTTAGTTAAGTACACTACATAGTTTTCTTCATCTGCTAAAATGTTATTAGAAAAATTGGTATATAGTGTTGAAAGCTCTTTGTTGATTTCAGCATAACGAGCTTTTTTTTCATCATCAAGCTCAGCACCATTCATGGCAAATCCTTCATAAGTAAGCTGAACTACACGTTGTTGATCATCTTCTAAAGGAGTTTTTAATGAATTGTCATACACTGTTTTTATACGTTTAAAAAGCGCCTTATTTTGCGATATTTTTGAGTTGAATTCTGATAAAATAGGTGCCATTTCACCTTGAATTTTTCTAAACTCTGCAGAAGACGTATTTGAGCTCCAAATACCATAATAACTAAACACTCTATCTAAGGTTTCCCCAGCCTTTTCTAAAGGAACAATAGTGTTTTCAAAAGTTGGGGTTTCTACATTACTAGTGATGTCATCAATTTCTTGTAAATTTTCTTCCATTCCTTTTTCAAGCGCAGGCTTAATGTCATCAATGTTCATTTTATCAAAAGCAGGAACTCCACCGTAAGGTCCTGTCCATTCTTGCAATAAAACATTTTGAGTTTGCATTTTTTCTTCTTTTTCTTTGGTTTGATTGCAGCTTATTAAAACAGTTACCATACTAAAAATGGTAATTGTTTTAAACAGCGTTGCTGTTGTTTTTTGTATCATAATTATAACTTGTTTAAATAGATTGATTGAATAACATCAAAATTAACCATTTAGCCATTAAAAATTAAGTAGTAACCCCACTTTAGTGCGTATTTTTAGTTAATGAAATGTTAATTTTTAATAAAAAAGAAACTGCTAAAAAGTAATTCCTTTTAAATAAATTAGGTTATGGATTTATTGGAGGTAATGGATTAGGTACTAGATTTTCAATTGGTGGTGTAGAGTTTAGATATTCGAAAATCGATTTTAATTCATCGACAGTCATAGCGCTATACAATCTCCAGATCATTATCTTAAATGAAATTTTGGAATAACTTTATATTAAAAGAGGAATTACAATTGTAGTTCCTCTTTTTAGATTATAAATTATACTTTTTTAGCATCTAATTTTTCAATTACTTTACCATAAACAATTAATGAAATTGCCGAAAATAAGGCAATTCCAGCAAAGTAATACCATATATAATGTGCGTTTACAGAAGCTGCTTGCCAAGCTTCGTGAGTTTCAAATAATTTAGGTTCTGGACAATATTTTGAAAGTAAATATCCAGACAAACCAAAACCTACAACAGAAGAAATAAATGAATGTAAATGGCTGAAACCTAAGTACAATCCTTCTTCTCCTTTTGGAGCTTGTAAAGAGAAAAATTGTAAAAATCTAGGAGAAATAAACGATTCTGCTAAACCTTGTAAAACAATTCCTAAAACCATCATAAGAGCAATTGGATGCATGCTAATTATTCCAAGATCAATATCAGCTCCACTCATCAAATTTCCAGAAGCCATAACAAGTGCTGAAAGAGGCATAATAAACATACCAACAGTCATAGAAAATAAAGGAGTTTTACTAGCCATTAATCTTGTTACTAATGTAACGGTAAGTACTACAACTAGTGGGTTAACGTTGGCGTACCAAGATGGAGAAGCACCCTCTCCAGCCATTCTTAACACATATTTTGGCATAGTTGCATACAATTGATGTTGTACCATCCAAAAGCCGGTTATAATTAATATCAATGTTATTAATCTACCATTAGTAACTACTTTAATTAATGCCGTCCAAATTTCTTTAAGCGTTTTTCCTTTTCCTTCGGTTTTAGAAGATTTGTAGAAAAAAACAATCATAATTAAAGCAATAAATGTCATAGCTGCAGAGAAATAATTTAGGTAAACTAATCCCATATCTCCCATAGAAACTCGTAATGGTTTTACAATGGTCTTCCCAGAAAAAGCACCAATATTTACCATCATATAAAATATAGAAAACCCTAAAGCTCTGTTATTTTCTGTAGTTTCTTTTGCAACTGTTCCAGTAATTACAGATTTAATGAAGGATCCACCAATCATAATTACCAACATTATTGGTACAATAGACCATCTTTGTGCTGATTCTAATAAACCTGTAAATTTGATTCCGTCAGAATAATCAACTAATCCAATAGCTTCTAAAGTAGTTGGTAAAACCCCTAATCCAAAATATCCGATGCTTAATAATGTGAATGCTATTATTAAAGAAGATTTAAACCCAATTTTATCTGCCAATGCACCTGTAAAAGTTGGTAATAAATATAAACCTCCAGAAAATATACCAGAAATTAATGCGGCTTCTACATCAGAAAAGCCTAAAATTCTTGATAAATACAAAGTGATTACAATGAAAACACCATAATATGCACCTCTTTCTAAAAGTTCAACAATATTTGCTGTCCAAAAGGCACGCGTAAATCCTTTTAATTTTTTAAACATTTTTTCTAATTTTTAATAAACTGTCGCCGAAGATAAGAATTTATGGATAATTATTATTGTGTTTACAGTAGTTTAGATTGATTATAAAAAAATATAAAAAAAGGAACTACAGTTACGTAATTCCTTTTATTTTTATTTTGAAACTCTAAAGATTTTAAGATGTTATTTCAACAAATAAACCTTCGTCAGTATTATTAACCTTAGCTAATTTATGTTTGGTTAAACCTTTCATTGTTTTATCCCACTTTTTGTTGCTTAAACCACTTTGAGTTTTTAATTCTGATAACTCAATTTTTTCTGTTTTTTTAAGAATTTCAAAAACGGCTTTTTCATCGTCGTTTAATTCAACTGTAGGAGCTTTCTTTTCAGGTTTCATTTGTGGGAAAAATAGGACTTCTTGAATAGAGCTATTGTTGGTCATAAACATTGTTAATCTGTCTATTCCAATTCCAATTCCTGAGGTAGGAGGCATACCATATTCTAATGCACGTATAAAATCTTGATCAATAAACATGGCTTCATCGTCACCTTTTTCAGATAATTTTAATTGATCTTCAAAACGTTCTTTTTGATCAATAGGATCATTTAATTCAGAGTATGCATTTGCTAATTCTTTACCATTCACCATTAATTCAAAGCGCTCAGTTAATGCAGGGTTTGTTCTATGTTCTTTGGTAAGAGGGCTCATTTCTTTAGGATAATCGGTAATAAAAGTTGGTTGGATATAATGATGCTCACATTTTTCTCCAAATAATTCATCAATTAATTTTCCAACACCCATAGTTTCATCAACTTCAATACCAACTTTTTTACATACCTCTCTTAGTTCTACTTCATTCATTCCAGCAACATCATATCCTGTATGGATCTTTATTGCCTCTAAAATAGGCACTCTTGGATATGGAGCTTTAAAGCTTACTTTATTTTCACCAATTTGAACTTCGGTTGTACCGTTAGTGTCAATGGCAACTTTTTCTAATAAGTCTTCCGTCATTTTCATCATCCAGTTGTAGTCTTTATATGCAACATACAATTCCATTACAGTAAACTCTGGATTATGAGTTCTGTCCATTCCTTCATTTCTAAAGTCTTTAGCAAACTCATAAACAGCATCAAAACCACCAACAATTAAACGCTTTAAATATAGCTCATTAGCAATGCGTAGGTATAAAGGCATATCTAACGTGTTATGGTGAGTTATAAAAGGTCTTGCAGCAGCTCCACCTGGTATTGGTTGTAATATTGGAGTTTCAACTTCTAAATAACCACGGTTGTTAAAAAACTCACGCATTGAGTTGGTTATTTTTGTACGTTTAATAAACGTTTCTTTTACATGGTCGTTTACAATTAAATCTACATAACGTCTTCGATATCTTTGTTCAGCATCTGAAAAAGCATCATGAACTTTTCCATCGGCATCTGTTTTAACAACAGGTAAGGGTTTTAAGCTTTTAGAAAGAATAGTTAATTCTTTTACATTTACAGATTCTTCTCCTACTTTAGTTTTAAATACTTCTCCTTTTATACCAATAATATCTCCCATATCCAATAATTTTTTGAATACAGTATTGTATAAAGTTGCATCATCCTCATTGCAAATTTCATCTCTATTGATATAAATTTGCATTCTTCCACTAGAGTCTTTCAATTCAGCAAAAGAGGCTTTTCCCATAATTCGTCTACTCATCATTCTTCCAGCTAAAATCACTTCTTTACCTTCAAATTCATCAAACTTTGTAAGAATGTCATTTATGGTAGCTGTTGTTTTAAATTCTTCTGCAGGATAAGGATTGATACCTAATTCACGAAGTTTTTGTAATGATTCTCTTCTAACTATTTCAAGTGGTGTTAATTGCATACCTTGCTTTTTATAATTCGTTTATTAACAGTTTGCAAAGATACAATCAATTCAGAAATAACAGTAATTTAGAAAGAAAAAGTATTTAGAATTTGTAATCAAATAAAAATTTATATATTTGCCTATCGCTTCGAAAGCGATTTAGTTGTGTTGTTTGACGTTTAAAAGCGTCATGGTTTTTAAAACCGATGGAAAGCTTCCCGAAAAACCGGGACGCTTTTTTTATTTTTAAAGCTTTTTTAAACTAGAAAAATAAGCTTCTGTACTCCCAAAATATAGAAATATAGAAAGAGGTAAATACTACTGCTGCTACAAATTTTATAAAAGCTGAGGTTAAAAAACCAATAAAACTACCAAAGGCAGCTTTTAAAGCTTTTTTAGTATTGTTAGCATCTTTTATTAGTTCACCTATAAAAGCGCCAGCAAAAGGACCAATGATAATTCCAAAAGGGCCTAGAAACAAAATTCCGATGATTAATCCAACCATAGTTCCAATAACTCCATAGCGAGTACCTCCAAACTTTTTAGTTCCCATAGCAGGAATAAAGTAATCAATTAGCCAAATTAATATAGCAATAGCAAGGGTAATTCCCAAAAATGTCCAATTTAATGGAACTACATTGGTTAAATGAAGCAATAATAATCCAATCCAACTGGTAAAAGGGCCTGGCAAAACTGGTAAAAAGGAGCCAATAATACCTAACAGAGCAAATAAAAAACCTATGATTAAAAGAAATATGTCCATATAAAATTTATGTTTTCAAATATATAAAAGAAATTGAATTATCAATAATTGTGCAAATTTTTCAACTAAAAAATTAGTTTAAACTAATTTTTTAGTTATATTTGTTGTGTTGAACTAAAAATTTAGTTGAAAAATGGAGAAACAATTAACAAAAGCAGAAGAACAATTAATGCAAGTTTTATGGGACTTGGAAGAAGCATCTGTAAAAGAAATTATAACACAATTACCAACGCCAAAGCCGGCATATAACACGGTTTCAACAATTATTAGAATATTGGAAAATAAAAATTTTGTTGCTCATAAAGCCCAAGGAAGAGGGCATATATACTATCCTTTAATTAAAAAAACCGATTACAGTAATCAGAGTTTAAATAAACTTGTGGATGGATATTTTGGAGGGTCTTTTAAAAGTATGGTATCTTTTTTTGTGAAAAAAAATGATATTGATATTGTAGAACTAGAATCAATATTAGATAAAATTAATGACAAAAAGACAGAGAAATGATAAATTATATAATTCAAGTGCTACTTTTTCAAGCCTTATTTTTGGCAGTTTATGATTTCTTTTTGCAAAAAGAAACCTTTTTTAAGTGGAATAGAGTGTATTTATTAGTAACACCAATAATCTCTTTTTTAATTCCTTTTTTAAAATTTCAAAGCATTCAAAAATCCATTCCTCAAGACTATATTGTACAGTTGCCAATGGTATTTATAAACCCACAAATTGTTATTGAACAAAGTGTAACAAATAATTCATCAGTAAATTATATACTCATAGCTTTTTACATTGGGGTCACGGTTTTTACTATTTTATTTTTTACTCGTTTGTTAAAAATTGGTAAACTAATAGCTTCTAGCCAAGTAATAAAAAGAGAAAATTATAATTTAGTGATACTGAATGAGAAGCAGTCCGCTTTTTCATTTTTCAACTATATTTTTATAAATAAACATCTTTTAGAAAACAAAGAGCTAGATATTATTAAACACGAAATAGTTCATTGTAGAGAAAAGCACACCGTTGACTTATTACTATTTGAATTGCTAAAAATTGTGCTTTGGTTTAATCCAATAATATATGTATATCAAAATAGAATTACGCTTTTACATGAATACATTTCTGACAGTGAGGTAGTAAAAGAAACCGATAAAAAAACATATTTCAACAAGTTATTATCAGAAACTTTTAATGTTGAACATATTTCATTTGTCAATCAATTTTTTAAACATTCATTAATCAAAAAGAGAATCGTTATGATCGCTAAAGAAAAATCACAAAAAATGAAACAATTAAAGTATTTATTAATTATTCCGTTACTATTTGCTATGCTAATTTATACATCTTGTTCAGATGCTGAAAAAGATGAGTTATTAGAAATGGAAGAAGTTTTAAATAATAATAAAGATGTTACTGAAGGTAAATATTTGGATTTAGAGTTAGGAAAAGTTTTTGTTGGTAAAAATTTAAAAGGTAAAATTATTCCTTTTGATGAGTATACTAAAAAGGAGCAAGAAATGCACTCGAAGTTTAAAAGTATTGAAAATTCAATTTTTGATTTTTTAGTAGTAATTGATGAAAATGGAGAACGTATTCATTTTTTTAAAACTAATGAAAATGCTGTGCAACGTAAAACTAATTGGGAATATGTAGAAGGAGAAGATGTTCCATTTTCTGTGGTACAAAATGTGCCTGTATTTCCAGGTTGTGAAGGAACAGAAGAAGAACTAAGACAATGTTTACAAGAAAAAATAACAAAGCATGTAAATAAAAATTTCAATTTATCTTTGGCAAAGGGGTTAGGTTTATCAGAAGGTATTAAGAAGATTTTTGTAATGTTCAAAATTGATAAAGAAGGCAATATAGCAGAAGTTAAAGCCAGAGCTCCACATCAAGCATTAGTTGATGAAGCTAAAAGGGTTGTAAATTTATTGCCACAAATGAAACCAGGTACTTATAATAATAAAAGTATTGGAGTAAAATATAGTTTACCAATAGCTTTTAAGGTTAATTAATCATAATCTCTATGAAAAAGATTTTAGTACCATTATTATTTTTATTGGTAGTTTTAAAAACCGAAGCGCAATCTTCGGTTTTTACAGTTGTAGATAGCTTATTAATAAAAGGAAATTATCAATTAGCCATAGAGCTGTTAACTAAAAGCAAGCCCCAAACTTTTGAACTGTTAGAAAAAGCAGCAAGTATAAACCAAACTATTGGAAATGATACAAAGGCTATAGAACTCTATAAAAAAGCACTTACTTTTAATAATAGTGAAAGTTTAAAAATAAAATTGGGACAGGTTTATAATTCTGCTGGTTTAAGCTCTAAAGCAATTGAAGTTTACGAAAATATCATAAAAAAAGATTCTTCTAATTTATTAGTTCTAAATAATTTAGGAAAGTTGTATTTAGTCTTAAATAAACCAAAAAAAGCAGCACTAGTATATATTTATTTGAAGAAGAAAGATTCGCTAAATCCAAATTACCCATATCAATTAGCTGAAGCATTGTCCAAACAAAACGAGCTATTTAAAATGGGGCAAAGTTATTTAGATGCTTATAATTTAGACACTTTGCATATAAAAAGCATGTATGAATTAGCTAAGTTTTTTAAAAAACTTAAAATTAAAGATTCTACCATGTTATTTATTGATAAAGGATTAAAAATTGATAGTACTAATCTTAACTTTCTTCAATTAAAAGCTAATGAATTATATTTTACTAAAAAATTTGATGAAGCAATTAATTACTTAACGGTATTAGATAGCTTAAATTTTAGGTCTGTAAATACGTATGAAATGTTTGGAATGTGTTATTATAATTTAGAAAAGTTTGATTTAGCGGAAGCTAGTTTTAAAAAAGCTTTGAAAATAGAATATAATAATCCTAAAATACTATATAGATTGGCTAGTTTAGCTTATGAAAAGAACGATGCTAAACAAGCTAAAATGTATGCATCAATGTCAATTTTTCATTCCAAACCTGATATTGATAAACAACATTTTTTGCTAGCAGTTATATTTAAAGAAGAAAATGACTTAAAGAATGCTTTGATAAATTTTGAAAAAGCATTTCAAAATAATTATAATAATTATAAGGCATTGTTTGAACTTGCTAATACATCTGATGTTTATTATAAAGATAAAAAGACAGCTCTTAAGCATTATAAAAATTACTTAGCGCGTTTTGAAAGTAAAGATCCAAAAATGACTGAATTTGTAGAACAAAGAATTGATGTTATAAAAAAACAATACTTTATTGAAGGTGAAATTGTTGACTAAACTAAAATGTTGTATTTTCACATTGTGAATTTAAAACCAATGTTGAAACATTTTTTTAGGTTATTGTTTATAGGAATATTTTTAGTTTCTTGTACTTTTTTTGAACAACAAGCTAAAAATAGAGTATTAATTCAACAGGTAGATACCATTGTTGATTTTAACTCTGTTGATGCATTTCCTTTATTTCCTATGTGTAAAGACATTCCTTCTAGAGAAAAACAACAAATTTGTTTTCAATTAGAAATGGCACAACACATTTATGGCTCTTTAAAACAGTATCAACTAAATGCAAAAGAGATGGTTAATGATACTGTTTTGGTTAAATTAAAAGTAAATGCACTAGGAAAAACGAGTCTTTCTCATATCAATATTTCAGAAGAAACTAGCCAACTATTACCGGAGTTTGATAGTATTTTAAAAGTAAGTGTTGAAAATTTACCAACATTACAACCAGCTATAAAAAGGAATATGCCAGTTACTACAGAATTTATTCTACCAATTATTTTAAAAAATTAGGTATAAAAATTAGTTGTTAAGCATTTGCCAAAGAGTATCTTTTAACGCTACAAGACCTTGTTGAGCAACGGAAGAGATAAAAAGTGTTTTAATTCCTTTAGGCAACTCTTTTTTTATTTCTTCTTTTAGTTCATCATCAAGTAAATCAGATTTTGAAATAGCTAATAATCTATTTTTGTCTAATAGCTCGGGGTTGTGTTTTTTTAACTCATTTAAAAGAATTTCATATTCTTTTTTAATATCATTAGTATCTGCTGGAATTAAAAATAACAAAGTTGAATTTCTTTCTATATGACGTAAAAATCGATGTCCCAAGCCTTTTCCTTCTGCTGCACCTTCAATAATACCAGGTATGTCTGCAATAACAAATGTTTGAAAATCTCTATATTCAACAATTCCTAAATTTGGTTTTAGTGTAGTAAATGCATAATCTGCTATTTTAGGTTTCGCAGCTGTTAAGACAGAAAGTAAGGTAGATTTTCCTGCATTTGGAAAACCAACTAAACCTACATCAGCTAATACTTTTAATTCTAATTGAAACCAGCCTTCTTTACCATCAATGCCAGGTTGTGCATAACGTGGAGTTTGATTTGTTGAAGATTTAAAATTCCAGTTACCTAAACCTCCCATACCACCTTCTAATAGAATTTGTTGCGTATTTTCAGTAGTAATTTCAAAAAGAATTTCTTGTGTTTCACCATCTCTAACAATGGTACCTAAAGGAACATCAATGTAAACATCTTGCCCATCTTTTCCAGTACTTCTTTGTTTACTTCCATCACCACCATGTTCAGCTTTAAAATGCCTTTTAAATTTAAGGGGGAACAGTGTCCACATGTTTTTATTTCCACGAAGAATTACATGACCTCCACGACCACCATCTCCACCATCAGGACCACCTTTAGCAATATACTTTTCTCTATGCAAGTGCGCAGAGCCTCTACCTCCTTTACCAGATGAAGCATATATTTTTATGTAGTCAACAAAATTCCCTTCAGTCATTATTTTCTTTTTTTAATTGTTGATGTTTTTTTAAGGTTTCAATTAAAGCGTATCTAAAACGTTACTTAAACGGTTTGTGATTTCATTAATTTCACCAACACCATTGATACCAAAGTATTTGTTTTGAGCTTGATAATAATCTTTTAAAATAGCTGTTTTGTTATGATATTCTTGAAATCTGTGACGAATTTTGGTTTCATCAGTATCATCTGATCTACCACTTGTTTTACCTCTTCCTAAAATACGTTGAACTAATAAATCTTCAGGAACTTCTAAAGCTACCATACCGCTTATAGATTCTCCTTTATCACTTAGAAACTCGTCTAATGCTTTTGCTTGAGACTCGGTTCTTGGGAATCCATCAAAGATAAATCCTTTTGCTTCAGGATGTTTTTCCACTTCAGATTTTAACATTTCAATAGTTACATTGTCGGGAACTAAATCTCCATCATCCATATACGATTTTGCTAGGATACCAAGTTCGGTTTCATTTTTAATATTATATCTAAAAACATCTCCTGTTGATATATGAACAAGTTCATATTTTTCTTTTAAGATGGTTGCTTGCGTGCCTTTTCCTGCACCAGGAGGTCCAAATAAAACAATATTTTTCATTGTTGGTTTTTTAGTTAGTTGGTAAATATCAGCCAAATTTCTTCCTAAATTATCATAATCTAATCCATATCCTACAATAAATTTGTCTGGGATTGGCAACCCAATATAATTTATAGGTAATTCTTTTTTAAATACATCTGGTTTAAAGAACAGCGTAGCTACTTTAAGTTGTTTTAACTTTTTGTTTCTAAAAATATCATATATTTCTTGGAGTGTATTTCCAGTATCAATAATGTCTTCTAAAATTACGACAGTTCTACCTTCAAGATTTTGATTTAAACCAACAAGTTGTTTAATTTTTCCAGTTGAATTAGTGCCTTCATACGAAGCAAGTTTTACAAAAGAAACTTCACAATTACCATTATATTTTCTTACAAAATCTGCAACAAACATAAAACATCCATTTAAAATTCCAATAAAAATTGGAGTTTCATTTTGACAGTCGTTAGTTACTTGTTTTACTAAACTTTGTATTGCTTCTTCAATCTGTTCTTCAGATATATATTTTTTAAAATATTTATCGTGTAATTTAATAATGCTCATTATTCAACTTTGTTACAAATTTAATAATCAAAAAATAAGAATGGTTTTTATTTCAAAGATATTTGCTAATTTGAAATACAAAAACCGTTTTGACCTCTCAAAACGGTTTTTGCTATATGTGTTTTAAAAATAGCTTATTTTTTCTTTTTATCTAATTTATTGATAGCATCATACATTAATGGTGATGCAATAAATAGGGATGAGTAAGTACCAACTACTACACCAACTATAAGTGCAAACATAAATCCTTTAATAGAATCTCCACCAAATAAGAAGATGGCTAATAATACTACTAATGTAGTTAAAGAAGTATTAATCGTTCTACCTAAAGTACTACTTAGTGCTTTGTCTACCACTGTAGAGAATTTCCAAGAAGTATGTATTCCAGCAAATTCACGAATTCTATCAAAAATTACCACCGTATCATTCAATGAGTAACCTACTACAGTTAATATTGCTGCAATAAACGATTGTCCAATTTCCATATCAAAAGGTAATATTTTATAGAATATTGAAAATAATGATAATACAATTAATACATCGTGGAATACTGCTAATACAGCACCTAAACTATATTGCCATTTTCTAAATCTGAATAAAATGTATAAGAATACTACAAGTAGAGAACCTAATATTGCCCATCCTGCAGCAGTTTTAATATCATCGGCTATGGTTGGTTCAACTTTTATTGAACTCATTATTCCTGCTTTTTTATCACCATCAAATCCAGGTTTAAATTCATCCATTGTTAAACCTTCTGGTAAATAACTTGTTAACCCTTTAAATAATAAATCTTGAACTTCATCATCAATATGATTTCCTTCTTCTTCAATTTTATATTTGGTTGTTATTTTTAATTGACTAGCTTCACCATAAGTTTTTACTTCTGGAGCACTTCCAAAAGCATCTTTCAAGGTATTAGCTACGTCTGATGCACTAGTTGGATTCTCAAATTTAACTACGTATGTTCTACCTCCAACAAAATCAACCCCATAATTTAAGCCATTTGTTACTAACGAAGCAACACCTAAAATAATAACAGCTCCAGAGATGATGTAAGCAATTTTACGTTTTTTCAAAAATTCTACATCAATATTTGCAAATAAGTTTTTGGTCATACTAGTGTTGAAAGTAAATAACTTCCCTTTTGCAGCATACCAATCAATTAATAATCTAGTGATAAATATAGCTGTGAATAAAGAAGTAACGATACCCACCATTAAAGTATATGCAAAACCTTTTACAGGCCCAGTACCAAATACATATAAAATAATACCTGTTAACATGGTAGTAATGTTAGCATCAATAATAGCAGATAAGGCTCCTTTAAAACTAAATCCATGATTTATAGAAGCTTTTAAGCCTTTACCTTTGTTAAGTTCTTCTTTAATTCTTTCAAAAATAATTACGTTAGCATCTACTGACATACCAATTGTTAGTATGATACCAGCAATACCTGGTAAGGTAAGTACAGCTCCAAACGCAGTTAAAATACCAAAAATGAATAATAAGTTTACTAATAAAGCAATATCTGCAAAAGCACCTGCTTTACCGTAGTAAAAAATCATCCATAAAAGAACTAATAATAATGCTAATGCAAAAGAACTCATACTACTATCAATTGCTTTTTGACCTAGTGAAGGACCAACAACTTCAGACTGAATAATATGAGCAGCTGCTGGAAGTTTACCAGCTTTTAATACGTTTGCAATATCTTGTGCTTCACTAACAGTCATACTTCCACCAGAGATTGAAGTTCTACCCGTAGTAATTGCAACATTTACAGATGGCGCAGTATGTACATAATCATCTAAAACTACAGCTACAAATTTACCTACATTTTCGGTAGTCATTTTAGCCCATTGTCTAGTTCCTGTAGCATTCATGGTCATACTTACTTCTGGTTTACCAGTTTGACCGTATTCCTGACTAGCGTCTTCAATAACATCACCTTCAATAGGAGCAACATCTTCACGGTTAGATTTAATACCGTACAAGTAAATTAATTCAGTATTTTCACCGGTATTAGTTTTTGCAGTAAATGATTTAGAGTCCCATAAGAATTTTGCATACTTCATGTCATTACTTAATAATGCTCTAACCTCTCTCATTGCTAAATAAGAATTTACCTTAGCAGTATCAGCTAATTTTGCTGTGGCAATTACTGAAGAAACTTGATTTTGACTTTGAGGAACACTCGGCGTTAAAACTGTAAATAAGTTATTAACTTGTTTTGTTGCTATAGAATCAGAAACTTCTCCTAATAAATCATCTAAATTATCTTCTTTATCAGCAGCTGTTTCTTTTTTATCAGCTTCATTTTTTAATAAGTTTTCAATTACAGAATTTGCTTGAAAAAAGAAATTAGCAGTTTCTTGGTTAGAGTAAACTTCCCAAAATTGTAATTCAGCAGTACTTTGTAATAATTTTTTTACACGGTCTATATCTTTGGCTCCAGGTAATTCGATTAATATACGACCTGATTTTCCAATTCTTTGAATGTTAGGTTGTGTAACTCCAAATTTATCAATACGACTTCTTAAAACTTCAAAGGCGGTATTTACAGAACCTGTCACTTCATTTTCAATGATAGGCATTACTTCCTCATCAGTTAGGTTGAAGTTAATTTTTTCACGTAAAGACTTATTTCCAAAAATACTTGGATCGCTTAATTTTACTTCACCATTACTTAATTTTTCAAATTCATTAAAAAATAAATTTAAAAAAGTGTCATCACTCTTTTTTTGAGCTTCAGTAGCTTTTGCTAAAGCTTCATTAAAAGTTGGATTTTTTGATTCATTCGATAGTCCAATTAAAATATCTTTTACAGAAACCTGTAAAATTGCATTAATACCACCTTTTAAATCTAAACCTAAGTTAAGTTCTTTATCTTTAATGTCATTGTAGCTAAATTTTGCAAAACCTAAATCAATAATTGGTTGGTTTGCAACAGAGTCTAAATAAACTCTTTCTAAATCAGCCATTTCTCTTCCATCGTTCGATCTGGCTTCTGCATACATTTTTGCTTTATCTTCAACACCATTTGTAAACCAAGTAAATGATAATTGGTATAAACTTACTAATCCGAATAGAATAGCGAATAACTTTATAAGTCCTTTGTTTTGCATTTTAAATTAATTTGATATATAATTCATTTGTAATAAACGTGCAAATATATAATTTCAAATAGGAACTGACAATTCTTTTTTGGCTTTTTGTAATTAATCAACTTGAGATTTAAATTTATACTTATTCTCAATAATGAATTTTATATATTTGTTTCTCAAATTTAAAAATATGAAATACTTATCAGATATAGAAATTGCTCAAAATAACAATATTGTACATATTAGAGAAATAGCAGCCAAACTTGGTATAGAAGAAGACGATATAGAGATGTTTGGAAAATACAAAGCAAAACTTCCTTTATCATTTATAGACGAAGAAAAAATTAAGCAAAACAACTTAATTTTAGTTACTGCAATTACCCCAACACCTGCGGGTGAAGGAAAAACTACAGTATCAATTGGCTTAACTGAAGGTTTAAATAAAATAGGTAAGCAAGCTACAGTTGTTTTAAGAGAGCCATCTTTGGGTCCTGTTTTTGGTATCAAAGGAGGAGCTGCAGGAGGAGGCTATTCTCAAGTAGTGCCTATGGAAGATATAAACTTGCATTTTACCGGTGATTTTAATGCGGTTGAAAAAGCTAATAATTTATTATCGGCTTTAATTGATAATAACCTACAAAGTAAATGTTGTAGTTTTAATTTAGATCCAAGAACTATTTTATGGAAGCGTGTTATTGATATGAATGACAGATCCTTAAGAAATATTATTATAGGGCTAGGAGGAACTGCAAATGGTATTCCAAGAGAAGATGGTTTTAATATTACACCGGCCTCTGAGGTTATGGCAATACTTTGTATGGCTACTGATTTTGAAGATTTAAAAAAGAGGTTAGGAGATATTTTTATTGGTTTTACTTTTGATAAAAAGCCAATTTTTGCTCGTGATTTAAAGGCAGAAAATGCAATGGCAATTTTATTAAAGTATGCCTTAAAGCCTAATTTAGTTCAAACCTTAGAAAAAAATCCAGCAATTATTCATGGTGGACCATTTGCAAATATTGCTCAAGGAACAAATACAATTATTGCTACTAAAATGGGATTGTCATTGTCAAATTATGTGGTAACTGAAGCTGGTTTTGGAGCAGACTTAGGTGCTGAAAAGTTTTTAAACATTAAATGTGTTTCAGGAGAGCTGAGCCCAAAAGCTGTGGTGTTAGTAGCTACTATTAGAGCGCTTCGTCATCATGGAGGTGCACAAAAAGATGAATACAATATTCCAAATTTAGAATTCGTTCAAAATGGTTTTTGTAATTTAGAAAAGCATATAGAAAATATTAGAAAATTTAAAATTGAGCCAGTTGTAGCAATTAATACTTTTTCAAATGATTCGTATGAAGAGATTGATTTTATTATTGAAAAATGCGCGGCTTTAGGTGTACAAGCTGTTGTTTCAGACGGATGGGCAAAAGGTGGAAACGGCACCAAAAAATTAGCAGAAGCCGTAGTAAAAGTAGTGGATTCTAATAAATCTAATTTTGAACCTTTGTACGACTGGAATTCTCCAGTTAAAGAAAAAATAGAAAAAATTGCTAAAGAAATTTATGGCGCAACCGCTGTAGACTTTGACAAAAAAGCAAAATTAAATTTAAAACGAATTGACCGTTTAGGTTTTAATGATTTTGCTATTTGTATGGCTAAAACTCAAAAATCTTTTTCTGATAACGAAAATTTAGTAGGAAGACCTGAAAATTTTACAGTTACTGTTCGTGAAATAGAAATTGCCGCAGGGGCTAAATTTATTATTCCTATTTTAGGACAAATGATGCGTATGCCAGGATTACCTGGTACACCAGCATCTGAAAATATGACAATTGATAATGAAGGTGTTATTTCAGGGTTGTCTTAAAACAAATAGAATCTAACCAAACTTTAATTTAAGGTCTTGTTATTTATTTTTAACAAGACCTTTATTATTTATTAAAATAAAAGGCTGCTATACAGCAGCCTTTTTTAGTATAATTTTTTTAGAATACTAGTTTAATAAAGCATTTGTTTTTTTAACACCTTCAGCACTTTCTTCAATTTTAGCTTTTTCAGCTTCAGATAATTCTATTTCAACAATTTTTTCAATTCCGTTTTTACCAATAATACAAGGGACACCTATTGAAATATCTGTTAAACCATATTCACCATCTAATAAAGCTGAGCATGGAAACATTTTTTTAGAATCTAAAGCAATAGCTTGTACCATAGCCGAAACTGCTGCTCCTGGAGCATACCAAGCACTTGTTCCTAGTAATTTTGTTAAAGTAGCTCCACCTACTTTAGTGTCTTCAACAACTTGTTGCATTCTTTCTTCTGATAAAAATTCAGATACTTTAACACTGTTACGAGCTGCTTTTCCAATTAAAGGCACCATACCTGTATCACTATGACCTCCAATTACCATACCATCAACATCAGATGCAGGACAACCTAAAGCTTCTGCTAAACGGAATTTAAAACGTGCACTATCTAAAGCGCCTCCCATACCTATAATTCTGTTTTTAGGCAAACCTGTAGCTTTATGAGCTAAATAAGCCATTGTATCCATTGGATTACTTACTACAATTATTATAACATTTGGTGAATGTTCAATTAAACTTGTTGCAACAGATTTAACAATGCCAGCGTTAATTCCAATTAACTCCTCACGAGTCATTCCAGGTTTTCTTGGAATACCGCTTGTAATTACTGCTACATCACTACCAGCTGTTTTAGAATAATCGTTTGTTACACCTGTTATTTTAGTGTCAAAACCATTTAGTGAGGCACATTGCATTAAGTCCATAGCTTTACCTTCAGCAAAACCCTCTTTTATATCAATCAACATTACCTCAGATGCGAAATTTTTTATAGCTATGTACTCAGCGCAACTTGCACCTACAGCACCAGCTCCTACTACTGTTACTTTCATATTTTTGTGTTGTATTTAAATATTTAATATTACTGTAAAAATAAGAATTTTTATATTAATTAAGTGTAACAATTTTAATTAACTACGAAATCGTTTTTAGATAAGTTTGTAACTATAATTGAGCTAATTGAAACATTTAATTTTTCTGATTTATTCAAAAAAAAAACCGTCTAAATGACGGTTTTAAAATGTTGTGAATTAAAGTAATTATGCGTCTATTTTTGCATAAACGGCATTCTTTTCTATAAACTCTCTTCTTGGAGGTACTTCATCTCCCATAAGCATCGAAAATACTCTATCTGCTTCTGTTAAATTATCAATAGTTACTTGGCGTAATGTTCTAAACTCTGGATTCATAGTGGTGTCCCAAAGTTGTTCAGCATTCATCTCTCCAAGACCCTTGTAACGTTGAATATTAACACTTCCTCCCATATTTAAAGCTATTAAATCACGTTGATTGTCATTCCAAGCATATTCTCTTTTTTGCCCTTTTTTTACTAAATATAAAGGAGGTGTTGCAATATAAACGTGTCCATTTTCAATTAGTTCTTTCATATATCTAAAGAAAAATGTAAGAATTAAGGTTGCAATATGGCTACCATCTACATCGGCATCACACATAATTACTATTTTATTATAACGAAGTTTTGATAAATTTAACGCTCTTGGATCTTCTTCTGTTCCAATAGAAACTCCTAAAGCGGTAAACATATTTTTAATTTCTTCGTTTTCAAAAACTTTATGTTGCATAGCTTTTTCAACGTTCAAAATTTTACCTCTTAATGGTAAAATAGCTTGAAAGTTTCTATCACGTCCTTGTTTTGCTGTACCACCTGCTGAATCTCCCTCAACTAAGAAAATTTCACATTTTTCAGGGTCAGTTTCAGAACAATCACTTAGCTTACCAGGTAAACCTCCAATAGACATTACTGTTTTACGCTGAACCAATTCACGAGCTTTTCGAGCTGCATGACGTGCTTGTGCTGCTAATATAACTTTTTGAACAATGGTTTTGGCATCGTTAGGGTTTTCTTCTAAATAGTCTTGTAACATTTCAGATACAGCTTGACTTACTGCAGCGGTAACTTCACGATTTCCTAATTTGGTTTTAGTTTGCCCTTCAAATTGTGGCTCTGCTACTTTAACAGAAATGATAGCAGTTAATCCTTCACGAAAATCATCTCCAGCTATTTCAAACTTCAGCTTGTCTAACATTCCTGAAGACTCTGCGTATTTTTTAAGTGTATTGGTTAATCCACGTCTAAACCCTGATAAATGTGTTCCTCCTTCATGGGTGTTAATGTTATTTACATATGAATGTAAGTTTTCATTATAGGAAGTATTATACACCATAGCTACTTCAACAGGAATATCATTTTTTTCGCCTTCCATTGAAATAACACCTTGTATTAACTGTTCACGAGTAGCATCAAGATATTTCACAAACTCAGGCAAACCTTCATCGCTGTAAAATTTTTCTAACGGATGGTTTCCTTCTTCGTCAGTGACTCTATTATCAGTAAGGGTAATCATTAAGCCTTTATTTAAAAAACTTAATTCACGTAATCTTGTAGCTAAAGTGTCGTAATTATATTCTGTAGTTTGTGTAAAAATTGATTTATCTGGAGTAAAAGTAACCATAGTACCTTTTTCTTCAGTTTCACCAATAGTTTTTACAGGATATAAAGCTTTTCCTCTTTCATATTCTTGCTCCCATATTTTACCATCTTTATAAACGGTGGCTTTTAAATGGTCAGAGAGTGCATTTACACAAGAAACACCAACGCCGTGTAAACCTCCAGAAACTTTATAAGAATCTTTATCAAATTTACCACCAGCACCAATTTTAGTCATTACAACTTCTAAAGCAGAAACCCCTTCCTTTTTATGAATGTCAACTGGAATACCGCGTCCATTATCTTTTACAGATATAGAATTGTCTTTATTAATAATTACGTGAATGGTATCGCAATGGCCAGCCATTGCTTCATCAATTGAGTTGTCAACAACTTCATAAACTAAATGGTGTAATCCTCTTATTCCTACGTCGCCAATATACATAGATGGTCGCATACGTACATGCTCCATTCCTTCTAAAGCTTGAATACTATCAGCTGAATAATTATGTTTTTTTATTTCGTCACTCATATTACAATATATTATTTCAATAACACACAAATATAAGAAAATGATGATTGTTATCTTGTTTTTAAGACCTGCTTCTTTTTAAGTTATTAACAATTTACTAAAAGTCTAAAAATGCTTTAAAACGCTTCTAAACGCTTTTAAAATTAAAATGAAGTTTTTAATTGACGTTTGCAAAATTTAAAAATAAAGAAAATGCCTTATAAAGGCCGAATTTAGTTTGTTATAATTTAAGTTTTATGTTTAATAAATTCAAATTGTGCTAAAATATTCAATTTAAGTATTGTTATTTAAGTTCTTATGTTAAAAAATGTTGTAAAGAAAAATAACATTAAATGATACATCATATATAGAATAATATTATTTTTGCGGATGCAACAAAAGGTACTTATATTAGATTTCGGTTCGCAATACACGCAGTTGATTGCCCGAAGAGTTAGAGAACTTAACATTTTTTGTGAAATTTTTCCTTTTAATAGTAAAAATTTCGAATTAACTAATTACAAAGCAGTCATCCTTTCTGGAAGCCCTTCTTCCGTTAGAACAGAAGAGGCCCCTAAACCTGATTTGTCTAAGATAAAAGGGAAATTACCTTTATTAGGTGTTTGTTTTGGTGCTCAATATATGGCTCATAATTATGGAGGTAAAGTAGCAGCGTCTAATACCAGAGAGTACGGAAGAGCAAATCTTTCTTTTGTAAAAAGTAATGAATCTTTTTTTGAAGGCGTAAATGAAGGAAGTCAAGTATGGATGAGTCACAGTGATACCATTGTTGATTTACCTGAAAATGCCGAATTGATTGCTTCTACTCATGATGTTAAAAACGCGGCTTTTAAACTTACCAATGAAACTACTTTTGGAATCCAGTTTCACCCAGAAGTTTATCATTCCAAGGATGGATTAAAAATTTTAAGTAACTTCTTAGTAAATATTGCAAAAGTTAAACAAGATTGGACACCAGATTCATTTGTAGAGTCAACGGTTCAAAAATTAAAAGAACAATTAGGAAACGATAAAGTTGTTTTAGGTTTGTCTGGAGGTGTAGATTCTACAGTGGCAGCAACATTATTAAGCAAAGCAATTGGAGATAACTTATACTGTATTTTTGTAAATAATGGCTTACTTCGTAAAAATGAGTTTGAAAATGTGTTGAGCCAATACAAAGGAATGGGATTAAACGTTAAAGGTGTTGATGCTTCGGCACGTTTTTTGAAAGAACTTGCAGAAGAAGCAGATCCAGAAGGAAAACGCAAAATAATTGGTCGTGTTTTTATTGAAGTATTTGATGATGAAGCTCATTTAATTGAAGATGTAAAATGGTTAGCACAAGGAACTATTTATCCTGATGTTATTGAATCTGTTTCAGCAACAGGAGGCCCTTCAGCTACTATCAAGTCACATCATAATGTTGGAGGATTGCCAGATTTTATGAAGCTAAAAATAGTAGAACCTTTAAAAATGTTATTTAAAGATGAGGTGAGAAGAGTAGGTGCTTCTTTGGGAATTGATTCAGAATTATTAGGCAGACATCCATTTCCTGGACCAGGTTTGGCAATTCGTATTTTAGGTGATATTACTGCTGAAAAAGTGAGAATTTTACAAGAAGTAGATGCTATTTTTATTAATGGATTGAAAGAATGGGGATTGTATAATGATGTTTGGCAAGCTGGAGCTATATTATTACCAGTAAACTCAGTTGGTGTTATGGGTGATGAAAGAACTTATGAGAAAGTAGTGGCCTTAAGAGCTGTAGAATCTACAGATGGAATGACTGCGGATTGGGTAAATTTACCGTATGAATTTTTACAAAAAACATCCAACCAAATAATAAATGGAGTAAAAGGCGTTAATAGAGTAGTGTATGATATTAGTTCAAAGCCACCAGCAACTATTGAATGGGAATAGGATAACCCTTAAATATAATTTATAAATGAAAAAACTCAAGCTTATAACATTTCTTTTTTTGTTGTTTTCAATTGTAACAATTGCACAACAAAAAAAGTATGTTTCTTATACTGTTAAAAAAGGTGAAACCATTAAGAGTATTGCTAAGCGATATGATTTATCAACAAGAGATTTACTTCGTTTAAATCCTGATGAAAGTAGAAGACCAAAACCTGGGACAGTGATTGTAGTACCGAATCTTAATTATGGAAAAACAATAATAACTGAAGCTGAAAGTTCTAAGGAAGTAGAAAAATTTTATACCGTAAAACCTAAAGAAACAGTATTTGGAATTTCTAAAAAATTTGGAATTACAATTGAAGAATTAAAAGCTGCTAATTTTGGTTTAATAGGAGGGTTAAAAATTGGGATGAGATTAAGAATTCCTGAATCAAAAAAGTCTGAACCATTAGACCTATCAAATTATGTAATTCATACAGTTGTAAAGGATGATACATTTTTTAAATTAACAAGGTTATATGAAGTTACAGAAGCGCAATTAAAACAATTAAATCCTGAACTGAAAGACGGATTAAAGTTAGGTATGGTTTTAAAAATAAAACCACTTTCGGTAGAAAATATAAAAGGAGAAAATGATGCTGGTTATTTTGTTGAAAACATTGATATTTCAAAAAAGTTGAATGTAGCTGTTATGCTTCCGTATCAAATAAATAAATATACAGATTCAACAAGAATTCAAAATTTCAAAAAAAACAATTCATTATTAACAATAGTTTCAGATGTTCATTTAGGAGTTCAAATGGCAATAGATTCTTTAAAACATAAAGGTTTAGCAATTCAGGTAAATTATTATGATACTGAAAATTCTAATTATAAATTACAGTATCTTGTTAATAAAAATGATTTTAGCAACGTAGATGTTATTTTAGGACCATTATTTTTTGAGAAGGCACATTGGTTGGCAAAGCATGTAAACGCTCCAGTAGTGGCTCCTGTTTTTTCTAAAAATCAAATAAGCTTATCGGCAGGTAACTTGATTAAATCTGCACCAAATACAGAATTGTTAGATGAAAAATTAATGGACTATTTAAAAGACCAATATAAAGGAGAGGACATTATTATAATTAATGATGGAAAAGCTGAAACTCAAACTAAATTATGGAGAACGGTAAATAAGTTTAAAACTTTTGACTCTATTCAAAATATTACGGTCATTAAACCAGAAAAAGGATATATTGATAGTGAAAAAGTTGGTGAAAAATTAAATGAAAAATCAATTAACTGGGTAGTTTTAATTAGTGATGATACGGTGATAACTTCTTCAGCAATTAATAGTTTAAAAACTTATATTGAGACATTTAATATTAAATTTATAGCTTTTAATAAAGGAGATAATTTTGATTCTATTGATAATAATTTATTAGGAAGATTGAACTTTTTATTTCCATCAATGGAATATTTAGATATGGATGCTACTGCAAAGAATTTCTATAAATCTTATAAATCAAAATATTTTGCATATCCATCTAAATATGCTACAAGAGGTTTTGATGTAACCTATGATATTCTTATTCGTTTGGCTTCTGAAGGTTCTCTTGAAGAAGGTTTGAAAGCAGGTAAATCACAAAGGGTGTCATCTGTATTTAATTATGATAAAAAACTTTTTGGCAGTTTTGAGAATCATGCGGTTTATTTAATACAATATACTAAAGAGTTATTACCAATAATAATAAAGTAATAGCGCGTACTGTTCTGTTATTTATAATAAAAAAGGCAACCATTTGGTTGCCTTTTTTATTATAAATAATGAATTATATTTTTTTCAATTGTTGTTTTAACATTTTAATTTGCTCTGTTAAAACTCCTTGAGAATCTAATTTTTTAGCTTCATTTACTAAGGTGGTAGCTTCTCTTTTACGTCTTTTAGACATAGCAATTCCAGCCAATTGTAGTTTTGCCATTGCAATATCATGTTTCATATTTAACCCTAAACTTAATGCTTTTTTAAAAAATTTCTCAGCTTGAGTTAGGTTGGTTTGAGAAACCATAATTCCTTGTAAAAAATTATAATATCCTTCCTGTTTTTTTATTAAAGCAGAACTTGGATTTTTAATATAGGATAACCATTTACTTGCACCCGCAAAATTTTGTTTTCTTAATTGTAAAAATGCAAGTAATATAAATTCATTTTTAAAGTAGAACAGTACAAAAATACCTGCTAATAAAATTAATGAAATGCCATTCATTATATTTTCATCAACAAATTGAAATACGGACCACACTAAGATTCCTGCTGCAATTACTAATTTTATATACTTATTAAACATTGATAATTTTTTTAATGGATTGCAAAGTTACATTTTTGCAACGATTTTAGTTATTTTTTATAATGTTTTTTATGTTGTATATAAGCTAAAACAGAGATAACAGCTACAATAGCTACGGAGTAATAAACAAATGTAGGTGTAATAGCTTTATCTCCACTTGCATAAGAATGTAAACCTGATAAGTAGAAGTTCACTCCAAAATAGGTCATTAAAATAGAAGCAAACGCAGCTACTGAAAATAAATTAAAAACAAATCTACTTCTTAAGCCTGGAACTAATCGTAAGTGTAAAACAAAAGCGTAAATCATAATACTTATTAAAGCCCAAGTTTCCTTTGGATCCCAGCCCCAATAACGTCCCCAACTTTCATTTGCCCATTGTCCGCCTAAAAAGTTTCCAATAGTTAACATCACCAAACCAACAGTTAAAGCCATTTCATTAATAATGGTCATTTCTTTAATCATTAAACCAATTTTTTGTTTATTCTTTTTGGTTGTCAATATCATTAATAAAAGTGCAATTAAGCCTAATATCATTCCTAAAGCAAATGGGCCATAACTTGCAACTATTATTGATACGTGAATCATTAACCAATAAGAATTTAGTACAGGTTGTAGATTTGCAATTTCTGGATCCATCCAATTCCAATGCGCAACCATTAAAATAAATGCTGTTAAAAAGGCCGTTGCAGCAATAGTCATTGATGATTTTTTTCCAAAAATTAATCCAAACAGCATAGTTGCCCATCCAACGTAAATCATAGATTCGTAGGCGTTACTCCAAGGGGCATTTCCACTTACTATCCAGCGAGCGATTAAACCTCCTGTATGTAATAGAAAAAGCCCAATAATTATAACAATACTTGCTTTAATTAAAAAGTTGATGGTTTTATTATTTCTAAAAATTTGGAAGATTACAAAAAAGAACATTAATGTTCCAATGTACATATAATAGCTATATATAGTTTTAAATATATCGTATTTGTTGTAAGCAATTTCTAAGTCAATTTTATGTTCTTTTGGATATACTTCACTTCCATATTTTTTTTGAAAATTAGTAATGCCTTGTAAAATTTCATCAGATTTTGAATAATCTTTAGATACGTTAGAATCTGACAAAGTTTGAAGGTAAATAGGGAGTATTTGGCGAACAAATACTGAGTCTTGACCTTTAAAATGAGCAGATTGTATGTTATTATGAGATACCCAAGTATTATTAGAATCGTTTGGAATAGGGAAAATTCTTAAAATATCTCCAGTAATAGCTGAATAGAGTAAGTTAACTCTTCTGTCTACATTTATTACATCTTTTTCAAATTTACTTTTAATATTACTTTTTTGAGCTTCTTGTTGAATTTGAGAAATTTTATACATTCCTTTTGAATCAAAAAAGTTAGCAAGTGTTGCATCTCTTTGATCGTGAGGGATTCCTATAATATCACGTAATTTTGTGTTTCCTTTTTCAATATAAATAATTGGAATTTGGAACCATAATCTTGGATTTTGTTGAATAGATAAAAATACTTGAGTCGCATTCATATCTTTATAAGTATCATGTTTACTAACTTTTCTCAACAATTCAGAAGCATAGGTATGTACTGGTTTCATTCTACCTCCAGCATCTTGTATAATTACTTTGCTAAAGTTTTCAGCATGGTTTACATCAATTTTGTTAACCGCTAAAGCTGAATCAATTTGTTTTTCGGTTAATGAATGATTGTGTTGTTGAGCAAAAGATATGGTTGAAATTAGTAAAATAGCAATGGTAGTTAAAGTAGCTTTTTTTGTTCTAATTTTTTGTAAATTTTTTCTTAGGAAGTCAAAACGCGTATTTTTCATAAATAAAATTAAAATCAATCCAGCATATAATAAGAAATAACCTATGTAAGTAATTGTTGAGCCCCAAAAATCATGATTTACAGATAAGTGAGTTTCTTCATATTCTGGGGTAATATTGTAACTTGATTGAAAGAATTTATACCCTTTATAATTTAAAATATTATTCATAAAAATTCTAAAATCAAATGTTTCAGAAGGGGCTATTACTGTAACCTCACTAGCATAAGACATTGCGCTTTCCGAACCTGGGTATTTATCAAGCTGAAAATCGTTTAATTTAATACTAAATGGTAATTTCATTTGCATTGCTCCATAGCTCATTCTAAAGTTTAAATTCCCAATAGAGAATTGGGTTGGAGGTTGAATTGCAAATTTACCTCCTACCATTTTAACCTGTTTTGTTTCACCACCAGCAGTAACGTCAAAAGTTAATTGGGCTAAGGTATTTTGATCTTTATCACCTGAGATTGTTTTATACTCTCCTTTAATACCTGCATTGGGAACAACAAATTGTAACCCTGCGATTGAATGAACAGCTAAAATTGAAAAATCTTGTAATGAATCTTTTACAATAGTTCCTTCAAAATTATCAGCCATTCTAAAAAACTGACCTTCTACAGCAGATTGAATTTTAATTTTTCCATCAATGGTTTTAAAATCAATGGTATTTTTATTAGGAGTGTCATAACCAACCATAACGCCATGAATAAGTTCAGAAGTTCCTTTTTTTACGTAATGATTGTGTCTTCCACCACCACCAGACTCAACAAATAGCATATATTCATCGCCCGTTTCACTTTCTTCAAAAACTTCTTGTGCGTTAGGAATGTAGTTAGTTAATTTAACAGAAACATCCGTACCTTTAAAATCTGTATTATAAGTATAATTGTTTGAGCCTATGGCAGATAATAAAATAGGATGGTGTACAGGTGTTTTTTGTTCTTTACCATCATTAACAACAATGCTTATATAATTTTTTTCGGAAAGGAAAGTATTACTTACTTGCCCTTCTTTTATAGGCATTATTCCTTCAAAACTAATATAGCGAGTAATACCAGCTCCAATAATTATTAAAAAGAAAGCTAAATGAAAAGCGAGTACTACTAATTTTTCTTTTCTTAATAGTTTGTATTTAAAAATGTTACCAAAAAAGTTAATAGCAAAAAATATCATTATACCTTCAAACCACCAAGCATTATATACTAAAGCTTTGGCCGTTTCAGTGCCATAATCGTTTTCAATAAATGTTGCCACTCCCATTGCAGCAGCAAAAACAAGAAACAAAATAGCCATTAAACGTGTTGAATAAATAAGTGAAAGTAGTTTGTTCATTACAGATGTTTTATTATTAAAAATAATGTTGTGCAAAAATAATGATAATTGTCATATTAGCCATTTATAATTTTGAATTTAAAACAATTATCTTCCTATTTTAACATTGCACCAAAGATAAGTGTAACTTTTATCACAATTAATGACTATTGTCATTAAAATTTGTTCACTTTTTTTAAAAATTTAACTTATAAAAATGAAAAAAATGTAAATTTGTATGCAAGTATATTATTGAATGAAAGTTTTAAACATTTATAAAATATATCTTAATATTTATCTAAATATTAAACGCCCAGAATGCTATATTAAATAGCTCCTTAACTTATTTTAAAATGGGCAAACTATTGGTTTGTCACAATTACATCTAATTTTTCAATTTAAATTTATTATTATGGAATTACCATATGCAGAACCATATAAAATTAAAATGGTAGAGCAGTTAAAACGCTCTACAAAAGAACAACGATTAAAATGGATTAAAAAGGCGCATTATAACTTATTTAATCTGGATTCAGATAAAGTTTTTATAGACGTATTAACTGATTCTGGAACTGGAGCTATGAGCGATAAACAATGGGCAGAAATGATGATTGGAGATGAGAGTTACGCAGGGTCTAAATCTTTTACTAAATTAAAGAAAACGGTAAAAAAAATTACAGGATTTAAATATTTTTTACCTACTCACCAAGGTAGAGCTGCGGAAAATGTTTTGTTTTCTGCTATGGTAAAAGAAGGAGATATAGTTCCTGGAAACTCTCATTTTGATACAACAAAAGGTCATATTGAATTTAGAAAAGCAACTGCTGTAGATTGTACGATTGATGAAGCGTTTGATACGTCAATTATACATCCTTTTAAAGGCAATATTGATTTAAATAAATTAGAAAAGGTATTTAAGTCAAATCCAAAAGAAAAAATACCATTTGTAATATTAACAATTACTTGTAATAGTGCAGGAGGTCAACCTGTTTCAGTGCAAAATACTAAAGAAGTATCAGCATTATGTAAACAATATGGAGTACCATTATATTTTGATGCTGCTCGTTTTGCAGAAAACGCCTATTTTATCAAAAAAAGAGAAGCTGGATATGAAGATAAATCAATTAAAGAAATTGTAAAAGAAGTTTTTTCTTATGGAGATGGTATGACCATTAGTGCTAAAAAAGACGGCTTGGTTAATATGGGAGGATTTATAGCGCTTAATAACAAAGAAGTATTTAAAAAAGCTACTGTTTTTAACATTATGTACGAAGGTTTTATAACTTATGGAGGTATGAATGGTAGAGATATGGGAGCTTTAGCCATTGGTTTAGATGAATCTACTGAATTTAATTACTTAGAGAGTAGGGTAGAGCAAATAGCTTATTTAGGAAAAAAATTAGTAGAATATGGAGTTCCAGTACAACAACCATTTGGAGGACATGCTATTTTTTTAGATGCCAATAAGTTTGTTCCAACTATTCCAAGGGAAGAATATAGAGCACAAGCCTTAGCAATTGAATTATATGTAGTTGGAGGAATTAGAGGAGTTGAAATTGGTACGGTGCTAGCTGATAGAGATCCTTTTACAAGAAAAAATAGGTATCCCGATCTAGAATTAGTGCGTTTAGCAATTCCTAGAAGAACCTATACAAATAATCATATGGATTATATTGCTGCAACACTTAAAAATATTTATGATTCAAGAGAAGGGGCAAAATCAGGATACAGAATTATTGATGAAGCGCCTATTATGAGGCACTTTACTGTTAAATTTGAAAAAATATAATACCAACTACTCTTTTTTTTATATTTTTGCTCAAAATATGAATTAATGAGTTATGATGTTATCACGTGCTAGTAAATATGCTATATTATCTACGTTGTTCTTAGCTGAACATTCGAATGAAAATAGAAAAATAAGTGTCAAAGAAATTTCAGAAAGTATTGAGGTTCCTAGTCCTTTTTTAGCAAAATTATTTCAACAACTAGTACGTGGTAAAATCATTTCCTCTACAAAAGGTCCTAACGGAGGGTTTTATTTGTCTGAAAAAAACAAAAAAAAATCTGTTATAGATATTATTGAAAATATTGATGGATTAACTAAATTAAATGACTGCTTTTTAGGCTTGCATAAATGTGACGCTGTAAATCCTTGTCCTGTTCATTTTATTGTAGAACCTTTTAAAAATAGTATTCTAGGAAAGTTCAGAGATAAAACTATTATGGAATTTGCAGAAGAAATTGCTGAAAAAGGTAGAGTACTTACATTAAAAGATATAGAACCAAAACCTATTAAAAAATAATAATTTTTATGACAAAAATCATATATTATATAAATGTAATCAAATACATTTGTCAAAATAAAAGATAAAAAGGTCTTTTAATATTAATAAAACTAACAAAACTCGAAAAACATGTTATCTAAAAAACAAGCAAGAGCTTTTTTCCTAGGAGGTACTTTGGTAACGTTCTTAATTTTTATAGGACTTACTATATACTCTTTATCTGAAGGAGCTGATCAAACAAATCATGAGAATATAACTGCAGAAGTAGTAAGAGGTAAAGAAATCTGGGAATCTAATAATTGTATGGGGTGTCATACTATTTTAGGAGAAGGTGCTTATTATGCTCCAGAATTGACAAAAGTTGTTGATCGATTAAATCAAAAATATGATGGAAATGGAGAAGAAGTAATAAAAGGAATTTTAATGTCTAAAGGACCTTGGCAACCAAATGGTAGAAAAATGGTAGCTTATGGAATGACAGAAGATGAAGCAAGTGATGTAGTCGCATTTTTTAAGTGGATTGGAGAGATAGACTTAAATGGTTTTGATAGAATAGTTTCTCCTTTAGCAAAAGACAAAATTAACAACTAAACAACATATTATGAAATATAAATCACAAAAGGTAGCATATTGGTTTTTTGCACTTTCAATGCTATTACTAGTTTTACAAATTACCTATGGTTTTATTATGGGATTTGCACGCATTGGGTTTGATAATTTACACGAATTTATTCCTTTTAATACCGCAAGAGCAGTACATACCAATTTATTAGTAGTTTGGTTATTGTCTGGTTTTATGGGAGCAGCCTATTATATCATTCCTGAAGAGGCACAACGCGAATTAGTAAGTGTTAAACTAGCTTATGTACAATTAATAAGCTTAGCAGTTGTAGGGGTAGTTGCCATAGTTGGGTATCATTTTAACTATTGGGAAGGAAGAAAATTTTTAGAAATTCCACGTCCGTTAGATTACTTAGTGGTAGTGAATGTGTTACTATTTTTAGGCCTAATTTTAGTGACGTTATTTAAAGGTAAAAAGCAAACAACAACAGCCTTAGTACTTTCTATGGGATTATTGTTTGCTGCATTATTGTATTTACCTGGAATGCTTCCTTTTGATAGTCAAGTAACAGATTCATTTTTCCGTTGGTGGGTAGTTCATTTATGGGTTGAAGGTGTTTGGGAATTAATTATGGGAGGTATTTTATCTTTCTTATTAATTAAATTAACAGGTGTTGATAGAGAAGTTATTGAAAAGTGGCTATATGTAATTGTAGGTTTAACGTTCTTATCTGGAGTTTTAGGAACTGGTCACCACTATTACTATATAGGTGTAAATAAAATTTGGTTGATTGTAGGAGGAATTTTCTCAGCACTAGAACCATTGGCATTTTTAGCAATGGCATTATTTGCGGTAAATATGTATAGAAAAGGAGAGAAAAAACATCCGAATAAATTAGCTTTATATTGGACTTTAGGTGCTGCTATTGTTTCATTTATTGGCGCAGGATTATTAGGGTTTGCTCATACGCTACCGCAAACAAATTTATATACACATGGTACTTTAGTTACAGCAATGCATGGCCACTTGGCATTTTGGGGAGCATATGCAATGATTGTTTTAGCAATTATAAGTTATAGTTTACCAAATATGACAGGTAGAAAATTATATGATAGTTCTATAGGTAGAATGGCCTATTGGTTTTCAAACATAGGTATGATTGGGATGACGGTTGCTTTTGGTGTTGCAGGTGTTGCACAAGTTTATTTAGAACGAAAGTTTGGTATGGAATTTATGCAAGTTCAAAAAGAAATTAGTATTCATTTTGTAGTATTAGTTATTTGTGCATCTTTCTTTGCAACAGGTGTTGTAATGTATATTATTGACTTCTACAAACATGGGACTCCAACTGATGAAGCATTAGAAATTAAACAATAAAAGTATTAAGTAAAAAGTATCTAAATTAATCAACCCCATTTTATTAAATAATAAAAGTTGAAACGTTTTAAATCTGATTTGTCAACAAAATATTTAATAATAAATAAGATACTGAAATTTTAATTGTAGTTTTTTTAGATTGATTTCCAGAGTTGAAGATGATTAGTTTCCATACTATATAACAAATAAAATCTGAAACTCTGGTTTTCTATTTAATAGTATCAATCATTCGTATGAAAAATCAATCACCATATTATAAAGCCATAGGAAAAGAAGTTGAAGTTTTTGAACTAACCTATGCAAGTAAAATTCCTTTTTTATTAAAAGGACCAACAGGTACTGGAAAATCTAGATTTATTGAGTTTATTGCTCATAAATTAAATAAAAAACTAATTACTATTAGTTGCCATGAAGAAACCTCTTCAACTGATTTAATAGGAAGATATATTATAAAAGGAGCAGAAACGGTTTGGTTAGATGGTCCATTAACTACTGCTGTAAAAGAAGGCGCAATCATTTATTTAGATGAAATAGCTGAAGCAAGACCCGATGTAATTGTTGCCATACACTCTTTAACTGATCACCGACGTGAATTGTTTATCGATAAGCTTGGTGAAACTATTAAGGCTCATGAAGATTTTATGCTGGTTGCTTCTTTTAATCCTGGCTATCAAAAAGGATTTAAAGAATTAAAACCTTCAACTAGACAACGTTTTATAGCTGTTTCATTTGCATACCCAAAAGCTACATTAGAAGCTGAAATATTGGTAAATGAGACTGGAATAGATGCCAATACTGCTAAAAAATTGGTCAATATTGCTACAAAAATTAGAAATTTAACAGAACTAGGTTTAACTGAAACAGTTTCAACGCGTTTATTGGTAGATGCTGCCAAATTAATTCATAATGGGTTGCCAAAAAGGCTATCCGTTGAAGTTGCTATTGTTGAACCTTTAACTGACGATTTAGAAGTTATTGAAGCTTTAAAAGATTTATGTAACCTAATGATTTGATTTTAAGTTGTGTTTGAACCAGATGAATATATATTTACAAAACTTGCTCATTACTTTAAAAAGAGAAAACTAAAGAAAGAGGAAGCTGTTGCACATGCAGTTTTATTAAACGATTTAAAACCACGTTTAACTATTTTTGCTAGAGCAATAACTGGACAAGCTATTGAATTGTACCCTGCGGAAAGAGAAGGTGGCTACAAAAATAACAACTTCTTTTTACCTTCAAAATTTTCAGAATTTACTACAGTAGATGATAATATTTCTTATTACTTGTTTAGAATATTGTATTTGTCAGTCCAAAAAACCTTAAATTTAAATTGGAATGATGAGGTGGAACATGAATTGATGGAATCTCAACAAAAAGCTCAAAAAACTTCATCTAAAGTACTAGAAATTTTATTTGAACAGTTTCCAATTACCAAAAAATATCATCAAAAATTTTACACGTATTATATTGAAAAGGCAAACAATACCGATGTGGATTTTTCTTTTTTATATGGAAAATGGATGAAAAATAATCCTGAAGAAACTTCTAAAGATCAATTAAAAAATTTTACAGATAAGGTTAAAAAAGCGGATGATGAAAAACCGAAAACCATTTTAAAGTCTAATGCTGTTGAAGAAATCATCTCAGTTCAAGTAGATTTAAAACAGCAAGAAGATGCCGTTTTACAACATCAATTTGAAAAAGTGGAAACCGCAGAAGAATTTGCTGGTAATTTTAGAGATTTTGATGGAGATGATGAATTAGATGATCACTCAAATGCATTGGATGAGATAAATATGAAATATACAGTACGTGTAGATGATACAGCACATTCAGTATATCAAGCAGATTTTATTGAAAACACCACAGTTTCTGAAAGTGCTGAAATTGATAATAAAGGATATCATATTAAATATGATGAATGGGATTATTCTAAACGTTGTTATAAAAAAGACTTTTGTAAAGTATATCCAAAAACTTTATTGAAAAATAATGTTGAATATTATAAAAAAACATTAAATCAAAACCAGTCAACATTAATTGGGTTAAGAAAAATGTTAACTACGGTAAATAATAAATTTCAACAACAACGCAGGCAAACACAAGGTGAAGAATTTGATATTGACGCTATTATCGATTTGTTTGTTGATGTTAACTCAGGTCATACACCTTCAGAAAAAATATATTTGTCCAAACGGAAAAAAGAAAAAGATTTATCTATTTTATTATTGTTAGATGTAAGCCTATCAAGTGATAGTTATGCGGCAGGAAACAGAGTAATTGATGTTGAAAAGCAAGTTTCAATTTTATTTGGAGAGATTTTGAATGAGTTTCATATCGATTTTTCAATTGATTGTTTTTATTCTAAAACTAGAAATCATTCATCCTATATTACTATTAAAGATTTTGATGAAGAATGGAGTAAAGCAAAATTTAAAGTAGGTTCTGTTGAACCCAGCGGTTATACAAGAATTGGGGCTGCTTTACGTCATTCAGGAGCTCTGTTAGATAAACGAGACACAAAAAATAAATGGGTAATTTTAATTTCAGACGGAAAACCTAATGATTATGATAAATACGAAGGTAAGTATGGAGTAAATGATGTAAAACAAGCCTTAAGAGAATTAAACGAAAAACAAATAAATTCATATGCCTTAGCCATCGAAGCGCAAGCAAAGTATTACTTACCTCAAATGTTTGGACAAAACCATTATCAAATATTAACAACACCTGTAGAATTACTTAAAGCAATGGTGCAATTGTATGAAAAAATTAAACATCAAAGTTAAATATGGAATCTTTAAAAGTCAATTATAAAAATTTGTATTACCCTCCTGGAGGAATTTTAATATGGATCGTAATTTTTTTAGAATTAATCACTTTTGGTATGGCACTAATCGCTATGGTTATGTACAGTAAAGAAGAACCTCAAGTATTTCATACTTCTAGATTATTATTAAATACCACCTTTGGAGCAATAAATACAGTATTTTTATTAACTAGTGGTTTTTTTATGGCGAATTCTGTAAAAAAATTAAAAGCATTTAAAATCAATCAAGCATCAACCTATTTAAAATTAACTATGCTTGGTGGTTTCTTATTTTTACTGTTAAAAAGTGTAGAATATTATACAAAAATTGATGCTGGACTTACACTTAGTTATAACACATTTTTCTCTTTTTATTGGATGTTAACTTTATTTCATGTAATTCATGTCATAGTTGGGTTGGTAATTTTGGCTATAGCACTTGTAAGTTTACAGAAAAAGAAAGATAAAATAAATTTAGAAGATTTTGAGGCAAGTGCTGCATTTTGGCATATGTGCGATTTAATTTGGCTGCTGTTATTCCCAATAATTTATTTAATATTTTAAGATGAAAAAAAACGTATTTTTATGGGTTTGGATAATACTTATACTTTTAACTATGAGTACAGCACTAATCTCAAATTCGGTTTTAAGTATTTCTATTTCTGCACTACTTATTTTAGGATTGTCAAGTTTAAAATTTATTGGAGTTTCATTTTATTTTATGGAATTACGTAAAGCACATGCCTTGTGGAAAGTGTCATTAATTGTTTATGTTTTAATTTTTATGGTAATTACTATGCTGTTTATTTAAGTCAGTTTCAATTGTAAAAAAAGTTTTTGAAAGTTGATAAAAGTCAGTAATTAAATTTTTTTATGCTTGTATTTTCGCATTGTAAAAGATAAAGAGGTCTTTAAATATTAAAAATAAGCATACAATTAAAATACATAACAATGAGAAAAATTTTATTTATAACAATTTTAGCTACATTAACTGTAACAACATTAACAGCTCAACAGTTCGATTTATCAGCTGAATTACGTCCTCGTTATGAGAACAAACATGGTTTTGGGAAACTATTACAAACAGATGCTGACGGTTCAAATTTTGTATCGCAACGTACTCGTTTAAATTTCAATTTTGAACAAGATAAAATTAAATTGGGGATTTCTCTTCAAAATGTAAGAGTTTGGGGAGATATTAGTACCCTAGGTACTGATGATAACGCAACAATGTTACACGAAGCTTGGGCTGAAGCATTATTATCTGAAAATATTTCTTTAAAATTTGGTCGTCAAGAAATTGTGTATGATGACAGTAGAATATTTGGAAATGTAGGTTGGGCGCAACAAGGAAGAAGTCATGATGCGATGTTGGCGAAATTTAAAGTTTCTGAAAACAGTAAATTAGATGTAGGTTTTGCTTTAAATTCTGATAGCCAATCAGGAGTAGATAATTTATATAGCAATGTTGCGGGTTATAAAACTTTTCAGTACGCTTGGTTTAATACCAAAATAACTAAAGTAGGTTTAAGCTTTTTAGTGTTAAATAACGGAGTAGAGTTTATGGAAGCTAATAATCAAAAGGTAGATTATTCTCAAACATTAGGTTCTCATATTAAATATAATGAAGGAAAATTTAGCTCAGATTTTTCAATCTACTTTCAAACGGGGCAGTTGAATGGTAACGATGTTAGTGCTAACTACTTTGCAGGAAATTTAAAATACAAAGCTTCAACAGAGTTTACTTTAGGTATTGGCGCTGAATATTTATCAGGAAAAGATATGAATGATGCAAGTTCTGATGTAAAATCTTTCAATCCGTTGTTTGGAACCAATCATAAGTTTAATGGTTGGATGGATTATTTTTATGTTGGTAACCACATAGGGTCTGTTGGTTTAGTTGATATTAATGGGGTTGTTGCTTACAAAAAAGATAAATTTTCAGCAACATTAGTACCTCATTTCTTTTCTTCAGCTGCTGATGTTTACAATGGAGGAACAAAAGTTGATAATAATTTAGGTACTGAAATAGATTTAAATTTAGGATATAAAATAGCAAGCAATATAATGTTTAATGTTGGATATTCTAAAATGTTTGCTAAAGAAGCGATGGAAGTTCTTAAAGGAGGAGATAAAGATGAAAATAATTCTTGGGCTTGGATTATGTTTACTTTCAAACCAAAGTTATTTTCTTCAAAATAAAATATTTAAAACTTTAGTTAGTAGTTTTAGTTTAAAACCAGTACTTCGATTTTATATCCAAAGTACTGGTTTTTCTAGTCTAATTTACACGTGTCATTCCTTTGAAAGTAAAACTCAATTGTTTACTTTGGAATTATTCACAAGAACAATTTTTAAGATGAAGGCGTTAATCTAACAATCCCTAAATTTTGAACAGCAACATAAATATAGCCATCTGGAGCTTGACGTACACAACGTACGCGACCAATATTTTCTATTAGTTTTTCTTCTTTAACTACTTTGTTGTTTTCTATAACACATCGTGTAACATATTGAAATTTTAACGAACCTACCAATACATTTCCTTTCCATTCTGGGTATTTATTACTAGTAACAAATGTCATTCCGCTTGGAGCAATAGAAGGTGTCCAGTGGTGTATTGGATCTTCCATTCCTTTAATAGAGGTCTTATCTGTAAATTTTGTACCGCTATAATTAACTCCAAAAGATGCTTTAGGCCATCCAAAATTTTTACCAGCTTTTATAATATTTATTTCATCACCACCTTTAGGACCGTGTTCGTGTGCCCAAATTTCTCCAGTTTCGGGATGCATTGCCATTCCTTGCGGATTTCTATGACCATAAGAATAAATTGCTTTTATAGCATTTTTAGTGTTGTAAAACGGATTATCTGTTGGTATTGTTCCATCGCTATTTATTCTGTAAATTTTACCAGCTTCTTTAGTTATATCTTGTGGTAAAACATCTCTGTTGTATCTATCTCCAATTGAAAAATATAAATAGCCTTTTTTATCAAATTCAATACGAGAACCAAAATGGGTTCCGCTTTGTGTATTTGGAGTTGCTTTATAGATAACTTGAGTTTCAACCAAAGCATCGTTTTTTAATTTAGCTCTCATTATAGTTGTGTTTCCTCCATTTCCATCATTTTCAATATTTGCAGCGTAGGATAAATATAACCAACCATTTTCGGCATAATTTGGATCTAATTCTATATCTAATAAACCACCTTGGCCTCTAAAATATACTTCTGGTACATTTTTAATATTGGTTTTTACTCCGTTTTTAAAATGAATTAACTCCCCCTTTAATTCTGTAATTAAAATAGAATTATCGGGTAAAAATGCCATACTCCAAGGAATATCCATATCACTAACAATAGTTTCAACTTCAAATTTAAATTTGTTATTGTTTAAGGTTTGAAGTGCTAATTTTTCTGAAGGTTTTTCTTTACAAGAAATAATTAGAACTGTTATTAAACTGAAAAATATATTTGAATATTTCATAAGTTATAAATTTCATTAATAATATCGGCGGTTGAGCGGGGTCGAAGCCAATTATAGTTTAATCGAATTAAGTTAATGCTGTTATTTTCACCTTCCATCTTTGGTCAAAATAAACTTTTGTAGGAATCTATTTTTATAACGATTGAATTCCTGCCTGCACTTCGAATCCGCTCAGTGATCACTCTGGAATAGCAGCATTAATTATGATATTAACAAATATAATTATTTTTTATTTTAACACCGTAAATTCAATTGCTGAAGATGTAAAAACAGTATGTGTTTGTGTTTTAAAATCTTCGGCTTTTGCTTTAAAAATATTGTCAACATAGGTTTGGGGATTCAAATCTATTAACGGAAACCAGGTACTTTGCACTTGTATTTGTAATTTATGTCCTTTTTTAAACGTATGATGCACATCTTGTAATTTAATTTCAACAGCAGTTTTTTTGTTGGGTATAAAAGGTTCTGGATATGTAAAACTATTTCTAAATTTTCCTCGCATAACTTCGCTTCTAACCATTAAATGATAATTACTCATTTTTAGGTGATTTTGCATGTCCTTATTATTTTCTTCACTATCAGCTGGGTGCACATCAATAACTTTTACTATCCAATCGGCATCGGTTCCAGTAGTTGCCACTTGTAATTTTGCTAAAATGTCACCACACATTGTCATATCTTTTTCTAAAACTTCGGTTTCAAAAACTAATACGTCGCTTCTTCTAGCGGCAAAACGCTGGTCATCGGTCATATATTTTCGAGGAGTAAATACTGTTTTAATATCTTCTGTATAAGGAACAGGTTTTTTAATGTTACTTATAAACTGAATACCTTTTTCATTTCCTTTTTCAATAGCTAATTTTTGATCTTCAGCTAAATAAAAGGTTTGTTTTTTAGAATTTTTTGGAGGCCAAACATTGTAGGTATTCCATTCTTTTTTTCCTGTATCATACACATATGCTTCTGGTAAACCAGTATTTTTATCACCGGTACCTTTTAAGAAGTGATTAAAAAATTTAGTTTCAATTTCTTTTTGATATTTAATAGATATGGAGTCTCCAAAATAATAATTTCCAACACTGTTTTTAGGTTTTGTGCTAGCCCATTGTCCATGACTCCAAGGACCAAAAACAATGGTATTGTAATTATCTTTATTATAGTGTTCAATGGTTTTATAAGTTTCTAATGGTCCATATAAATCTTCAGCATCAAACTCACCAGCCACAATCATAGTAGCAACGTGAGATTTTATATTTTTTAAATGTTGAATAATACCTTTGCTTTGCCAAACTTCATCGTAATTAGGATGTTCTTTTAATTCTTTCCAAAAAAAGTCACTTGCATTGTCACTGTTTTTTAAAGCTGGGTTGTCCAATTTTTTATATTCAAAATAGAGGTCTAAGTTACTTAAAGGGCCTGCATCTAAAAAAAACTGGTACTGGTCTTTGGTTTTAAGGTCAGGAATTTTATACCAAGCTTTATCTGTGGGAGTATCTTTTGGAGTTCCAAAAAGAGGAGTTGCTCTAAAATAACTTAGTAGATAGGCACCGTTATGATGAAAATCATCAAAAAAGAAATCACCAATACAAGCTTGAGGAGATGCAGCTTTTAAAGCAGGGTGCGCATCAATAGTTGAATAGGTACTATAAAATCCAGGATATGAGATTCCCCAAGTTCCTACGTTGCCATTATTGTTTTCAACATTTTTTACTAGCCAATCAATAGTATCATAAGTATCGGAACTTTCATCAACATCGGTGCTATCTTTTTTATTTGGAATGTAAGCACGCATATTATCATAAGTTCCTTCGCTCATCCATCTACCTCTAACATCTTGATATACCACAATGTTTCCTTCTTTCATTAAATGTTCGTTAGGGGCAATCTTAGTTTTAAATTTATCAGCACCATAAGGCCTAACACTATAAGGCGTACGTTGTAATAAAATAGGGTATTTTTTGCTTTTGTCTTTTGGGGTATAAATGGAAGTAAACAATTTTATGCCATCACGCATGGTAATAGAGGTTTCTATTTTATCGTAATTTTCTTGTACATAATTGGTTTTTTCTTTATCATTTGGAGTGTTTTGTAGATTATTTTTTTCACAAGAAAATAACGCAATACTTATTAATACTAGTAGTATTGCTTTAAAAGCATAGTTTTTCATTTAAAAATTGATTAGTTAGTTGGTAAAACTACAAAAAATGTAAATTTAATTTGTTAACATTTTTGTTAAAACCAATATCAAAATAAAGAACTTATTTAAGTTTTAATATATTTAAAAATAATAGCACCCAACCGCTAATTAAAAGTAGGCCACCGATAGGAGTTATGGGACCTAAAAAACGTAGTTTATGGTTTTTGGCAGTTGATACTACCAAGCCATAAATACTAAATGAAAATAAAATGATTCCGACAATAAAACAATACACCATGTATTTTTCTGAAGTTGTATCTAAATTAAAATTAAAGCCAATACTAAGTAAAACAATGGCATGGTACATTTGGTATTTTACACCAGTTTCAAAACTTTTAAGTTGATCTTTTGTTAAAATTTTAGTAAGTGCGTGTGCACCAAAAGCACCAAAAGCAACAGCTAAACCACCAAATAGAGTGGCAGTAAGTAAGGTAAATTGAATCATTTGAATAATGAATTAATTTTTTTGCTAAAGTAACTATAAAATATAAAATGTTTAAGAGCAAATCTTACACTCTTTTTTACTCTTATGTTCACCAATTAAATATCCAAATTCATTTAATTTATAATTACAGCAATCTATAAAACCTTGTTGTAAGAGTTTTCTACCACGTTGAATTTTAGATTTTGCTCCTGATAATGAAATGTTCAATTGTTGAGCAACTTCAGCTTGTTTGAAGCCTTTAATTTCACTTAAAAAAATTGCTTTTTTATAAGTAGGGGGCAAATTTTTAATTAAAGGTAAAATACAGTCTTTAGCAGAGTGTTCTTCGTGTATTTCAGCTTCAGCTATCACAGGTATTTCAATTTCTAAGTTGGAGCTTTTATTGCTTTTTTTGAAATAATCTATGATAACGTTGTTGGCAATTGTGAAAATCCAAGACTTTATACTTTGTTGTTTTTTAAGGCTATGGATGTTTAAATGTATTTTAATAAAAACTTCTTGTAATATATCATCTACAGCATCACGATCTTTTATACGACTCCGTATAAAAGATTTAAGAGAGGCAGAAAATTCTTTCCAAATAACAGTTGTTTCCATAAAAAGTTTAAACCCTATTTTTATATTAAAGATAGGGTTTTAGTTATTAACAAGTACAATTTGTACAGTTACAAGATTCACAAGTGCAATTAGCACATTCTCCATTTTTGCAAGATTCACAAGTACAAGTGCATTCAGAATTTTTCATAATTATAAATTTTTAAGTTCTATATATTAGACAGCATTCCTTATAAAAAGACGCAAAAAACAATGTTAAATTTCAAAATTAAATAAAAAGATGTTGATAATGTAATAATTACTTACATAAAATTCAAAAAACAATATTTATTATTATTATTTGTAACTAATTTGTTAAATTATGTTTGTTAAAATAAACATATAAGTCACTTTTGCATTGTAATTAATGATAAATAGTAAAAGCATGTGTGGAATAGTTTGTGCATTTGATTTAAAAGAGAAGTCGGAAATATTAAGACCGCAGTTGTTAGAAATGTCTAAAAAAATTCGTCATAGAGGACCAGATTGGAGCGGGATTTATGCTGATGAAAAGGCCATTTTAGCGCATGAGCGCTTGGCAATTGTTGACCCAGCTTCTGGAAAACAACCTTTATTTAGTGAAAATAAAAAATTAGTATTAGCAGCTAATGGTGAAATATATAATCATAGAGAATTGCGTAAGCAGTTTGAAGGAACTTATAATTTTCAAACAGAATCAGATTGTGAAGTTATTTTAGCCTTATATCAACAAAAAGGAGCAAGTTTTATTGATGAAATGAATGGTATTTTTGGTTTTGCTTTGTATGATGTTGAAAATGATGAGTACTTTGTAGCTAGAGACCACATGGGAATTATTCCTTTGTATATAGGATGGGATCAAAACGGAACATTTTATGTTGCTTCAGAATTAAAGGCTTTGGAAGGTGTTTGTACTAAAATTGAATTATTTCCTCCAGGACATTACTTGTCTAGTAAAGATGGAGAATTAACAAAATGGTACAGTCGAGATTGGATGGAGTATAAAGCAGTTAAAGAAAACCAAACTAGTATTGATGAGTTACACGATGCTTTAGAAGCAGCAGTGCACCGCCAATTAATGTCTGATGTGCCTTATGGAGTGCTATTATCAGGAGGACTAGATTCTTCAGTAACTTCAGCGATTGCTAAAAAATATGCTGCAAAAAGAATAGAATCTGACGATACACAAGCCGCTTGGTGGCCACAGTTACATTCATTTTCTGTTGGACTGGAGGGGTCTCCAGATTTGGCTGCAGCACAAAAAGTAGCAGATCATATAGGAACGGTGCATCATGAAATTAAATTTACCATACAAGAAGGTTTAGATGCTATTAGAGATGTAATTTACAACCTTGAAACTTATGATATCACCACAATTAGAGCTTCAACACCTATGTACTTAATGGCAAGAGTTATTAAATCTATGGGAATTAAAATGGTACTTTCTGGAGAAGGAGCGGATGAATTGTTTGGTGGCTATTTGTACTTTCATAAGGCTCCAAATGCTGAAGAATTTCACGAAGAAACTGTTAGAAAATTAAGCAAGCTACATATGTACGATTGTTTAAGAGCAAATAAAAGTTTAGCTTCATGGGGTATTGAGGGACGTGTACCATTTTTAGATAAAGAGTTTATAGATGTTGCAATGCGTATAAACCCACAAGATAAAATGATTAATGGAGAGCGCATGGAAAAATGGGTAATTAGAAAAGCTTTTGAAAGCTATTTACCTGAAAGTGTTGCCTGGAGGCAAAAAGAACAATTTTCTGATGGAGTAGGGTATAGCTGGATTGATACTTTAAAAGAAGTTGTTGCTGCAGAAGTAACTGATGAACAATTGGCAAATGCAAAATATAAGTTTCCAATTCAAACACCTACTAACAAGGAAGAGTTTTACTATCGCTCAATTTTTGCAGAACATTTTCCTAGTGATACAGCAGCATTAAGTGTTCCTCAAGAAGCTTCAGTTGCTTGCAGTACTAAAATAGCATTGGAATGGGATGAAAGTTTTAAAAATATGAACGACCCTTCTGGTAGAGCTGTAGCACAAGTTCATGATGATGCTTACATAAAATAATAACCCTAAAACATGCGCATATAAGTTGTTTTACATGCGCATGTTTTGGAGTTTATATGCGCATACTTATTAATTTGCATGCTAATACTTTGTAATTTGTATGCGTATAAATTTATCTTTGCAAAAAAGAAAAAGTTGAATGTTGCATATAGAACTACAAGATAAATTATTTCCTACGTTAAAAAAATATTTTGGTTACGACAGTTTTAGAGATCAACAACAATCCATAGTTGAGTCTGTTCTTTCTAAAAATGATAACCTAGTAATTATGCCAACAGGTGGAGGAAAATCTATTTGTTTTCAACTACCAGCGCTACTTTTTGAGGGCTTAACCTTGGTAATTTCTCCTTTAATAGCTTTAATGAAAGACCAAGTAGATGGCTTAAACGCAAATGGAATTTCAGCTAATTTTTTTAATAGCAGTCAAGAAAGTCTTGAACAAACCAAAATTTTTGAAAAAGTAATCAATAAACAAATCAAGTTGTTATATGTAGCTCCAGAAAGTTTATCCTTGCTTCAAAATATACTAACTGAAAATTATATAAGTTGTATTGCCATTGATGAAGCTCACTGTATTTCTTCTTGGGGACATGATTTTAGACCTTCTTATCAACAACTGGGGTTTTTAAAAAAAGTATTACCAAATACACCAATAATAGCACTTACAGCAACGGCAGATAAAGCTACTAGAACAGATATTTTAGAGCAATTAAATATTTCAAATGCAACACAGTTTCTTTCTTCATTTGATAGAAAAAATATTGAGTTAGAAGTACGTCCAGCTAATGATAGAGTGTTGCAAATAATTAAATTTATTCGTAAAAAGCCTCATGAAGCGGGTATTATTTATTGTTTAAGTAGAAAATCAACGGAGCAATTAGCAACAAAGTTACAGCAAAATGGAATTTCTGCAGTAGCGTATCATGCAGGGTTAAATTTTGAAGAACGAACCAAAGCTCAAGAAAATTTTATCTACGATAAAATTCAAGTGGTTTGTGCTACCATTGCATTTGGAATGGGTATTGATAAATCTAATGTTCGTTGGGTAATTCATTACAATATGCCCAAAAATATTGAAGGTTATTATCAAGAAATTGGACGTTGTGGTAGAGATGGTTTACCAGCAAATGCATTACTGTTTCATAGTTACGCCGACGTAATTCAGTTACGTAAATTTATGAATGGTGCAAGTAATGAAGAGGTTCAATTAGCAAAATTAGAGCGCATGAAACAATTCTCTGAAGCTACCACTTGTAGAAGAAAAATTTTATTGAGTTATTTTGGAGAATTACTTTCTGAAAATTGTGAAAATTGCGATGTATGTAAAAATCCTCCTCAATTTTTTAATGGAACGATTATTGCCCAAAAAGCACTTTCAGTAATATCTAGACTAAAAGAGATTGAAGCAGTTGGAACGGTTATAGATGTTTTAAGAGGGGCACATAATGCCACTATTTTAGAGAAGGGATACAATCAACTAAAATCTCATGGAGTTGGAAGTGATATTTCATGGAGAGATTGGCAACAATACATTATTCAGTTAATTAATCAGGGATATTGTGAAATAGCTTTTCATAAAAATAATGCACTACAATTAACCGATTTTTCTAAAAAAGTATTGTTTGAGAAGGAGGTTGTAGAGTTAACGAAGCCAATTGAAGTTCAAGAACAAAAAAATGTTCAAACAGCACCAAAAGTGGCTAAAGCTAAAAAAGATTCGTTATTTGAACGGCTACGTAAATTACGTCAAGAAATTGCCTTATCAGAAAATATTCCAGCTTATTTGGTATTTAGCGATGCTACGCTGAAAGAGATGGAACGAGCTCGTCCAATGTGCGAAGCAGATTTTTTAGAAATTAGTGGAGTGGGGCAGCGAAAGTTAGAAGTTTATGGAGAAGATTTTATAGCAGAAATTGTGGCTTTTTCTAACGAAAAAATAAAAACTCATAAAAAGAAAGACACTTATAAAGTAACTTATGAATTGTATAAAGAAGGGTTATCAATCGATGAAATTTCTGTAAAAAGAAACCTAAAGGCAACCACTATTTTTTCTCATTTAGCAAAATTATATTCAGATGGAAAAGCTATTAATATTTATGATTTTATAACTAAAGATGAAGTTGTTAAAGTTAGAAAAGCAAAAGAAAAATTAGAAAGCCCACAAGCTTTAAAACCTTATTTTGAGTATTTTGAGGAAAAAATAGCCTATTTTAAAATCCGATTAGCATTAACAATAATTGATAGTGAAGGCAGTGTTTAAAGATGTGTTTTTTTAGTTAATGGATTGTTTTCTACTACATTAGATAAAACGATATGAGTTCTGCATTCACCATAGGTTATTAATCGATCGATAAATTGTTCCAAATGTTTTTGATTTTTTAAAACTACTTCCATAACAATATTTTCATTCCCAGTGATTCTATAACAATTAACGACTTCTTTAAAGTCTTTAACTTTTTCAATAAAAGGTTTTAATCTTCCCATAAAAGCACGTAGAGTGATGATTGCTTTTAATTGATGACCCGTTTCAAAATAGGAAACTTTGGCATAATATCCTTCAATAATTCCAAGATCTTCCATTTTACGTATACGCTCAGCAACTGCTGGAGATGTGATGCCAACTTTACGCGCAATTTCGGTATTGGACTGTCGAGCGTTTTGTTGTAAACAGCTTAGTATTTTCCAACTTAAATCATCAACTTTCATAATTAAAGATTTTATTAGTAAATATATTAAAAATTAAACTTAATTAGTTTTATATCTTTAAATAATAAATATAATAAAAATTATTTCTTGGTAAATTTGTTATAAAACTTGAAAGAAGTCTAAGATAAAAATGAGTGAACAAGGGTTGAATCAGTTAGTTATTTATAGAAAATCGTTAGATATTTTTAATTTATCTAGGCGAATAGCTGCTTATATTACCAATGACAAAGATATAATTTCAATGTATAGGTCTGGAAGTAAAACAGATAACTATGCTGATAATTTAGTGATGAATGCTTTTAGATTAGTGCCTAAAGTTGTAGAAACTGAAACACAAGTAAATCCAACTACCAAATTAAAATATGCGCAATCGCTTCATTATTTTATTGATAGGCTTTACCAAGATTGTTTAAACCTTGAAAGTACTAAAATTCAAGGGGTAGATTTTGTAAGAATGTTAAGAAAAGAATTAATAATGCTTCGAAAAATTCATAGACGTTATGTGAAATCAATATTAAAAGTTTAATAAAAAAAAGTCATTTCAGTTTTTATTGAAATGACTTTTTTCATTTAAGATTTCATAGAATTACATATTCCTTCTGTATTGACCACCAACTTCAAACAAAGCTTCTGTAATTTCTCCAATAGAACATACTTTACAAGCTTCCATCAACTGATCAAATATGTTTTGATTGGTAATTGCTTTGTGTTTTAATGTGGCAATTTGCTCTTTAACTTTTGTTTGATTTCCTTTGTTTAAATTTTCAACAACTTTAATTTGATACTGTTTTTCTTTTTCTGTAGCTCTAATGACTTCTTGAGGTAATACAGTTGGAGAGCCTTTGCTGCTTAAAAAAGTATTGACTCCAATAATTGGAAAGTCACCATTGTGTTTTAGGGTTTCGTAGTACAAACTTTCTTCTTGAATTTTGCTTCGTTGGTACATAGTTTCCATAGCACCTAGCACTCCACCGCGTTCGGTAATTCTATCAAACTCTTGATAAACGGCTTCTTCAACTAAATCGGTTAATTCTTCAATAATAAAGGCACCTTGTATAGGGTTTTCATTTTTGGTTAATCCTAATTCTTTATTGATTATTAATTGAATGGCCATAGCTCTACGTACACTTTCTTCGGTAGGGGTAGTTATAGCTTCATCATACGCGTTGGTGTGTAAACTATTGCAATTGTCATAGATGGCATATAAAGCTTGAAGAGTGGTTCTAATATCATTAAAATCAATTTCTTGTGCATGTAAGCTTCTCCCAGAGGTTTGAATATGATATTTTAACATTTGTGCTCTTGAATTAGCATCATATTTAAGTTTCATAGCTTTTGCCCATATTTTACGAGCTACTCTACCAATTACAGCATATTCTGGATCGATACCATTTGAGAAAAAGAATGATAAGTTTGGTCCAAACTTATTGATATCCATACCTCTAGATAAGTAATATTCAACATAGGTAAACCCATTGGCTAATGTAAATGCTAATTGAGAAATTGGATTGGCTCCTGCCTCTGCAATATGGTATCCTGAAATTGAAACAGAATAAAAATTACGAACGTTATTTTTTATAAAATATTCTTGAACATCACCCATTAAACGAAGTGCAAACTCTGTTGAAAAAATACAAGTATTTTGAGCTTGGTCTTCTTTTAGAATATCAGCTTGAACAGTTCCTCGAACTTTAGCAATGGTTTCGGTTTTAATTTTGTCATAAATTTCTTTAGGTAAAACTTCGTCGCCAGTTACACCTAAAAGAAGCAAGCCTAAGCCGTTATTTCCTTCTGGTAAATCGCCTTGGTAAGTAGGTCTTTCAACACCTTTTTCTTTATAAATTTCGGTAATTTTTGTTGCTACCTCTTTTTCTAAGCCATTTTTAAGAATGTATTTCTCACATTCTTGATCAATGGCTGCATTCATAAAAAATCCTAACATCATAGGAGCAGGACCATTAATGGTCATAGAAACTGAAGTTAGCGGATTGGTTAGTTCAAAACCAGAATATAGTTTTTTTGCATCATCTAAACAACAAATAGAAACTCCAGCATTTCCAATTTTTCCGTAGATATCAGGTCTAATATGTGGATCATTTCCATATAAAGTAACCGAATCAAAAGCGGTAGATAATCTTTTAGCGGACATTCCTAAACTTACGTAATGAAAGCGTCTGTTGGTTCTTTCAGGACCACCTTCACCAGCAAACATTCTAGTAGGGTCTTCTCCAGTTCTTTTAAATGGGAATAGCCCTGCTGTATAAGGGAACTCTCCAGGTACATTTTCTTCTAAGCTCCAATATAAAATATCACCCCAGGCTTCGTATTTAGGTAAGGATATTTTTGGAATTTGGAGATGAGAAAGCGATTCGCTATGCGTTTTTATATTTATTTCTTTATCTCTTACTTTATACGAATACACTTCATTTTTGTAGGATTGTTTTTTTGACTCCCAATTTAAAATGATGTTCCAGTTATAAGGGTTTAAATCCATTTTAACTTTTGAAAACTCCTTGAAAAGAAGAGATATAAGTTCTTTAGTGTTTTTGTTTTCAATATGGTGTAAAACTTCTTCATTCAGTCCAACTTTTGATAATTCTATGGTTTTATTAGAAATGGTTTCTACGGTTTTATAAATACCATAAAGTTTTTGAGCAATTTCTTTTTGTTTTAAACTAGTTTGGCTATAAGCTCTGTTGTTTTCAGTAATTTCTGATAAATAGCGTGTTCTGTTTGGAGGAATAATAAATTGTTTGTTGCTTTTATCTCCGTTTATTTTAAATGAAGTTTTAAAAGTAACGTTAGTTTTCTGGTTTAATTTGTCAATTAAAACCTTGTATAATTCATTGGTTCCTGGATCATTAAATTGAGAAGCAATAGTTCCATAAACAGGCATGTCTTCAATATGCTCACTCCATAAGTTATGGTTGCGTTGATATTGTTTTTTAACATCGCGTAAGGCATCCAATGCGCCTCGTTTGTCAAATTTATTAAGAGCAATAACATCTGCAAAATCAATCATGTCAATTTTTTCTAATTGAGTAGCAGCTCCATATTCAGGCGTCATCACATACAATGAAACATCAGAATGATCTAAAATTTCGGTATCACTTTGTCCAATACCTGACGTTTCCAAGATAACTAAATCAAATTCAGCAACCTTTAAAATAGCTACCGCATCACTTACATGTTTAGAGAGTGCTAAATTAGATTGTCTTGTGGCTAATGAACGCATATAAACACGTTCGTTTTTAATAGAATTCATTCTAATTCTATCCCCTAATAAAGCTCCGCCTGTTTTTCTTTTTGAAGGATCCACAGAAACAATTGCAATTGTTTTTTCTGGAAAATCTAATAAAAACCTTCTTACTAATTCATCTACTGTAGAAGATTTTCCAGAACCTCCAGTTCCTGTTATTCCTAAAACAGGAATGTTAGTTTCGTTAGCTTTTGTTCTTATTGTATTGATAAAATCGATGTGTTTTTCAGAAAAATTTTCAACAGCAGAAATTGCTTTTGCCAACTTCATATCATCTTTATGAACGAGTTCTGAAGCTGAAAAGTCGATATGTTTACCCGTTGGAAAATCACATTTCTCAATCATATCATTAATCATTCCTTGCAATCCCATTTCACGACCATCATCTGGAGCGTAAATACGTGTAATTCCGTAATTCATGAGTTCCTCAATCTCTTTAGGAAGAATAACACCACCACCGCCACCAAATATTTTAATTTGAGGAGCACCTTTTTCTTGAAGTAAATCAAACATGTATTTAAAATACTCTGCATGTCCACCTTGGTACGATGTCATTGCAATGGCATTAGCATCTTCTTGAATGGCGCAATTAACAACTTCTTCAACACTTCTGTCATGTCCTAAATGAATAACTTCAACTCCAGTAGCTTGTATAATTCTACGCATAATGTTTATAGCTGCATCATGACCATCAAATAAAGAGGCTGCAGTTACAATTCTAACTTTATTTTTTGGTGTATAAGGTGTTATTTTTTTCATAAATGTTTTAAAAAAATTGGTTTGCAATTTAGTTAAAATTACTAAATGTGTTTTAAGTGTAATTTATAGCTTTTATTATGAAAGTAAAAGTATATTGTGAAAACTTATGAATAGACTAAATAAAAATATTTAAAGTTTAAATACTAATTGAATACATTGGAGATTTTTAAAAAAAGTAAAGGTTTTATATTTTGAATAATATTAATCATTTTAATTAATATATAGTTAATTTTTAAAATTTTAATGAGAATTCTAATTTTAACAAAATAGAGTAAATAAAAATCAAAACAAATTTATAGTATATTTGTAATTCAATTAATATTTGTATAAATATCTTGGATATTTTTCACTTCACATATAAAAAATGTATTGCCTTAACTCATTTTAGAGTGGATATTCGTTATCCATAGTTTTAGTTTTTTACTAAAAAATATACAATCACCTAATACTAAATATTATGACATTTAAAGAGATAATACAACAAGGAATTCCTACTGAATTACCTTCAGTAAAACCATATGAAAAAGAAATAAATCACGCACCTAAACGAAAAGAAATTCTTACAAAGGCAGAAAAAGAGTTAGCTATTAAAAATGCTTTGCGTTATTTTGATGAAAGACATCATAAAGTTTTATCGAAAGAATTTGCCAGTGAATTAAAAGAATATGGTAGAATTTATATGTACCGTTTTCGTCCAGATTATAAAATGTACGCACGTCCAATAAGTGAGTACCCTGGAAGATGTGAACAAGCGAAAGCTATTATGCATATGATTCAAAATAATTTAGATTATGCTGTAGCTCAGCACCCTCATGAATTAATTACCTATGGAGGTAATGGTGCGGTTTTTCAAAATTGGGCTCAATATCTTTTGTGTATGCAGTATTTATCTGAAATGACAGATGATCAAACTTTAGTGATGTATTCAGGTCATCCTATGGGGTTATTTCCATCGCATAAAAATGCACCAAGAGTAGTAGTAACCAATGGGATGATGATTCCAAATTACAGTAAACAAGATGATTGGGAAAAATTTAATGTGTTAGGTGTTACTCAATACGGACAAATGACAGCAGGAAGTTATATGTACATTGGCCCACAAGGAATTGTACATGGAACAACCATTACAGTTTTAAATGCAGGTAGAAAAATTGCAAAACACAATGAAGACTTATCTGGCAAACTGTTTTTAACATCAGGTTTAGGAGGTATGAGTGGTGCACAGCCTAAAGCTGGAAATATAGCAGGATGCATTACTGTTTGCGCTGAAGTAAATCCAAAAATTACAGAAATACGATTATCACAAGGTTGGATTGATGAAAAAATAACTCATTTGGATAAGTTGGTTGAAAGAGTGAAAAAAGCTAAAGAAGCCAAAGAAGTAGTTTCGATTGCTTATCTAGGCAATATAGTTGATGTTTGGGAAAAGTTTGCAGATGAAAATATCTATGTTGATTTAGGTTCGGATCAAACATCTCTCCATAACCCTTGGGCCGGAGGGTATTATCCAGTAGGTATTTCATTTGAAGAAGCTAATAAAATGATGGCAAATGAACCTGAAGAATTTAAAGAAAAGGTTCAAGAAAGTTTAAGAAGACAAGCTGAAGCTATTAATAAACATACAGAAAAAGGAACCTACTTTTTTGATTATGGAAATGCTTTTTTATTAGAAGCAAGTAGAGCAGGAGCTGATATTATGGCTGAAAATGGAATTGACTTTAAATACCCATCTTATGTGCAAGACATTATGGGGCCTATGTGCTTCGATTATGGTTTTGGACCGTTTAGGTGGGTGTGTACTAGTGCAAACCCAATAGATTTAGAAAAAACAGATGCAATTGCTTGTGAAGTTTTAGAGGAAATAATGAAAAACTCACCTCTTGAAATTCAACAGCAAATGGCAGATAATATTCAATGGATTAAAGGAGCTCAAGAAAATAAATTAGTGGTTGGTTCACAAGCTCGTATTTTATATGCCGATGCAGAAGGAAGAATGAAAATAGCAGAAGCTTTTAATAACGCGATTAAAAATAACGAAATAGTTGAACCAATTGTACTTGGAAGAGATCACCATGACGTTTCAGGTACCGATTCGCCTTACAGAGAAACTTCAAATATTTATGATGGATCTAAGTTTACAGCAGATATGGCGATACAAAATGTTATAGGAGACAGTTTTAGAGGAGCTACTTGGGTTTCTATCCATAATGGAGGAGGAGTTGGCTGGGGAGAAGTTATAAATGGTGGATTTGGTATGGTTCTTGATGGTAGTATAGAAGCAGAAAAGCGTTTAAAAAGCATGCTTTTTTGGGATGTTAATAATGGTATTGCTAGAAGAAATTGGGCTAGAAATAATGGCGCTACATTTGCAATTAAAAGAGCAATGGAGGTTGAACCAAAATTAAAAGTTACTTTACCAAATTTAGTAGATGATACCTTATTAAAAGATTTATTTTAATATTTAAATTTTTTTAAAAAATGAAAGCCATAAAATTACTTCCGTTAATGCTACTTTTTTTAGTTGCATCTTGTAATTCTATTAGAGTTACTTCAGATTATGATACTTCTACCGATTTTTCAAAGTATAAAACATTTGCTTTCTATAAAAAAGGAATAGATAAAGTTGATATTTCAGATTTAGATAAACGTAGAATTTTAAAAGCTGTTGAAAATGAAATGTTAGCCAAAGGTTTTACAAAATCTGAAAAACCAGATGTGTTGGTAAATATATTTACAAAATCGCGTCAAAAAGTAGATATCTATAATGATAATATGTATTTTGGGTGGCATCCTTGGTATTATGGACCTAACTATGGAATGCATATTTCAAAATATACCGAAGGGACTTTGTTTATAGATTTGATTGATGCTAAGAAAAAAGAATTGGCTTGGCAAGGTATTGGAAGTGGCGCTTTAAATACCTCAGGTGATGTGATTAAAAAGGAAGAAAAAATAAAAGAATTTGTAGCAGAAATAATGGCAAAGTATCCTCCTAGCGTGGAATAAAAAATATTCAATTACAAAAAACGTTCTAATTAAATTAGAACGTTTTTTGTTTACATTTGTACCATGGAATATAAAAAATTAATACCTTTAGAAGAAGGAGATTATTATATTAACAAGCAAGGATTTAGAGTTTTTACAGAAAAATATCACTTAAAGAGAGGGTATTGCTGTAAAAATGGTTGTAAGCATTGTCCGTACGCTTATGATAAAAAAACAGATTCATTTTTAAAATAAATAAAAGACTATGATTAAGAAATTATTTTTAATAGTACTATTAATTCAATTTACAGCTTGTGCAGAATTACAACAAGTGGTAAATCAACTTCCAAATACAGGAATAACTAACGATCAAATTGGAAATGGTTTAAAGCAAGCTTTGCATAATGGAATTACCAATCAGGTAAGTAAACTAGCAGTTAAGGATGGGTTTTTTAAAAATGAATTAACAAGAATTTTATTGCCTGAAGAATTACAAAAAGTAGACAATACTTTACGTAAAATAGGCTTATCTAAATTAGCAGATGAAGGCTTGAAAGTTTTAAATAGAGCAGCTGAAGATGCTGTTGGTGAAGCTATTCCTATTTTTGTTGATGCCATTAAAGGAATGACCTTTATAGATGCTAAAAATATTTTATTAGGCGAAAAGAATGCTGCAACAATGTATTTGCAGAATAAAACATCAGAAGCATTATATCAAAAATTTAATCCTATAATAGCCAATTCTTTTCAAAAAGTTGGAGCAGATAAAATTTGGGAAAATTTAATTACAAAATACAATAACTTACCATTAACAGCTAATGTAAACCCGAACTTAACAGATTATGTAACACAAGAAGCTTTAAAAGGAGTGTTTACTATGGTTGAAGTTGAAGAAAAGGAAATTAGAGCAAATGTTAACAAGCGCTCAACAGAACTCTTGAAAAGAGTTTTTGCATTACAAGATTAAAAATGACTTTCTAATTTTTTATGCAATTCTTTAAAATAATCTAAAGCTAATAAGGTTCTTGAACCTGGCCAACTAAACATTTCTCCATCACCAAAAACGGTAATTGAACGATTGGTATAAGTGCCAATTTCTAATGCATGTTCATCTTTAAAAGGGAAAGGTTCTGAAGATAAGATAATTACATCGGGATCACCTTCATGTCTAATTCTGTTTATCTCAACTTTTGGATACCGGCTCATATTTGAATAAATGTTTTCAAATTTATTTAAAGCCAACATTTCATTAATATAGGTTTCATTAGCAGCAACCATATAAGGTTTTCCCCATATAAAATAAGCAACTTTTCTAATAGGTTTATCTTTGATAAACTGTTTAAAATCTTTTAGTTTAAAATCAATTTTGTGTGCTAAGTTATCGGCTTCAGTTCTTCTGTTAAATATGGTGCCGAGCCTTAAAATTAAATCTATTGAGTGTTGTAGTGTTATAATATCTGAAAAATAGGTAGGAGCAATTTTTTCTAACTCAGGAAGAAATTCATAGCTATTTTCTTCTTTGTTACACAAAATAAAATCAGGTTTAAGTGCTCTTATTTTTTCAAAATCAACCTTTTTTGTGCCTCCAACTATTTTTTTTGTAGATTTTAAATGATAGGGATGTACACAAAATTTTGTGATACCAACTAATTCATTCTCTAATGCCAAATCGCAAAGTAATTCTGTTTGTGAAGGAACTAATGATATAATTTTTTTTGGAGTTGATTTTAAGGTGATTTCTCGTCCTATTTGATCCTTAAAGTACTTCATATTTATATATAAATAAAGATACAAAAGTACTTAAAATATGTACGAGAATAAATTTGTTTCTTATTTTTTTAAAGCATTTTGAAGTATCATATATGCTTCTTTAGCACCAGACATTTTTGCCCATTTTAAAGCAGTATCACCATTACAGTTTCTGGTTTTTAAGTTAGCTCCATTTGTTATTAAAAGTTTTAAAATTTCAACCCTATTATGTCTAGCAGCGTACATTAATGGAGTTAATTTTAAAGATTTTTCGTTGACATCAGCTCCTTGTTCAATTAATTTTTTTACAGCTTTATAATTCCCAATTTGAATTAATCTACAAAAACTAGCCATTTTATATGGGTTGTAGTGATGATAAGTTTTTTTTGGGCTTTTATTGTTCTTTTCTGATTTTGTAATAGGTAATGAAATTGAATTATTAATATTAGAAATATTACCTGCTTGAATTATTGAAATAGAAATAAAAAAAATCGTAAATATTAATAGTTTTTTCATAGTTTTATATAGTAGCTCATTAAATATATACCTAAAAGACGATACTTTTATGTACATGTTACAGCATTAACACTTTATTAACTTGACTTTAACAGACAAACGATAAAAGTTGTTAATTATTCTTAAATCAATTAATTATTGTCAGGAAAAATTATTGAAGTTGTAATACCTTTTAAGTTTTTATTATTTTTCATCGAAAATTTGTACTTATCACCATAAATAATTTTTAGTCGATCAATGGTATTTTTTATTCCGTTACCATATACAACATTTTTTAAGGGAGCTCCATCATTTTCAATACTCAATACAATATTGCTTTTTCTTTTTTTAATGGATATATTAATTGTTAGTGATTCTGTGTTATAAGAATATCCATGTTTTATTGAGTTTTCAATTATAGGTAATAAAATTAAACTTGGTACTAAGGTGTTTTGTATTTTAGTATTAATTTGTACAGTTATTTTTAAATTGTCTGAAAATCTTAAAGCCATAATATCTAAATATCGTTTGCTTATTTTTAATTCTTCTTCTAATGGAATTAGGCTAGTATCTTTCAAGTCAAGTAAATCTCTTAATAAATCTCCAAAATCAGCAACAGTATCTTGAGCTAGTTTAGTGTTGGTTTCTATTAATGAAGAAATACTATTAAGCGTATTAAATAAGAAATGGGGGTGTAGCTTGTATTTTAAAATATTTAATTTGGCATTTGTTAGTTGGTTGCTAAGTTGTGCTTTTTCTAATTTACTTCTTTCAGTTTGTTGAAAATAATAGTAGGAATAAACAATACTTATCATTGAAAAATAAATAAGAAAATTTAAGTCGATAACAGATACGATACCAGCTAAATAGTTATCAACATTAATTTCTGATAACTCAATTTGACCAGTAACAAAAAATATTAAAGAAGATGAAAAATAAATGACAAAACCTATAAATAGTGAAAAAAATGAGTGAATTGCAACAATATATTTCCACTTATATTTTTTTAAAATCATTAGTTTGGTTGTCATAGCAATTATTGACATAAAGAGTAGTACGATCACCCAATCTAATAAAATACTTTCTAATAAAATTTCTTTCCAAGTAGAAAATTCATATCCAAAACTATTAGTTTTTAAGTAATAGATTTTGAATAAAGAGATTAAAGAAGTAGCCGTATAAAAAAGGATTAAAATTTTAAGTAGTTTCGTGTCTATATATTTTCTCATTTTTTAAAGCCCCATTTTTGTTAAAAAATCTTTTTTATAACTTTTACTTATTCTAAACAATTTTGAATCAGTCATTTTAACATCAATTTCACCATAGTTAGAATGGATTAATTCAGCAACTTCATTTAAATTAATGATAGTTGAACGATGAATTCTAATAAACTGTTGAGGGTTCAATGTTTCTATTAAATTACTAAGAGATTCTCTAAGTAAATATTTTTTTTCATTGTTAAAAATTTCTGCATAATACCCAGAAGCTATAATATATTTAATTTCATTTGACTTTATGAAAAAAACTTTATTTCCTAATTTGATAGGTAATTTTTCAGAATAATTTTTTGTACTAGTTTCACTAGTTTTAATATATTTAACTAAATTTTCAAGCTTATCTTCAAAAGGCTTATAATCTTTATTATCAATATATTTTAAAATATTATTTACAGATTTAAAAAAACGATCGTCTTTATAAGGTTTTAGTAAGTAATCGAATGCAAAGTAATCAAAAGCCTTAAGCGCATGTTCATTATAAGCTGTGACAAATATTACGATAGGTTTAGGATCCATAGAGATTTTTTCAAGAATATCAAAACCTGTCATATCCGTCATTTGGATATCCAAAAAAATTAAATTGGGTTGAAGTTCATCAATTTTATTTATAGCATCTTTTCCATTCGAACATTCGCCTAAAATTTCAATTTTGTTGACTTCTTTTAATAAATTTTTTAAACGTAATCTAGCTAAAGCTTCATCGTCAATAATTAATGTTTTAATAACCATTTTAATTTTTAAATTCGGATAATTTTTTTGATTTTAATTACAAATTAAATGTTTTCTAAATAGTAATTGATTTGGCAAATGTTAATTTAAACCTAAAAACCAATAATTTAAATCATTTATAATTGATTTCAAATCAAAAATAAGTGTTTTCAAATCTTTTTTAATTAATTTTTAATCAAATGAAATCGTTGATTAATGCAATAATACCTAGAGTGTGTTAAATTATACACAAAAAAAATGTAGCTAAGCGGTTGTAAAATACTTAAAATAAGATTAGCTAATTTCATTTAACAAATACTTGTAGTTCAATTCAAAATTGTAAGCACTCACTTCACAGCTGCTATAAACTTTTTTATACCTCAATATATTTAGCTCAATATTAATTTAAAATGAAATTCATGAATCGAAGTTACAAAATTCTAATTTCTCTTATGTTTATTGTTGGTACATGCTTTAGCATGTATGCACAAGAGAAAATGGTAACAGGTACAGTAGTATCTGAACAAGATGGCCCATTACCTGGGGTCAATGTATTTATTAAAAATACAACAAAAGGTGTTTTAACAGATTTTGATGGTAAATATTCTATTTCTGCTAATACGGGAGATATCTTAGTATTTAGTTTTATTGGAATGCAAACTGTTGAAAAAACTGTTGGTGACTCTAATATTTTAAACGTTACTTTAAAAGAAAGTGCCGAACAGTTAGAAGAAGTAGTAGTAACTGCTTTAGGAATCAAAAGAGAGAAAGGGTCTATTGGTTCTGCTACAACAATTGTAGGTTATGAGGAATTAAATAAAAGTTCTCAAACAAATTTAGCAGATGCTATTAAAGGTAAAGTTGCAGGAGTTGTTATTTCAAGTGCATCGACAGATCCTGGAGCGTCTTCAGGTGTTATTATTAGAGGTTTTAGTACCATAGGTGGTAGTAATCAACCTTTATACGTAGTAGATGGAGTACCAGTTAATAATGCTTCAACTTTTTCGAATAGTTTAAATGGAGCGTATGATTTTGGTAGGGGGTCTGGTGAAATTAACCCAGAAGATATTGAATCTATTTCCATTCTTAAAGGTGCTTCTAGTACAGCCTTATATGGATCAAGAGCGGCGAATGGGGTTGTTTTAATTACAACTAAAAAAGGATCTAAATCAAAATTAACAGTAGATTTTTCTACCAGTGCAATGTTTAGTGACGTACTTAGAACTCCAAAATATCAAAGTGAATTTGGTCAAGGATGGGATGGTCAACATTATTTAGGAGAAAATGGTTCTTGGGGACCTCGTTTTACTGGAGAAAATTTACTTTGGGGAAATGTAGTTAACAATTCTCAAAAAGTAAAACCGTATTCTTTTCAAAAAGACCAATTAAGAAACTTTTTTGATGTTGGAACAAACTATATAACTAGCTTAGCCATTTCAGGAGGTTCTGATACAACTACAGGTAGAATTTCCTATAATAATACTAGTGCAGATGGTATTTATCCAACTAAGGCAGATTCAAATGAACGTAATACATTGGCACTATCATTTAATTCTAAAATGGATTTTCTATCGTTTGGAGGAAATTTAAATTATGTAAATGTTCGGGGTTCAGGGGTAGCAGCTGGTCAAGGTACAACTGTATATAATAACTTAATGCAGATACCTACTGATTTAGACATTACTGAATTTAAAGATTATAAAAATGATCCATTTAATAATGTTTCCAATTATTACACAGCGTTTGGCATTACAAATCCATATTTTTCTTTAAATGAAGATGGAGCAAAATTTAAAAAAGAAAGATTGTATGGATCATTCAACGTAAGTGCTGAACTTAATGATTGGGCAAATGTTTCTTATAGGTTAGGGGTAGATCAATCCAGTGATAATACTAGAGTTTGGACAGCAATTATAGATGCAGATCCTGGAAGTCCAAATGATGGATCTAGTACAGAGCAACCCGGTTCATATGGTGAAGTAGATAATTTTATTAAACAATTAAATCACGATTTAATTTTTGATTTAAAATTTGATGTAAATGAGGAGTTTAAAATAGAATCTACTTTTGGAGCTAATTATAATGAAAGAACCACATCATCATTATCCGCTTCAGTTACATCACAAGATATCCCTAATTTTTATTCACTATCTAACTCTTCTGACCCAGCAACAACTGCTTCTACAAGAACAAAGAGAAGACTTTTTGGTATATTAAATTCAACTACGTTTTCATATAATGATATGTTATATTTAACAACCAATGTTAGAAATGATTGGTATTCAACTCTTCCAGAAGAAAATAGATCGGTTCTTTATGGAGGTGCAAATGCATCTTGGTTAATTACTAATACTTTTCCTAATATTAAAAATGTAGTTAATTATGCTAAATTAAGAGTTGGTTATGGAGAAACAGGTGTAGATACAGCTCCTTATCAAATATTACCTGTATTTGTGCTAGGATCAACAGATAATCAAGGTTTTAGAAATCTTAATTTTCCAGTAGGAGGTTTAAACGCATGGGAAGTTGGTAACAGAGCAGCAAATCCAAATTTAAAACCAGAAAGAAGAAAAGAATTTGAAATAGGTACTGAACTATCTTTCTTGAAAAACAGAGTAAATTTAGATTTTACGTATTACGATGCTAAAGTTGAAAATCAAATTTTATCACTGCCTTTAGCTGCAACATCTGGATATACAAATCAAACAGCAAATATTGGTACTATATCAAATAAAGGTATTGAAGCATTATTAAAAGTTAGCATATTTAAAAATAGCGAAGGTTTTAGTTGGGATACGGCGATTAATTTTTCAACAAATGATGCCATTTTACAAAAATTAGATGATAGAATTGAACAATTAGCTTTAGGAGGATTAAGCACTATTGGCTTGGTTGCTAAAGAAGGTTATCCATTAGCTTTAATTGAAGGGACTGTACCATTAAGAGACCCAGATGGTAATATAGTTGTTGATAATAATGGGATTCCTATTGCTTCTCCAACAAAAGAAATTTATGGAGATACTCAATATGACTATACTTTAGGTTTAACAAATCAATTTTCTTATAAAAATTTCTCTTTTGGATTTACGGTTGATACCAGACAAGGAGGATTGATGTATGGTAGAACAGCAGAAATTACTAGGTTTACTGGTAATTCAATTACTACAACAATTAATGATAGAAGGCCTTATATAATTCCAGGCTCAGTTCAACAAGTTGATGATGGAAATGGTAATATTTCCTATGTTTCAAATACAACTGCAATTGATACTGAGCATTGGGATGATTATTACAGAGCATCAGCAACTGATAGAGATAACGTGTTTAGTAAATCTTTTGTAAAGTTAAGAGAAGTTACATTTAGTTATAATTTTTCAAATGAATTTTTAGATAAAACACCGTTTGATAATTTATCTCTAACCTTAGTGGGTAGAAACCTACTGCTATTTACACCTGAGTCAAACCAGTATATTGATCCAGAGGTGTCTACATTTGGGACTGATCTTGGTAGTCAGTTTGGTGAATTTAGTGCCAACCCTACAACAAGAAGTGTTGGTTTAACTCTTAAAGCTAAATTTTAATAATGAAAATAATGAATACAATGAAAAAAATTATAGGAATATTTGTTCTTTTTGCTTTGCTTACTGCTTGCGAAAAAGAATTAGATATCAACACTGATCCTAACACACCTACAGACGTTAATAAAAGTTTGGTGCTAACAGCAGCACAAGGTTCTTTAGTGACGGGATTAGGAGGACAATTAACAAATTTAGGTGGATTTTTAGCTCAATATCATACCCAATCTCCAAGTGCAAGTCAATATACAAATATTGATACTTACAATATGAATACGGATTATTCAAACAGATTGTGGAATGAGTTATATGCAGGTTGTTTAAATGATTTAAATTATGTTATTGAAAAGTCAACAGAAGATGGTGATACTGGAACTTTATTAATAGCTACACTTCTTAGAGTTTATACTTTTCAAGTATTAACCGATTTATATGGTGATATACCTTATTCTGAAGCGCTTCAAGGAGAAGATAATATTACTCCTAATATAGATAGTGGTAGCGATATTTATACCGGACTGATTTCTGAATTAAACGAGGCAGTTTCAAATTACACATCCAATCCAGTTCAATCAACAGTTGGAACTCAAGATGCAATTTATGGAGCAAATATGAGTGATTGGATAAAGTTTGCAAACACTTTAAAATTAAAACTTTATATAAGAATGTCATATACAAACATGGCTAATGCTGGTCAAGTTATGGCTCTTATTAATGAGGGTAATTTTATTACATCGGATGCTAAATTTGACTTATATGAAGATGCTCAAAATAAAGCAAATCCTTTTTATGATGTGCAATTGGATAGATTAGGTGATGTAAATAATGTAGCTAGTTCTTCATTATTAGAATTTTTATCAGAAAATGCGGATCCTAGACTTAATGTTGTTTTTAGAAGGAATGATGCAAATATATTTAGAGGTTTAGACCAAGGTGATAGAGGAAGTTTTGCTTCGGAAGTAGCTGCAAATTTCTCAAGACCAAATGTAACTTCTGAAACCCCAGTTTATTTAATGACAGTAGCTGAAAGTAAATTTTTACAAGCAGAAGCGGCTATTAGATATGCTGGAGGTGTTAATGCAGCACAACTATATAATGAAGGTGTTGAAAATTCATTTATCACTTATGGTTTAAGTGCTTCTGATGCACAAGCATTAATTGGAACAGGTGGAATTTATGAATACATTCCTTCGACAGATATTGAAGAAGCTCTTAGACAAGTAATGATACAAAAATGGGTGTCATTAGCTTATGTTAATAATATTGAAGGCTTTTTCGAGTCAAATAGAACTCATTATCCAGAAACAGTAACAATAGGTAGTGAAAATTATGTTGAAGGAAATTTTGTAGTCTCAGTTAGTTCAGTTTTAACAGGAAATCAAACACCTAATACTATTTTTTATCCTGATACTGAGGTGACTAAAAATCCAAATATTACCCAAAAAGGTTCTATTACAGAGAAGATTTGGTGGGATCAAAAATAATAGAGTTTAAAATTAAATAAGAATACAATGAAATATAAAAATAAAATATTAAAACTATTTTCAGTCTTGCTTGTCTTATTGATAGCTTCTTGTACTGAGGAAGATCCTATAAAATCAACAATTACTAGTTTTCCAACATTTGAATATGATGAGTTAGTAATAGTTACAATAGGCACTTCATATACTCCAACAGCGAAAGCTTTTGAAGGTGATACTGAAATTGATGTTGTTATTGATGGAGTTGCTGATACAAATACTGTTGGTGTTTATAATTATACATTTTCAGCAACTAATTCTGACGGATATGAGGGAAGTGCTACACAAACAATTGTAGTTCATGATCCTACAATTGTTGGAACCGATGTTTCTGGAGAAATACAAGACGTTAATAGACCAACTAGAGATGGTGTTATTACCTTAGTTCAAGGAACAACAAGTATATTTTACGCATCAGATTTTGGATTTGGAGGAACATTCCCTGTATATTTTCAAATGGATGGAGACATGATATCTGAAATTCCTCAAAACTATGTTTTTGGAGCTGAATCAGTTGATTTAACTTACGATCCAGTAACTAAAATATTTACAACTTTAATTCACCCTCAAGGGTTTGGTTATACATTTGAATATAAATAATATAAAAATTTAACAATGAAATATATAAAATTATTAATATTAGGTTTGCTGTTGGTAACTGCCTGTTCTCCTAATGAAGAATATGAAGATTTTACTGTAGAAAAGTCATCAGTTTCAGCTATGGCAAGTGATTGGTGGGTAATTGCTCTTGAACCAGATGGAGTAACTCCAGCTTTTGGAGGAGATTATGTATTAGTAACCACTTCAAATTCAGTAGAAGATGATGGTTCAACAATGATAATTGATGATCATCAAAATTATTTTGAATTTAGAACAAAAATTGATGTTAATGTTTCAAGCTTAACTTTTACAGGTAAGGATAATGTAGAATTATACTATGATGGTGAAATACTATTAACTAATGGAAGTATAACTAAAGATTCATTTACAACAACAACAGGTAGAACTGTTGATGAAATTTATTTTGAAGCTGAGTTTGATTGGTATCCTGGTACCACATTTATCTTTAAAGGACATAAGAGAACAGGATTCTTAGAAGATGAGAATCCACATTACTAATTTATTTAAAAAAGAGGTTGTTTAAACAACCTCTTTTTTTTTGAAACTAGATAGTTTACTTCAAAATTTAAGTAATTCATATCAATTTTATAAGAGTCACTCTTTTTTCCAAGTATTTTAGTTTACAAATTACAAAACTTTGTTTTCAGATGTATAATTGTTTGAATTAATTTACAAAACTGAAAAACAACAACGTAATTGTTTGAATTATATAAGCCAAGGAGTCATTAACCTTGGCTTTTTTTGTGTAGAATTTGCTCCATTTCTTGTTGAAGTTTAAAAGCTTCATCTTTAGCTTTTAATGCAAAACCTTTGTCATTTCCAGCATAAATAATTCCTCTCGAAGAATTGATCAATAACCCACAATTATTATTTAAGCCATATTTACAAACATCTTGTAAATTTCCACCTTGAGCACCTACACCTGGAACTAATAAAAAATGATTAGGTACTATCTGTCTAATATCTTTAAAGTACTCAGCTTTGGTTGCTCCAACAACAAACATTAAGTTTTCAGAATTTTTCCAAGTTAATGCAGTTTTTAAAACTTCTTTATATAATTCGCTATTATCTGTTTTAAGTCCTTGAAAATCTAAACCACCTTTATTTGACGTTAATGCCAAAAGTATGGTGTGCTTATTGTTAAAAGCTAAAAAAGGTTCTACAGAATCGCTACCCATATACGGAGCTACTGTAACTGAATCAAAATTTAAATCTTCAAAAAAAGCTTTAGCATACATCGTTGAGGTATTTCCAATGTCACCACGTTTAGCATCGGCAATGGTAAAAATTTCGGGATATTTTTCATTAATATAATTAATGGTTTTTTCTAACGCTACCCAGCCTTTAATACCATAAGCTTCATAAAATGCAGTGTTGGGTTTATAAGCTACCGCTAAATGATGAGTAGCGTCAATAATTTGTTTATTAAATTCAAAAATAGGATCGCTTTCAGAAAGAAGGTGCGTTGGAATTTTTGCCAAATCCACATCTAAACCAATACATAAAAAAGATTTTTTTTGCTGTATTTGTGAAATAAGTTCTAGTTTGTTCATAGGTTTTAATAAAGAATTATGCAAAAGTACTAATTTTAACTTTTTGATGTTCAAAAATGAGTTTTAATTAGTGTTTTGGTTTGATTATCAATCGAAAACGATTGCGTAAACATCCCTATTTTTAAATATATTTATAAGCTATAAATTGTAAATTTGTATGATTAATTAGAACGGTAAAAAGTAAAAAATAATAAAATGAGAAAACAAATAGTAGCAGGTAACTGGAAAATGAATAATGATTTAGATGCTTCTAAATCGTTGGTTAAAAAGATTATAAAAAAAGTTAAAAAAACAACTTTAAAAAATACAAGAGTTATTGTAGCACCTACATTTGTTAGCTTACAAAAAGTGGCAAGTAAGGCAAAAGGAACTAAAGTAGAGGTTGCTGCACAAAACATGCATCAAGCTAAAAGTGGAGCCTATACTGGAGAAGTTTCTGCAGAGATGTTAAAATCTGTAGATGTAACAACTGTAATTTTAGGACATTCTGAACGTAGAGAATATTTTGGTGAAACAGATGCTATTTTAGCTGAAAAGGTAAATACTGCTTTAGAAAATAAAATGGAAGTTATTTTTTGCTTTGGAGAGGTTTTAGAAGATAGAAAATCAGGAAAACACTTTGAGGTTGTTGAAAGTCAAATTAAAAATGCATTATTTCATTTAGATGCTTCGGCTTGGAAACATATAATTTTAGCTTACGAACCAGTTTGGGCTATTGGAACTGGAGAAACAGCTTCACCTGAACAAGCACAAGAAATGCACGCTTTTATTAGAAAAATTATTACTGATAAATACAATAATGAGATTGCAGAAAATGTTTCAATTTTATATGGCGGAAGCGTGAAACCTGCAAATGCCAAAGAAATTTTTTCGAATCCAGATGTGGATGGAGGACTTATTGGAGGTGCAGCTTTAAATGCAGATGATTTTTTAGCATTGGTAAATTCATTTTAAGTAAAACTTAAATTTAGTATAAATATTAATACGGTTTTCTTTCATTAGGAAAGGAAACCGTATTTTTGCATTTTTAAAATAAGAAAATAATGATTAAATATATCGGTTACACGTTTACAGTTGCGCCTAAAGAGCCAGCTACAGAAATTTTAATAGCTCAATTAGGTTTTGCAGGTTTTGAAAGTTTTGTTGAGAATGAAGATGGTGTAACGGCTTATATTCAAGAAAACGATTGGAATGAACAGATTTTAAACACGATTCAAATTTTAAACTCAGAAGAATTTAATTTTACTATTAAAGAAGAGGTAATTGAGCAAATAAATTGGAATAGTGAATGGGAAAAGAATTTTAACCCAATACAAGTTGATGGAAAAGTGAGTGTTAGAGCACCATTTCACGAGAATCCAAACTTAGAATTTGATATTGTTATTGAACCCAAAATGAGCTTTGGTACGGGTCACCATGAAACAACACATATGATGATTCAACATTTGTTAAGTTTAGATTTAGCAAATAAAAAAGTACTGGATATGGGTTGTGGAACTGGAATACTAGCAATTTTTACTGAAATGAAAGGAGCAAAACCAATTGATGCCATTGATATTGACACTTGGTGTTATGAAAATTCCTTAGAGAATGTTCAGAGAAACAATTGTAAACATATTACCGTTTTTGAAGGAGATGCAACGTTGTTGATCAACAAAAAATACGATGTAATTATAGCAAATATTAATAGAAATATTTTGTTAAATGACATGCAAGCCTATATGAATTGTTTAAATAAAGATGGAATCATTTTATTTAGTGGTTTTTATAAAGAAGATATTCCAATTATTGATGCTGAAGTTTCCAAGTATCAGTTAAAGCTAGACACTGTAATTGAGCGTAATAACTGGGTGGCTTTGAAATATTTAAAATAATTTTTTATTTTAGCACTATGAGTACAAAAAGAAAAATACAAGAAGATATTGATGTTTGTGAAAAAGAAATAAATCAAAACGAAATAGTATTGTTTAATGATGATGTAAATACTTTTGATCACGTAATAGATTCGTTGATTGAAATTTGTGATCATACATTAGAACAAGCAGAACAATGTGCATTACTAGTTCATTATAAGGGTAAATGCACAGTTAAAACAGGAGAATATAACGATTTAAAACCTCGTTGTACTAGGCTTTTAACAAAGGGGTTATCTGCAGAAATCATATAAAAAAAGTCTATAGTTTAAACTATAGACTTTTTCCAAAGAGTTACTAACCAAAAGAACATTAAATATCAAAATGAATTTTTAAAAAAATGTGTAACTCTTTTAACTTTTGACGTATCTTTTTAATTAACCTTACAAAATTTTATTTTTTTATAAAGGTATGTTTCCATGTTTTCTTTTTGGCCTAACAACCTCTTTTCCTTCAAGCATTTGGAAAGCTTTTATTAATTTTCGGCGCGTGTTTTTAGGATAAATGACTTCATCGATAAATCCTCTTCTTGCCGCTCTATATGGATCTGCAAATTTATAAGCATATTCAGCTTCTTTTTCTTTCCACTTAGCTTCTGGGTTTGATGCAGCTTTTATTTCATTCTTAAAAATTATTTCAGCAGCACCTTTGGCACCCATAACAGCAATTTCAGCAGTTGGCCAAGCAAAATTCATATCTGCTCCAATGTGTTTAGAGTTCATTACATCATATGCTCCTCCATAAGCTTTTCTAGTGATTAATGTAACTCTTGGAACAGTAGCTTCACTTAATGCATATAATAATTTAGCTCCATTTTTAATGATGCCATTCCATTCTTGATCCGTTCCAGGTAAAAAACCAGGAACATCAACTAAAACCAATAATGGAATATTAAAACAATCACAAAAACGTGTAAATCTAGCGCCTTTTATAGAGCTATTTACATCTAAACAACCAGCTAAAAACATAGGCTGGTTAGCTACAATTCCAATACTTCTTCCTGCAATTCTTGCAAAACCTACAATAATATTTTCAGCAAAATCTTTTTGAATTTCAAAAAAAGAATCATCATCAATAATGCCTTTAATAACATCATGCATATCATAAGGTTTATTGGTGTTTTCAGGTACTAAATTTTCTAAATTTAAACGTAATTCATCTCCCAATTCATAGGGTAATTTTTTTGTGGATGATTTATTGTTTTGAGGGATATAACTTATTAAGGTTTTAATATCTTCTAAGCACTGAATGTCATTTGCTGAAGTAATGTGTGTAACGCCAGATTTTGTGGCATGCGTGCTAGCACCTCCTAACTCTTCTGAAGTTACTTCTTCATTTGTTACGGTTTTAACTACGTTTGGGCCAGTTACAAACATATAGCTAGTGTCTTGTACCATTAGTGTAAAATCTGTCATAGCTGGTGAATAAACAGCTCCTCCTGCACACGGTCCCATAATGGCTGAAATTTGTGGAATTACTCCAGAAGATTGTACATTTCTATAAAAAATATCTGCATATCCACCTAATGAACGAACTCCTTCTTGAATTCTTGCTCCACCAGAATCATTTAAACCTATACAAGGTGCGCCAACTTTAACCGCTTGATCCATAATTTTACAAATTTTTTCAGCATGTGTTTCAGATAAAGCGCCTCCAAAAACTGTAAAATCTTGAGCAAAAACATATACCAACCTTCCGTCAATGGTTCCATAACCAGTTACAACACCATCACCAAAATAAATTTGATTTTCCATTCCAAAATCGGTTGTTCTATGTGTAACTAATACACCCATTTCTTCAAAAGAACCTTCGTCTAGTAGGTAGTTAATGCGCTCTCTTGCAGTTAATTTTTTCTTAGAATGTTGTTTTTTTATTCTTTCTTCACCACCTCCTAAGTGCGCTAAAGCAACTCTTTTATCTAATTTTTCAATTTTAGTTTCTTTTTGAGTTTCCATAGTTTTTTGCTTAGTTTGTATTTGGTATTTTTAATTGCTTTTGTTCTTCTAAATAAATGTTTAGTCCAATTAAAGCTGCTAATTTGGCTTCTTCTTCAATTTCATGTTTTAGTTTTTCTGCAGAATAATAATTTTTTACAAAATGAGTATCAAAATTTCCAGTTCTAAAGGCTTCATGTTCGCAAACAAATTTTCCAAAAGGTAAAGTTGTCATAGCTCCCGATATTTTATAATCATTTATAGCTTCAATCATTATTTGGATAGCTTCTATACGTGTTTTTCCATAGGTAATTAGTTTGGAAAGCATAGGATCATAATAAATTGGAATATCCATTCCTTCCTCAAAGCCATCATCAACTCTTATCCCTTTTCCAACAGGAATTTTATAGGTGCTTAAGTTTCCAACGCTAGGTAAAAAATTATTTAATGGATCTTCAGCATAAACCCTTAACTCTAAGGCATGGCCATTAATTTTAAGGTCTTTTTGTTTGATTTGCAAGGCTTCACCACAAGCAATTCTTATTTGTTGTTCTACTAAATCTACTCCAGAAATTAGTTCGGTTACAGGGTGTTCAACTTGTAGGCGAGTATTCATTTCTAAAAAATAGAATTTTAGTTCTTTGTCTATTAAAAATTCAACAGTTCCTGCTCCTAAATAATCGCAAGATTTTGCAACCAATATAGCTGCTTTGCCCATTTCTTCTCTTAATTCAGGAGATAAAATTGATGAAGGAGCTTCTTCAATCACTTTTTGATGACGACGCTGGATACTACACTCTCTTTCAAAAAAATGAAGAATAGTTCCATGACTATCGGCTAAAACTTGAATTTCAATATGGCGTGGAGAGGTAATGTATTTTTCAATAAAAACGGCTCCATTTCCAAAAGCTGAAGTAGCCTCGCTAATGGCTCTAGCCATTTGTTCTTCAATAGCGGCTTCTTTTTCAACAATACGCATGCCTTTACCACCACCTCCAGCAGCAGCTTTAATTAAAATAGGAAAACCAATTTGACGAGCAATTTTTGATGCTTCAATAGGATCGGTTACTGCTTTATCTATTCCAGGGACCATAGGGATATTGTAATTTTTTACAGCTTCTTTAGCTGCTAATTTATCTCCCATCATTTGAATAGACTTAGATTTAGGGCCAATAAATATAAGCCCACTTTTTTCAACTTCTTCAGCAAAACTGGCATTTTCACTTAAAAAACCGTAGCCAGGATGTATACCATCTACATTTAGTTTTTTTGCTTCTTCAATAATTTTCCCTCCTAAAAGATATGATTTATTAGATGGTGCTTCTCCAATGCAAACAGATTCATCTGCAAATCTTACATGAGGAGCATTTCTATCAACTTCAGAATATACAGCAACTGTTTTAATTCCCATCTTTTTTGCTGTTTTCATTACTCTAATGGCTATTTCTCCTCTATTTGCAATAAGTATTTTTTTCATTTGAACATTTTTTAAGTTCTTTACTAAAGTTACTGTAGAATTAAGCCATCTCTATCATTAATTCACCTTTTTCAACGGTGTTACCACTTTTGGTGTTGATGGCTTTTATAGTTCCATCTTTTGGAGCACCAATGGTGTTTTCCATTTTCATAGCTTCTAAAATCATTAAAGTTTCCCCTTCTTTAACTTTTTGACCTTCTTTAACATTTATACTTAAAATCATTCCTGGCATTGGAGCTTTAATATTATTTTCTTTTTTTGCGGCTCCAACTGAAAATCCCATTTTATTGATTAAGGAGTCTAGTTGATCAGAGATTTTAATTTTGTAACTATGTTTATTTACTTTAATAACATATTGTTTTTGATAAAAATGAGATTGCTCTAATTCTATATCAAATGATTTGTTATTATTTATTAAATGAAATTTGGATTTAGATAATTTTAAAAGGTCTAAACTTTTTGCGTCCGAATCTTTAAATTCGTAGAGGTAAGATTCATCAACTTTCACTTTAAATTTTTTTTCCATAACGGTTAAAATTAGTTGAAATGTATTGAATCATATAAAGTTATTAAATAATTTATTATGAAAACACAAATAATGAATATATTTTTTACATAATATGCTTTTTTTGCTATTTTATAGAGTTTTTTTTAAGAATATGTTAAGAAAAAAGAGTTAAAAGCAGTTTTTTTTAAATAATAGTTTCTTGAAGTATTTTTAAAGAAAACAAGTAAATGAATCTAAAAGTTTGAATTTTGTTTAAAAGAAGATTAAATATTTTGAGGTATTTACATAAAATTAAAAATCAATAATTTTAGTTTATTTTTTTTCCTTGAGTTGTAAAAGATAAACCTTGTTGACCTGTGGTAGATATCATAACAGCTTCAAATAAAGGTTCATTTAAAGTTGGGTTTATCATCCAATGAAAAACAAAATTAGCACCTGTTCCGCCTTCTTTGTCGCTTTCATCTATTACAATTTCAACAGTTTCTAAAGGTGAAATATAAATTGTTTTGTTAAAGTAAGTTCTTATTAAATTTCCTTTGGTATTATAATAGTCAGCTTTTTGAATGTATATGGTATCTTTTAAATTGGTATTTCTAATACTTATAGTTGCTGTTAAATCATGTGTTCTATGTTCGGTACTGTTGTATATTTGAGAATATACTGCTAAGTAGGTTTTACCAAATTTTAAAGTATCACTTAGTGAATTATAAATGGTTCTTTTATTCCAATTTACAGGTGAAATTGAACTGATTTCTTTTTTATTTTCACAAGAAGAAATCATTGAAACAATAACGAATAATACAACTGCTGCTTTTCTCATAATTAGAATTTTAAGCGTGATAAAAATACAATAAAGTTCCGATTTTTTATATTAGAATTTATTATAAAACTTTTCTAAATGGTTCAATATGAATTAATACATCATTTAAATTAGGTATTTTTTCTTGTAACCTGTCTTTTAAATTATGTGAAATTAAGTGCCCTTCTTTAACAGAAATTTCTCCACTAACAATAGCGTGTAAATCTACATGATATTTCATTCCAGTTTTTCTAACAAAGCATTTTTCTGTTCCTAAAACGCCTTCAACGGTAATAGCAATATTTCTAATTTCTTCAATTAAATCATCATGCACGTGTTCATCCATAATTTCACCCAAGGCAGGTCTAAATATTAAGTACGCGTTGTAAATTATAAATGCAGAAGCAAAAAGTGCAGCCCAATCATCAGCAGCTTCAAAACCTTCCCCAAAAATTAATGCTATAGAAATGCCTATAAAAGCAGTAATAGAAGTTATTGCATCGCTACGGTGATGCCAAGCATCAGCTTTTAATGAAGTACTATTGGTTTGAATACTTTTGTGAAGTACAATTCTGTATGAAATTTCTTTCCAAATTATTATAATTCCTAAAACAATTAAGGTCCAAGGTTTAGGTGCTTTTTGTGGTGAAAGTATTTGATGAATACTTTCATAAGCAATTACAGTAGCTGAAATTATTAAAAAGCCCACCACTAAAAAAGTGATTAGCGGTTCAATTCTACCATGACCATATGGATGATTTTCATCAGGGGGTTTGTTGGCATATTTAATACCTAAGAATACTAAAAATGATGAAAATATATCGGTTGTGGATTCTATTGCATCGGCAATTAAAGCATATGAATTTCCTAAGATACCAGCAGCAGCTTTTATTAGAGCTAATAAAAGGTTACTTAAAATGCTTAAGTAAGTTGTTTTTAAAGCGATTTTTGGGTTGTTCATTTTTAAAAATAGTGCTACAAATATCTGAAATAATTAAAGAATTAATTTACTTTTTTAAAATTATTATGGTATGTATTTCATTTATGTTATTCGGTTTTTTATAATTTTTATGGAAAATATCAATGATTTTGAAAGAGTAATTTTTCAATACTTTTTTTAATGATTTTAATTGATGATAATAAAAATATGTTCGGGCACCACTACTGCCAGAAATAAAACCAGAATTACTAGGGTCTCCTTCTACAAAACTAAGGTATAGTATTCCTGAATTGTTTAGTAAATTATTACAATCGTTAATTAATTTAATACAATCTTTATTTGAAAAATATGGAATACAAAAGCCGCAAACTATGGCGTCAAAAGAATCTTTTAGCAGATGGATTTTTCTGCCATCCATTATTTCAAATTCAGCTATCGGATTATTTTTTTTGGCTAATTGGATCATATTTTCAGAAACATCAATACCTTTTAATTTTAATTGAGGGTTTTGTGTTAACAGGTATTTACTAATATTACCTGGTCCACAACCTATTTCAAGTACTTTAGCTTTTTTTTAGGTATAGATTCAACTAAAATTTGATAAGTATCGTTGTAGATATCTAAATCCATAAACTTATCTTGATAAAATTTAGCAATAGTATTCCAAGTAATAAATGTTTCTTTATATGTATCCATAAAAAAAACTTTTTGATACTAAATATGTTGATCAATTAAAATAGTATTACCATCAGGATCTTTGACTACAATGCTTCCAGGACCTAAAGTTTTTTCGTCCACTTCACGTTCTAATTGAATGTTTTTACTTTTAAGGTGTTGTTGAATTAATCGAATATCATCATATTTTGTTAAGACATTAGCATTTTCATCCCAGCCTGGATTGAATGTTAAAATGTTGTTTTCAAACATTCCTTGAAACAAGCCAATTAGTGATTTCTCATTTTTCATAATCAAATAATTATTTTCAATTGCTCCAGCAAAAACACTAAACCCAAGGTGTTCATAAAATTCTTTTGAAGCCTTGAGGTTTTTAACAGCAAGACTTATTGAAAATGCTCCTAAATTCATAATGTTTACAGATTTACTAATTATTCAGCTAAAGTTACTAAAAATATGTTTTTGAACTAAATCTCGATTTCGTTAATTTTTTTAATCAATTCAAGTGTTTTAGATTTTAGTTGAGTTTTTAAAACCTGTTTTTTTTCCGTTTGGCTATCTTGTATCATAGAGTGTGTAGAATTTTTAGGTATTGATGTATGGAGTTTAACTAATTTATTTCCAAGGTCAACTAATTCCAAAAAAGTATTAATGTTTTTTGGATAAGGCATTGGTGGATATATTAACTTAAAAAAATCTTTATGTTTTTCTTTATATATTGAAGAATGCAATACCGCATATATATAATGAAACAAATCTTTTAAAGTAAATGTGGTTTTAAAATCGTTAGTAAGTTCTGTACTATTAATAAAGCAAAGGTTGGTTTGAGTTTCATTTTCTTTTAAAAAAATAAGACTTGTTTTTTTAGAAATCCTATCAATTATTTGATTGTCAAATTTTGAAGAATTATAAAACTTATTTTTTGTGTTCTCTTTATTATTTAAAGGGTTATTTGTGTAAAATTGATTTGTAATGCCTTTAAAATTAAACTGAAATTTATTGGTAATTAAATATTGGTTAAAGTGTGTTTCAGTTTTCATTTTAACAAGATCAATTTTTTAAATCATCAGAAAAATGTCCTTTATGTTTTCCTTTTGAGAATTTTTGAGTATTAAATTTTAATGATTTTCCTTTTGGAATAGTTAAACTTTTCCAATGGTCAGATTTAATCATTTTACCAATGTAAACAATTTGTCCAATATGATAAGCATAATGTGCTAATTGTCTGTTTACTGCATCAATAATAGTATGTGATTGATTTCGTATATAAATTTCGGTATTGAAGTTATTTGGAGTTATTTTATTTAAAGCATTAAATAAACAATTCCAGCCTTCTTCCCATTTTATTAAAAGCTCTTTTTTAGTTTTTATAACAGCTTCAAATTCTCGGCCTCTATTTCTCCATTCTTTTTCACCATCAGAATGTAGAAAATCTGTCCAACGAGATTTCATATTTCCAGACAGGTGGTTGACAATAATTGCGATGGAATTACTTTCTGTATTATACTGCCAAAACAAATCAGATTCTTCAAGTTGCTCAAAAGTTTTTTCTCCAACAGCTTTGTAATATTCAAATTGCTGAATACAACTTTTGAGGCAAATTAACCCCATTTATTTGAAGTTTTAGTTTATTCTTTAAGTTGAAAATCTATAGTTGAAACAACTCTTACAATTTTTATTTCTGGAGTGTTTTGGTCTCTATCATTGATAGAAAATAATCCTTGTCTAGCGACTCTGATTTCACCCACTTCAGAATTAGAATCACGTGCAAATTTTTCTGCAACTTCTCGAGCATTTTTAGTAGCCTCTTCAATCATAGAAGGTTTTAATTCATTTAACCCTGTAAAAATATATTCAATAGGTCTCCAGCTATTTTTTGATCCTAATAAAATATCTTTTGAAATAAGTTCAAGTGATTCTATTAATGCTTTTTGAAGTTTTTTTATATCTTTTGTTCTAACTGTAAATTCCGATTTAGCTAAATATCTATATTCGTTTTTTTGATAGCTAGAATTGTAGATATTAGCCTTTGCATCATTTATATTTGCAATTCCTTTGGAAAGTTCACTTTCATCAAAACCTTGTTTTATAAAGAAATTATACACTTCTTCATTTTGTTTTTCAATCTCAGTTTTTAATAATTTCAAGTCATTTCCTGTCAACATAATGTGCATTGGCCAAACAGCTAGATCAGCTGAAACTTCACGTTCAGATAAACCTTTTACTTGTACATAGCGATCGTATTTTTTTCCAGTCTTGTGCATGTTTCCAATAAAGAGTCCTGCAATTACTATTGATGCTCCAAGTAATAAAGTTTTTATCCAGTCTAAGTTTTTCATAATATTTTTTTTAGAGTTATTGATTATAATAAGTTAAAATTACAATTTGGATATTTAAATAAAGTTAGTTTAAAGTTAATATTATTTATGATTTTTAAAAATAATAACTTTGTAAATGTTAACAATTACTATGCCGAAAAGATATTTAAAATTATAGATAAATTTTAAAAACAGAAAAATGTTATTTAAACTTAAAAACCACTTAAATTTTAAATTTAAGCGGTTTTATTGCTAATTCTTATAAGTATTAGTGAACTCGATAGGATTTTTTCACCATAGCTTAAAGAGAACAAATCGAAAATGAATTCCGATTAGGAATTTACAGTAATGAACTAAGGCTGTTATTGGCAATATGTTTAATTACAAGTGTCACTCAATTCTTGAGAATAAGATAGTGAAACTTTTGGAATTTTCTAACCATTTCGGATTTTGAAGCATGTTAAATTTGGATTTCTGTCCACTTTCAAATCAATTAATTCTTGATTATAGCTTACATCAAGGCTAGTAAGCAAGTTACTTAAACTGAATAGATGCTTTATTTCATAATATTGTTATTTATTATTAATATTCTTCAATATATTTTCTTTTATGGGTTTAAAGGCTACCCAATAAATATCACCTTTATTTTCGCCTCCTCTATGGAAAAATAAATAGTTGCCATCTGGTGAGACACTTGCAGTCATTTCAGTTTGATTAGTGTTTATTTTTGGTCCTAAGTTATAAGGCTTTGACCAAATACCATTTTTATTAAAGCTGATGTATAAATCACTTCCACCAAATCCTAAATCGCTCTTGAAATCATAAATCATATAGCTTTCATTTTGAGCAATGTATGAATGAGCTATCCATTTTCCAGAAGTATTAATTTCTTTTCCCATTCTTTTAAAGCTTTTATATTGACCGTTTTCCTTAACCGAGTTATAAATAACCCAATCTTCTGGTTTGTCTCCTTTTTCTCCTGTAGTGAAGTATAAATTACCATTTTCTGTAGACGTTAAGTACATTATTATTGATTTATCTAAAAATGGTTTCTCTAACGGTACTGGTGTACTCCAGCCATTTGCTTCTCTCTTACTATACCATTGGTATAATCCAGATGATTTAATTGAATCGTATAGTGGTCTTGTACTACCAAAATATAGCTTATCTCCATTAGGGTTAATATGAGGCTCGAAATCCCACCCTTCAGTAGCTGTAAAAAATGCTGTTTCTGGGTTGGACCACTTACCATCAATTAACTTCATGGTATAAATTTTATTGTCCTCCCCATTTTTTCTTCGTGTAAAATATATTTCATCCATTTCTGGCGTAAACGTAATGGCAAACTCATAGTTATCAGTCGAAATAATCCCTTCCCCAAAAACTAATGGAGCATCTGTTGGAATGTTAGAATCTAGCAGAATTAAATTTGATTGAGTTTCTTTGATACAAGAAAAGAAAAGGAAGACTAATAATTGTAATGTAATGTTAACTCTTTTCATTTTTTTATTGTTTAATTTTTAAGAACAAAACATTTTTCGCTCTACTGCTAGATACCTCAAACCCTATAACATCATTAACCGAGTTTCTTACGAAAACCACTTTCAGAAACGAACCTTTATTACCGAGGAAATAGTCCTTTTTAATAGCTTTTAATTTAAAATCACCCAGTCTTGTGTGTTTTGCCACTAACAGATCTTCTTTAACATAAAATGAGTAATACGCATTTAATTCAGAACTGTAATACCTTCCTATGAATTCTTGAAGTGTAGTTGCATTGTAATGTGCAGGACGATATTTTTCCGAATAAATCTGAGAGCCATCATCCAGTGTAATTATCATCTGGTTATTTGTAAAAGAGATACCAACATAGCTATCAATATTCATTTCAAAAGTATGTTCGCCAACGGGTACTAAAGCGGTATTGCCATTTTTTGTAATGAAACGTAAGGTGTCATTTTCTACTTTTATTTTTCTAGAATATTGGTCGCCTTCATCCCAATAATGACCCTCATAACGCATTAACTCCGCAGGTGTTTTTGATATTGGTTTTTGATGTGGCAACTTTTTAACTGTTGGCTTTTTGTCCGTTTTATGGGTAGTATATTGTTCTAAACAAATATCCATGATGTCATACACCATTCTAGCACCATTGATTTCACCATTTGTGTTTGCAAAAACTAGACTAAAATTTAATTCTGGAAAAGTTGCCAAATAGGCCTGATAACTTGCGTCTTGACCACTATGTTCTATACGTTTAAACCCTTTATACGTATTAATAAACAAACCATTTGCATAGCCATAGGTTTCTCCATTATTCAAATACTGTAAGGTTTGAATTTTATTAAAGATAACTTCGTTACCCACTTTTTTTGTGTCATAATTAATTGCCCATTTACTCAAATCTGTAATTGTTGTATTGAGATTGGTAGCACCAACACTGAAGTTATTAAATAGATCTTCTACGTAAATTGAATCAACTTTGAAATAGGAAAGACTTTTATTTTTAATAACCTGTCCTTCTTTATCTACAAATTTAGAATCATACATCTGTAGGGGTTCAAAAATGCGCTTATGAGTAAATTCTACAAAAGACATCTTCGATACTCTAGCTACAATTTCTGCTAACAATGCATAGTTTGCATTGCTATACATATGTTTTTCGTTGGGTTTGAAATTTAAGGTCTTTTGATTAAAAATAATATTCAATACTTGTTCATTGGTAATCACATCATCTAATGTCCAACCTGAGAGGCGTAATAGGTTATACTTATCTTTTAATCCACTTGTGTGATTTAGTAAATGACTAATGGTTATTTTAGGTTCAAATTTATGCATCTCAGGAAGGTAGATTCTAATATCATCTTCTAAAGAAAGTTTTCCTTCATCTTCCAGTAAGAGAATGGCAAATGCGGTAAACTGTTTAGAAACTGAAGCCACATGAAAAGAAGTCTCTTTGTGAATCGGTATTTCATAATCAAGATTGGCCAATCCAAAGTACTTTTCATATATCAATTGATTGTTTTTTACAAGCCCAATGGCAGCGCCTGGTTCATTCTCATTATAATTACTTAAAAGACTATCGATTTTAGTTGTTATGTGATGGATGTTGATTTGCTCATTATTGTTTTGAGCAGATACAATTGCACTACATAAAACAAGTAGGGCAGTTGTTATTATTTTAAAAGTTTTTCTCATTTCAATTATTTTTAAATCTAACTCCAAATTCCAGTTGCCGCAGTTTCCTTAGCAAAGGTTTCAAAGTCTTTTGCAGGCCTACCCAATACTTCGGCAACATCATTGGAAACTTCTTGGTTGTCTGGATTGCCTAATACTTCTTTAAATAAATAACCAAAGAGCCAAATATAAGAGTTCGGCAAGCCAGCTTTTCGCATACCTTCTTTAAACTCATCAATAGAAATAGGCACAAATTGAATGTGTTTATCAATGGCTTCAGACATAATGCTTACTACCTCCTTAAAGGTTCTTTTTTGTGGTCCTGTAACCGTTATGGTTTGTCCATTATATGCATCATCGACAATCACTTTGGAAACGACGTCAGCGATATCATCAGTATCAACAAACGGAATTTTAACCTCTGATCTGGGTAGTGCAACAACACCATTTAGGACGAATTCTAAAAAGGCACCTTCACTAAAATTTTGATTAAACCAGGATGCTCTTACCAAAGTGTAATTGAGGCCGGAATTGGCGACGATATCCTCACAAGCTTCTGCTTCTGTTTCTCCTTTACCAGAGAGTAATACCACTTTTTCTAATCCTGCCTCTAAAGCTTTTTCTGTGAGTATTGTTATGGCATCTCTTGAACCTGGCATAGCCAAATCTGGATAATATACGATGTAGGCTCTATCCATATTTTTCAAAGCTGAGCTATAGGTGTCTATATCTTCCCAATTAAAATTTGGATTTGTTTTTCTACCCACAACGCGTACGTTGTGCCCAGATTGTTTTAAATTTTCTGCAACTCGGCTACCAGTTTTTCCATTTCCTCCTATAACTAAAATGTTTTGTTTCATAATATTTACGTTTTATATAGTTTGATTTTGTTTATTAATTCCTGCTTTGATATACCAATACAGTACTGTTATGGCTAGAAATTCTAAGCCTATAAACCAAAAGCCTACATCTGTGAAAAATTGATGATAGGAACCCCCATTTGGGATAATAAAAACAGGAACAGTAATTAAAGCATCTAAAACTGTTGCGGTTAAAAAGAAAGTTTGTCCTACCCAATATCCATGAGTGTTTGTTTCTTTTTTGTAATATTGTTTTGCTCCAAACCATACTAATGGTATTACTGAGATAAAAAGCAGCATATTTGCTTGTTGTTCTGCATTTTCTAAAATGAAGATATTTGATGAGAGTGTAAATACACTTACTCCTAGAATCCAGATAATAATGCCAATACTAATAGCTCTTAAATATTTCATGATTTTTTGTTTTATAAGTTTTGTAATTTGATTCTGTTTGAATTAAGGTTTTGGTAACATTTCTATTTAATGATTATCATACCTAAAAAAATAAAGTAAGTGATTTGGTTATCTTTACTTGAGTGGTTAAATTGATAACACAAAGGTGCGAAGTGATCAAAAGAATTTTTTGACTCTTAAAGACAAACTTTTGACATTTTACGCCAAAAGTAATTTTAGATTTTTTTTCTGAATTCTGAAGGGGTAAGTTCAGTCCATTTTTTAAAGGCACGATTAAAAGCACTTTGCTCAGAAAAACCTGTTAAGAATGCAATTTCGCCTATACTCTCAGTATTTTTGTGTAGCATTTCTTTTGCTATTTTTTCTTGAGTTTTTTTAACTAAATCACGATAGCTAACTCCAGCTTCAGAAAGTCTTCGAGTAAGTGTTCGATTACTCATTGCTGTAAGGTCACTAATGTAATGTATACTTGGAATACCAGTTGGAAGGGCATCTTTTATTAGTGTTTCTACATCATGAACAAACTTATTACCAGGAATTTTTATACCTTTAGTTTTCTCATCAACTTGTTGAAGTAAATAGCTATGGATACTAGCATCTGCTTTAGCTGTTCGTAGCCTTAGATCTTCTGTTTTATAGCTTATGGAGTACTGTGATTGCTCAAATAAGATAGAACAATTAAAAGCTTTTTTATGACTAGTAAGATCTTTTGGTTTTTTATGTTTGAAGCTTACCTGAATAGGGGAAATCTCTTTTTCAGACATGGCTTGTAAAACCACCACTGTTGCAGATAAACTAGCCTCAGTTGATAATTCCATGCCTCTTCTATGAGCTTCCCTATTGAGGATAATATGAGAAACATTTCCTACTTTTTGGATTTGCCATAAAAATGTATTAGACAATAGTTTAAAGTAGCGTTCGCTACGTTCGAAAATTTCACCTAATCTAGAACAAGTTCGCCAAGAAAGTCCTAAAACGCCATAATCTTCGATTATCATTTTTTGGCCTACTCTTACCGCAAAACCGCGTCCAAGCTTATCAGCAAGTAATTCATGTAAGGATAAGAATTCTTCTGCTGAAACTACTTGCAAATGATCTACAGCGTTAATTGGTTTTGATAAATCCATAAAATCTTCTATCGACATGCCTTCCTCTATAGCACAATTTAGCATTTTTATATATAGATTTATAGAAAAGTATTTCATGCATTTAAAAATACTAAAATATTTTATTTTAATTTTTTTAAATTATTACTAACGGTCTTATTTGTTTATAGAACTAATTGGAATACCAGGTTGAACCCTTTAAAGGAAATAGTTTAAGTTGTCTAATTTTTAGTCAATCTATTTCAAGAAAGTACAGTTGAGATTTTTTTAGAGAACGGATTTTATATGATTGTGTAACTGGAAAATCGGAGATTTTTCGGACGTAGCTAATCGCTTGTTGAATGTTAGTCGTTTATATTAGTTCAAATGTAAGCATAAATTATATAAGGTGTTGGGTAATGTATTTTTTATTCAGGAGTATTCTCTTTAATCTCAAATGAATATTCTTTTTCTATTATTTTTTTTCACTTTCTGTTAAATTCTCAAATTGTTTTTTGAACTTTTGCTCTGATAATTCATTTCTCAATTTACTGAATACAAATTCAAATGAATTGATGAATTTTACATAATCTCCATAGTTTACACCTCGATTAGCATCGATAATAATTTAACTTTTAATAATATCATTTATTTTATTGAAGTGCTATTTAAATTATTGAATTTTAATCAACCTATTTAAGGAAAGTACAATGATTAATGACTTACGTTGTCTACTTTCATATGTTTATCTAAAAATTTGTACACTAAATTAAATTGTTTTAATGGTTCAATATGTCCTCCATTTAATATAACGTGTTTTTTATAGTGTTTGAAATTATTAGCATTTAATCTTTCTATTATTTTTTGTGACATTTCTGTAGCTGGCCATTGGTCATCATCCTTTCCTGATATAATCAAAATAGGTCCATTAATATTTTCGACTGCTATTTCCGCTCTTTTTACTGCTTGTTTATCTTCTAGCATCATACTATAAGCAGTATATAAATCGCCTTTAATTGCTGGTGAAATTGTTTTCAATGGAGCAGGCACATATGGAATTTCTTTGCTTTTATATGTCCAAGAAGATGTGTTTGCATATAATGTTAAGGCTGGAAAACTAACATGAGAAGTAGATGCTGCTATTACACCTTTAAATTCGTTATATCTACTAGCTAAATTTAAAACCAACTCGCCTCCACGGGAGCCACCGAACAAAATTATTTTTGTCTCATCAATTTTCGAATGTTTTGCAATTGATAAAATGGTATCTCTTATTGCGTCAAGTGAAATTCTGTCCAAATATTTTGGAGTTCCATTTGTCTTAAAATAGCCAATGGCCAAAACGGCATAGCCTTTTTGATTTAAACTATCGCGTTTACTCTTTAAATAGCTTCTTGACCAATCGTTACCTCCACCTCCAAAACCCACAAACAAGGGCTGTTTGTTAGCTTTACCTAAATACAATTTTGCTTCTACCACTCCATGTCTGCCGGATAGTTTCGGCACATATGTAAAAAGGTAAAGTAATCCTAAACTTAGGACAAGGATAAGAATTATGCCTATGATTTTAATTTTTGTTTTCATGAGAATTATGGTTAAAATTTAACTTTAAAGTACATTCCAATTTGTTGTGTATTAATGTTGGGAATAAGTATAATATTATCATACTTTTTAAAGGGATTCCAGTTTTTTAAAGGTTCGAAGTGATAAACCAATTTTGTAACTAAAATTCCCAAACCAGCTCCTACCAATACATCTGATATCCAATGTTTGTTGTTTACAACACGAAGACTGCCAACCAAAGATGTAAGGGCATAACCACTATATGCAAATATTGTAGCTGTGTCTTTAAATTCCTCATACAAAACACTAGCATTTGTAAAAGAGAAGGAGGTGTGCCCTGAGGGGAAAGCATGATTAGACCCATCAGGGCGTTGTTTATTGAATAATCTTTTTCCAGTATGTGTAAGGCTTGCAGTAATTATATTAGCAATAGCTAAGTATTTGGTTTGATCAAACCAATGATTTTTAGATTTTATTTTGAGTAAATCTGCGGTGTACAATTCTACGATGGGTACATATTGAATTATATCATCTATGGGGAGCGTAAAACCAATTTCTCTTACGGTACCATCGTGGAGGCTGTTTTTAAGCTTTTTTTCAAGTCGGCTGCCCGATAGGGCTGACCCGACCAAAATTATTGAAGCAGGAAGTATAATTTCTTTTATTTTTAGCTTGTTTTTATTAGATTGTGTAACCAATGTATCTAGTGCTTGTTGTCCTTGAGCCAAATAGGGTAATACTAAAATGGCGAGTAGTAAAAAAGGTTTAAAATAATTCATAGTTATTTTTTTGTTAATCTTTTAAATCCGTAGTATATAATGCCACAACAAATGAATAGTCCAGCAATTGCGGGAATTAAAATTGATTTTCCAGATTCACCTGCGTTTTCAATACTCCATACCATTTTCCCTGTAGCCATTAAACCGATTACAGCTACTCCAAGCACTAAGCTGCGCTTCCAAAAGGCTAGCCCTAGTGTTATAAATGAAATTGGAATGGTTAAGGTTAGCAATATTTTTTCCGTATTCCATTGCCCGTAAAGGTATTCTTTCTCAAATTCTAAAAATTCTACTACGCTTTTACTTACAATTTCGGGTTTTGGAAACCAAAACATACTGGTAAACAGGGCGAAGATTGAAATCATCATACCAGAAAACTTTTTTCTAAAAGCAAAATAGCAGAACGGAACTAAAAACAATGGTCTTAAATACCAACTCCATTGATTATGGTGGCGTTCAAAAACCCAATCAAAAAATAGCTTATTAGTCATTGCCAACACAATGAAACCCACTGTGAGGATTAAAAAAAGGCTTCCTAAAATAATATCTGTTTTTCTGTCTTTTGTTGTCATCTTTATTATGAGGTTAGGTGAGTGAATTTTGTTTTATTTCTTCAACCAAAAAACCTAAAGGAATAAGTAATAGTCCAAAATAACAAAACCAAAATGCGAAAAAGTTTTCATAATTCATTTGACTGTTTAGTATTGGAAGCTCATAGAGCCCTTCACTTATTCTAAAATAGAATTTATGGGCAAACCCTGTAAACTGTTTGCCAAATACATAGGGTGATGTACCTAATAAAGAATGTACCACACCCAAAAAAATTAAAACTCTTCCGTTGCTTATTTTCATACTCCACATATAGTTTTATCAATAGTATAGGTTTCTATCATTTGTTTCTGTAAAACCTTTTCTGGTGAATATTTCAAAATGATATTTCTAAGTAACTCCAATGGTTTATTGGTAATGGCCATTTTGGAGGTTAATCGTGATTGCTCCACAAGCTTTTTTACTTTCGTTTTTCTAAGGTTGTAAAAATTGTTGAATGCAACATCAAAGGCGTTTGATTGATGGATGAGATTGGATAGGTAAAATGCATCTTCCATTGCCTGTGCACCACCTTGTCCTAAATCTGGTGTCATGGCATGTGCAGCATCTCCAATTAAGCAAATGGTGTTGGTATGCCATTTGTTCATCCATTCTAGGTCTGATAAATCGCCTCGTATTATTTTGTTGGCGGAAGTGTTTTGTATTAACGTGGTTACAATAGGATGGTGCTGAGAAAACAATTCAATTAGTTTAGTTTTAACAGTTTCTCTATTCTCTTGTAGATTGGGTTCACTTAGCATTACGGCAAACCAGTAGGTTTTTCCATTTTCCAGTTTGGAAACGCCAAACTGAAGTTTTTTGCCCCAAAGTGTAAATCCGGCAGAGACCAGATTATTATCAAGCTCAAAGTCAGCTACTCCACGCCAACAGGTTTGTCCGGAATATCGAAGTTTACTTTTAGGAAATATTTGTTGTCTCACCTTGGAGTTAATTCCATCTGCACCTATTATCACATTGGTTATCTGAGTAGATTGATCGTGAAAATTAATTGTATATGAGTGGTCACTGTTTTGGAAATACGATTCAAATCCCTTGTTCAATTGTATATTTGCTTTATTATTAATAAAGGAATAGAGTATTTTCTGTAACACCCCTCGATGTATGGCTAATGTGGTGTAGCCGAACATATCTTTTACAAAGTCTTGACTTGAGTCTCGGATAGGCTGTAGTTTGTGGTTTGTTAATAAAATTTTATTAAATGAATTTCCCGAACGTTGTATGCTATGCAATAGGCTGGGGTTAATCCATTCTAGAACTTGTAGTGCGTTTGGTGAAAGCCATATTCCTGCCCCAACTGTTTTTAATTTATTTACTTTTTCATAAAGAGTATATTCTATGCCTAATTTTTCAAAGCACAGTGCTGTGGTTAACCCACCAATTCCTCCTCCAATAATTGATATGTTTTTCATTTTATGATGTTATTTTAATAACCAAAACCTCCTAGTTTTTATTTTATGCGTTCTTTTCTCCTAGTTTTTCAACCTTTTTTAGCCATTTTGTCCGGAATTTATCTTTTGAGAGTCTAATAGGACCTATAGTTGTTATTTTAACAGACTTAACTCCAATGAATTTTAATGTTAACTTTTTCATAGCGTTGTGATTGGGATTTCCATAAAACCACTTATAGTACCAACTTGGCTGGTCTAGTGTGCAAATTATTCTTGATGTTTTAGAAATAAATAGCTTATCCCACCAAAGCGAATTTTGTCGTTTTTGAAACGCAAATCCAGGAAGTAATACCCTGTCTAAAAAACCTTTCATAATAGCTGGTACCGAGCCCCACCAAATGGGATAAACCCAAACAATATGGTTTGCCCATTTTAATTTTTCCTGAGCTTCCTTAAGGTCGGGTTCTAATTCAGTTCTTTTTCTATATCCGAACTCTAAATTTAGATTAAAGTTTAGCTCTCGGATATTTATTGTTTTAACTGTTGCTTTAGTGGTTAAAGCACCTTTAATGTAAGAATTAGATAGTGCATAATTGTAACTTTCTTTATCAGGATGCCCATTAATAACCAATATCTTTTTCATATGTTTAGAAATAGGTTTTTACTTTTTGTTCTATTAATAAATTAGGTGCTAATTTTTTTGTGTTAAAATATTTAAACAACGCAAAGGAAGCTGGGACTGTTAAAAAAAAGAAGCATATAGCAAATGTTAGACTACTAGCCAGTATTGCTATTAATTGGGATATTTCTGAACCAAAATATTGTTCTTGTAGCAAAAAATATTGATAGGTAGATAAAGAATATTCGTAGAAACGAATGGTTGTTTCGTAAACAAGCCAAGCAGGGTAGAACCATTTTCTAAAAGATGTCCACCATTTTCCCCAAATTGATTTATTGATAGTTTTTTTTTCTTCCATTTGTTTAACTTTTAATACAAAGATCAGATTAATGGAAGTATCTTCATTTGATATAAATCAAATTCGAACTTTAGAGTTGCGAATTCTGCTTAGCGTTTCAAGTGTAATGCCTAAATATGAAGCAATATGTGTTAGAGCTATTCTTTGTGTAATGTCAGGGTAAAGACTTATTAAGCTTTGATATCTTTCTTCTGCTTTAGAAAATTGGATGGTATGCAATCTTTCACAAAGACCTAACATAGTTTCAGTAACAACTTTACTAATAAACCGTTCAAAATCATGATACTTATTTGAGAGATTCTCAACTGTATCTTGTGAAAACTCAAGAGCCATTGAATCTTCTACAAACTCTACATAATGAGGACTAGGTGCTTTGCTAAAAAAACTTACTATGGAAGCCATAAATTGATTTTCAAAAGTGAACCAGTCTGATATGTCTTTCCCATCTTTTAAATAGTATGCTCTTGCACAACCATTTATAATTAAATAAGCCTTTTTAGAATACTGACCTTCTCGTACGACAACTTCTCCTTTTCTAAAAGTTTTAATCTCACAATTTTTAATGAATTCATTTTGACATTCTTTGGTAAGAGAAGAATATGATTGTTCTAATTTTTTAAAAAGAAGTTCTATGTTCATTTTCTTAATTGGCTATGGTTTAGTAGAACCAAAGTTGTGATTTGGTTTTTGTAATTTTTTGCTTGTTAAATATACTCATTTTAAGGTTTAAAAATATTTTAATTTAGTGAATGAAGTTTTTTTTGTGTGGTGTTGGAAACTATAATTTTTATAACAGATTTTTCAAATCTTGACGTCCAATTATTGCTATAATCTCAACAACTTTATCATTCTCATTTATCTTAAAATAAATTGAATCTGAACCACAAGCACATTTTCTATATCCTATTCTAATATAATCAACTGATTCAAATGAATACGGACTTTTTGAAATCCTATCAAAATATTCAAAAAAGAAATTAAAATAGTCATCTGCTTGTGTTTCTCCAAATGTTCTTATTCTGTAATGATGAATTCTTATTAAATCTTCTTTTGCTGTATTACTCAGCCTATAATTAGCCATTCAATAAAGATTTTGATTGAGCTAAAATTTGCTTTTTAGAATCAGAAGTGAATCCACTTTTTTCAGCTCTTTCCAGTTTAGAGCTAATCCAATCTATTTGAGCTTGTTGTTGCCTTGCTTGTCTAATCAAATCATTAACTAATTCACTTTTACTTGAATATTCTTTACTTTCAATTTGAGCTTTTAACCAATCATCATTTGGTTCAGTAAATGAAATACTTTGTCTTGCCATAATTTTTATTTTGATGTAAATATACATCAAAAATGCATCTAATCTAAATTTTAGTTTTCAGTTTTAAAGTCATTCATTATTGTTGCCAATGGTCTTCTTTATTTAACATTCATTAAATTAGAGAAGAAAAGAGGAGAACTAAAACAGTCTTTAAGATAATAGGCTAATTAGACATGCTAGTTCTCTTTTCTTAGAACCAATTGGAATACTAGGTTATCAGAACCCATTAAAAGAAATAGTTTATGCAACATAATTTTAATAAATAAATATGAAAGTATGAAAAATTATCAAGAAAGTGTAGGAATAGATGTTTCCAAAACAACCTAGATGTAAGTTGTTATTTATGCAAGAAACACAAGGTTTTTAAAAATGATATAAATGGTTATCGCTCTATGTTAAATGGTGAAAAAAGCAAACAGGGAGTATTTCTGTTTTTTTATACCTGATATTTAAATTTATGTAACATTTATTCAAGATTGAAAACTATTAATTACAATTTATATATTTGGTTAATGGAGTGATTTAAACATCTAAATTTAATAAATATTAACGGAATGGTAAACCCGTACTTATTTTGAGTATGACACTAAACATTGTCATGGTGAAAAGCTAATTTATAGGAATCTTTTAATTCAAATGTTATTTATTACTCTTTTGAAGTTTAAAAATATGATTGTTTGGATTTTGAATAAATAATTAACCACCAAGATATAACCAAAAGTGCTTAGTCTTATAAAATAAATTGGCTCTTAATTGTAAAATAGCTAAATTTAACAACCCAAAAATTGCAACATCAAAGCATAAACATAAAAAGTACATTTATTTTAAGTTAAAAGAATAAACGTATATGCTATAAGTATATAAAAAGTTAACTACAATTTTAACAAACAAAGCAATGAAAATTATTATAAAGCTTACCATTCTATCAAGTTTAATTTTATTGATTTCTTGTAAAAACGGAAATAAAAATCAAAACTTAAAAGAGAATAAATCCTTATCAAAACAAGAAATACTTAAAGACTTTAACACATTTGAAGCCATTTATCAAAAAGCAAATTCCGGGCTTTACAAGTACCGTTCAAAGTACCAAATTGACAGTGCTTTTACAGAAAATAAGGCAAAAATAACAGACAGTTTATCATACAGAGAATTTTATAATCTATTATGGAATGTAATTGACTATACAGGCAGTTGTCACAACCATCTCGATTTCTCAAATTCGCTATTTGATAGTTTAAGCAAAGAGAAAATATTTTTTCCAATTCCTTTAAAATATATTGACGGAAAGTTATTTACAAATCTCGCATACGAAAACATTCCTCTTGGAAGCGAAATAATCTCTGTTAACAACATAAAGGCAAAAAGTTTTTTAGGACAAGTTTCAAAATACAGAAGTACAGACGGTTATAATAAATCGGGGAAATACAAGTGGGTTGAAACAGATTATTTACCGTCATACATTTACTTTGCATTAGGAAAACAAGAAGAATACACTATTGAATACAAACAATATAACTCCAACGAAATCGAAAAGATAAAAGTTAAAAGCACTACCTATTCCGACTTTTATGAAAATTTTAATAACAGGCACTCTAAAAAATTAGAAGTTCAGAACAATAAAGAATACTCCTATAAATTTATAGATAGTGTAAAAACAGGATTTTTAACTGTTAAATCCTTTGCAATGGGCGAATTAGAAACGGAAGGACATAAAAAATATGCTGCTTTTTTAGATTCTGTATTCGTAACAATTAAAAACCAAGAAGTAAAAAACCTAATTGTTGACATTCGCGGAAACGGTGGGGGAAATGGTATAAACATATTGCTTCTTTATTCATATTTAACACAAAGAACGTTTCAGGAAAATATTTCAGCATACACATTATTTCAAGAGATCCCTTTTCAAGAATATTACATCTATGATGACGTTGAAGATTTAACAAATTTCTTTAAAGAAACACATGCTGTATTCAATAACAATAAATACTATCAAACTCCTAAGTTTAATGAAGTGTGGAAGCCTAACACAAATGCTTTTCAAGGAGAGATCGTTTTGTTGATTGACCCGTTTGTAGCTTCAGCAGGTTCACATTTCTCGAGTTGGATGAAAAGTGATGAAGATCCAATAATCATTGGGGAAGAAACAATGGGAGGATATTACGGTCATACAGGACATATGCCAATGACTTACGAACTTCCAAACTCAAAATTTCTATTAACATTTTCAGTTGTTGACCTTAAACAAGATGTTAAAGAATTGCCAGATGAAAAATTTGGTGATGGTGTTATACCCGATTTTAAAATTGGTCAGTCTTATGAAGACTTTATAAACAATAAAGATACTCAGCTGAATTTTGCCATTGAAAAAATAAAAAAACTGTAGCTACATTGTATAAGTGTAATGCGAGATAAAGCACTAAAATCAAACAAATTGAATATTAACAAACATAAGATTAAACCTATATCAATATAATACAAAACATAGTTGAAGATTAAAATTTAAATAAAAATGACTTTTAGAGAAGCAAATAAAGCCGATATAAAACAGATTCAAGTAGTAAGAAATTCTGTAACCGAAAATACACTGTCAAATCCTGAATTAGTAACTGATGCTGATTGTTTGGAATTTATTACAAAAAGAGGAAAAGGTTGGGTGTGTGAAATTGACAATCAAATTGTTGGATTTTCAATAGTGGACTTAAAAGAAAATAATATTTGGGCACTATTTGTACACCCTAACCATGACAAACAAGGAATTGGAAGACAATTGCATGACTTGATGTTAAATTGGTACTTTAATAAAACTTCTAAAAATGTTTGGTTGGGAACTGCACCTAACACAAGAGCAGAAATTTTTTATAGAAAATCGGGTTGGAAAAAAGTTGGAACTCACGGAAAAGGAGAAATAAAATTTGAAATGACATTTGAAAACTGGAAAAATAAAAGTACAGCAAGTAATAATGTATAACCAAAATTGTTGGATTCACTAAAATAGAATAATTCTAAACCTTAAAATGAGTATATTTAACAAACAAAAATTGCACCATAAAAAACACTTATTCTTTAATAAAAATAGGGGTAAATGTTATGGTATAAGAATGTAACAAGTTGTAACACATTTATGAAAAAGATTTTAATACTTATTTTAATTACATCAAACCTTATTTTTTCACAGGAGAGTGAAATAAACAAACTTATTGAATTAGGTTCAGAGGAATTTCAAAATAATAATATTATAAAAGCTAATGAACTATTTGAAAAAGCACTTAAAATTGACTCTCTGAATAAAGATGTTTTATTCAATTTAGCAGCAACAGAATTAAGATTAAATAATAAAAGCAAAGCTTGTAAACTTTGGCAAAAAGGATATAAACTTAAAGATTATGGAGCACGAGAATTAGTCCTAAAATATTGTGGACAAATTGAATATAGTGAATTTATGTTTAAGGAGGATGTTGACTCTGAACCTAAATTCATTTTTAAAGACAAAGAACTACCTATAAATATAGACTCAAAATTAAATCCAAAATTAACATCGCTATTTTTAAAAGAAAGTAAAAAATCAAAGGTTATAAAAAATTATAAAAACCAAAAAATCTTATTAATATTCAACATTAATAAAAATGGAAAATTTGAAATTAAAGCTATAAAAGACAAACCAGATGAACTAAAATTTGAAATAGAAAGAATATTTAATGAGATAGTAACTTTTATTCCATCAAAATATAAAGGACTAAACACTGAATACTGGGGAGGATACGCTTTCCCAATATATTTTAATTAAATGCATTACAACACCTCATAAAATTTATGCTTACATTTAACTAAATAGCAAAACAACAAGCATTCAACTAACAATTTGCTACGTAATTTTAAAAATGGAAAAGAAGTAATTTCAACGAAGCCATGGCTAAATCAAATATCCTAGAAAAAGCGATAAAAAAATCTATGGAATTGTATCGATAAAGGAATGCTAAATTGGTATGAATTGATTCGTGATCATTTAGCATCAAATTAAATGATTGTATAAAAACGACAAATCCCTACAAATATAGAAATTGCAGGGATTTAGAACTCTTTAAGAGCTTTAAAAGTGACCTCGACAGGATTCAAACCTGTAACCTTCTGAGCCGTAATCAGATGCGCTATTCAGTTGCGCCACGAGGCCGTTTTGAGGGTGCAAATATAATATTTTTTAATTATTTACAAACTATTTTTTGTAACAAAATATCGCCATCCAATAATAGCAAGTTGCCATTTTTTAGCTTTGGCCATATCTAATCTTTTTTTCGTAAAGCTTGGAAGTGTTGCTTTATTAACTTTAGCTAAAAATTTAAAAAGTTCTTTTTTCATTAAGTAAAAGTACAGAATAAAAAAAATTCCACAAAACTTGGAATCTTTTCTGTAAAAACAATCGATTGTTATAAATAGAATTTTAAAAAAGGAACTATTAAATTAGATAGCTAATTAAATTAAGTATTAATTGAATAATTACCATAAAAATTGTTATCATATTTTAAGTTTTAAAGGTTAATAAATTAGTTGTTGAATTAATTCTAATTTTAAGATATGATAATTTTATCCTATGTTACAAATATTTTAATAAGAATTTATCAATTTGACTTTCAATTTGAAATTAAATAATAAAAATGATTTGTTGTTGTTACTTTTATTCTACAAATAAGTTTTAAATAGTAATTTAAAATGTGTTTTAAGTTTTAAATAGTAAGTAAGTAAAGGGGGTTTTATCTGTATTTTTTTAAAGTAATGGAATTTTGATTATAAAAGCTAGTAAAAAAGATCAATTTGATTATTTTTAAGTTTGTAACTATTAATAATTTTAACTCTTTAGAATTTTAAATTGTTATGGTTATTGCTTTTTTGTTAAATCATAATCGAGGGGAAGCATATCAGAGATTCTTTTTAAGGATAAATTACCAGCCCAAGAGATTGCCTTAGGTGGCATATGGTTACCATTTTTATCAATATAAAAAACACCACTCCCATTTTTTAATTGAAATTGTATTTTAGATTGGTCAGTTTTGTTGTAAAGTATGTCTAAACTTTCAACGTTAACATTTACTTTGGTTAATCCATTTTGAGTATGTAGTGTAAAATATTTATAAGGTAGCGTTGGCCAACTTTTATAATAGATTTCAAACTTATTTTCAGTTAAACGTTTATTTGCTAAAGATTTCATAAAGTGGATAGAAGATCCATTATATGCTTTTTTTCTATTTTTGATTGTTTTAGATGTTACTTTTTTTCGTAAATTTTTAAAAAAGCTATACCCCTCGTTATAAACACTTTTAATAAGTCTAAAGCCATTTAAGCTTGTATGAAATTTGACTTCAAATTCTGTTAAATTATAGTTTATTTGGTAGCCTAAAAATTTATTTTTTATAATAATTGGTTGGTTACAATATGCCGAAAGAGTTTTGGTTGCATCATTGTACATAAGTTGTATATCTTTTTCATTTTCAATGGTACAATATTTTGCATTTTCAGATGTACCCAAAAATTCATTTTTAAATATTTGCAACTTTTTTTTTCTGCTCCATTTATCGGGTGATATAATTACTTCATTAAGTTGTTGAGTTTCTTCTTCTAAATATATTTTAAGTTTTTTAGAAAGGTCTTTTGATGCAATTAAAATAGTTTTAAAACCTGTATAGCTTATAATTAATGGAGTGTTAGTAATTTTAGCTAAATTTAATTCAAAATAACCATTAAAATCACTAACATCTCCAATAGTGGTTCCATTTAAATATATAGATGCTCCAGGTAAGACTTCATTTGTAGTTTTGTTATAAATAGTTCCAGAAATTGTTTGAGCGTAATTTATGAAACTAATAAAAAATAAAGTAAACAGTATGAAGCATTTTTTCATAAATAATTAATTCTTAGTAGTTATTAAAATAACACCATCTTTTGCTTTTTTACCGTATTTTTCTGTGGCTGATTCTCCTTTTAATACTTCAATTTTTTTAATTTTATTAGGGGCAAGTTTATCCATTTCTTTTTTTGATGCTTCTTTCCCATCAATATAAATTAAAGGCTCTTTTTCATTGTCACCTATGAATACAAAGTTTTCTTTTTTAGTAACTTTATAGTTTTTCCCTTTTTCATCGTCAGTTTCGATAATATAAATTTGTTCACTGGCATTGTCTTCATTAACCTCTTCAATGATTTTTACAACTTCATTACCATCTTTAGATTTGATGACTTCTACCTTAATTTCTTTATTTTCATTTTTGTCAACCCAAGTTTTATCCCCTTTTTTTCTAATCACAATTTTTTCTGTTTCAACTACTACATTGTCATCTTTAGAATGTAGTTTAACATTTTCTCCGTCAGAGGTTACTACGACATAATTTCCTTTGTTATTTTTATGTTTTGTTATCTGGGTGTTACCATTTTCTTGAATTTTATATGCATAACCTTTTTGGTAAACCATTTTTCCGTTGCCAATCTGCAAATCATCGTTTTCTGAATCGTAAGAAATTTTAATAGGATTAATAGGAGTGTCTCCAGAAATGGAATAATTGGCTTGACTTCCTTTAGATTTGGCTGTAATTTTAATTGCTGTAATTTCTCCTTCCGAATTTCTTTTAATTCCTTTAAAAGTTAAATTAACATTGAACTCTTTTTCGAAAAATGTTTGTTCTTTTTTTAAAGTCTCTTCTTTTGAATTTTTATCTATAACTAATTCAACTTTAAGTTTGTTAACTTCTTCAAGTTGTACTAGTTTTTTTTCTTGAGCAATTGTTTTGGTATTGAATATAAATACAAACGCTGTTAACAACGGAATTAATAAAGCGTATTTCCATTGGTTTCTATTAGTGGATGGGTTTTTGTGTAGCATAATGATTCGTTTTTTAATTAATGAATTGTAAAAATTATTTGTAATGTCAGCACAATAGGATATCTGACTTGTTTTTAGTAAGGTAAATTGATAGAGTTTATGATTTTCAGCTAATTCTAATGCATATTTATCTGCTAAATATTCTAAATTTTGTTCTACAGCTTTTTTAAAAAGCCAAACAAAAGGGTTGAACCATAATACAATTACTAAAATATGAGCAAGCAGTGTATCAAGCGAGTGCCATTGTATGGCATGGGCTTTTTCATGGTTTATTATTTGCTCTAATTCTTCAGAAGTAAATTTTTCATTATTAAAAATAATAATATTGAAAAATGAAAATGGTGAAATGTTTTTAGAAGTTTCAATAAAATAATATTTATCTTCTTTTACAGCAGGATGTTTTGCTATTAAATAGCCTAAAGAAATTAATTGAAATAAAAACTTAAGTAAAAAAAAGAGTACACCTATTAAGTATATACTGCTAATTATGAAGATCCAATTTATTTGTGGATCTTTTACAATTTGATTAGAAGTTTCAACAAATTCTATATTGTTAAACTGATTAGCAACATTCTCAACGTAAATAGGTACTTCAATTAATGGCAGAGATATTACAATTAGTAAACCAATTAAAAAATAGGATCTTATGGATTTAAAAAAGGTTTCATTTTTTAAAAAAAGTTGGTAAAATAAAAATAATAAAATTACCAATCCACTGGCTTTAAGTAAATAATCCATAATATTTATTTTTTACTTTCAATAATTTTTATAATTTCCCTAAGTTCATCAGCACTAATTTTTTCTTCTTTAGCAAAAAAAGAAACTACATTTTTATAAGAATCTTCAAAATAATTTTGAATTGCTGTTGAAAAGAATCTTTTTCTATAGTCTTCTTTTGAAATGGCAGGGTAGTACCTATGAGTATTTCCAAAAGTCTCATGCTTAATAAAACCTTTGTCTTCCATTTTTCTTATAACAGTTGATACGGTATTGTAGTGTGGTTTAGGTTTAGGTAACTCAGCAACAACTTCTTTTACAAATGCCTTTTTTAACTTCCATAAAACGTGTATTATTTCCTCTTCTTTGTTAGTTAGTTTATCCATGACTAATATTTTTTATCAAATATAAACTATTAAATTAGTTGTGCAACTATAAAAATAGTTATTTAACAAAACCTTAAGTTTTTCAAATTGGTTTAATGTTGTTGTAGCCTTTTAAAATCTTATATATTTGCAAAAAATATTATTTAATGAATTTACTTTTGGTTGTTATTGGGTTGGTGTTTTTAATTTTAGGAGGAAACTGGTTGTTAAAATCTGCAGTAGGTTTTTCATTGCGTTTGCAAATTCCAAAAATTGTGATTGGAATGACTGTTGTATCTTTTGCAACATCTGCACCTGAATTAATTGTGAGCGTAAAATCAGCTTTAGAAGGACATGCAGATATTGCCTTTGGAAATGTTATAGGCTCAAATATTGCAAATTTAGGTTTGGTGTTAGCAATTACCATTATACTTTCTACAATAAGTGTAGAAAAGAGTTTTTATAAAACAGATTGGCCGGTAATGATGATAGCTTCTTTATTATTATATGGGTTTATTGTTTTTGATGGTGAGTTACAGCGCTATGAAGGAATTATACTATTTTCTTTTTTGATAATATTTTTAATTTATTTATTAAGATTTCAAAAACCTGCAGTTGTTGACGAATTGCCCGAGGATGATGTAGAATTACCATTATATAAAGATGTACTTTTTTTGGTAATTGGAGGAGTAGGATTATGGGCTGGTTCAGAATTGTTAATAAATGGTGCTGTTGGTTTGGCTGAAAACTTTAATGTTAGTGAGCGAATAATTGGGGTTACTGTGGTCTCTATTGGAACAAGTATTCCAGAATTAGCAGCATCAGTAATTGCAGTCTTAAAAAAAGAAAAAGCAATTTCTTTAGGAAATTTAATAGGGTCAAATGTATTTAATATTCTAGCTGTACTTGGGTTGACATCAATTATTACTCCTATAAAAATTACAGATAGTGGATTATTATCGAATGATATTTTTTGGATGTTAGCTATTTCATTGTTGGTTTTACCACTTAATTTTGTACCGACTAAAATGAAATTGGGTTGGAAAGAAGGTTTAATTTTAGGAGCCTTATATGCTATATTTGTTTTTAAGATGTTTTATTAATTTTGAAAATTTAAAAAATTGTAGTTTAAAAGTAATAATCATCTAAAAATAGAGGTGGTTATTAACAAAATTTAAAATATTTAAACATTACCCCTATTTTTTTAGGGGGTAATTTTTTTTTAAATCATTTTTAAGTTAGATTTGCACTGTTAAAAATAGTGTATTAATTCTAAATTAATTAAAATGTCTAAAATTAGATTTCAAGCTTTAAAGGAAGCTTCAAATAGAAAACCAATTAAAGTTGTTGAAGATACTAGAAGATCAGAACTTTTTGGATTGAATGTATTTAATGAAAACACCATGCGTCAATATTTGACTAAGGAAGCATTTAAAGGTGTGATAAATGCAGTAAAACATGGGACAAAGATTGACCGTAAAATAGCAGACCAAGTGGCTTCTTCTATGAAAGAATGGGCATTGTCTAAAGGAGTTACACACTACACACATTGGTTTCAGCCATTAACAGGAGCAACTGCAGAAAAGCATGATGCTTTTTTTGAAACTATTGGAGATGGTATGGCAATTGAAAAATTTGGAGGAAGTCAGCTAGTTCAACAAGAACCAGATGCTTCAAGTTTCCCAAATGGAGGAATTAGAAATACCTTTGAAGCACGTGGTTATACTGCTTGGGATCCAACATCACCAGCATATATTTATGGAACAACTTTATGTATTCCAACGGTATTTGTATCATACACAGGTGAAGCATTAGATTATAAAACACCTTTATTAAGAGCCTTGCACGCAGTAGATGACGCTGCAACAGCAGTTTGTAAATATTTTGATAAAAATGTAAAAAAAGTGACTTCATCTTTAGGATGGGAGCAAGAATACTTTTTAATTGATAAAGCGTTAGCTAATAGCAGGCCAGATATTACTTTAACAGGAAGAACTCTTTTAGGACACTCTCCTGCAAAAGGGCAGCAGTTAGACGATCATTATTTTGGGTCTATTCCAAGTAGAGCTTTAAATTATATGAGAGATTTAGAAACTGAATGTATGCTTTTGGGTATTCCGGTAAAAACTCGTCATAATGAGGTAGCTCCTAATCAGTTTGAATTAGCGCCAATTTATGAAGAGTCTAATTTAGCAGTAGACCATAACTCTTTATTGATGGATGTTATGGGGAAAGTGGCGTCACGTCATAATTTAAAAGTATTACTACATGAAAAACCATTTGCAGGAGTAAATGGTTCAGGAAAGCATAATAACTGGTCATTATCAACAAATACTGGAATAAATTTATTAGCACCAGGTAAAACTCCAATGAGCAATCTTCAATTTTTAACATTCTTTATCAACACAATAAAGGCAGTGTACGATAATGAAGAGTTGTTAAGAGCAGCTATTGCTTCGTCTAGTAATGATCATAGATTAGGAGCAAACGAGGCTCCACCAGCAATTATTTCAGTTTTTATAGGAGAACAATTAACAAAAGTTTTAGCTGAATTAGAAGGCGTAACTAATGGAAAACTTTCTCCGAAAGAAAAAACTGATCTTAAATTAAATGTTGTTGGTAAAATTCCAGACGTATTGTTAGATAATACCGATAGAAATAGAACTTCTCCATTTGCATTTACTGGTAATAAGTTTGAATTTAGAGCAGTTGGATCAACCGCAAACTGTGCAAATCCAATGACCGTTTTAAATACGATTGTAGCCAAACAATTAAAAGAATTTAAAGGTGAAGTTGATGTGCTAATTGAAACTAAAGATTTAAAGAAGGATGAAGCTATTTTTAATGTACTTAGAGAGTATATTAAAGCATCAAGAAATGTATTGTTTGAAGGTAATGGTTATGGTGAAGCTTGGGAAAAAGAAGCAAAAAAACGTGGGCTTAGCAATAATAAAACCACACCAGAAGCTTTAAAAGCTAGAATTTCTAAAAAAACCATTGCTTTATTTGATGAAATGAATGTAATGAGTCCGGTAGAGGTTGAAGCTCGTTATGAAATTGAGATTGAAGAATATACGAAGCGTATTCAAATAGAATCTCGTGTTTTAGGAGATATTGCAGGTAACCATGTAATTCCAACGGCTGTTCGTTATCAAAATATGCTTATTGAAAATGTAGTGGGATTGAAGGATATTTTTGGAAAAGATTTTGAAAAACAAGCTGGAGAACAAATCAAATTAATAAAGAAAATATCTGAGCATATTGAAGTAATACATGCTAAAGTTGACGCTATGATTGATGCTCGTAAAAAAGCAAATAATATTGAAGATGCAGTAAAAAAGGCAGATGCTTATTGCTTTAAAGTAAAACCATTTTTTGAAGAAATCAGATATCACTGTGATAAACTGGAGTTGATGATTGATGATGAATTATGGCCATTAACTAAATATAGAGAGTTACTATTTACAAGATAACTTTTAAAATCAAAAACAAAAATCCTGCATAATAGCAGGATTTTTTATTTTTTATTAAAATGCAAATGGTTGATTCAGTTTTTTTATGTTTCATTAATTGAAAATTAAAAATTACTTTTGCAAAACAATATAACAACACACTAATGAGTTCAGAAATAAGTAAAAGGTACAGTCAAAGAGGAGTGTCAGCATCAAAAGAAGATGTACATAATGCTATAAAAAATGTTGATAAAGGATTGTTTCCAAAAGCATTTTGTAAAATTGTACCAGACTATTTAACAGGAGATGAAAATTATTGTTTAATAATGCACGCAGATGGAGCAGGAACAAAATCGTCATTAGCTTATATGTATTGGAAAGAAACTGGAGACATTTCTGTATGGAAAGGCATCGCTCAAGATGCATTGATTATGAATATTGATGATTTATTATGTGTTGGTGCTACCAATAATATTATGCTTTCTTCTACAATTGGGAGAAATAAAAATGTAATTCCAGGAGAGGTAATTTCTGCAATTATTAATGGCTCTGAAGAGTTGTTGAGTGATTTAAAAGAATTTGGAGTTGAAATTCATTCAACTGGAGGTGAAACAGCTGATGTTGGAGATTTGGTGAGAACTATAATTGTAGATTCTACCGTAACTGCCCGTATGAAAAGAACGGATGTTATCGATAATGCAAATATTAAACCGGGTGATGTAATTGTTGGTTTAGAATCTTTTGGTCAAGCAACTTATGAAAATGGATATAATGGAGGAATGGGGTCTAACGGATTAACTTCAGCTCGTCACGATGTTTTTAATAAGTATTTAGCAAAAAAATACCCAGAAAGTTTTGATGCAGCAGTTCCTGAAGATTTAGTGTATTCAGGAGAAATGAAATTAACTGATTCTGTAGAAAACGCTCCAATTGATGCAGGAAAATTAGTTCTTTCCCCAACAAGAACTTATGCACCAATCATAAAAAAAATATTGGAAAAATATACTTCAAATAACATTCATGGAATGGTGCATTGTAGTGGTGGAGCACAAACAAAAATTCTTCATTTTGTTGACAATTTACATATTGTTAAAGACAATATGTTTCCGGTACCACCGCTTTTTAAATTAATTCAAGAGCAAAGTAATACGGATTGGAAAGAAATGTATCAAGTATTTAATTGTGGTCACCGTATGGAATTGTATGTTTCGCCTGAAATAGCAGATGATTTAATGGCTATTTCTAAAAGTTTTAATGTAAATGCTCAAATTATAGGTAGGGTAGAAGCTTCTGAAACTAAAAAGTTGACCATTAAAAGTGAATATGGAGTTTTTGAGTATTAAAAATTCAGATACCTATATAATTCTAAATCACTTAAGTTTTTGATTTCTTTAGACCAACCATCTTTTAATAAATATAATGTATCAGTTATATCAATAATATATTTATGCATATGATCGGTAACAATAATCGCTTTATGTTGTTTTTCTTTATGTATTAAATTTATAATACGATTAATATACACTGGAGCTATATGTGAAAAAGGCTCATCGAGCAAAATAAATTTTGCATTTGATTTTAATATTAAAAAGGTTTCAATGATTCTTTTTTCTCCACCTGAAAGTAATTTGAATTTCTGATTTTTTAAGTTAATAAGTTCAGGGAAAAGTGTGTAAAAGTTATTTATATCAATATTAGAATGATAAAATGCATTCTGGACTGTCATTGATTTAGGGATAAAATGAAACTGAGGCAAGTATTTTACTTCATTAGAGGTTAAAAAAGGTTTAGAAAATCGTTTTCCATTTATTCTTAAAGATTTAAAAGAAGGTTGTAATTCTCCAAAAATAATTCGAAGCAATGTGCTTTTACCACAACCATTATTCCCAAAAATTCCAGTAACAGTTCCTTGTTCAGCTTTTAAGTAAATTCCATTTAAAATTGGTTTATTCTTAAATGATATTTCTACACTATCAATTTCTAAAAAATCCATAAAACTATAAATGTAAATATAAATAAAATGATAGTATCTATTAAAAAAGTACTAGTGTATAATTGAATTTGAGTTATTCCACTATTAAAATAAAAATATAAGTTTTCTTTTTTCCGATTGTTCATCCATTCAAGAAACCAAATCATGATTAAAATAAACAATTTTGAAAATACCGCAGCGATTAAAAAGCTAATTCCCAAACTTTTTATTTGAAAACTAAAAAACAATGTTGCAATACTTGGGATTATAGCTATTGATTGATAATATTTCAAAAATAACCGAATCTTTTTCATAGATAGTTTAATACTAATTTGATAAAGGTAACAAATATTGAATTGATAATTCTCAAGAAATTATTGTAAATTTGCATTCCAATTAAAAAAATACATGTTAGATAAGTTAAGAATAGTAAAACAACGATTTGATGAAGTTTCCGATTTAATTATCCAGCCAGATATTATTTCGGATCAAAAACGTTATATCGCCATCAATAAAGAATACAAAGATTTAAGTACGGTAATAGATGTTATTAACGAATACGAACGGTTGTTAAGTAATATTGAAGAAGCAAAAGAAATTATAGCCGATGGATCAGACGAAGAGATGACAGAGATGGCTAAAATGGAATTGGAAGAGGCTAACGAAAAAATTCCTCAGTTAGAGGAAAAAATAAAATTTATGCTTATTCCAAAAGACCCTGAAGATGCTAAAAATGTCATTGTTGAAATTAGAGCTGGTACTGGAGGTGATGAGGCAAGTATTTTTGCAGGTGATTTGTATAGAATGTATACAAAATACTGTTCAGATAAAGGTTGGAGAACAGAAGTTGAAGATATTAGTGAAGGAACTTCTGGAGGATTTAAAGAAATTATTTTTAGTGTTTCAGGAACTGATGTTTACGGTGATATGAAGTTTGAATCTGGTGTTCATCGTGTGCAACGTGTGCCACAAACCGAAACTCAAGGACGTGTTCATACTTCAGCTGCTACAGTAATGGTATTGCCAGAAGCTGAAGAGTTTGATGTGGAGCTAAAACCTAGTGATATTCGGGTAGATTATTTCTGTGCTTCAGGTCCAGGGGGGCAATCTGTAAATACGACTTATTCTGCAGTTCGTTTAACTCATATTCCTACTGGATTGGTAGCGCAATGTCAAGATCAAAAATCGCAACATAAAAATAAAGACAAAGCGATGAAAGTACTTCGTTCTCGTTTATATGAACAAGAATTGGAGAAAAAATTAGCTGAAGATTCTGCTAAAAGAAATTCTTTGGTGGCTAGTGGAGATCGTTCAGCAAAAATTAGAACATACAACTATCCGCAAGGTCGTGTAACTGAACATAGAATTGGGCTAACCTTATACGATTTACAAAATGTAATTAACGGTGATATTCACAAAATTATTGAAGAATTGAAACTTGCTGAAAATACAGAAAAGTTAAAAGAGTTAGGAGAAGTACTTTAATTTTTTTGTTTCTCAAAACATTTAAAGCAAGAATATTTTTATTCTTGCTTTTTTTGTGTCAAAATCAAAAAATTTCATCATTAATAAGTTAATCAAACCATGTATATTTGCGCCTTTCAAAAATAATTTAGTAAAATGATAACAGTTAACGATATTTCAGTACAGTTTGGAGGAACCACATTATTTAGTAACGTATCATTTTCAATAAATGAAAATGATAAAATTGCTTTGATGGGGAAAAATGGGGCTGGAAAATCTACCCTATTAAAAATAATTGCAGGCGTAAATAAGCCAAATACTGGAAATATTTCAGCGCCAAAAGAAACAAAAATAGCATATTTACCACAACATTTATTGACAAAAGATGAGGCTACAGTTTTTGAAGAAACTTCCAAAGCATTTGCTGAAATATTTGAAATGAAGAGTGAAATAGATAAAATTAATGAAACTTTAACCGTTAGAACAGATTATGAAAGTGATGAATACATGACTTTGATTGAGCGCGTTTCTGAATTAAGTGAAAAATTTTATGCTATTGAAGAAATTAACTATGAAGCCGAAGTTGAAAAAGTATTAAAGGGATTAGGGTTTGAGCGTAAAGACTTTACTCGTGCTACTTCCGAATTTTCAGGAGGATGGAGAATGAGAATTGAATTGGCTAAAATTTTATTACAAAAGCCAGATTTAATTTTATTAGATGAACCCACCAATCATATCGACATTGAAAGTGTGCAATGGTTAGAAGATTTCTTAATCAATTCAGCCAAAGCAGTCATTGTAATTTCACACGATAGAGCTTTTGTAGATAATATTACCAATAGAACTATTGAGGTAACAATGGGGCGAATTTATGATTATAAAGCCAATTATACCCATTATTTAGAATTGCGAAAAGATAGAAGAGAACATCAACAAAAAGCCTATGATGAACAGCAAAAAATGATTGCTGAAAATATGGAATTTATTGAACGTTTTAAAGGGACTTATTCAAAAACTAATCAAGTACAATCCAGAGTTAGAATGCTAGAGAAATTACAACTGGTTGAAGTTGATGAGGTAGATTCATCGGCTTTACGATTAAAATTTCCACCAGCTCCAAGAAGTGGTCAATATCCTGTTGTTGTAAATGAATTATCTAAAAACTATGACCAACATATAGTTTTTACAAATGCTAATTTGGTAATTGAACGAGGGCAAAAAGTTGCATTTGTAGGAAAAAATGGAGAAGGAAAATCAACCATGATTAAAGCAATTATGGGAGAAATAGATTTTGAAGGAAGTTTAGAGGTAGGACATAATGCAAAAATTGGTTATTTCGCACAAAATCAAGCATCATTATTAGATGAAGAATTAACGGTTTTTGAAACCATTGATCAAATAGCAGTAGGAGATATTAGAACAAAAATAAAAGATTTATTAGGCGCCTTTATGTTTAGTGGAGACAATACCAGTAAAAAAGTTAAAGTACTTTCGGGAGGTGAGAAAACACGTTTGGCAATGATTAAATTATTGTTGGAACCTGTAAATGTTCTAATTTTAGATGAACCTACAAATCATTTAGATATGAGAACCAAAGATATTATTAAAAAAGCATTGAAAGATTTTGATGGTACATTAATTTTAGTATCTCATGATAGAGATTTTTTAGATGGTTTAGCTGAAAAGGTTTTCGAGTTTGGGAATAAACGTGTTAAAGAACATTTTGAAACTATCACTAGTTTTATGGAACATAAAAAAATGGAGAGTTTAAGGGAAATTGAGAAATAAACAACTAAAAAACCCAATCGAAAGATTGGGTTTTTTATATATAAGCAAGAAATTAAAAAATCTATTTTACGGTATCAACAATTGCCTTAAAAGCTTCTGGATTGTTCATCGCTAAATCTGCAAGTACCTTACGGTTCAATTCAATATTATTAGCTTTTACTTTACCCATAAACTGTGAGTAAGACATTCCATACTGACGAGCTCCAGCGTTAATACGTTGAATCCATAAAGCACGGAAAGTTCTTTTTTTGTTTTTACGGTCTCTGTAAGAATATAGCATTCCTTTTTCAACCGCATTTTTTGCTACTGTGTAAACGTTTTTTCTACGTCCAAAGTAACCTTTTGCTTGCTTCAATATCTTTTTTCTTCTAGCTCTTGAAGCAACTGAATTTACTGATCTTGGCATAATTCGTTTGTTTTTTTGTAGTAGGCGTCAAATCTAATATTTGAACTTGTATTGGCACTACTCCAAGGTTAATAATTAAATTCCCTGTAACTTTATTATTTTAAAGTTAACTGTTGTAAAATGTTAGCTTCATCTGATTTATGAACTAAACCAGCGTGAGTTAACTTTAATTTACGTTTTTTACTTTTCTTAGTCAAAATGTGACTTTTGAAAGCGTGTTTTCTTTTAATTTTTCCAGAACCAGTAAGCTTAAAACGCTTCTTAGCACTAGATTTTGTTTTCATTTTAGGCATCTTTCTTCTACTTTTTTATCTTGCTTAATATTTTTTCGAGTGCAAAAGTAATCTTTAATTTGATTATTTTAAACAATCGAAGTATTATTTCTTTTTTGGAGCAATGTACATAATCATACGTTTACCTTCTAATTTAGGCATTTGCTCAACTTTTCCGTATTCTTCAAGTTCTGTAGCTAATCTTAAAAGTAAAATATGTCCTTGATCTTTATAAATAATAGATCTTCCTTTAAAAAACACAAATGCTTTTAACTTAGCACCATCTTGTAAAAACTTTAAAGCATGTTTCTTTTTAAATTCAAAATCGTGCTCATCAGTATTTGGACCAAATCTAATTTCTTTTACTACAACTTTAGATGCTTTAGCTTTTTGGGCTTTTTCTCTCTTTTTTTGTTCGTATAGAAATTTTTTATAGTCTATTATTTTACAAACCGGAGGTACCGCTTTTGGTGAAATTTCAACCAAATCTAGTTCTTGTTCTTTAGCAAGTGATTTTGCTTTAGCTAATGGATATACACCAATTTCTACGTTATCACCTACTAAACGTACTTCGTCAACATGAGTTATTTTTTCATTAATTCTATGTTGATCTTCTTTAATTACTCTCCAAGGTTTTCTTCCCCCTGATTTTCTTTTTATTGCTATGACTTTAGATTTTAAATTAAACTTAAAATTGTTGTAATGTACTATTTATTTCTTTATTTAAAAAAGATACGAAATCATTTATTGAAAATGTTCCTATGTCTCCTTCTCCTTGTTTTCTTACAGAAACAATTCCATCTTTTTCTTCTTGTTCACCAACAATCAACATAAATGGAATTTTATTTAACTCAGCATCTCTAATCTTTCTACCTGTTTTTTCACTTCTGTCATCTATAAGGGCGCGAATTTCGGAATTTTCTAACAAATCTAAAACTTTTTCAGCATATTTTTGATATTTTTCACTGATTGGCAATATAATAACTTGCTCTGGAGTTAGCCATAATGGGAATTTTCCACCTGTGTGTTCTAATAGAACAGCAATGAATCTTTCCATTGAACCAAATGGAGCACGGTGAATCATTACAGGTCTGTGTAATTGGTTGTCGGCTCCTTTATAAGTTAAATCAAATCGTTCAGGTAAGTTGTAGTCTACTTGGATAGTTCCAAGCTGCCAACTTCTACCTAAAGCATCTTTTACCATAAAATCTAACTTAGGGCCATAAAAAGCAGCTTCTCCATATTCAATTACATAATCCAATCCTTTTTCTTTGGCAGCATTTATAATGGCATTTTCAGCCTTTTCCCAATTTTCATCGCTTCCTATATATTTATCTTTATTTTCTTTATCTCTTAAAGATACTTGCGCTGTAAAATTATCAAAACTTAAAGAGTTTAATACATACAATGAGAGGTCAATTACATTTTTAAACTCCTGATCTAATTGGTCAGGTGTGCAAAAAATATGCGCATCGTCTTGAGTAAACCCTCTTACACGAGTCAATCCATGTAACTCTCCACTTTGTTCATATCTATAAACGGTACCAAATTCGGCAAATCTTTTAGGTAATTCTTTATATGAATAAGGTTTATGGTTAAAAATTTCACAGTGGTGCGGGCAGTTCATAGGTTTTAATAAAAACTCTTCACCTTCTTTTGGAGTGTGTATAGGTTGAAAACTGTCTTCTCCATATTTTTCATAATGTCCAGAAGTAACGTATAATTCTTTTTGACCAATATGAGGAGTCATTACCATTTCGTACCCAGCTTTTTTCTGAGCTTTCTTTAAAAAACTTTCTAATCGATCTCTTAGAGCAGCACCTTTAGGCAACCAAAGAGGTAATCCTTGTCCTACTTTTGAAGAAAAGGCAAACAGTTCTAATTCTTTTCCTAATTTTCTATGATCGCGCTGTTTGGCTTCTTCTAACAACTCTAAATACTCTGTAAGCATTTTTTGTTTAGGAAAAGAAACACCATAAATTCTGGTTAATTGATTGTTTTTTTCATCTCCTCTCCAATAAGCACCAGCAGCACTCATTACTTTAACGGCTTTAATAATACCTGTATTGGGAATGTGTCCTCCACGACATAAATCAGTAAAGTCTGAATGATCACAAAAAGTAATCTCACCATCATTTAAATTCTCTATTAACTCTACCTTATATTGATTTTCTTCTTTTTTATATTTTAAAAGTGCATCAGCTTTACTAACTTCACGCATCTTAAATTCATGTTTTCCTCTAGCCAATTCTAAGAATTTCTTTTCAATAGTTGGAAAATCTTTTTCTGAAACTATATTATTACCAAAATCAATATCATAATAAAAGCCATTTTCAATAGCTGGTCCTATGGTTAACTTTACATTTGGATACAAATGTTGAATAGCTTGCGCAAGTACATGAGCCGAAGAGTGCCAAAAAGCTTTTTTACCTTCAGTATCATTAAATGTATAAAGAATTAAACTGCCATCCTCATTAAGCGGTGTTGAAGTCTCAATAGTAGTATCATTAAATTGTGCCGAAATTACATTTCGAGCAAATCCTTCGCTTATAGATTTTGCAACATCCATTGGAGTGCTTCCTCTTTTAAATTCTCTTTTAGAACCGTCTGGTAATGTTATTTGAATCATATTTTTTTATTAGAAGTGCAAAGATATTAGAAAACTATCAGATGCGCAATACGTTTTTCTTATACCATATTACATGTTATAGATATTATCGAAAAGATATGTAAAAGTATTGAAAATTAAGTTTCAATTTTTTAGAAGTTAAAAGCCATACTTTCAGAGAAGTAAACTTGAAGTTAAATTTTTCTCAAAAAAAGGTTAAAAAAAGTTTGTATAGGAATAAAAAAGAGTGGTATATTTGCAGCCGCTAACAAGGGAATGGGT